>CAJWWC010000004.1 GCA_913048435.1 uncultured Flavobacteriales bacterium | reverse complement strand
AGTTCATCTTCCTCTGATGATGTAATAGCTTGTGATAGTTTTGATTGGAATGGAGAGACTTACACTGAGAGTGGAATCTATACTTTCGAAATACTAACAGTAAATGGATGTGATAGTTTAGTTTTTCTAAATTTAACAATATATTATTCTGATCAAATAATATTGACAATAGACGATAGTTTGACCAATAATATTTCATGCTATGGATTTAATGATGGACAAATTGGATTAAACGTAACCGGTGGATTTGAACCATATCAGTTTAAAGTTTTTGATCAGATAATTGAAACAAATCTGATCACTAATCTTTCAGCTGGAAATTATATTATTGAAGTTTTAGATGGAATTGGATGTGCTGATACTATTTCAATTTTTTTAAATCAACCAGAGGCTCCTTTAAATATTATCAATTATGAATTATCTGACAGCTTAGATTATTGTGTTTTGTGTCATGGAGACACCAATGGATATATTAATATAACAGTAAATGGTGGAACCCAAGATTACTTATATCATAATATTAGTGATTTGAATACTTTCACTACTTCTAATATTACTAATTTAGTAGGTGGAAATGAATATCAATTTTATGTTTCTGATGCTAACGGATGTGTTTCTGATACTTTTATATTTGTTTGTTCATCACCAGATGAATTAGATGTTGAAATAGAAAATTTTTCATTACCATCATGTTGTTACAGTTGTGATTCAGAGCTATCAATTTTAGCTACAGGTGGAATTAGCCCTTATTCTTTCAGTATTGATAATTTAATTTTTCAAAATGATGCTTTATTTACTCAATTATGTGGAGATTCAAATTATGTATTTACTATTGTCGACAATTATGGTTGTGAAAAACAACATACTGTTAATGAGTTAAATAATTTACCTTGTTTAGTAATTGATTCTATAAATTATTTCAATTCAAATTCACCTGCTCTTGTGAATTATGATATATGTCAGCAAGATGGAACAGCTAAAATTTATGTAACAGCTTTTAATGGGACAGGTAATTATTCATTTTCAATTGATGGAAATTCTTTTGTTGAGCAGGAACAGATTTTATTTGACAGTTTGAGTCAAGGCTCTCATTATATAATTGTAAATGATGAATTAAATTGTTCTGATACTCTGTCATTTATTGTTGATGAACCTAATCCTATCTTTATTTCAGATTTAACAATTGATACAATATATTGTGGTGCCCCGTCAATTAATAGTAATACAAATCAGTCAGATTTAGGGGCAATTAATGTCATTGCAAGTGGAGGCACAAGTGGTGTTTATTTTTATTCATTGGATCAGATTGATAGTTTACTTTATCAATCTAATGGCTTATTTGAAAATTTAGATTCGGGTTATTATTCATTAAATATTATTGATGCAAATGATTGTACCCAGGAATTTGATTTATATGTACCACATTATTCATCCTCACTAGATTATGATTTAGGTAATATTACATGTCCAGGATTTAATGACGGATTCATACAAGTGAATTCTTTTATTAATGATTTTGGTTCATGGCTCACATTAAATGGTAATATTTCTGACGATAATAGTTTCTTTCAGTTATCACCTGGAAATTATGAACTTTCAGTTAATTATTTTATACCAAATAGTTCTGAAATTTGTACTTACAGTGATTCAATTTTATTATTTGATCAAAATCCTTTAGATTTCACATATGATGTATCAAATCCAAGTTGTTATGACAATTGTGACGGCTCAATTAATATAAGTCAATCACAAGGAGGAACACCACCGTATACATTAATATGTTTAAATACTTTAGATAGTGGTTTAGTTTTTGATAACCTTTGCGATGGTGAATACGCTATAAAATTAGTCGACTCTAATGGATGTTTTTTAATTCAGGATATAGTAATGGTTGAACCCAACGCTATTTATCCGATTATTGATTTTGAAAACGGACAATTAATGGTTGTTGAACCAACTTTAACCAATCCCGTTTCTGGAATTCCGCCATACACATACCAATGGTATGGTGAATACGGAGAAATTATTGGAGAAAATGATAGTATATTTGAGCCAAACTTTTCTGGCATTTATTCTTTGTTAGTTACAGACAATAAGGGTTGCAAGGGGCAGTCTAGTCCATATGATATTGAAATTACAGATATTTTTTATTTGACTAACAAATTGGTGAACATTTATCCAAATCCATTTAACAATATTCTTAATATTTACACTAAGAATAACGAAAAAGTGTTCTGGCAAATAAGTGATGTGAGAGGTAGAATAGTCGACAGTGGATATGATTCATTTTTTTGGCAAATTAATACATCAGAATTATTATATGGTAACTATTATTTAAAACTCAATATGAATAATAATGAAATAATTTATAAGTTAATAAAACATTAATATATATTTTTTAAATTTTCATTACTTTCGTAAAAAATTAAATAATTAAATCAGATGAGAAATTTTATTTTTTTGATTGCAATTTTTGCATTTGTAACATCACATTCAAAAGCAACAAATTTATTAATTGATGATGATGTTGTCATTTCCATCAGTCAGAATGATTTAATTATTATTTCTGACGTATCTATAGTAATGGAGTACGCCAAAACTAAAGGGCTTAGCGATAGAGCTTTAGAACAAATTAAAATAGCAGATGAAGCCTACGAAAAAGGTGTACAGTTAATGCAGCAGTCTGACAATGAGAAAGCTATAATTTCTTTTAAGACAGCTTTTAAAAATTACAAAAGAGCTAAATTAAATGATGACGCACTAAATTTTCCTAATTTACAACTTGCATTATCACACCAACTTACTAATGATAATCGAAACCAAAAGAAAGTTGTTCGATATTTAGAATTGGTTACCAAAAATGTAGAAAAAGAAAAAGAATGGTTATATAATTTAGCCATTCTTAATTTTTTAAATAATAATGAAAATCTAGCCGCCGAACAACTTGAGGCAGTAATTAAACTTGATAAAAATTTTTTTAAAGCTTATGGCAATTTAGCAGCTGTTTATCAATCTATAAATGAGTCTAAGAAGTCAGATAAAATTCTCAACAAATTAAAATACGCGCAGAGTGATTTGGCTGAAAAGAAAAGAAAAGAACAATTAGCTATAGCAAAACAGAAAGAAAAAGCCAAAGACTCCAATAAAATTGATAAAATAAAGATTAAATCACAACCCCCAAAAGGAATAAATATTGATCCTATTTCTTTGGTAGCAAAAGGAGATGGAAAAACAGTTTTAAGAAATGAAATAATAACAGAATTTGATGATCGTTTACGAAAAAAAATAAGAGAAGGACAAGAATTATATGACCAGGGTATTGTATTATTTAATTCAGGAGAATATTCTTTAGCTATAAAAGCATTTAAGTCTTCTTTAAAGAAATTTAATCAAGCAAAGGTTTCTCAATTAACTCTAAGTTATGTTAATGCCAACTTAGCTATGTCATATTTCAGAAGTTCTGAAAAAAGAGATAAAAAGAAGGTTAGTCCAATTTTAGATATCTTGTCTAAGAAAGTCTACGATGACAGAGATTTGACTTACAACATTGCCGTAATGCAATATGGTTTAGGAAACAAAGAAAAATCTATCGATTTATTGGAACAATGTAGCTCTATTGACAAATATTTTTTAATGTCTTATCAAAATCAAGTTGCTATACATAATGAGTTAGATGATTTAAAGAGTGCAAAAAGAGCATTCAAGAATCATGAAAAATATAAAAATGAACTAACAGAGGTTTATAAACAATATGTGAGAACCGGAGTTAAAAACAATGATTTAGATCTATCCTTTTTAGACGGTGCTATTTTTAGAGTAGCATTAGGCAATTTTAGTGAGTTCAATATGCCAATAGATATTTATTTACATGATGATTTAATTACTATTCCATTAGGAAATGATTTCTACACTTTTATTTGTGGTAATTATGACACTTTCAAACAGGCAGAGTATTATTTAGCGAAAGTTAGCTCAAACGGTTATGATGAAGCATTTATTATTGCATTCAAGAACGGAATCAGAACCGACTTTGCATCTGAATTTTAAAAAAAAAATACTGAATTTTTATAAAAGTTTATTTATTTTTATTTGCAATCCCAATTTTCTGACCAATTATATTTATAAATTCCAGAAATAGAATCACCAATTGTTGACTGTAAGTTTACAGTCGAATTGTTGACATTTTTTAATTCATCACCACAGTATTCTCTAATATTTACAGGACTTAAGTATGGAATTAGGTCATTAGAAGAAGTAATATTCAGGGGTAGTGTTGTATTAATAAGTCCTGGTCCGCTGTAGCTAAAGTTTGTTGTTGAGTCTAAACCCATTGTCCCATTATTATTTGAGTAATATTCAACTGATAAATTAATATCGGTTGTACTTTTACAATCCATACAATCCATACAGGAAGTTAATACTACAGAGGATAACAACGTGAGAAGTATAATTCTAGTTTTCATTAGGTATGTTTTTTTGTGTTATTGTTTAGAAAAAAATTAAAATGCGTAGCCTAATCTAATTTTTATTCTATATGTCTCAATTTTAGCGAAATCAGTTAATCCTGGAAGGTTTCTGTAAAAACTTGATGAGAATTTTAATGATTCATCTCCTTTAGCTTTAATAACAATTGGATTATTGTCTTCACCGACAACTCCAAAATATCCATTTGCAACATCTGTATCTATGACGTTTCCATCAAATGCGTATACATCACCATATTTAGTTTGTAAATAGAAATCAACATTTGAACCTGAATTTGAAGCAATTGTATTTACATTATCAACTGCTTGGTTTAAATTCCAGGTGTCGTTTCCATTAAATACTCTTTCGCTTCTATTTACAATACTATATTGAGGCCCAATTTGAACATCTAAAGATATTTTATTAAAAAATAACCATTGTCGTCCTACAGCTATACCTGCCATAAATCCAAATTCGTTGTGCTTGTAAGAAACATCATGCCAGCTTAAGTCATTGTTAGCCACTGAAGCATTTGACACATTTGGATCGATTGTATTTGCTCCATTTGTACTAGGAGAACCAAAATCTGGAGATGATGGGTCAGTATTTTCCGTACCCAACCAAGGTCCATTGTAGTTGCCAAAAACAGCGTCAACATATGTTTGATTATTTGGATACATTAAATAGTTCATAGCCTGATTAGTTTCTAATGGAGTATTATCGTCAAAATCAATACTCTTAGACTGTATGTTTAAAAAAGGTGCAACGTACCAGCCTCTAGGGGGGTCACCAATCTTTTGTTTGTAAGTCTTAATGTAACTTCTGTATTCTACACCTAATCCAAAACCAGTAATAGTTGTTGTGGCAGATCTTGTAACTGAGTGGTTCAATGGATCAGCATTAACTTGAGTTCCTTCAATTACATTTAGGGGATCATGATTGCTATTTGTATCGATAATAGCCGTAATTCCAGTTCCAAATGATTGATTATGTTTTGATGAAATAAATGATAATGAATATTGCATAGAACCTTTTGTAAGTATATTCGGCCATTTAGCTTGTTTTCTCGCTCTTGCTCTTGGCTTTATATTATTTATTCCTTCATTGAATGTGCGTTCATATGAAAGTTCATACGTACCAAAAGCAGCATTTAAACCACTAACTTTTAATACATTCTCTTGTGCATGAGAAAGAGTTCCAATAAATATCAAACTAAAGATTATGACTATATTTTTCATTATAACTAGTTTTTTTGTTATTTTAAGAATGTCAAATATAAGAAATTGAATTTACTTTCTAACTTCAGCGCTTACTTTCTGCTCAAATACATTAATTAATTTATCCATAACCTCATCTATTTGTGAATCAGTTAGAGTATTTTGTTTGTCTTCAAGAATAAAACTTAAAGCGTATGATTTTTTATTCGTTGGTAATTTATCACCTTCATATACATCAAATAAATTTACGGATTTTAGAAGTTTTTTTTCTGTTTGTTCAGCTAATGATTTTAGTTTTGAAAATTCAATGTCTTTATCTAATAAAAGAGCTAAATCTCTTCTCACGCTTGGGAATTTATTGACTTCAGAATACTTAGTTTTAGAGTTAATATTTTTAATTATTAAATCCCAATCTAACTCTGCATACAAAACATTTGTTTTAATGCCAAAGGCTTTTAAAGTAACTTTATTGACAAAACCAAAATCAGCAATTCTGTTTTTCTTAAAATTAAATGAATATGCATCGATTAGGTATGATAATTCAGTACTTTTTCCTTTCAAATTATGTAATCCTAAGCGTTTTAAAATGTGTTCAACCTTTTGTTTAATCCAGAAAAAATCTTTTTTCTTATTCTGCTCGTTCCAACTTTCAGATTTTTCATTTCCACAAGCTAGTAAAATAAGTTTCTTATTCTCAGTGTATTTACTATTGATAATTTGGTAGGTCTTACCGAATTCGAAAAAGCTTAAATTATGGTTCTTTCTATTTAAATTATAAGCGATGCTTTCTAATCCAGAAAATAATAAGCTTTGCCTCATTCCATCTAAATCTTGACTCAATGGATTGAGTAGTTTCACTTGCTCATCTAATTTAATTTCAGTAATTAATTCTGAGTAGCTAGACTTAGATAAAGAGTTATTCATACATTCATTAAAACCATTATTTGATAGTAGATCTGAAATGATATTTTGTAAATAATATTCATCTAATTTTTTTGAATATACAATTGATGATTTAAGCTGAGTTGGAATATGAATGTTGTTATAGCCATATATTCTTAAAATTTCTTCTACGATATCTTCTTCTCTAGTAACATCAACTCTAAAAGGGGGAGCTGAAAGGTGTAATTTATCTTTATCTTCTTTAATTATTTTAATGTCTAGACTTTTCAAAATAGATGTAATTGTTTCTCTATCTATTTTTTCACCAATTAACTTGTCTACTTTATTGAAGTTGAGTTCTATGAATGTATTTTTTATTTCGTTTGGATAAAAATCACTTATGTAGCTAGAAATAGAACCTTCACAAATGTCTTCTATTAGCAAAGCAGCTCGTTTTAAAGCATAAATTACCATATTAGGGTCAACGCTTCTTTCAAATCGAAAGGAAGCATCTGTGCTTAGGGCATGTCTTTTGGCTGTTTTTCTAACAGATACAGGATTAAAATAGGCACTTTCTAGAAAAATTTCTGTTGTAGTCTTCTCAACTCCAGAATTTTTGCCTCCAAAAACACCAGCAATACACATGGGCTGATTTTTACCATCACATATCATCAGGTCTTCAGATGATAGTTCTCTTTCTACATTATCTAGAGTAGTGAATTTTGTTTTGTCTTTTAGTTTTTGTACAATTACCGTATCCTTCTCAATTTTTTTAGTGTCAAAAGCGTGTAATGGCTGACCAGTTTCGTGTAGTACAAAATTTGTAATGTCTACAATATTATTTATTGGTGTTAGTCCTATGACTTGAAGTCTTTTTTGTAGCCAATCTGGTGAGGCTTTTACTTTTACATTTTTAATACTTATACCTGCGTATCTAGGGCATGATTTTTTATCTTTAACTTCTATAGAAAGAGGTTTTTCTGACCCTTCTTTGAATGCACTTATATTAGCAAAATTTAACTGACAGTTTATGTTGTTGTGGTTGAGTACTGCCGCTAAATCTCTAGCTACTCCTATATGTGACATAGCATCTGAACGATTTGGAGTTAATCCAATTTCAAAAACAATATCCGATTCTATATTAAAGTATTCACTAGCTAATTGGCCAACTTTTGCTTTTGAGTCCAGAACCATAATACCTTTATGACTATCGCCAAGACCAATTTCATCTTCAGCACAAATCATTCCCTCTGATATTTCACCTCTAATTTTTCCTTTTTTAATTTTAAAAGATTCGACATCAGAATACAAGACAGTTCCGATAGTAGCAACAGGAACTTTTTGTCCTGCCTCAACATTTGGTGCGCCACAAACAATCTTAAGTGCTTCTTCTTGACCTATATTAACTGTTGTAATACTAAGTCTATCGGCATTAGGATGTTGTTCTTTTGTTAATACCTCACCAATAACAATACCTTTCAGTCCACCTTTGACACTTTCTACGTGTTCTATTCCTTCAACTTCAAGTCCTGTGTCGGTCAAGTATCGAGCAACAGTTGTTGCATCTAAATCAACATCTATGTATTCTTTTAACCAATTGTATGAAATCTTCATTTAGAATATAATTATTTAAACAAAAGTAAAAAAAAGAATGAGGTGATATATAGCTAATTATACTAAGATATTCTACTCCATTCAAGTTGTTTGTTACTAATTTCTTTGTAGTGGCTTAGTATGGCTTTGTTTTTAGGTAGTTTTAGTTCTGGATCTTCTTCCAAAAATGTTAGGGCAAGTTGTCTTGCATATTGTAAAATAACATTATCTTTAATTATATCAGCAATTTTTAACTCTAGCATTCCACTTTGTTGCGTACCCATCAAATCGCCAGGTCCTCGCAGTTTTAGGTCTACCTCTGCAATTTCAAAGCCATCAGTTGTCCTAACCATAGTTTTTAGTCTTTCTTGCCCTTCCGTACTTATTTTATTGCCACTCATCAAGATGCAATAGGATTGTTCAGCCCCTCTACCAACCCGACCTCTTAATTGGTGAAGCTGAGATAAGCCAAAACGTTCGGCACTTTCAATAACCATTATTGAGGCATTCGGAACATTTACACCAACTTCAATAACGGTTGTTGCTACCATAATTTGTGTTTCTCCTTTAGTAAATCGACTCATTTCGAAATCTTTTTCTTCAGATTTCATTTGTCCGTGAACGATACTTATTTGCTTTCCTTTAAAAGTTCTGCATATACTTTCGTAGCCGTCCATCAAATCTTTATAGTCCAGTGTTTCACTTTCATTAATTAGTGGGTAAACTATGTAGGCTTGTCTTCCTTTTTCTATTTCTTTTTGGATAAAGCCTAACATAGCTAGTCTACCACTTTCAGATTTCCAAATGGTTTTTATTGCTTTTCTACCAGGGGGTAATTCATCAATTATAGAAACGTCTAAGTCACCATATAGAGTCATAGCTAATGTTCTAGGAATCGGAGTAGCTGTCATCACTAGCACATGTGGGGGTTTACTATTTTTTAGCCACATTTTAGCCCGTTGAGCTACACCAAAACGGTGTTGTTCATCAATTACAACAAAGCCTAAATTTTTAAATTTTACTTTATCTTCAATTAGGGCGTGCGTGCCAATAAGAATGTGTGTTTTTCCGTTTTCTAACCATTCGTGTAGTGTGGTGCGTTGTGATTTTTTTACCGAGCCAGTAAGAAGTGAAATCTTTATTGGCATTTTAGATAATAAATTAGAGATGGTTTCAAAATGTTGTTGAGCTAAAATTTCAGTAGGAGCCATTAGACAGCTTTGAAATCCATTATCTATAGCCATTAAAATACTCATTAAGGCAACAAGTGTTTTACCACTACCAACATCTCCTTGAAGTAGGCGATTCATCTGAGACTCTTTGGCGCAATCGTGACGTATTTCTTTCAAAACCCGTTTTTGAGCGTTTGTTAGTTCAAAAGGCAGGTGATTGTGATAAAAATTGTTGAAGTGTTCGCCAATTTGAGAAAGAGCAAAGCCTTTAAGCTTTTGTTGGCGAACGATTTTCATTCTTATAAGTTGTAATTGTATGAAAAATAATTCCTCAAATTTAAGTCTGTATTGTGCTTGTTGTAAAGTTTTGGTATTCGTTGGGAAATGAATATTCATATAAGCCTCGCGTCGAGAAATTAAATTGAGTTTTTTAATTAGTTCAATTGAAAGATTTTCTTTTATACTATTGATTACTTTTGGTAATAATACTGAAGTGAGTTTACCAATTGCTTTATTGGTTAACCCTTTACTTGACAGCGATTCAGTAGTAGAATATACAGGTTGAAGGGCATGGAGTTTTGTTTGATGTTTTTCGTCAATGGTCTCCAATTCTGGATGTACGATATTTATCTTTCCATTATACAGATTAGGTTTGCCAAATACAACATATCTATTATTAACCTTAATACTATCTTTAATCCATTTAGTACCTTTAAACCATACTAATTCGATAGCACCATTTTCATCTTCAAATTTTGCTGTTAATCGTTTATTATGTTTTACACCTACTTCTTGTAAATTATTGATTTTGCCAATAAGTTGTACATGAGCTAAATCGCTGTTGATCTCATTAGTTTTATAGAATTTAGTTTTGTCAATATATCTAAAAGGAAAATAGTGTAATAAATCACTAAAAGTATGAAGCCCTAGTTCTTTCCTTAGGAGTTCCGCTCTTTTTGGTCCAACACCTTTCAAATATTCTATTGAATTGAACAACTCTTGCATGGCATAAAGATAAAAAAAAGCCCTATCAGATTTGATAGGGCTTTAAATAGTTTGTGAAAAAGGTTAAATATTATTAGCTCCCATAAATAGAACAGGATTTTCTAAATAACTCTTTAATGTTCCTAAGAATTTTGAACCTGCAACACCATCAACAACTCTATGGTCGCAAGAAAGTGTTACTTTGAGAGAGTTGCCAACAACAATTTCACCATTTTTTACAACTGGCTTTTGAACTATTCCACCAACAGCTAAAATACAAGAATCTGGAGGGTTTATGATTGCTGTGAATTCTTCAATGTCAAACATTCCTAAATTAGAAATAGTAAATGTATTACCTTTCCAATCTTCTGGTTGTAATTTTTTTGCTTTTGCTTTCACACTATACTCTTTTACCTCACTAGAAATTTCTGAAAGTCTTTTGCTATTTGCAAATCTAACAACAGGCACTAGCAGACCGTCTTCAACAGCCATTGCTACACCTATGTGAATGTGGTCATTAAATCTAATTCTGTCGTCTAACCAGCTAGAGTTAATTTGTGGGTGTAGCTCTAAGGCCATAGAACAAGCCTTTATAATCATATCATTAAATGATATTTTAATCGGAGAAACAGTATTTATCGCTTGTCTTGCTTCTATTGTCTTGTCCATACTAATTTCACAAGTTAGATAGAAGTGTGGAGCTGAAAATTTACTTTCACGTAGTCGTTGAGCAATTACTTTTCTCATCTGAGAAACTTCAACCTCTGTATAACTTTCCACAGTTGGGACTGATGAACCACCTGAGTAATTGTCAATATCTCTTTTGATTATTCTACCAAAATCACCCGTTCCTTTGACTAAAGCAAGATTAATATTTCTTTCGTCAGCCAATTTTTTTGCTAGAGGGGATGCAATATTTTTTTCATTAATAGGAGAAGATTTTTCTTGTTTTGGACTGGACTTAACTTCTACTTTTGGAACTTCATTTGTTACCTCATTTTTTACTTTTTGGACTGGTGATTCAGTTTTTATAACCTCTAATTTTTCGTCTTCATTCTTTCCTTTATCTTGTTCAAGTAAGGAGCTAATGTCCTCATCTTTTTCGCCAAGAATAGCTAATATACTATCTACTGGAGCTTTAGCACCTTCTTTTACACCAATGTGTAGTAAAAACCCTTCTTGAAAGCTCTCAAATTCCATTGTGGCTTTGTCTGTTTCTATTTCAGCTAACAAATCTCCTTCAGAAACTTGGTCGCCAACATTTTTGTGCCATTTTGCAACAACACCTTCTGTCATGGTGTCGCTCAATCTGGGCATATTAACTACTTCTGCCATATTTAATCTTTTATAAATGGATAATCTTCTTGTTCGTAAACGCTATCGTATAAATCTTGTTTTACTGGGAATGGAGATTCTTCAGCAAATTTTATTGCATCAGCAATTGTTTCCTTAACCTCTTGATCAATTGCCTTAATTTCTTCGTCAGAAGCGTAATTATTTTCTTTGATGAAATTTAATGTTGTATTAATTGGATCTATTTTTTGATATTCGCTAACCTCGTCTTTTGTTCTGTAGTGTTGAGCATCAGACATAGAATGGCCTTTGTAGCGGTATGTTTTTGCCTCTAAAAATGTTGGGCCATCACCTTTCCTGGCTCTTTTTACAGCTTTCTCAACAGCTTTAGCCATTACTACTGGATCCATTCCATCAACCGGCTCGCTTGGCATTTCATATCCTAATCCTAATTTCCAAATTTCTGTGTGATTGGATGTTCTTTCCACCGAAGTACCCATAGCGTATCCATTATTTTCAACAATAAATACTACAGGTAGATTCCATAACATAGCTAAGTTAAAGGTTTCGTGAAAAGAACCTTGCCTTACTGCCCCGTCTCCCATGAAGCAAAGTGTGACGGCATCACTCCCGTTGTATTTATCCGCAAATGCAATACCAGCGCCCAATGGTATTTGTCCACCAACTATGCCGTGTCCTCCAAGAAAATTATGCTTTTTACTAAACATGTGCATTGAGCCACCGTTTCCTTTTGAACAACCTGTTATTTTGCCCATTAATTCTGCCATTACATATTTGGGTTCCACACCCATTGCAATTGGTTGAACATGATTTCTGTATGCTGTTATCATTTTATCTTTCGAAGGGTCGATAACTTGTCTGCATCCTGCTAAAATAGCTTCCTGTCCGTTGTATAAATGCAGAAAGCCTCTAATTTTTTGTTGAATATATAAAGCAGAGGCCTTATCTTCTAATTTCCTCCAAAGAAGCATATCTCTGTACCATTTTAGGTAGGTTTTTTTTGTAATTTTAACAGCCATATATATTAAATAAGTGCAAATTTAACATAAATAGACTAAAAATAATTAATATTTAAAAGTTGGACTTTATTTATTGAAATTTAACATTTAATTATAAAATTTACAATATAAAAAAGTCAAATTTATTTTTTTATTGTATTAAAGTTTAAAAATAAAACTTATTGATATTTGTGTGTGTGAGTGTGTTGTTTTAAACTTAAAAATATTGTCGATATTTGCTTTTTATTTGCAAATGAAAAAAATAATTTTTTTTTTAGTATTTATATTTTTTATTATTGAGGTAACATACAGTCAGAGTTTTAGAGTTCCAAAAAATGTAATTAGTACTAGCTTGTTTCAACCATTTTCTCAAATTGGAGGTTACACATTGTCCTATGAAAGAATTATTGATCCAGGATATAGTTCAAATGCTTCCCAATTTTCTTTTAAATTAAATACAACATTTATTTCAAGTACTAAGAGAGAGGAATACACAAGAATCAATTCTCAAGTTTTCTACGATGAAGATGCATATAAATATACTGGATATTTTATATTGCCAGAATTGAAATATTATTTTACATGGGACGCTCCTATTGGAGCTTATATTAGTTTGTTTATTAACTATACCGATTACAATGAGGTTTACAACAATATAAATAATGTGACAGAAAGCTATGAAAAAAATATATCAGAGCTAGGCAGAGGTATAGGAGCAGGTTTTCAATTTAATATCATTAATAATTCGACTGTTGATGTAATTATGGGATATAATCCAAAAGTAGTTAATTCAAAGACAAAAGATTTCGGAAGTTCAAGTTACTCCAGTATTATAAAATCTAAAGAAGATAAAATTTACTTCAATATTAATTTGGGTTTTAATTTTTAATTTAATTATTTTTTTTGATTACTTCATCAATGAAATCTTCATCTACAAAATTTGGTAATGTAACTTTTAAATTTTGTGTCCTTTCCATTTCATTTTTTATTGCAAAAATCGCTTCCTGGTTTCTAGCCCAACTTCTCCTTGCTATTCCATTATTAACATCCCAATGAAGCATCGATTGAATTTTTTTTGCACTTTCATCAGAACCGTCAATTAACATTCCAAACCCACCATTTATAACTTCGCCCCAACCAACACCGCCACCATTGTGAATAGATACCCATGTAGCACCTCTAAAACTGTCGCCAATTACATTGTGAATTGCCATATCAGCTGTAAAACTGGAGCCATCATAAATATTAGAAGTTTCCCTGTAAGGAGAATCTGTCCCAGAAACATCATGGTGGTCTCTACCTAATATTATTGGGCCAATAGTTCCTTCTTTTATTGCATTATTGAAGGCTTTGGCTATTTCTATTCTGCCAATCGAGTCAGCATATAATATTCTTGCTTGAGAGCCTACAACTAATTGGTTGTCATTAGCACTTTTAATCCAACGAATATTATCAGCCATTTGTTGTTCTATCTCTTTAGGAGCCTCTAATTTTAATTTTTCTAATACTTCACAAGCTATTTTATCGGTTATTACTAAATCTTCTTTTTTACCACTAGCACAAACCCAACGAAATGGTCCAAAGCCATAATCAAAGCACATTGGACCCATAATATCTTGAACATAAGATGGGTACTTAAAATGTATTCCGTCTTGGGACATTACGTCTGCACCTGAGCGAGATGCTTCTAATAAAAATGCATTTCCATAATCAAAGAAGTAGGTTCCTCTTGAGGTATGTTTATTTATTGCATCGGCATGTCGACGTAACGTTTCTTTAATTTTGACTTTAAATTTTTTTGGGTTATTTACCATCAATTCATTGGATTCTTCAAATGATAAACCAATTGGGTAGTAACCACCTGCCCAAGGGTTGTGAAGTGAAGTTTGGTCAGAACCTAAATCAACATAAATGTCTTCCTCAAGAAATTTTTCCCATACTTCAACTATATTACCTTGAAATGCAATTGAAACAATCTCTTTATTTTTTTTAGCTTTTTTGACTCTATTAGCAAGAGAATCTAAATCTTCAATAACTTCATCTACCCACCCTTGTGAATGTCTTGTTTTTGTTGCTTTAGGGTTTACTTCTGCTACGACGGTTATGCAACCAGCAATATTTCCAGCTTTTGGCTGAGCTCCACTCATACCACCTAAACCAGCAGTTAAAAATAATTTTCCTATTAATCCATCATCACTTATTTTTCTTCCAGCGTTTAGAATTGTGATAGTTGTTCCATGAACTATTCCTTGCGGTCCAATATACATGTAAGAGCCCGCAGTCATTTGTCCAAATTGAGTAACGCCAAGTGCATTAAACTTTTCCCAATCATCAGGTTTAGAGTAGTTAGGAATCATCATTCCGTTGGTGACAACAACTCTAGGCGCATTTTTGTGAGATGGAAATAGTCCCATTGGGTGACCTGAATACATAACTAATGTTTGTTCGTCAGTCATTTCAGAAAGATATTGCATACACAATAAATATTGAGCCCAATTTTGGAATACACCTCCATTACCTCCGTATGTGATTAATTCGTGAGGATGTTGGGCTACAGCATAGTCTAGGTTATTCTGAATCATTAGCATAATAGCTTTTGCTTGTAATGATTTCCCAGGATAATCCTCAATGCTTCTGGCTTTCATTTCATAATCTGGACGGTATCTATACATATATATTCTACCATATTCGTTTAATTCACGAGCAAACTCCTCAGCTAAAAACGTGTGTTGATCTTTAGGAAAATATCTTAAAGCATTTTTCAGGGCTAGTCTTTTTTCATTAGTATTTAGAATATCTTTTCTCTTGGGAGCATGATTGATGCTGAGGTCGTACTTCTTTTTTTGAGGAATTTCATTAGGAATACCGTTTGATATACTATCTTTAAATGCTGTCATTTTAATTTCTTTTTTAAGGAATCTGTATTTTTATTAAATCCGTATGGGCAATGTTTACAACCATTTTTACAACAATAGCCTCTTTTTAAATGGTATTTCTCTGTGAAAATAATGTAACCATCTTTATTTTTGTAAAAATCTTTCCTTGCTATTTTACTTTGGTTTGAAAAGTTTACCATTGAATTATTTTAAGGTACAAATTTACGATATTCATTGCTTATATTAGTTTATGTTTTCACAAGTCATCAATCAAGATATTAAAGAAATTACTAATAGCATGTTGAAGTCTAAGAAAGTTAAGTTATTGATTCAAAGAGAGGACTTAAATAACCCTGATTGTATGGGCAATAAGTGGTGGAAATTGAGATTTAATTTGATGGAGGCTGTTAGACAAAATCAAAGAATAATTTTAACATTTGGTGGAGCATTTTCCAATCATATTGCGGCCACGGCTTTGGCTTGTAATAAGTTAGGTTTAAAATCTATTGGAATTATTCGTGGCGACTTTACTGCTAATTTGAATCCGACTCTACTAAGAGCTAAAGAAGAGGGTATGCAATTGCAATTTGTAGATAGAGAAACCTATCGAAATAAATTTAATATTGATTGGAAATCTATATATGGAGATTTTTATCTTATTCCTGAGGGAGGAACAAATGAACTTGCTGTTAAATCTTGTGAGGAGATGGTTTCTTTCAAAGATTTTGATATTGTTTGTGTTCCTGTTGGTACTGGGGGTACATTTTCAGGAGTTATAAGAGGTCTAAAGACTTCTCAATTTGCGTTAGGATTTTCAGTCTTGAAAGGCGGTGACTTTTTGACAGCTGAAGTAAAAAAGTATGTAAACACTTCAAATTGGTCAATTCAATTAGATTATCATTTTGGTGGTTATGCAAAAGTTAGTCAGCAATTGGTGACCTTCATGAACGAGTTCAAACGTGATTTTTCAATTCAGTTAGAACCCATATATACCGCTAAAATGTTTTATGGTATTTTTGATATGATAAAGAATAATTATTTTCCTCCAAATAGCACTATTATAGCTATCCATACAGGAGGTTTGCAAGGAATTGAAGGTATGAATCAACGCTTACAATCTAAGTTATGGAAAATCGATTAGTCCTATTTTTTCTCTTATTTACGTTTCAGCTTTCAGCTCAAAATATGACTCGTAATGAGTATATCGATAAATATAAAGATGAAGCCATTTATCAGATGAAAAAATATAAAATTCCTGCTAGTATAATACTTTCTCAGGGGATCTTAGAAAGTGGTGATGGAAACAGTGAATTAGCTAAAAAATCTAATAATCATTTTGGCATTAAATGTCATCTCGATTGGCAAGGGGAAAGGGTTTACTACAACGATGATAAAAAAAATGAATGCTTTAGAAAATACAGTAATGTAAAAGATTCTTTTGATGATCATTCGAATTTTTTACTTAGGCCAAGATATGCTGTATTGTTTGAATATGCATTAACGGATTATAAATCTTGGGCTAAAGGTTTAAAGAAAGCGGGTTATGCCACAAATCCTAAATATGCTAAACATTTGATTAAAATTATTGAAGAAAATGAATTGTATAAATTAGATGATGAAGTACAAGGTGAAAGTGATAAACTTATATTTAGTGGCTTTTCAATTGGTTGGACTGACATAATAGGTCAGTCATTAATCTATAAAAATGATGAGAAAGAATATTATTTAAATCTTAGAGCAACAGCAGCCGTTGATAATTTAGCTTTAACGTTAGGAGGTGGAAAGTTAATGACTTCAAAGGTTGGATTAGGGGCTGATTTTGGACTTTTAACTTCTAGCGGTGATATAAATAACTTAAACTTAAAACCTAACTATTCATTGTCAGCTTATTTATTTATTCCTGTAAAACAAAAGCAAATCAACTTTAGATTTTCTTTATCATCAATAAATGTGAAGCAGTTTCGTCCAGCTGTAAGTGTTGGTTTCTTAAGGTAGTCTTATTCAAGACTATAGTTATTAAGAATATTTTCATTAACAACAATTAGATTCAGCTTATTGTCCATGTCTAAATCCACACATTCGAAATCACCACCTCCAAATAGAGGGCTTCCAGAAAATACTTTTGCTTCAGAATCAAATAAATAACAACTTCCTTCACTAGAAAAGCCAATAATAGATTGGTTGTTAAATTTAAAAACTTTTGGATTTGACTCATTTTGGACATTAAAATCTAAAATTTCTGATTCTAGATTATAGCATTTTACTCCAGAATCATCAGAGATAAATAAGTCCATTAAATCATCATTGTTGAAGTTTGATGCAAAAAAGCTAAAATTCTCTAGTTCAGATGTTTTAATTTTTGTTTGACTACCTTTTAATGTGGTAAGCCAAATATTACCACTGTTATCAGAAGTGTAAATGCTGCCGGCTTTTTTGTCTATATAGTATGATGATTTTATAGGAATTTTTTCAATATCTGTACGTTTTTTTCCATTACGTCCAACAACATTAGTATTACCATTACTATCTACCACATAAATGTAGTCTTTACCTTTAATATTTATGTGTTGAATTTGGTGGCTGATGGGCATATTCATTTTTTCAAATTTCCAGCCTTTAACTGCTTTTCCTTCTTTTGAATAATTGTAAACCATACCATTTTCTGAAGGAACTAAAATTCGGTATTTTTTATTTTTATCGTAATCTAATAGCGAGTGTCCTCTTTTTGCTTTTGCACTAAGTTTCATTGGAAAATTTTCCACATTTCTTCCAAGTCTATCTATGATGTATAGGCTGTCTTCCGTGTTAAAGATATATTGTAGCTTTCCATTTTTATAGAAATCCAACTGATTAACTTTGTCTAATATAATACCCCCAAGTTGTTTTTCATATAAAATTTTTCCTTTTGAACTAATTAAATAAACTTTTTTATCATCATCTTGTATGATTATATTGTTCTTTTTTGTGCTATGATTGTAAACTATTTGGGGTGATATACTAATATTTTTTTCTATATTAACTATCCAGTCAAGTTGTGTTTCTTTATCTGAATCGGCATTGTATTGCAATACAATATTGTTGTAGAATAATTCATTTTTTGAACTTAACTGATAAACAAAACCACTCACATTCATCCAATTTTCTTTTACTACAAATGGTTTCCATTTATTTTTTAGTGATTCATCCCAATTACCCATTGATGGATTAGTGTAATACAAGAAGTTGCAGCGAGATCCTATCTGATCTTTAAAATTGATGAAACTGGCGTTGTTATCAAGTACTTTTTTTGAAATAAAATTATTAATGAAAGCTTTTAAAGACGAGGCAGAGTTGGAAAATATAAGGTATCCTTCTATATAAGAAAAATAATTTTCTTTTACAGAACTAAACAAATGTCCATAAAGTTTTGCAATAACACTATTAATTTCAAATTTGGATATTTTAAATCCTCGATAATTTTCTGTAAATGATTTATAATCAGTTTTAGGATTGATATGGTTAAGTAATTCTTCAGATTCTTTTTTTGATTTGATAAATATAAAGTCATCTGATTTTCCTGAAGTGGAGAATGTATTGATTGTTCCCATTTCGTTTAAGACAATCCCATTGAAATATTTTTCAATGTCTAAATTATATTTTGATTTTATATCAGATAGGGCTTTGTTGTGTTCGTATAGGTTATTGTGTTTTGCTAAAAAATCTTTGTAATTAGCGTAGAATAAATTGTAGTCTTCTATTCCTAAAGCAGTAATTTTATAGGTATTTCTTGGGGCGACTTTACTTATTTCTATTTTCTGTTCTAGTTGGTCAAATAAAGACGTTAAATAATTGGAAGAAGAATCTTCAACTAAAGTAAATCCTGAAAGAGTCAAATTATTTTCTGATGATTCTAAATCAAGTTCAGCCCAATTTGCCCATCGACTAATCCATTTTTCATTTGATTTTGAAAGTTTTGTATTTTGAGAAAGTAACTTTGATAAACTAGAGTAATTAATGTAAATGTGAGCTCCTGCAAAAGTACTTTTTGTGGTCTGTACTTTTTTGAATTCAGTGTTGTCTAATAAGCTAATTTCATTATTTAATTGTCTTATTCCATCCTCTATTAATAAAGAGGATGAGCTCATAAATAATATGTCTTTGTGATGACATAAATTCCATTTGTTTTCAAGTTCATATATTTTAACTCCATCATAATCCCTAGTTTTAAAACTACCAATCAAATCATCATTCATCTTTATCAGTTTCAGTTCTTCAGCATTGCATTCAGTAGAAAGAAAAATATAAAAATCATTAGTGGAGTGATGAAATGATAAATACAACTTCTTATTTTCAATGAAATGTTTTAATTTATCGTGTGCTTTAAATTTTACTGATGTACTATCAATTTTTTTTTTGATTTTTAACCAATTTTCAGAATTTGATATCGATTTCCAAAGCATTGTATTCTCTAATTTTTTTAAAGAAGAGTTCCAGTTTTCGATTTCTATTACAAAGGAAGCGTTAATAGGAATAGATTGAATAGCATCAGTATTTTGTTTGTTGAGTTCTTGATATTTTTGAAATAACGCAAAGAAAATGATTCCAAATAAAATACTGAAAGTTAATATTGCTGTTTTTTTATTTAGCTTCATGTTTTTTGATGAAATTTATAATTCAAATTTAAATAATTATATGTTGTATCAAAATTGAATTTTTTATTGAGTTGTCAGCAATTGGTAACTTTTTCTGTGGTGCTTGCATATTCCGATTTGACGAATAGCTTCTCTATGTTTGACTGTTGGATATCCTTTGTTATTTTTCCAATCGTATTCAGGAAAATTAGAGTCTAAAGCGAGCATTATTTCATCTCTGTGGTTTTTGGCAAGAACTGACGCTGCTGCTATAGAATTGAATTTTGAATCACCTTTAACTATACATAAATGTCTAATCTTTTTGTAAGATTTAAATTTATTTCCGTCAATGAGTAATAAGTCAATATTAGTTTTAAGTTTATCTATTGCTCTGTGCATTGCAAGAAAAGAAGCGTTAAGAATATTTATTTCGTCTATTTCTTCAACAGATACTATTCCAACTGCCCAAGAAACTGCTTTATCTTTTATAATGGGTTCCAAAATTTGACGCTTATTGACAGTTAGTTGTTTTGAGTCGTTCAGAAGTTTATGCTTGAAGTTTGTTGGAAGAATAACTGATGATGCAACTAATGGACCTGCTAAACATCCTCTGCCTGCTTCGTCACAACCAGCTTCTGAAAGTCCTATGCTATGAAATGCTTTTAGCATTTATGATTTTATTCGTTCGGAATATGCTCCATTGCGTGTGTCAATTTTTATTTTATCGCCAATATTTATAAATAGTGGCACATTTACTGTAGCGCCTGTCTCAACAGTAGATGGTTTGAGTGCATTAGTAGCTGTATCACCTTTTATTCCTGGTTCGGTATAAGTAACTTCTAATACAACAGATGCTGGTAAATCACAACCCAAAATTTTTTCTTCTTCAGCATGGAAAAGTATATCTGCATTTTCTCCTTCTTTTAAGAACTGTGGTGCGTTTATAAGATCTTTACTCATAAAAATTTGCTCGAAGTTATCGTTATTCATAAAATGATAGGTATCGCCATCAGCGTACAGAAATTGGTACTTTCTGTTTTCAATTCTTACAACATCTATTTTTACTCCAGCAGTAAAAGTATTGTCAAGACGTCTACCGTTCATAAGATTTTTTAATTTTGTTCTTACAAATGCTGGTCCTTTGCCTGGTTTAACGTGTTGAAATTCTACAATTTGCCATAAATCGTTATTGTGCTTTATGCAAAGTCCGTTTCTAAAATCTGCTGTTGTTGCCATTTTGATTATTGTTTAAAACCTTTTATTATTCCTCTTTCAGACTCATTAATGAACTTAATAATATTTTCTATTTCCTTACTATTAGAAAAGTCATTTTTAATCTTATTGATTGCTTGAGTATAATTCAAATTGGATTGAAAGATATTTCTGTAAACATTTTGTATTTCTAATATTTTTTCTTCATTAAAGCCTTTCCTTGAAAGTCCAATTGAATTAATACCAATGAAACTAAGAGGTTCTTTAGCTACCTTAATATATGGAGGCACATCTTTTCGAACTAATGATCCTCCAGAAATCATAGCGAATGAACCGATTTTTACAAATTGATGGACAGCACTAATTCCACCAACAATAGCATGTTCTGCAATTTCTACATGACCACCTAACTGTACGCTATTTACTAAAATTACATTATTTGCTATATGACAGTCATGTGCAATGTGTACATATGCCATTACAAGACAATTTTCACCTACTGAGGTAATTTCGCTAAATTTAGTAGCTCTGTTGATAGTTACAAATTCTCTGATTGTAGTATTATCACCAATTTTGACAATACTTTTTTCACCACTAAATTTTAAATCTTGAGGAATAGCTGATATAACTGCGCCTGGAAAAATTTTACAATTTTTTCCAATTCTAGCACCGTCCATAATATTAACGTTTGGACCAATCCAACAATTATCACCAATTTCTACATCATCAGAAATAGTGACAAATGACTCAATTTTTACACCTTTACCAATATTAGCTTTACCTGATATGTCTGAAAGTTTATTAGACATTTAGCTATTTTACTTTTTTCATTTGAGCCATTAATTCAGCTTCCATAACAAGTTTATCTCCAACGAATGCTTGTCCAAACATATGACAAATACCCCGTCTTATAGGACTAATTAATTCAGATTTGAAAACTACAGTGTCTCCGGGTAGAACTTTTTGCTTAAATTTTACTTTGTCAATTTTCATAAAATAGGTGAGATAATTTTCAGGATCTGGCACCGTGCTAAGTAACAATATTCCGCCCGCTTGTGCCATAGCTTCAATTTGAAGAACTCCTGGCATAACTGGTGCTCCTGGAAAGTGACCATTAAAGAATTCTTCGTTCATAGTCACATTTTTAATTCCTACAACATGATTGCTACTAAGCTCCATTATTTTATCTATTAAAAGAAATGGCGGCCTGTGGGGTAACATATCCATTATTTGATGAATATCCTTTACGGGAGTTTGATTAGGATCGTAAATAGGTACTTCTTTTTTCATAATTTGAATTAATTTCTTAGCAAATGAAATATTAGATTTATGACCAGGTCTAACAACTCTTAGATGCCCTTGAATGTAGAATTCACAAAGTGCCAAATCTCCAATTATATCAAGGATTTTGTGTCTTGCTGGTTCGTTATCATATCTTAATTTTACATTATTTAGTATTCCTTGCTCACTAACATTTATATCATTTTTGTTAAAAATCTTGGCTAATTTAAGAAGTTCTTTAGAATTAACTTTTTCTTCAACAAAAACTATCGCATTATCAAGATTACCTCCCCTAATAAGACCTTGTTCAAAAAGATTTTTTATTTCATGTAAAAATACGAAAGTTCTAGCATCAGAAATTTTATTAAAATCAGAAATATTATCAAGAGTTGCAGAAGATTTTTGAAGTACTTTTGAATTGTAATTTATTTGTACATCTATTTTAAATTCATTACATGGTTTTAGTATGTATTCACTACCAGTATCAGTATCTTTATAGTAATAGTTTCTAGTTACTTTCAAAATCTTTCTTGTAGAATTTTGCTGCTTAATACCAGCTTTCAATAACACTTCGCAAAATAATTTTGAACTTCCGTCCAAAATTGGCACTTCATCACTATCAATTTCGATAAATAAGTTATCAATCTCTAGGCCTTTTATTGCGGCAAGAAGATGCTCAGTTGTTTGTACAATTACATTATTTTTTTTTAATTGAGTTCTTCTGTTTGTTTTATCAAGATTAGCTAAACTAGCATCAACTATAGGTTTATTCTTTAAATCTGTTCTAATAAATTTTATACCAGTATTTATTGGTGCAGGTTTAAATGTAAGTTTAGATTTTTTTCCTGTATGAAGTCCATATCCACTTATAAACTCGTTTGAAAATATGGTTTGTTGATAATTTAGCATTTATTTACGGAGCATGTTTATTACTTCTTTTTCGATTTTATTAACCAAACTATTAAGACTAGGAAGTTGCTTAAAGTATACATAAGATCTTTTGTAGTCTGTGATTGAAAAAGCTGGAGAGCCCTGAACTATTTCATTGTCATTAATGTCAGATTGAATTCCAGATTGGGCAGCAATTTTCACATTATCTCCAATTTTTAGATGGCCAATAATTCCAACTTGACCACCAATCATGCAATTTTCACCAATTTTTGTTGATCCTGCAATACCAGATTGTGCAGCAATAACAGTATGCTTGCCAATTTCTACATTATGGGCTATTTGTATGAGATTGTCTAACTTTACACCTTGATGTATTATTGTAGAGCCCATTGTTGCTCTGTCAATTGTCGTGTTAGCTCCAATTTCAACATTATCTTCCACAATTACATTTCCAATTTGAACAACTTTTGTGTATTCATTTTCTTCATTTTGTGCAAATCCAAAGCCATCACCTCCAATAATTGCTCCAGATTGAATTATACAATTTTTTCCAATTTTGGTATGATCGTATATTTTTACTCCGGCGTATAGTATTGTATTGTCACCAATGAGTGTATTTTCTCCTATATAGCAATTAGGATAAATTTTTACATTATCTCCAATGACTACATTTTTTCCGATGTATGCATTTGAACCGACGAAACACTTTTTGCCAATAATGGCGCATTCTTCGATACACGAGTGTTTGTTAATACCTTCGATATTATTTTTTGATTTACTAAAAATTTTTAAGATAGTGGCAAAACCTTGATATGCATCATCTACAATTATGAGGTTAGTTGAAGTTCTAGAATAATCAATATTAAAATTAGAACTAACAATTACAGCACTAGCTTGAGTAGTGTAAAGAAACTCTTCATATTTGTTATTTGCTAAAAAACACAGACTGCCATTACTACCATCTTCAATTTTTGAAAGCATATTGATTTTAATACTGCCATTACCAATAACTTTCCCTTCAAGGATTTTTGCTATTTTTTCAATGCTGTAAATCATTTTTATAAAAGTAATTTAAACGTGTTAGTTTTTAGATAGCAGTAAAAAAATTTTTTAACCGTGTTACATAGCGCTGAAATGGTCGATTTATCAGCTGCATCTATTAAGTCTTTAATTTGATTTTGCTTGAACAAAATATGAATATCTGAATCATTCAATTTGTAAGCGCTATTAGTTATTTCACCTTCCAAAAAAAAGTAATTAACATTTGTAGCATCTAAATTATAGTGTTTCATTATGTTTTTTTTGATTCTTGAAATGCTAAGATCATCCATTGGTTCATCCAAAAGTGTCACATAAAACAACTCTCTTTTTACAATTTTATTTGATAAAGAAGCCAATATATTATCCGAATGATTTTGCCACTCTTTTATTGACGCCATAATATCATAATCGTCAAGTTCGGTAAATGCTTCAAAAACTTTTGGATTAGATTTAAAATCTTCAATAGTGAAATTATTTTTAAGCAAATATAGAAAACTTGAAGTGCAAAATAATTCAATATTGTTTTGACTGAGTTCTTTCGCCCTTTGTAGCACTTTTATAAGCATTTGTTCTGCACTCACAACTGTCTTATGATAATAAACTTGCCAATACATTAAACGCCTGGCGATGAGAAATTTTTCTACAGAATAAATTCCTTTACTTTCAACAACTAGTTTATCATCTACCACGTCTAGCATATTAATAATTCTTTCTGCTCCAATAATACCTTCTTGAACTCCTGAGTAAAAACTATCTCTATTTAGGTAATCCATCCTATCCATATCTAGCTGACTAGAAACCAATTGATGTAAATATGGCTTGGAATATTCGTCTTTGAAAATTTGAATTGCTAAGTCTAATTTTCCATTAAACTCATTATTGAGTTTGCGCATGTAGAAAAGTGATAGTTGCTCGTGTGAAATATTATCAACTATGCTATGCTCTAGTGAGTGGGAGAATGGGCCGTGTCCAATGTCGTGTAAAAGAATAGCTATTTTTGCACCTTCGGCTTCTTCATTGCTTATCACATGACCTTTGTAACGTAAAACATTAATGGCTTTTTGCATTAAATGCATTGCACCTATTGCATGATGAAAACGCGTGTGCAATGCTCCAGGATAAATAAGACTGGTTAGTCCCAACTGTGAAATTCTTCTGAGTCTTTGAAAATAAGGATGTTCTATTAAATTTAAAATAATTCCGTCCTGCAGACTAATAAAACCGTACAATGGGTCGTTTATGATTTTTGATGATGCATTCATTCAAAAAATAACTGTAATTTTAATCTCTGTAATTCCGGATGAAGATATGAATTTAAATGAAAAGATAACCATTCTGTGGGTTGATGATGAAATTGATCTTCTGAAGCCTCACATAATGTTTTTAGAAGATAAAGGTTATGCTATTATAACTGCCAATAATGGTGTTACGGCAATTGAACTCATAGAAAAACAGCACTTTGATTTAGTTTTTTTAGATGAAAATATGCCTGGATTGTCTGGATTAGAGACTTTAATTAAGTTAAAAGATAAACGTTCTAATTTATCTGTTATTATGATAACCAAAAGCGAGGAGGAAAGTATAATGGAAGAAGCCATAGGATCAAAAATTTCAGATTATCTCATTAAGCCAGTCAATCCCAATCAAATTTTGTTATCTATTAAAAAACACACTGACAGTGAGCGATTAGTTAGTCAAAAAACAAATGCTGATTATCAAAAAGAGTTCAGAGCCATAGGTAATAAACTTGGAGTATGCATGAACAAAGTAGAGTGGGAAGAATTATTTAAAAAAATTACTTTTTGGGAGTTAGAACTCGAGCGTTCTGGTGATTCCGGTATGAAACAAATCTTAGATATGCAAAAAGCAGAAGCGAACGCTCAATTTTTCAAATATGTAAAGTCTAATTATAAGTCTTGGTTGACAGAACATGAGGATTCTCCATTGATGTCGCACCAAGTCTTTCGTAAAAAGGTATTACCTAAAATTAATAAGGACACTTGCACCTTTTTTGTAGTAATAGATAATTTGAGGTATGACCAATGGAAAATGATAGAATCTTCAATTACTTCAGATTTTAGAATTGATGATGAATCTTTATATTACAGTATACTTCCAACTGCTACTCAATATTCAAGAAATGCTATTTTTTCTGGACTTCTTCCTTTGGAGATGGAACGACTGCATAAAGATTGGTGGAAAAATGATACAGATGACGGAGGTAAAAATATGTTTGAGGAGCAGTTTCTTTTGGCTCAATTAAATCGACTTGGTAAAAGTCAAATCAAGACTTCATATAATAAAATTACAAACATAGATGCAGGTAGAAAACTATTCGATAGTATGCAAAATTTATCTCACAATAATTTGAATGTAATAGTCTATAATTTTGTGGATATGCTTTCCCATGCAAGAACAGATATGAAAGTTATCAAAGAACTAGCAGAAGACGATGCTGCTTATCGTTCATTAACTACATCTTGGTTTGAACATTCTCCTTTAAAAGATATGATGACTTTTATCTCTAGAAATAAGCACAAATTAGTCATTACAACTGACCACGGAACAGTATTAGTAAAAAAGCCTACTAAGGTTTTAGGAGATAAAGACTTAACGACAAATTTACGCTACAAGCAAGGTAGAAATATGAAGTATAATAATAAAGAAGTCTTTGAAATTGATAATCCTAAAGATGTATTTTTGCCTTCTGTGAATATTAGTAGCAAATATATTTTTGCTCGAGAAGATTATTTCTTTGCGTACCCTAATAACTTCAATTATTATGTAAATCATTACAAAGAAACTTTTCAGCATGGGGGAATATCACTTGAAGAAATGATTATTCCTATCGTAACTCTTAGTCCTAAGTAAAATATGAAGTGGATTTGCAATGAACTTAGTCAATTAGATGGTATTAGTTCTGAAATACTAAGGCTTTCAAAGAGTAAAAAAATTGCATTTCATGCTAATATGGGGGCTGGTAAAACAACATTGATAAAATCAATTTGTGAGCAGTTAAAGGTTATAGATGTAGTTAAAAGTCCTACTTTTTCAATTGTAAATGAGTATATTAGTAAATTAAATGGAAAAGTGTATCATTTTGACTTTTATCGTTTAGTTGATAAACGTGAAGCTCATGATATTGGTGTAGAATCTTACTTTGACAGTTCTGCGTATTGTTTTGTAGAATGGCCGTCGATGATTCAAGATCTATTGCCTGATGACTTTGATCACATTTATATTGATGTAGAAAACGAACAAAGAATTATAAAATTAGTATTCAATGACTAATATTTCATCTTTTGGTAGCGGGGATTTAATTCCTCAAGAAGAAAAGTTAGAGTTAAAAAAACAAGCAAAATCCTTATTTATTGGTGTTCCTAAAGAAATTACATTTCAAGAAAGTAGAATAGCAATTGTTCCCGACGCTGTTCAATTGTTGGTAAGTCATGGTCATGAAGTTATTATTGAATCCAAAGCAGGTGAAGGTGCTAACTTTTCTGACTCTGAGTTTAGTGAGGCTGGAGCTAAAATTGTTTATGATACTAAAAAAATCTATCAAGCAGATGTTATCTTAAAAATAGAGCCTCCCACTATTGAAGAGATTCAAATGATGAAAGGTCGACAAACCTTAATTTCAGCTTTACAGATAACAACCCGCTCAAAAAAATTCATTGAAAAGTTAGCTCAAAAAAAGATTAATTGCTTGGCTTACGAATTTATTCAAGACGATTCCGGAATGATGCCTTTAATCCGTTCTATGAGTGAGATAGCTGGTAATACTTCAATTCTTATTGCCTCTGAATGCTTAAGCAACGTCAATCTTGGTAAAGGCTTATTGTTTGGGGGTATAGCAGGTGTTACCCCTACTGAAGTAGTCATTATTGGTGCTGGTACAGTAGGTGAGTTTGCTGCTCGATCAGCTATGGGATTAGGTGCATCTGTTAAAGTATTTGATAACTCTTTATCTAAACTTAGACGCCTTCAAAATGACTTAAATACACGTGTTTTTACTTCAATTATTCAACCCAAAGTTTTGCAGAAATCCCTTAGACGAGCTGATGTTGTTATTGGTGCCTTGCGTTCAAATGATAAAAGAACACCATGTGTAGTGTCAGAGCAAATGGTATCTCAAATGAAAGAAGGTTCGGTTATAGTTGATGTAAGTATTGATCAAGGAGGATGCTTTGAAACTTCTCAATTGACTAATCATGCTAAACCAACATTCAATAAGTATGGAGTAGTTCATTACTGTGTTCCGAATATACCTTCAAGAGTTGCTAGGACAGCTTCATATTCATTAAGTAATTTATTAACACCAATTATTTTAAAGGCTGGCGATTTTGGAGGTTTGAATAATGTTATTATGAGCGATGCTGGACTTCGTCAAGGAGTATATATTTGTCATGGTATGCTTACCAATAAAATGGTTGCAGAGTGGTTTAACCTTGATTATAAAGAAATTGATTTACTTATTGCAAGTATATAATGGCTAGACGTTTTTTTATTTTCCTCTTTGGTGTCTTAATTGGTGTAATGGTTATACGCTTTGCTTTTCCAGGAAGGTTTGTTGAATACGCTCAGTATTTTGATATAAACTACAGAGTTTTATATCATCTTAAAAGCGATACCATCAATATTAGTCCTAATGCTCAATGTCATCTTGATTGTTTTAACATAGAACAAAAAGATGTACTGAATGTTTTAGAGGATGGAAGTATAAATTTTGAAAAAAGTGACCAACGTGCCGAACTATGTAAGTACTATGTTGTTGAGAATGAAAGTCTTAGTGTTGGCTTTGAACTATGTGATGAAAAAGTCACATTAAAAAATTTTTCTATTGAGCAAGACAGTTGTTCTTGTTATTAAGCTCTTCGATTTTTTTCCTTAATTATCAAGCCCAACTCTCTTCCTGTTTGTCCTGCTATAGAAGTATTTTCTTCAGCTCTTCTGATGAGGTAGGGTAGAACATCTTTTACAGGACCATAGGGCATATACTTTGCTACATTGTATTCGTGTTTCGAGAGATTGAAACTTATATGTTCGCTCATTCCTAATAGCTGAGAAAAATATACTCTTTGATCGTTTTTAATGATGTTATTCTCAGCCATTATTTGGGTTAAAAGCATAGAGCTTTTTTCATTATGTGTGCCAGCACACAGTGCAATTTTATCGATATGGTTTATACAAAATCTTAAGGCTAAATTGTAATCGTTGTCGCAATTGGCTTTATTCATTTGAATTGGAGAAGGGTAGTTCATTTTTTTGGCTCTTTCTCTTTCTTTCTCCATATAGGCACCTCTAACAATTTTCAAACCTAAAAAGTAATTCTCATTTTCTGCATCAGCATATGATTGTTTTAGGAAGGCCAATCTGTCCCAACGATACATTTGTAGGGTGTTGAATACAATAGCTTGTTTTCTATTATATTTCCTCATCATAGAAACAACGATATCATCAATAGCATCTTGTATCCAGCTTTCTTCTGCATCTATAAAAAGACGAACATTGTTTTTATGTGCTGTTGTGCAAATTGAATTGATTCGTTCTTTTACTCTTTTATATTCTTCCTTTTCTTCTTTGTTAAGCTCAATTTTAGAATTACTAACCTTCTCAAGCAATTCTAGACGTGCTAGTCCAGATGTTTTGAATACAGCGAAAGGGATATTGTCATTTCCTTTAGCTTTTAAAATTGTTTTTATAGTCTCTTGCGTAACTCTATTAAAATCATCTTCTATACTTCTTCCTTCAACAGAATAATCTAAAATAGTGCCAATATTATACTTGGCTAATAATTGAATTCTTCTATCACATTTGTCAATAGATTCACCACCGCAAAATTGTTCAAAAATGGTTTGTTTTATCAACCCTTTAATTGGTAGTCCTAGAGCAAAGGCAATTTTGAGAATAAAAGGTGAGACTTTTACTATAGAATTATTGCTAACTAATTTAAAAAGCCAATAGGATTTATTCAACTGCTTAGTTGATTTACTTTGGAAAGCAATCTCTGTATTTTCGAACGAAAGTGGTTTCATTTAATTTTTTGACAAATCATTAGTCCGTCTCTGATTGGCATTAAAATATTTTCTACTCTTTTAGAGTTTTGAATAAGGGTGTTAAATTCTTTAATTGCCTTTGTTTCATGATCTTTTTCGTTAACTTCTTCAACAACCTTTCCACTCCAAAGTACGTTATCAGCAATGATAAATCCGCCTACTGGCATTTTTTCTATGACTATTTCAAAATAGTTGCTATAATTTTCTTTATCAGCGTCTATAAATACTAAATCAAATTCATCTTTTATATTTGGTATAATTTCTAAAGCATTACCAACATATTGAACTACATTTCTTGAGATTCCTGCCTTTTCGAAATAGTTTGATGACATTGATTTTAGCTCTTCGTTGATGTCAATAGTGTATAATTTACCAAATTCTTGCAGACCTTCAGAAAGGCATATAGCAGAATATCCTGTATAAGTACCTATTTCTAAAATATATTTTGGTCTAATCATTTTACTAAACATACTTAATGCACGACCTTGAAGATGACCAGAGAGCATTCGTGGAATGAGAACTTTTGCCCAAGTTTCTCTGTTTAGCTCAGCTAATACAATATTTTCCTCTTGAGTATGACTACAAGCGTATTGCTCTATTTTTTTAGTTAAAAAATCCATTATACTTTATATATTAAACAAGATAACTTATCTAAATTAAACACTTCATTCGCTACTTCAAATAGTTGGTTAGAATTGATGGCTTCAATTTTATTTTTCACAGATTCAAAGGTATCAACTTTGTTATAAAGTAGCATACTTTTTCCCATTGCTAACATCAAATTTACTTCACTTTCTTGAGCAATGGCAATTTGCCCAATTAGCTGTTGTTTTGCTTTTTTTAGTTGAAGAGTGCCTAAAGGTTTTTGACAAAATTTAACAAGTTCTTTTTTTGTAAGCTTGATACTCTTGTTTATCTTGTCATTGTCTGATGCTAAATAGATAGAAAATATGCCTGTATCACTGTAGGCAGTATAATTTGATTCTATGGAATAGGTAAAGCCATATTTTTCACGAATAGCTAGATTTAGTCTTGAATTCATTCCTGGCCCCCCTAAAATATTATTTAGTAAAATCATAGCTGTTTTTTTAGGGTGGTTGATGCCATAGGCTTCAATACCTAACATACAATGAGCTTGAAAACCATTTCTTTTTATTTCAATTTCTTTCTTGAGGTAATTTGAAAAAGGTTCTTCATCTCTTTTTAAATTACTTTTTGGTAAATGAGCGAAATGATTTTCAATATTCTTTATAAGTTTACTCATACTTATATTACCTACAGAACTTATTATGATTTCATTAGTTAGGAAGTTTTTCTGAATAAATTTTTCAATCATAGTTTTGTTAAAAGATTGAATGTGTTTAGGCGTTCCTAAAATATTTTTTCCAAGTGGGTGGTTGCTAAATACTTGTTCTTCAAATTCATCAAATATAAGTTCTGAGGGGTTGTCTTTATAATAATTTATTTCATCTAAAACTACTATTTTTTCTTTTTCTAATTCTTTTTTTGGAAAAATTGAGCTAAATGTAATATCACTTAATAACTCTAATGCTCTTTTGTAATACTTAGGCAAAAACGATGAATATATACATGTCTCTTCTTTAGTAGTAAAGGCATTAAGTTCTCCGCCAACATCTTCCATTCTACTCAATATATGGTAGGCTTTTCTTTTAGATGTTCCTTTAAAAATAACGTGTTCTATAAAGTGAGCTAGTCCTTGTTCTTTATCAGATTCGTTGCGAGAACCTCCTTTTATAATAATACCACAATGAGCTACTGAGCCAGAGGTCTTTTTATGGACAATTCTAATGCCATTTTTCAATTGATGATGATAAAAAATCATTCTATTTGGTCAGTTTCAATAAAAAAACTCGAATGGTTTTAACCATTCGAGTTTTTATAAAATAAGATTATTTTTATCTTGTTGACTTGGCGTCTGCCTTGCAACATCCTTGCTTTTTCTTATCACAATCTGCAACTTTTTTTCCTGTTTTTGAACAACATGCATCGCCCTTTGAACATTTTTTGGATGTAGATTCTTTTACTTTTTCTTTAGAGCAACTTGATTTTTTTCCAGAACAACAAGACTTAGTTTTTGCTTTGTTGTCAGCTTTAGCGTCTTTGCTACAGCATTTTTTTGATTTATCATCAGAACATTTTTTTACACTCTGCTCTATTTTTACATTTTCAGTTTTTTCATTAGTAGTCTGTGCAACTACAGTATTACATAAAAAAACTACTAGTAATATTAATAATAACTTTTTCATTTGTGAATGTTTTGTTTTTTCGAAGGTACGAATTATTAATTAATAACTAGCAATAATTGTCTTATTTCCTTGAACTAGTTGATTTAATTCTACTTCAATTTTAGTACCTAAAGGAAAAAATAAATCTACTCTTGAGCCAAATTTGATAAATCCAAAATCATCACCTTTACTAGCGATATCATTTTCCTTAGGATACATAACGATTCTGCGCGCAAGAGCTCCTGCTATTTGTCTAAACAATACAGCTATTTTATCATTTTCAACTACTATTGTTGTGCGTTCATTTTTTGTTGAAGACTTAGGGTGCCACGCTACCAAGTATTGACCGGGATGATATTTAACATATTGCACTTTGCCATTGATTGGATATCTATTGACGTGGACATTCATTGGTGACATAAAAATAGATACTTGAATACGCTTGTCTTTGAAGTATTCTGTTTCTTCGACTTCTTCAATAACAACAACTTTTCCGTCTGCAGGTGCTACGACTTCATTTTCTAATGCAGTAACTATTCTTATTGGATTTCTAAAAAACTGCAGTATTAACAAAAAGAAAATTGTGGAGATTATAAGTGTAATATTTTTTAGCCATTCAATACCAAAATAGTTAATAGTATAGTTTAAACCTAAAAGTATTACTATTGTTATAAAAATAATTTTGTGTCCTTCTTTGTGGATAAATTTCATAAAATGAAAAATTTGAAAATATAAACTATTGGTATAGCGAATAACACGCTATCAAAACGGTCTAAAATGCCACCATGACCCGGTAATATATTACCGCTGTCTTTGATGTTTGCTGAGCGTTTTAGCATGGACTCTATTAAGTCTCCAATTACTGAGCTTACGCACACTAATACCCCAAACACTAACCATGTGTATACATTCATTATTTGGAAAAAATGACTTAATATGTAGGAGCCTATGATGCAAAGTATTAAGCCCCCAGCAACACCTTCCCATGTTTTCTTTGGCGAAATCCTCTCTAGTAATTTATGTTTTCCAAAGTTAATACCAGCAAAATAACCACCAACATCGCTCAGCCACACTAAGATAAATAAGCTTAGAATTAAATTATAGCTGTATTGATTGCTAGTGTCGAAAGCTAAAAATGTAAGTAATGATAGTGGTAATGCTACATAAATTACACCTAAAATCGTAATGCCAATATTAACAAAGCTAATTTCTTTAATTTTAAAAAGTTCTACAGCAAATAGCATAAAAGTAAGAGCCAAAATTATATTTAGAATAAAATAGCTCATTTTTTCATTTACATATATTAAATAAGACGAAATATATAGACCAAAAGATATAATAAAGCCTAGATTTTTTTGAGGTATTATGTCTTTTTTTTCTGCTAGTTGATAAAATTCTTTAAGGCCCAGTACTAAAACAATAAAGAAAAATATGTAGAATGTATAAAAGTTAACTGTAAGACTTGTTATTAATGCAAGTCCATATAATAGACCTGTAATAGTTCTAGTAATTGAGTTACTTTTCGACATCTTTTAATATATCTTGAGCTCTTTTAAAATCAGATTCTAAAACTTTTAGTTCAGCTTCGCCAAAGTTTAGGTAAGATGAATCTATTTTATTGATAATTACAGCGATAATTTCATTTTCCAACAATTTACCTTTTATGAGATTGAGTTGATAAGGTTTACTTGTCTTCACGAGTGTTATCCACTTATTTTGGTTCATCTTTTTTACGCTTCGCCTTTCTCTTTTTAGGTTTAGATTCTTCTTCTTTTATTTCTTCTTTATCCCATGGTCTTGGTCCAAATATAGCCAATAAATCCTCTTTAAATATAACCTCTTTCTCTAGAAGTAATTCAGCGAGTTTAGTGAGTTTGCTTTTGTGCTTTTTTAGCAGCTTGATGGTTTCTTGGTAACAATCTTCGACAAGTTTACTTACTTCATCATCTATCATTTTTGCTGTAGATTCACTGTAAGGTTTATTAAAACTTTCTCTACCACTTGAGTCATAAAAACTAATATTTCCGACCTTGTCACTAAGTCCATAAACAGAAACCATTGAATAGGCTTGTTTAGTTACCTTTTCTAAATCGCTTAGTGCACCAGTGGATATTTTATTGAAAATGATTTTTTCTGCTGCTCTGCCTCCTAATGCTGCACACATCTCATGTCTTAATTGTTCTGTTGTTGTCAGTTGTCGTTCTTCTGGCAGATACCAAGCAGCTCCTAAAGAACGACCTCTTGGAACAATGGTTACTTTTACTAGTGGAGAAGCAAATTGCATAAACCAACTAACTGTGGCGTGTCCAGCTTCATGAAATGCTACTGTTCTTTTTTCATCTTTAGAGATTATTTTATTCTTCTTTTCTAGACCACCAATAATTCTGTCAACTGCATCTAGAAAGTCTTGTTTTTCTACTATTTTTTTATTTTTTCTTGCCGCTATCAGAGCGGATTCATTACATACATTAGCAATATCTGCGCCAGAAAAACCCGGAGTTTGTTTAGATAAAAAGTCTACGTCTACATCTTTGGCTAATGTTAATGGTTTTACATGCACTTCAAAAATTGCCTTTCTTTCATTAAGATCAGGTAAATCCACAAAAATTTGTCTGTCAAAACGACCTGCTCTTAATAGTGCTCTATCTAAAATGTCAGCTCTGTTGGTTGCACCTATTACGATTACACCTGTATTGGTCCCAAAACCATCCATCTCAGTAAGTAATTGATTTAATGTATTTTCTCTTTCATCATTGCCTCCAGTTATATTACTTTTACCTCTAGCTCTTCCAATAGCATCAATTTCATCAATAAATATTATTGATGGAGATTTTTCTTTTGCTTGTTTGAATAAATCTCTTACTCTTGAGGCTCCTACACCAACAAACATTTCTACAAAGTCAGAACCAGATAACGAGAAGAAGGGTACTTTTGCCTCACCAGCTACAGCTTTAGCAAGTAATGTTTTTCCTGTACCAGGTGGTCCAACCAAAAGAGCACCTCTTGGAATTTTTCCTCCCAGTGCAGTATATTTATTAGGATTTTTAAGAAAATCTACAATCTCTTCCACTTCTTCTTTGGCTCCTTCTAAACCAGCTACATCTTTAAAAGAAACATTAACTTTAGTCTTATCAAATAACGTAGCTTTTGATTTACCTATGTTAAAAATTTGACCACCGGGTCCTCCTGCACCTCCACCCATTCTCCTCATAAAAAATATCCAAATTGCAATCATTATTAGAATTGGAAAAATCCATCCAAAGGCATCACCAATCACGTCTTTTTTTGTAGTATATTTTATTTCAATTTTATCTTCATCATCAAAATCTAATTGAGCTTCTTTAAGTTTTTCTTCAAGATTATCGGGAGAAGAAATTTGAAAATAGTAGTGTGGGCCTTCATTAATACCATTTCCAAATGATTTTTTGGAAACTTTTTGATATTTCTCTTTTTTAAGAAACTCTTTTTTGATATAAATTTGAGCTATTTCTCTATTTACAACTATTATTTTGTGAACTTCTTTACTTTGTAGCATTGATCTATTAAATTCTTGCCAAGAAGTTTCTGTTGTTGTGTTAATATTCAGAATTTGTATTCCAAAAAATAATATTGCTATAATAGCATAAATCCAATAAAAATTGAATTTAGTACCTTTTGGCTCTTCTTTTTTGTTGTTCATTGTTTATGCAGTTTCTTTAATTTGACGAATATTGGCATCGCCCCATAATTTCTCAATGTTGTAATAATCTCTCAAATTTTTTTGAAAAATATGAGCAACAACATTTCCATAATCTAATAATATCCAATCACCATTAGTAATTCCTTCTTTATTCCATGGCTTTTCATTGTATGTTTTAAGTGTTTCTTTAATAACAGAATCAGCGATGGCTGAAGTGTGAATGTTAGAAGTTCCATGACATACGATAAAAAAGTCACAAACCGAGGTTTCAATATTTCTTAAATCAAGACTTACAATTTCTACAGCTTTAACCTCTTGCATACCACAAATGACAATGTTTGCAAGAATATCTGATGTTTTAAGCTCTTTTTTTATGCTCATTAAAATGTTTAAAAATTATGAATCTCATTAAGGGGCAAAAATACAGAAATTTATCCGTTAATTTGTTTTATGTATTGCTTGTTTGTTGGACAACATATTATTGAACTTTATTCTGTTGATTCTACTAACAATTATTTAATAAATTTATCCAAAGACGAATCTTTGGTTGAAGGAACAGTAGTTGTAGCAAAAGAGCAAACAGCAGGTAAAGGTCAAAGAAATAATCACTGGTACTCTGAAGCTAACAAGTCTTTGTGTGCGAGTATTTTACTTAAGCCTAAATTAGATGTTACTCAACATTTTTTGTTTAATATGTTTATTTCTTTGTCTGTTTGCCAAGCTATTAATAATTATTCCCTGAATGCTAAAATAAAATGGCCTAATGATATATTTATTGGAGATAAAAAAGTAGCTGGAATTCTAATTGAAAATTCAATTAGAGCTAATAAGATAGAAAAAAGTATAATTGGTATTGGAATAAACATCAATAATAACATCAGTAAATTACCTTCGGCTACGTCTTTGGCTTTTTTTTTAAAAAAAACACCTGATATACAAGAATTATTAGAATTAATATTTAAAAACGTTGAGAAAAATTATTTATTACTGAAACAAAAGTCCTCAATAATTAATGAGCTTTATCACCAAAATTTATTTAAAAAAGATGGGTTTCAAAAATTTTTAAAGAATGGTGAGTATTTTGATGGTATTATAAAATCTGTCAATGAGAATGGTCAATTGGTTGTAGAAGTCAATGGCTGTTTAAAATTTTACAATATGGGAGAAATAAAATTTATGTTTTAATTTCTTTTAGTTTTTCAGAAAGAAGGTTTAAAAAATTACCTAATGGTTTAGCCACCATCATTTTCATCATTGGATTTAGTTCTGCTTCAAAATGAAATTGGACAATACATTGAGTTTCATTTACGCTCTCCAAAGAACATGATAGGGTAAAAGGTAACTTCCCATCTTCAGCTTTCATTTTAACACTAGAAAAAGGTGTTTTTTCGTATATTTTAAGTTTTATTAGTGGCATCCCTTGCATGCTAAATGAACAACTATCTTGGGTAATTTTTACGTCTTGTACCTGTTGTGGCATTAGGTTAGCAAAGTTGGTAAAATTGCTAATAAAGTTAAAAATTTCTTCATCAGACTTATTGATGGTAACAGCTTGACTTTTTATTAAACTCATTTATTCCAATTTGAAGGGTCTTTTCGCCATACTTTAAGTATTTCAACATCGTCTTTGGTGATGTATTTTGTTTCTAATGCTTGATCTATTAGCGTGTCATAATCACCAAGTGTGAATAACTCGCAATTTTCTTCATCAAAGCTTTTTCTAGCGTGTTCAAAGCCATAGCTAAATATAGCTCCCATACCATTTACTTTGAAGCCACTATCTCTAAGCGCTTGAACAGCCGCCAAACTACTTTTACCACTACTTACTAAATCTTCAATGACTACAACTGATTGTCCACTTTCTACCTTACCTTCAATGAGATTTTTACGACCATGTTTTTTGGCTGATGCTCTTACATAAACAAAAGGAACTCCTAGTTCTTGAGCAACTAAAACACCATGAGCAATAGCACCTGTAGCTACACCAGCAATTACATCAGGTTTACCATACTTAGATAAAATACCCTCAACCAAATGTTGACGTATAAAGGTTCTTACCTCAGAATGAGAAAGACTAATTCTATTGTCACAGTAGATAGGAGAGTGCCAGCCAGATGCCCAAACAAATGATTCTTCAGGATTGAGAATAATAGCTTTGATTTGCAATAATGATTTTGCAACTTGCTTTGCAGTTTCAATGTCTAAAATCATATCGCTAATGTATGAAGTTTTTATAAATCATCATTCCTTAATTTTATCTAATTCTGTGGCAAAACCGTCCTATATGCAACACGATTATAATGAATCGTTTAATTGGGCTGATTTTATAAAAAATATACAACACAAAGGCCCTTTAAAATTATGGGTAAAATCTGATGATCTTGAGTCATCTTGGTGCAGCTTTAAAGCAGAATTTGAACTTATTTTAGCTGCTGGTGGTTTAGTTAAAAAGCACCAAGATTATCTATTTATATATAGAAATGGCAAATGGGATTTGCCTAAAGGAAAGTTAGAAAATAATGAAGATCTTGCTGAATGTGCTTTGAGAGAAGTTGAGGAGGAGTGTGGTATTAAAGATTTAGTCCTTGAACATAAGCTTATTCAAACCTATCATACATATTCTATGAATTGTAAAATGGTACTAAAAGAAACACACTGGTATCTTATGAATTCTTCTTATTCTGGCGAATTTACTCCACAAACGGAGGAGGGCATAGAAAAAGTAGAGTGGAGAAGTAAAAACGATATTCCTGAATTATTGAAAAATTCTTTTTCTAGCATAAAAAAAGTAATTGATTCGGAAAGAAATTAAAGTTTGATTTCTTCAGGAACAAATTGACTAACATCACCTCCATTTTTTATGATATCTCTTACTAATGTTGAGCTGATGTGTGAGTATTTTGCTTCTGTCATAATAAATATAGTTTCTATGTTATTTTGCATAGAATGATTCATTTGAGCTATGCCTTTTTCGTATTTAAAATCGTGAGAATCTCTCAAGCCCCTAAGGATATAATTAGCCTTTACGGCGATACAATGGTCAATAGTCAGACCTTCATATCTCATTACTTTTACTTTATTTTCTTTGACGAATACGTTTTCAATCCATTTAACTTTCTCTTGAATTGAGAAGTAATCATTTTTAGATGAATTTATTCCTACACTAATTATAATTTCGTCGAAAAGAGGTAGAGCTCTATTCACAATGGACTGATGCCCTTTTGTAAAAGGGGAGAAGGAACCAGGGAAAACTGCTATATTTTTAGTCATGCCTTAAAGTTAAAAAAACTAAACATAACCCGACCATACTGACGTGCATTATTAAAATAATTATCTTCACTATAGTCTGTGTATTTATCATGCTCAATCACTAATGTTCCCTCGTTCTCTAAAATACCATTAGAAAAAATAAGCTGAGGAATATTTTTTATTCTGTCGAGGTCATATGGAGGGTCAGCAAATATGAAATTATATTTTTCCTTGCTTGACGTAATAAATCTAAAGACATCGGAGCGAATAACTTTATTGTGTAAACCCAACTGTTTATTAGTTCTTTTTATAAATTGAATGCAATTAAAGTTGAGGTCAACAGAAGTAATTTGTGGGCAACCTCTAGAAGCAAATTCATAGCCTATATTGCCAGTTCCAGCAAAAAGTTCCAAAAGTTTAATTTCTTCAAAGTCTATGGAATTGTTTAGTATATTAAATAGACTCTCCTTAGCAAAATCTGTTGTTGGTCTGACGGGTAAACTCCTTGGAGCAATAATGGATTTGCCCTTATATTTACCACCAACTATTCGCATAAGTGTTGGTGTAAAAGTGTGTAGTGTTCGTGCTCCAATAATGAATCAATGTTTGGACTTAAATTAACACTTCGTTTTGCAAAATTAACATAGCGAATGTAAGTGTATATTAAATTATAAAGTTCGGATTCTTTTTTAATTTCACCCATCAGTTCTACTGAAAGATTTTCAGGGTTTAATTCTAATTGCTCACATACAAAAAGTGTGTAGTAAACACAATCATGAGCTGTTTTGTAGTTAAATACATTAAAAAATATGAGTTTGGTATGGTCCAAAACTGTGATGTGTATTTGTCTGTAATCAACATTTATGATCATAGTTTTTTCTTCACAATTTTTATATTTCGCTAACATATTTGTTATATGTATTGAGCTGATGTGTTTTATTGTACTTTTAGGAAAGAAAGTTGATATTATGTCTTGTTTCGCTTTGGATATTCCGTAAACAACAACACTTTCAATGGACTTAATTTCGTCTGATAAACTTTCTAGTTGTTCGGTGTTTATGTGATTTAATTTTAAGTACTTGTTTCTGTCCTCGTTTTTGTATAATAACTTAGGAATAAGTACATATTTTTTTGTGTTTACGGTGATATTTGTTGACGCATAATCTAGGTTTAGCCATTTATTTTTTTCTATGTTAGACACTAACTGAGATAAAGAATTATTGTAGGATTCTATAGCTAAAATTTCTGAACTATTTCTAATACAATAAGAGATTCCATTCAAGCCAATTTGAATGGATAAATGGCATTCTTCTGTAGAATGTGATTCCAAATATTTTGAGTCAATTATAGACCGATTTGGTTTATTCGCCCCAATTTCCATTTATTGATGCTTCTGACATGGAACCTACTTTTAATTTTTTATTTAAGTCAATTCCTTTGTTTTTTGCGTCTAATCCACTAAGAAAAATACTATAATTTGTAGATGCTTCGAAGACTTGAACCACAACTTTACCTTTTATGATATTTCCAGATTCCATACTAAAAGTTTCATCAGAAAAAGGCACTGTTGATAGCTTATCTAAATTAAATGGAAATCTACTATCTCTTGTGTCTAAATAATCTTTGTTGTAAATAGTTTGGTAAACAGGAACAAATAAAGTATCTCTACTAATGATACCAGAAAGAAGTGCTTGATCTTCAGTCAGAGAGTCAGGAGTTTCACCCATGGCCTTTACGACTGCTATAGAATCATTTTTAACAAAAGACAATAAGCTGTTAAAATTACTAGCGTAAACTCTGTATTTATCTTTGAAAGCTATTTGAGCAGTCCGAATATCTTTTAAGTCTTGAATAACTGCAGATTTACGATAATTAGTTTCCTCTTGAAATTCTTTTAAGCTAATTGGACTTCTGTAAACTAGCCAAGCCAATAGAATAATAACAGGCCAAAGTATTGACTGAATTGTTTTTTTCTTCATTATTTATTTTGATAAGTTATCTCTTGCAAATTTACAATTTTTTAACTATATTTAGGTAGTTTTGTATCTACTTCGTAATTCTGATGAATAGCACAAAATTAACTCAACTTTTAAATAATAAATTTCCATTTGAACCGACCTCTCAACAATCTGAGCTCATAAGTCAGTTATCCGAATTTGTAGAAAACTCATCTTCCAAAGGATTGTTTTTACTTAAAGGTTATGCTGGCACAGGTAAAACAACACTTGTAAGTTCTCTTATTAATAGCTTATATTCAGTTGGTAAAAAAGTATTTTTGCTAGCGCCAACAGGTCGAGCAGCTAAGGTGCTGTCGCTATATTCAAAGAAAAGTGCTTTTACGATCCACAAAAAAATTTACTGGATACGTACCAATTCTCAAGGTAATACCTACGTTTCTTTACAAGAAAACAAGCATATCAATACTATTTTTGTAGTAGACGAAGCATCAATGATTCCTGATGCTTCGGATAAAGGTTTTGGAGGAAGGGTATTACTTGACGATTTAATTGAATATGTTTATTCTGGCGTAATGTGTAAGTTGATTTTAATTGGCGATACAGCACAACTACCTCCTGTTAACCTTGATATCAGTCCTGCTCTCGATGAAAATTTATTAGGTTTTATGTATAAAAAAGATGTTTATTCTACAGAATTGACTCAAGTTGTTCGGCAACAATCAACATCAATGATTTTAGAAAATGCTACACATTTAAGAGATAAAATTACCGATAATGATTTTGATATTCCGCATGTCAAGTGCAATAGTGAGGTTGTGAGATTAGATGCGGGAATGGATATTCAAGAAGCTTTAGAAGACGCTTATTCTAATAGTGGGGTTGAGGAAACAGTTGTTATATGTCGTTCCAACAAAAGAGCCAATTTGTATAACCAGCAAATAAGAGCTCGTATTATGGGTTTGGAAGATGATATTTCAACCGGTGATTTTTTGATGGTTGTAAGAAATAATTATTTCTGGTTACCTGAGGGTAGTAAGGCAGGCTTTATTGCCAATGGTGATATGATGGAGGTCATGCGAATTTATGAAATCAATGAGTTGTATGAATGTAGATTTGCTCGAATATCAGTTCGCTTGCTAGATTATCCAGATGAAGAAAATTTGGAATGTATTATCTTATTAGATACCTTAAAATCTGAGTCGCCAGCCATGACTTATGAGGAATATAAAAAATTGTATAATGAGGTGGCTAAAGATTATGGAGATATTACCAAACAAGCTCAGCGTAATAAAGAGATTAAGCAAAACTCATATTTTAATGCTTTGCAAGTAAAATTTGCTTATGCTGTAACGTGTCACAAATCTCAAGGCGGACAATGGGAAAATGTATTTGTTGAACAAGGTTATTTTACTTCAGATATGCTAAGTAAAGAATACTTTAGATGGTTGTATACTGCTCTAACAAGAACAACAAAAAAGCTACATTTGATAAATTTTAAAAATGAATTTTTTGAATAATTGATATGAAAAAGATAGTTTCTAAATTGATTCTATATGCAATGGGCTGGAAGGTGGTTAGTGATATTCCTAGTCATAAAAAGTATGTCATCATTGTCTCTCCTCATACTAGTAATTGGGATTTCATTATTGGCAGATGTTTTGGATATATGCTTGACATAGAAGCCAAATATCTTGGCAAAAGTCAAATGTTTTACTTTCCTTATGGTTGGGTTTTTCGTCTGTTGGGAGGTATTCCTGTGGATAGATCTAAACATAATAACCTAGTTGCCTATGCTGTAGATTTATTTAAATCCTCAGAACAACTGGTTTTAGGACTTGCTCCGGAAGGTAGTCGGTCGAGAGTAGAAAAATGGAAACTTGGTTTTTATCACATTGCAGTTGAAGCTAATATACCCATAGCACTTGCCTATCTTGATTATGCAAAAAAAGAAGCTGGTGTAGGAGAGATGTTCCATCCAACTGGAGAAATTCAAAAAGACCTTCAAAAAATAGAAGACTTTTATAAAGACATTTCTCCTAAATATTCAGAAAAATATAATTCTAAAATATTTTAAAGTTTCTACAAATTGTTAAGAAGTACTTCTAACTCAGCTTCAGTTACTGATGTAAGAGCACTGATAACTTCCACATGGTCTTGTGTAATAGTATTTGTTACAAAGTTGTAAAAGAATGTTCCATCACTTTCTGAAATGACTACAAAGGTAACCTCCATACCAACTGGTGTTGAGTAAGATGCTCCCAAATCGAATGTGCCATCTGTATCGTAGTCGCTAAGACTTGCTACTGAATTAATATCGCTATAATAAATGAAAACAGCCGAATTGTCTCCGTTAAAAGTATCAGGTAAAACAACCTCAACTTGTGTTAAAGGGTCGGCAGAGTTATAGAAGTAGTCGCAGTTTATCCAACCAATTGAATCTATTTCAAAGTCAAAGCTGAAGAAATTTTCAAAAAATGTAGAATCCTGTCCATTACCATTAGTATTGATCAAAACTGTATCATCTTCACTTTCATCCCAACCGAATCCACCTTGGTTGTCAAAACTACCATCGAAGAAATCCATAGGAATATAGTTGTCAGTAGGAATGCTTACCATTACTGGGTCGCTGTCGTTAATGCTGAGTTGTTGGCCATTTTGAGTGGCATTTAGGTAAACAACACCGCCAGAAACGAGTAGTCGTCCACTGTGAGTAAATGTTGGTCGATTTAACAGCATCATTTCTTTTTTAGTTAATGCTTCGACTAACTCAATATTAAAACTTCCACTTACTGGATTGCCAAAGGTGTTGATGAAAGTATTTGAACCAAAGGTATAGACAATGCCTTTGCCTGAGGTTATACTTTGGTTAGACGCAGAGCTATTAACATTAATGGTTTGAGTCGCTTCATCTAAATTATCCTCAAAGAATTTGTTGATTTGACTTGAGTTTGGGGTTTTGTTTATGTTTGAAGGTAATATTATTGTTTCCGTTTCTTTTTCACATGAAAAAAAGAATAATACAGAAAATATCACTACTAAAGGAAATGAAAAATGTCTCATAAGATTATGATTTTTAACTATTAAACTCACACAATTTATGAAAAATTAATGATTTTAATAAAAAAACATCAATTGTTTTATTACTTCAAAAAAAAATATCCCAAAAATTTTGATGGGATATTAAAGAAATTTTAGGGTTGGTTTTTTTTAAGTCATTTTTGCTTTAAGACCGTTGTCTAGGGCCTCTAAAAATTCTTCAGTGACAACATAATGACTTTCGTTTAAGTCTTTTCCATGAATACATAAAGCTAAATCCTTTGTCATTACACCACTTTCAACGGTATCTACACAGACATCTTCTAGAGTTTGGCAGAAGTCAATAAGTGCTTTATTGTTATCTAGCTTACCTCTAAATGCTAAGCCTCTTGTCCATGCAAAAATAGATGCAATAGGGTTGGTAGAAGTTTTTTTTCCTTGTTGGTGTTGTCTATAGTGACGCGTCACTGTTCCGTGAGCAGCTTCAGCTTCCATCACATTACCTTCAGGGGTTACTAGTGTTGAGGTCATTAATCCTAATGAACCAAAGCCTTGCGCTACAGTATCTGATTGTACATCGCCGTCATAATTTTTACAAGCCCAAACAAAAGCTCCGTTCCACTTCAAGGCAGCGGCAACCATATCGTCAATAAGACGATGCTCGTAGGTTAGTCCAGCCTCATTAAAAGCACTTTTGAATTCATTCTGATATACCTCTTCGAAGATATCTTTGAAACGACCATCGTAAGCTTTAAGGATAGTATTCTTGGTAGAAAGATATAATGGCCAGCCTTTAGCTAATGCTTGATTAAAGCAGGAACGAGCAAAACCATAGATAGATTCATCAGTATTGTACATACTCATAGCAACACCACCTTGCCCTTCAAAATGATAAACTTCCCAGCTGACTTCTTCTCCGTTTTCAGGAGTAAATGTCATTGTTAGTTTACCCTTGTCTTGGATTACAGTATCGGTAGCTTTGTATTGGTCACCGAAAGCATGACGTCCAATGCAGATAGGTTTAGTCCAGTTGGGCACTAATCGTGGTACGTTTGAGCAGATGATGGGTTCTCTGAATACGGTACCACCTACGATGTTTCTAATCGTTCCGTTTGGTGAGCGCCACATTTTTTTAAGTCCGAATTCTTCCACTCTAGCTTCATCTGGAGTAATGGTGGCGCATTTGATACCTACTTTATACTTCTTAATAGCATTAGCAGCATCTACAGTTATTTGGTCATTCGTATTGTCACGACTTTCTATTCCTAAATCATAATATTTGATATCCAAATCAAGATAAGGAAGGATTAATTTGTCTTTGATAAATTTCCAAATGATGCGCGTCATTTCATCACCATCCAATTCTACTACTGGGTTGTCAACTTTTATTTTACTCATGATAATTTAATTCGGTTTTTAAGTTTGCAAATGTACTATTTAGTATCCGAATACGTCTTCTAAAGACAAGAATTTTACTGTGCCATATTCTTTCAATGCTTTGATATTTAACTCATCTTTATTTCCGAGTACTAATATGGTATAATCGTTACCACTCATATGCTCGTTGTGGAAATTAGTTAAGTCTGACATTTCGAACTTATTGATATTGTCAAAAATATCTTTTCTAGAGTCATAATCATAGCCCAGTCTTTTAGCTGATTCGTAGTTGAAAAGTACACGGTCTTTGGTGATACGTTCAGTACGAATCTTTTGAATTACTGCCTCTTTAGCATTTTCTAAATTAGCTTCAACTTCAGGTATAGTTGTAAGCAGTTCGTTCATACCCACCATAGCTTCTGCCAATTTATCGGCTTGAGTTCCTATATAGGCTGTTACATAATGTGATTTATCATTTTCTCTTGGTGTACTGTAGGTACTATATACTGAATATGCTAGAGCCTTGGACTCACGTAAGGTTTGGAAAACAATACTTCCCATACTTCCACCAAAGTATTCGTTATGAAGTTTGATAAGAGGCATTTTTTCAGCACTGAATCCTTGACCTTTAGCTACCATTAATATTTCGGCTTGTTTCATATCGTAGTCTATAACATAAACCGATGTTTTGTTGATGTCCAATTCTTTAAAGTCCTCTACTTCTTGGATTGGATTCAATTCAGAAGGAATAGGGTGTAATTCAGCGATACTCTTTTCTGTTTCTTCGAATGACTTTGGCCCGTAATATAAAATACGATGCTCATAAGAAGTCATATTTCGGATAATATCAATTAATTCGTCTGAAGTAATTGCCATTATTTCATCGTCAGTAAGCGTATTTGTAAACGGATTGACTGGACCATACTTGGCGTAATTGCTCATACCACTGTAAAGAATAGTTTGTTTATTGAGTTTAGCATCAGATCTCTTTTTAAGGGTATTCATTTTGAGGTTTTTTAATGCTTCTTCATTATCAACTACATTAGCAAGTAATTTTTCGAAAAGCTTCACAGACTCTTCAAAATTATCGTCAAGACCTGTCAAAGAGATATAGCTTTGTTCGTTTTGACTACTTACCGATAATTCGCAACCTAATTTATAAAACTCTTCTTTTTTCTTAGCTGGACTCATATCTTCAGTGCCTAAAAAGTTGAAATAGTCAATAGCCATACTCAGTTTTTTGCTGTGATTTTTACCTCTATCGCTGATATAGAATAGTTTAAATCTGCTATTTTCTTTGTTTTGCATGTACAATAATGGTACACCGATGTCAGCTTGTTTTATGTCGCTTTCGTAATCTAAGAAGTCAGGCTCAATGTTGGGTACTTCTTTTTCAAATATTTTAGACAAGAACTCCGATTGAGAATCCCTATTAACTTCAACAGGAGTAATGGCAGGTTTTGTTACTTTGATAACTCCTGTATCTTCGCCTAAGTTTTTACGCACATAGACATAATTGTCTTGGTAGTATTTTTTAGCAACTTCCATCACTTCTTCTTTGCTAATACTTTCTAGCACTTCCATTTCTTTAACGTAGTCTTTCCATTCGATACGTTGAATAAACGATTGTACAAACTCATTAGCTCTACTGGAGTTACTTTCGTAAACTTTAATTTTGGAAAGTTTCATATCGCTTATTATAGCTGGTAAAAGCCAATCTGGGAAATCACCATTTTTAACTTTTTCTACTTCGGCAATAAGCAAGTCTTTCAATTCGTCTAAAGATTGCCCCTGCTTTGGAGAACCATATAAGATATGCGTGCTGTAGTCTGATAGAATGTATGGGAAACAGCTGGCTTGAAGTACTTTTTGTTGCTGGTTCAAGTTAAGGTCAATAAGACCTGCTTGACTATTACTTAACACCATATCAATAATTCGCATTACTTGTGTTTCTCTGTCTTTTACTCCGGGAAAACGATAGCCTAGGTAAACTCTTTCTGTTTCAGGGCCGAATACATCTTTTATGATTGGTTTCGCTATAGGTTCTTCAACTCCAGGAGAGAACTCTGGATTATCTTTTCTTTCATAAGCACCAAACTTTTGGTTGACCAAATGGATAACTGAGTCAGGATTAAAATCTCCAGACATACATATGGCCATGTTGTTTGGCACATAGTTTTTGTTGAAATATTTTCTAATTTCTGAAAGTGATGGGTTCTTAAGGTGCTCAATAGTACCTATGGTAGTTTGGGTACCATAGGTATGCTTTTGGAAAAGACCTTCTAATAAAGCCTCAAACATTTTGCGACCGTCACTATCCAAGCCTCTGTTTTTTTCTTCGTATACAGCCTCTAGTTCAGTGTGAAATAGACGGAAGACAGGCATACGAAAACGCTCAGACTCTATGTCTAACCATTTTTCTAATTGATTGGATGGTATATCATTGACATAAACAGTTGCCTCGGCAGAGGTGTAGGCATTGGTTCCTTTAGCCCCTATGTTAGATACCATTTTGTCGTATTCGTTAGCGATAGCAAATTTAGCAGCTTCCCCAGAAACAGAATCAATTTGAGCCCACAAACGATCTCTATTTTCAGTATCATCCATATCAATTTGTCGGTACTCTTCATACAAAGTTTCTATTTTTTTAAGCATAGGTTCTTCTTTAGCATAGTCTAAAGAACCGTATTTGTCAGTGCCTTTAAACAACATGTGCTCAAGATAATGCGCTAAGCCTGTTGCATCGGACGGATCATTTTTGCTACCAGCCCTTACAGCAATGTAAGTTTGTACTCTTGGAGCGTCTCTGTAAACCGAAAGGTAAACTTTAAGCCCATTCTCCAATGTATAAATTCTAGCATTCATTGGATCATTTTGCACTTTCTCGTAACTATTTTCTAATTTATTCATATTATTACTGACGTTATATCCTATCCATGCTAAAGCAACTAGTACAAGAATAATGGTTATTTTGGATTTCATGTTTTTTTTTTTTTTAGTTATTAGAAGTCGATTTCGAGGTCGAATTTATTCTTGAGATTCAACAATTTGGGATTTTTATTAACCATTTTTTTAAATTTATCTTCAGCAGTATAAGCTTTCATTTCTTCTTTTTTTTTAACTGATACCTCAATTGTTAAGTAAATACTATTGTTTTCAAGTTTTGACTTTAGATATCCCAAAAGCTTGGTCTTTTCATCGTTTATCACTTCTTCTTGAACTTTATTGTCCAGTATAAGGTGCACATTGAAGTTCTCTTTTAATATGGCTTTTTTATCTTTTATTATAGAAAGTAAATTATGTTTGCCAAAATTCTCTTTTTCATTGGCGTATTGTTCCCATTTCTCGTTGAGATCTTCTTGTAAAAACGCTTTTTCTTCATATTTTTTTTGATGTTCTACACTTTCATCCTTATTTTCATTTTCTTTTTTTACTTCAGAATTAGGATTAATAGAAATAGTAGTTTTTTTAATTTCCTCTTTAAAATTGACAATCTTAATTGCTTTTTTGGACTGCTGGGGTAGGTCAATTTCTAAATTTTTATTTTCTTCAAAGTTTGTAGAAATTGTTGAAGTTAAAACTTCACTTTTGTCTTTATTTTCCTTTTTTACATTATTTTCTGATTTGTTTTGTGTAACTACGAAAGTTTTTTTTTCTGCTGTGTTAATATCTTCTTTAACGCCACAAATTTGCATTAGTGTAATTTCAACTAATAGACGCTTATTATTACTTATTTTGTAGTTCAAGTCCACTTTATTGCAAAGTTCAAGAGCTTGTAATAAATGTTTTTGATGCCAAGTTTGGCTTTGTTCTAAGTATCGTTGTTTAATACTGTCTCCTACTTCCAATAGACTAATAGTATCTTTATCTTTCGTAACTAATAAGTTTCTGAAGTGCCTTCCTAGACCGTTGATGAAATGATGGCCGTCAAAACCATTACATAGAATTTCGTTGAATTCATTAAGTACTGAAGGAATATCCGAATTATGTAAAGCATCGCTTACTCTAAAGTAATAGTCATTATCAAGTATGTTGAGGTTTTGTGTAACCATTTGATAAGTTAGTCTATCGCCACTAAAACTAATAATTTGATCAAAAATAGACAAGGCGTCCCTTAACGCACCATCGGCTTTTTGAGCAATTATGTGTAAAGCTTCTTGCTCAGCTTCTATTTTTTCGTTTTCAGCTACATATGACAGATGATTTACAATATCTGAAATTTCTATACGCTTAAAATCAAATATTTGACAGCGTGATAAAATAGTAGGAATAATTTTATGTTTTTCAGTGGTAGCAAGAATAAACAAAGCATGAGAAGGAGGCTCTTCAAGGGTCTTGAGAAAAGCGTTAAATGCTGCTTGAGATAACATGTGTACTTCGTCTATTATATAAATATTGTATTTTCCTACCTGAGGTGCAAATCGTACCTGATCTACTAATTCACGAATTTTATCTACACCATTGTTTGATGCTGCGTCTAATTCGTGAATATTGAATGAATGGTTGTTATTAAAGCCATGACAGGATTCACATTCATTACAAGCTTCTAATTCTTTATTGAGATTTATACAATTTATGGTTTTAGCCAAAATACGTGCACATGATGTTTTACCAACTCCACGAGGACCGCAGAATAAAAATGCGTGAGCCAGATGGTTGTTTTTAATAGCGTTTTTTAGTGTTTTGGTAATAGATTGCTGACCAACAACAGTTTTGAAGCTAGAAGGACGGTATTTACGTGCTGAAACAACAAAGTTTTCCATATCGAACATTAAGTTAAACAAATATAATATAATGTTCCTAATGACTTTAAATAAATTGTTTTTAGTGATTATTTAAACATATATTTTTAAGATTTTTTTTGAGAAAATAGTTCTTTTTTGAATTACTTAAATTTGTTGTTTTGCTGATAATTATACTTTGTTTATTTTAAAAATTATTCTACATTTGCAACCCTTTTAAAAAAAAAGAATAAAATTAAAATTTAACATTATGAACCATTACGAAACCGTTTTCATTTTGAATCCCGTTTTGTCTGAAAATCAGATGAAGGAGACGGTTCAAAAGTTTACCAAGCTTTTGAAAGAAAGTAAGGCAAAAATTATTGCCGAGGAGCATTGGGGTCTAAAAAAGATGGCCTATAGCATCCAAAACAAAAAAACTGGTTTTTATTATCTCATTGAATTTACCTCTGATAAAAAAGATATTAATGACAAACTTGAACTAGCTTACAAACGTGATGAGCGTTTAATGCGTTGGTTAACTGTTAAGCTCGACAAGCACGCTATTTTGTATGCTGAAAGCAGAAGAAAAAGATTAAATACTAACAAAGAACAAGCATAGTTATGGCAGATGATATTAGATACTTATCACCCGTTGATGTAAATAACAGAAATACTAAAAAATACTGTAGATTTAAAAAGTCTGGAATTAAATACATTGACTACAAGGACCCTGACTTCCTTATGAGATTCGTCAATGAGCAAGGTAAAATTCTTCCAAGAAGAATTACAGGAACCTCATTAAAGTACCAAAGAAAAGTTTCACAAGCTATCAAAAGGTGCCGTCATTTGGCATTAATGCCATATGTTGGCGATATGCTAAAATAATTTACAACTATGGAATTGATATTATTAGAAGATGTCGAGAAATTAGGCTTTAAAGACGAAATTGTGAATGTAAAAAACGGTTTTGGTCGCAACTATTTAATACCTCGTGGTCATGCTATATTAGCTACAGAATCTGCTCGTAAAATTCTATCTGAAAATTTACGACAAAGAGCTAACAAAGAAAATAAGATTATTGAAGATGCTAATAAAATTGCCGACAGTATTAATGGTTTAACAGTGACTATTGCTGCTAAAACTATTGAAGGTGGTAAGCAATTGTTTGGTTCGGTGACCTCTAACCACTTAGCAGACGAGTTAGAAAAATTAGGTCACACTGTAGATCGTAAATTTATCAAGTTAAACAACATTAAAACTATAGGATTATATTCTGCTGAAGTTCGTTTACACAGAGAAGTTAACGCCTCTGTTAGTGTTGAGGTTGTTTCTCAGTAAATATTTTGTTGATAAACAACAATAAACTTTAAAGACTTGAAGTTTTTATTCGTGCCTTAATGCCTCAATTGGATCAAGTTTAGCAGCTTTGACTGCTGGAAAAATCCCTGAGCACAAACCTACAACAATACATAAAGCAACACCAGAAATCATCCACATCCATGGTATGACTAGATTACTACCTATAACTAAGGAAGTTAGATTTCCTATTATTATTCCCAAAATAATACCAATTATTCCACCGATTTGACATATAACAATAGCTTCTACTAGAAATTGCCATTGAATTACTTTCGCTGTGGCACCTAGTGCTTTACGTATACCAATTTCTTTGGTACGCTCTGTAACTGATACCAACATTATGTTCATTAAACCTACAGCAGACCCAAACAATGTAATGGTACCAATTAATAAAGATGCAATTGTCACATATTTTATATTTTCGAGCATCACTTGTGTTAAATTATCGCTTCTTATAATTTCGAAATTATCTTCTTCAATAGGCTTTAACTTTCTTACAATACGCATCACTGCAACGGCTTCACCAATAGTAGCATTTAATTTTTCAGCGTTAGATGATAATATACTGATTGTAAATGATTGATTTGGAAAGCCAAAATATTGTCTAGCATTAGTTAGTGGGATAAGACAAGTTTTGTCTCCACCAAAACTCATACTAGCTCCTTTTTTTTTAAGGACACCTATGACTTTATACTTATTTCCACCTAAAGAAATAATTTTACCAATTGCCTTTGATTTTTCAAATACATTCTTTTTGATATCTTCACCAATAATAATTACATGCTTTCCTTGTTTAACTTCATCAAATGTAAAATTCCTCCCTTCAGCTATTTTATAGCCTGCAGTTAGTAAATGGTTTTCATCAGTACCAGTAATATTTATATTAGGTTCGCTATTTTTTGATTTATATGAAATAGTAGCTGTAGAGCTTGCCCAAGATGATATTGAGGAAGTACTGTAAAATTCATTTTTAAATCTTTTAGCTTCAGAATAGCTAATGGAAGCATAGCGTTTTGGCTTGGTACCTTTTTTACCTATTTTGATGGACGAGCTTTTATTTCTAATATTAAATGTATTAGCTCCCATACTAGTGAAGTTTTCATCAATAGAAGATTTTATGGATTCAATAGCTATTTGAATACCAACAAGAGCAGAAATTCCTACAGCAATTATAAAAATAGTAAGTATAGTTCTAAGTAAATTTGTTCTAATTGACTCAAGAGCAATTTTTATATTTAATATAAATAATTTCAAATATTTTTTGTCAATTTACTCACATCTAATATGAAAGCAGGTGATTAGGCCTAGATGTCATTTGTTGTAAAGGCGGAGAAAATCGAGTAAGTTTTATGCCTTTAACAGCATGTTTATATTCATTAAGTGAAGGTGTTCTTCCTAAAATAGCAGATAAAACTACAACAGGAGTTGATGCAAGTAAAGACTCACCTTTTTTCCTATCTGAATCTTTCACAACTCGTCCTTGAAATAATCTTGTAGATGTTGACATTACACTATCACCTTTCTCTGCTTTTTCTTGATTTCCCATGCATAAATTACACCCAGGTCTTTCAAGATATAAAACATTTTCATACTTAGTTCTTGCAATATTTTTAGGTGCAGAATCGTCAAATTCAAAACTTGAATATTTTTGAAGAATCTCCCAGTCCCCTTCACTTTTTAGTTCGTCAATTATATTATAGGTGGGGGCAGTTAAAACTAATGGAGCATTAAATTTTACACATTTAGTTTTTTCTTCTAAATTCTTTAACATTTTGGCAACAATTTTAATATCTCCTTTATGAACCATACACGAACCAACAAAACCTAAATCGATTTTTTTTGATGCTTTGTAGAACGATAGTTTACGAATTGTATCGTGAGTATATCGCTTTGAGATATCTTCATTATTTACATCAGGATCAGCTATCATTGGCTCATCTATATTATCTAAATTGACTTCAAACTCAGCATAATATTTTGCATTAGAATCAGGTTTTAGTGGTGATTTTTTGTCAGAATTCAGTTCTTCAATTCGAAAATTAACTTTATCAATTAAGCCAGCTAAAACTTGCTTCTCATTATCCATTTTTTTTGCTATCATATTTTCGATTCGACCTTTTGCTATCTTTAACGAATTAATCAAAGTATCTTTTTCTGAAATGCATATTGATGCTTTTGCTTTCATCTCAGCAGTCCAATCAGTAAATGTAAATGCTTGATCTGCTAAAAGTGTCCCAATATGAACTTCAATAATTCTACCTTGAAAAACATTTTCACCTTTGAATTTTTTTAGCATTTGAGATTGAGTTGCATGAACTACATCTCTAAAATCAAGATGATTTTTCATTTTACCTTTAAAGGTAACCTTTACAGATTCTGGAATAGGCATTGAGGCTTCTCCTGTTGCAAGAGCAAGGGCTACAGTTCCAGAATCAGCTCCAAACGCAACACCTTTTGACATTCTTGTATGTGAGTCTCCTCCAATTATAATTGACCAATCATCAATTGTAATATCATTAAGTACTTTGTGAATAACGTCTGTCATTGGAGGATATTTATTGTTGGGATGTCTCGCTGTTATAAGTCCAAAATCAAACATAAACTTCATAAGTTTAGGTATATTTTCTTGAGATTTTAGATCCCAAACAGATGCTGTATGACATCCTGATTGATAGCCTGCATCAAGAACAGGAGATATAGTAGTTGCTGCCATCATTTCAAGTTCTTGTGATGTCATAAGGCCAGTAGTATCTTGTGAGCCAACAATATTTACTTTTACTCGTGTGTAGGATCCAGCGTGTAAAGTGTTTTTAGAATTACCAACTACATTTTTATTGAATATTTTTTCAACAGCGGTTAAACCTTGTCCTTCAATATATATTTCTTTAGATTTTTGGTAAACCTGAGGTATTTTGATTCCTAAAAGTTTACAAGAGAAAGACTGTAGTTTTTTGCCAAAAACAATTGCATATGAACCTCCTGCTTTCATAAATTCTAATTTTTGAGGAGTAAATGATTCAGAAATATCCATTATTTCTTTGTCATTTTGATATAGCTTTTTCTTTTTTGTATTTATCGTAAATGTCGTTCCCGTTTCAACTGAATAAATTTGCTCTAAAACTGGGTCTCCATTATTATCAGTAATTAAATTCCCATTTGAGTCATGTTTTTTCTTCCAATTTTTTAAATCAATTCCTATACCTCCTGTAACACCAACCGTTGTTAAAAAAATTGGAGATATACCGTTAGTTCCTGCAACTATAGGAGCTACATTTATAAATGGAATATAATCACTAGATTTTTCACCTATCCATAATGCAACATTATTTACTCCAGACATTCTAGATGAACCAACACCCATTGTCCCTTTTTCTGCAACAAGCATTATTCTTTTGTCTGGATGTTCTTTTTGTAATTTGATTAAAGCGTTTTGTTTTTCTTTGTTATGTTCGAACATACATTGTCCATGAAGTTGTCTGTCAGATCTGGAATGAGCATCGCTTCCAGGTGATAATAAATCTGTAGAAATGTCACCAACTCCAGCAACGAATGTAACTATTTTAATTTCTTCTGGGATTTCGGGTAATGTTGTGTAAAATTCAGCTTTAGAATAACTTGTTAAAATATCAATTGCTATATCATTTTTTTCTTTCAGAGCTTTTTCAAGTCTAAACATATCAGCTTCGTAAAGAAAAACTTGCTTTTTTAACACTGATGCAGCTTTTTTAGCAATTTGTATTTTCTCTTCTAGTGCAATATCTAAAAGAACTTGAACAGATGGACCTCCCTTCATGTGTGATAATAATTCAAAGGCAAAGTCTATTGATATTTCTTTTATTTGAACATTTGAAAGTATTATTTCTTTAAGAAAGTTGGATTTTGATTTAGCTGCCTCAGTAGTGCCGGGTAGTACGTTATAAATAAAAAAATCTAGAGAAATATTTCTGTACTCGTGATTTATTGTTTTAATTTGATCAATTATTTCGTCTAATAAATCTTTTTCATCTATTGGTTTTGGATCAAGACCAAGTATTTTTCTTTCTTTATTTTCTAAAAGATATTTTTCAAATAAACTCATAAAAGTTTAGGTTTTTTTTAAAAAAAAAGTTATGTTGATTTTCAATAGATTTAACATGTAATTTATTCATTAATGCATAAAAATATTGATTTTTTTTTTAATACTTTGAATAACAGAAAATTTAATAGTTTATTATATAAATTTTTATGATTCAAAAAGACGATAAACGTCAAATTTGGTCCTGGGCCATTTACGACTTTGCAAACTCTGCTTTCACCACTTTGGTAGTGACTTTTATCTACGGTACTTTTTTCACAAAATCTATAGCAAATAATGAAATTTTAGGTACACAATACTGGTCCTGGGCTATTTCTTTTACGGCTATCGTAGTTGCATTGTGTTCTCCAATTTTAGGGGCTATTGCTGATAACTGGGGATCAAGAAAAAGAATTATGTTGGTGAGTACTTTGGTATGTGTTGCAGCGACTGCTCTTTTATTTTTTCCTCAACAAGGACAAGTTCTTTTTGCACTTACCCTTTTCATTATTGCAAATATTGCTTTTGAAATAGGAACTGTATTTTGTAATGCTTACTTGGCAGAATTGAGCTCAGAGGAACGAATAGGTAAAGTTTCTGGAATGGCATGGGGACTAGGGTATATAGGGGGCTTATTGGCTTTAGTATTAGCTTTAGTGTTTTTTGTGCAAACAGAACAGCCTATTTTGGGCATTGGTACTGAAAACGGAGAAAATATAAGAGCTACCAATTTACTTGTAGCATTATGGTTTTTGATTTTTAGTTTACCTATTTTTATTTGGATTAAGGATAAGCACAATAAAGATAAGAAGCCTTTGTCACTAGTAGTTAAGAATTCTTTTGATAATCTTAAAACCACATTTAAAAAACTTTCTTCATACAGAAAAATATTTCATTTTTTGTTGGCTCGTCTAGTATATAATGATGCTCTTATAACCATTTTTGCTTTTGGAGGTATCTATGCCGCTACAAGCATAGGTTTTAGCTTTGAAGAAATCATTATTTTAGGCATAGTACTTAATGTAATGGCAGGCACTGGAGCTTTTGTTTTTGGTTATTTAGATGATGGTAAAGGTAGTGAAAAAGTGATTTTATTGAGTATCATTTTTCTTATGATAGCTTGTATTATAGCCTTTTTAGCTCCAGAACTGCCTGGCTTATTTCAATTTATTTTTGGAGGTAATGCTATTCCCAATTGGTTCAAAACTAAAAATTTATTTTGGGTGGCAGCCATTCTAATCGGACTGTTTTCAGGACCTAATCAATCGGCAAGTAGAACCTACATGGCTCGTCTTACTCCGGCAAAAAAAAGAAATGAATTTTTTGGATTTTATGCATTTTCAGGCAAAATGACAGCTTTTGTAGGGCCTTTTTTGTTTGGTTTGGCAACACGTTATTTTGAAACACAACAAGCTGGACTTATCGTAATTTTTATTTTATTCTTCGTAGGATACAAGTTGATGATGCGTATCTAAACCCCACTAAATTACTATCTTTGTTGAATGCTATTAATCTTGATTTGTTTACTGTTCAGCACTCAGCTTATAGCTCAACAATATTATACTAAAAAAGGAAAAGTCAGTTTCTTTTCTGAACCACCTATAGAAAATATTTCGGCTATAAACGAACATGCTTTTTTAACACAAACTAATGGCCAATGGCTAGAAGGATATATCTACTTTGGGTTTAATATTTCAAGAGTATTTTCATGTTAAAAACATCCAATAGTTTTGACTTTGCAATAGTAGGAGGTGGTATAGTAGGTTTGTCTTGCGCCTTCAAACTTCAAGTCGAATATCCACAACTCAATATTGTGATCTTTGAAAAAGAACAAAGCTTAGCTACTCATCAAACAGGTAGAAATTCAGGCGTTATTCATTCAGGTTTATATTATAGACCCGGTTCTTTTCGAGCTAAAAACTGCGTTAATGGTAGAAAGCAATTAGTTGAATTTGCTAAAAAATACAATATCAAACACGATGTTTGTGGAAAAGTAGTCGTTGCCGTAAATCGAGCTGAAGAAGAACGATTAAATAAAATTTATGAAACGGGAAAGGCTAACGGCTTAGAAGGTATAGAGAAGATAGATGCTGTTCGCTTGAAAGAAATAGAGCCTTATGTTGAAGGTATTGCTGCCTTATGGGTGCCCGAATCTGGTATTATTGATTTTGTCGGTGTGACCAATAAACTAGCAGAACTTATAACAGAAATAAACCCAAAAAGTCAAATCATCTATTCCTGTGAAGTCAAATCTTTTGATGATGGTGGACTTATCAATACCACTAAAGGACAATACAAGTCGGATATAAAAATCTTTTGTGGCGGTTTATTTTCAGATAGGTTAGCTAAAAAAGATAAAGTTCATTCAGATGTACGTATAGTAGGTTTTAGGGGCGATTATTACGATTTAAGTGAAAAAGGTAAGTCTAAAGTTAATAACTTGATATACCCAGTTCCTAATCCAGAATTTCCCTTTTTAGGGGTACATTTTACCCGAATGGTTGACGGTAAAATTGAGTGTGGTCCTAATGCTGTATTTACTTTCAAGCGCGAAGGCTATAGTAAAACTGACTTTAATCTCAAAGATACTTTGGAAGCCTTGATGTATAAAGGAACGTGGAAATTATTCTTTAAACATTGGCGTTTTGGTTTAAATGAATATAAAAGAGCATTTTCTAAGCGATTATTTTTGAAAGAATTAAATAGATTAATACCTTCGTTAAAAATGGAAGATATTATTGTAGGCAGAAGCGGAGTACGAGCTATGGCATTAGCAAATGATGGCGAAGTTTTTGACGACTTTAAAATAGAGTGTAAAGGTAATAGTATCCATATTTTGAATGCACCTTCGCCAGCTGCGACTGCTTGTTTAGCGATTGGGGATGAAGTAAAAGCAGTCGCAAAGAAAAATTTTAGTTTACCAAAACAATAATGTTAAAAATATTTGGCTTTAGTAAGAAAGAAAAAATTAATGTTAAGGATTTAGCCTCGGTATATTCTAGGACACTTTTTGAGGTTATCGACTTAGGTTTTTCAGAGATCATTGAATTTGTAAATGATAACAGAAAATTCGAAGAATCACCTAATCTTAAAATGGAAGATGCCAATTGGTTTTTGATGATCGTCTTTGCTGCTAATAATCATTATTTATATGATTTCTTTCAGGATTCTACTGTGCATCATCTTCATCACAATAGTTTAAATGAACTTATAAAATATCTCGATTTGGAAGAAGATGTAGTAAGAGATATGTTTATTGATTATGAAAACTTTTTTAAAGAACAACACTGTGACGATGATAGAATAGAAAAATCAATGGCAAAAAGTATTTTTGTTAAGTATAATTTAAATCAATACCAAGGTGAACTTCTCAAGAATCAGAACGAACCTAATCCTGTTTTTCTACAAGAATTGACTGATTTAATGAGTAATTTTATTTGGAATTGGTCAGATTATCTTTCAAAATACAAGGTAATTGAAGACTAGAGCTTTTTTATTCCAGTGTAGTTAAATGGTGTTATATTTTTTAGATAAGATTTTAATTCATCGCTGACTTGTAAACTATCAATAAAATTACTTAATTTATGATGATTAATCAAGTCGTTAGTTCTAGTTAATGCCTTAAGAGCTTCATAAGGTTTTGGGTAGCCTTCTTTTCTCAAAATAGTTTGAATAGCTTCTGCGACTACAGCCCAATTATCATCTAAATCGGCACGGATGGCTTTTTCGTTCAAGATGAGTTTATTCAAACCTTTTAATATCGATTTAAATCCTAAGATAGAATGTGCCATAGGTACACCTACATTTCTAAGTACTGTTGAATCAGTCAAATCCCTTTGTAATCTTGATATTGGTAATTTTGCCGATAGATGCTCATAAATAGCATTTGCAATTCCTAGATTTCCTTCAGCGTTTTCAAAATCTATAGGATTAACCTTGTGAGGCATAGCAGATGAACCTACTTCGCCCTTATTGATTTTTTGCTTGAAATAATTCATAGATATATATGTCCATATATCTCGACTCAAATCGATAAGAATAGTATTGATTCGTTTGAAGTTGTCAAAAAGTGCTGCTAAATTATCGTAATGTTCAATTTGAGTAGTAACCTGTGAACGATCTAATCCCAATATTTCCTCCACAAACTCATTGGAAAAAGCAACCCAATCCACTTCTGGATAGGCAATGTGGTGAGCGTTGAAATTTCCTGTTGCACCACCAAATTTAGCTGAAAATGGCAACATATTCAATAAGCCCATTTGACGTTCAAGACGCTCGATAAATACCATAATTTCCTTACCTAAAAGAGTTGGCGAGGCAGCTTGACCGTGCGTCCTTGCTAGTAGTGGAATATTTGCCCATTCGTCTTTGAGTTCAATTAGCTTTTCCATCATTTGTAAATAGCTGGGTAGAAAAATATTCTCTACCGACTCTTTGATGAGTAGTGGTGTAGCCGTATTGTTGATGTCTTGTGAAGTAAGAGCAAAGTGAATAAATTCTTTGTATTCATTGATTTTCAAACTATCAAAGCGTTCTTTTAAAAAATATTCTACAGCTTTTACATCATGATTAGTTATGGACTCTATTTCTTTAACTTCTTGAGCATCATCATCACTAAATTCAAGGTAAATTTTCCTTAAAGGTTCGTATAGCTTAGCATCAAATTTTTCTAATTGTGGGAGCGGTAGTTCACAAAGTGAAATAAAATATTCAACTTCTACTCTAAGTCTATATTTGATAAGAGCTGCTTCTGAATAATATAAGCTTAGTTCCTTAGTTTTCGATTGGTATCGACCATCTACTGGTGAGATTGCATTTAAAGCGTGTAAAGACATGTTGAATAACTAATTTTCTTTTTGCAAATCTACATCTTTTTAGAAGTTATAAAATAAAAACAGCCCACCATAATGGTGAGCTGTTTTTTATTTTAGAGATAATCTGATTTATTTCTTAATCAGTTTATGAATGGACACTACATTGTCTAATTGAATTTTAATGGTGTAAATTCCAGATTGGAGAGTGCTTATATTCATGGGTATGGTTTGCTTGCCTTGTAGTGAGCCATAATTAAATTCGCTGACTCGTTGGCCAGTAATAGAATAGATACTTACGAACACATTTTGTGATGATGGATTTAATTCTATTGAGAAATTGTTTTGCGCTGGGTTAGGCATGAGTTTAATGTCAATAGCATTCCAAAAGTCTATATCAGAGACGCATTGTGCCTCACAATCTGCTAAATTGCTGTATTCACCCTCACCAGTTCCAGGGTCTATACAACCTGTGGGTTGACATTCCCAAGTTGGCGTAACTGTAGTATTTCCTGTAATTTCAAAAATTCTAGAATCTATGACTTGATTATTAGCTTGATCTTCTACAAAAACTACTACTACACAATTACTTAAGTCTTCCCATATTCTAAATGAATTTTGAGTGACATTACCCATAGCGAAAGTATAGCTTTCGGAAAATGTTGTTGTATTACCATTACTAAGGTCCGCACTAGTACCATCTGCATCTGGGAGCATTTTTCTCATTACCTGATGAAATTCTGTTTCGCCATTTGAACCAGCTGTATTGGAATATGAATTTTCAACAACTGCAATATGTATTGTTGTATTTGAATAATCATAATATGAACTTACACTCACATTAACAGCTAAATTAGTACCATCTGTTGCTACTGCAGTAGCTGTAATATCTAAAAAGGACGGCATGTTTCTATGTTCATCAATTTCGTCTTGCGAACTAGAGGTTGTAGTACCATCAATATGAGCGCTTGGGACTGATGGAACACCGTAATGACTTACACGAGTACCAACATCATCATTGAACGATTGGTCTCCTATACCTGGCCAATTAACTTGATATTTAATACATGCAACTTTAGCATTACCTATTTGATTAACGTCATTAGCATCTAGCAAGGTTTGAAAGCCAGGATTGAAAGAAGCACATGGTCCACAGGTATTAGATGTAAAATGTTCATATAATGGTAAGCGTTGTACTACAAATTCTACCGAATAGATTTCTGAGCTTAGACTGTTGTTACTATAGTCAACATCTGTGCCAGAGTTAATGTTTTCTATACTAACCGTAATATTGGCTGTGTCGGAAGCAGTGAAGGACAATTGATCTGAATGGGTGAAGTCGTATGTTTGTAGAGTTGCAATTGATACACCGGTAATAATATCCGTATATGTATCTGTTCCATCAGTCCATACGATGTCCATAGATTCTATCGTTTCAGCACCGTAGTTTAATAATGTCCCAGAAATATCAACATCATCAGGGAATTGTACGTAGCTAGGAACATTTAAATCTGAAAGAATAGCATTAATTCCAACAGGGTTGAATGGCTCGTGCGATACACTGACATCGTCTATATAATATTGATTTCCACTAAGAGGGTATAAATTTAAAGAGGCGATTTGATTAATCGTGTTTTCAAAAGTCCCCACTGTTTGATTATCTATCATAACTTGCCACTGATTTAAGGTCAAGTTGATATTCATTGTTATGTTAAACCATGTGTCAAAGGGGTAGGTGCTTTCTAGAAATACAGTGCCACCACCACCTGTTGAAAACTCTATGCTGCCGTCATCATTCATAAAACAGTCCATAGACCAAATTTCTCCAATAGTAGTTTCAGCTTGAAAATTAAAATACCCACCTGTATTATTATTGACATAAAAGTTTGCGGAAAGCATAAAGTTACCTTCATCAAAAAGTTCTCCAAATTCTAGTACTATATCTTGTGGACCGCCACCTGTAGCTTCATTAGAATTAAGGTAAATAGAGTTTGAGCCACTAAAGGCATTGTTATTGGTTACTTGAACGTCTTCAGCACCTGCAACGGGCCATACTACCCAAAGGGTGTCTGCTGCAGCGATGTAGTCGCCAACAGCATAACTTTCAAAATCATCTGTAAAACTGAATTGAGCATTCACTGTGAAAACAGAAAATAAACTCAATAGTAATGCTATTTTTTTCATAGTAAATTTAAATCTAGTGAATAGTTTAGCAAGTTTAATAAAATATAGTCACATAAGCAGCTTTAACATGTGATTTTTCCGAATGTAAATTCGTATTTTTGCACCATGACAACACTAATTATCATTATTTGTGCTATTTTACTATTTGTAGGAATATTAGGATGTTTTGTTCCTGTTATTCCTGGTCCTCCATTAGCATATATTGCATTATTAATTCTTACTGCTTTTACAGATTACAAATGTTCAGATGAATTTCTTTGGCAGTGGGCTGGAATAGTGGTTTTAGTAACTATCGCTGATTATTGGTTACAGATATATGGCGTAAAAAAATTCGGAGGGACTAAAAAAGCTGTGAACGGAACGATGATAGGCTTATTCGTTGGAATATTTGCACCAATCCCTTTGGGTTTTATTGTTGGTCCTTTTGTGGGGGCATTAATTGGAGCTTATTTAGACGAAAAAAATAATATAATTAGAGTCATTAAAATTGCATTTGGTGCTTTGATTGGTTTTATTGGCGGTTTAGTTCTAAAGTTAGTCGTTTGCCTTTATTTCATTCGAAAATTTTATTTAACAATACAAGTATATTTTGAAAGTTTGTTCAGTTTCGTACTTAAATAGTATTCCATTTGTTTATGGTTTAGAAAATAGTGGTATAAAAGTAGATTTATCACTAGAAATACCTTCGGTATGTGGGCAAAAGTTACTAAACAATGAGGTGGATATAGCTTTATTGCCTGTTGCAGTTATTCCCGCTTTAAATTATGCTGATGTAGTAAGTTCTTATTGTATTTCTTCAGACGGGGCTGTGCATACTGTTTGTTTATTTAGTGAAGTGCCTTTAAAACAGATTGACACCATATTATTGGATTATCATTCAAGGACTTCAAATGCACTCGTTCAATTATTGTCCAAGCACTTTTGGAAAATTCAACCTAAGTTTAAAACGTCCGGTATAGATTTTGAGTCTAATATTCAGGGTAATACGGCTGGTGTCATAATAGGAGATAGGGCTTATTACTACAGAGATAATTTTCCATGTGTTTATGATTTATCTGAAGAATGGAAAAAATTCAGTGGGTTACCTTTTGTGTTTGCATGTTGGGTGACTAATAAACCTCTAGATCCGTCTTTCAAAAAAGCCTTTTCTTCAGCTTTACAATATGGCATCTCTAATTTAGACTTAGCTTTTTCAGAAAAGTCAGATAATTTCGATACTCAAATTGATAAAATGAAATATCTCACAGAAGTGATAAATTATGATTTGACAGATGAGAAAAGAAAATCGATGCAGATGTTCTTAGATTTAATCTCTTAAATTATCTTCTTTTGTTGGCTGCTTCTTTTTGTTTTTTAGCCATATCTTCCAAACGCTTTTGGAATTTAGATTTCTTAACAGGCTTTTTCTTGTTATTCTCTATTTGAGTTAAAATAGCTGCTTCGTCAATAAAGTATTTTCTCATTATAAATTGCTGTCCAAAGGTTACCATATTAGCTAAGAAATAGTAATAACTTAATCCAGCAGCATAATTATTAAAGAAACCTAAGAACATGATTGGCATGAGATACATCATCCACTTCATTTGTGCCATTTGTGGTCCACTCATCTGACTATTCATTCTAGTATATAACAATGTAGAAATAGTCATAAGTAAGGTAAACAAACTAACATGGTCGCCATAAAACGGAATCTCAAACGGTAAATCAAGAACTGAATCATAAGTGGATAAATCAGTTGCCCATAAAAATGATTTTTGACGAAGCTCTATACTTGCAGGAAAGAAACGAAACAATGCAAATAAAATAGGCATCTGCAATAGCATAGGGACACATCCTCCAAGGGGGTTAACTCCAGCTTTTTTGTAGAGTGCCATTGTAGCTTGTTGGGCTTTCATGGGGTCTTTGTCCTTTTGCTTTTCATTGATTTTATCAATTTCAGGTTTTAAAACCTTCATTTTAGCTTGTGATTTGTAAGCTTTCAATGTAAATGGTGCTAGAGCCATCTTAATGATGAAAGTCATTATTAAAATGATAATACCGTAATTAGTGATACTGTTGTCTAACCAATTAAAAATTGGAATAACGGCATATTTATTTACCCACCTGAATATGCCCCAGCCCAAAGGTATCATTCTTTCCAAATCCATATTATATGTAGAAAGCGTCTCGTAGTGGTTTGGACCTAAATATAATTTTAAAGGAATACTTTCACGGAAATTATGACTGTAAGGTAATTGAGTTTCTACCTCAAGATTTTTCACAAAATCCGTCGAGCTTTCTTTAGTTGTAGTTTTTACTGAAGTCGGTTTTTCGAAGCCGTCATTATTGATAAGTACTGAGCTAAAGAATTGGTGTTTTAGTCCAATCCACTGGGCTTTTCCTTCTAAACTTTCCTCATCATCTTTAGTTTCTGAAAGGTAATCTACTTCATCGTTGAGGTATTTGAAGTATACTGTTGAATACATTCTTTCATTTTCTATACTCTTTTCTGTACTTGGTAAATTGATAGACCATTTTAACTCTAAATCATTGCGATTAGAAGGGATAATTTTATCTAAACCTACAGTGTTAACATTGAAGTCCATCATGTAATCGCCGTCATTGAGTTGGTAGACGTATTCCAGGAATCCACCATTAGACGCCATCATGCGCATAGTGACAGAACGGTCTGATTTATCTACTGATTTGAAATATAAGTCTTGGGTATTAATGATACGATTTCCATCAGAAAAGAATGTGATATTAAAGGCCGAAGAATCTCTATCGACAAGATTTAGTGGTAAAGAATCAGTAGTTTGATAGTCTTTCAAAATAGCAGAAACTATCCGTCCTCCTTTTGGTGAAATGGATAATTTCAAAACATCATTTTCAATAAGGATGTCTTCATCGCTACCCTGTGCCGAAGAAGCAAATACACCATATGTACGTTGGTATAAATCATAGAGTTCAGCAGTGTCTGAAACAATACTAGTATTCGTTTTTTCATTAACAGAAACTTTTTCTTCTACAATAACGTTAGTGTTGTTGTCAGATGTTTTTGTTTCAACCTCAATTACGGGTGGAAATAGTGCATTATAGCCAATTACTATCAATACAATTAAAATTACTCCCGTTATGGAATTTCTGTCCATTGTTTAGTGTTTTTTTGAATGGGTTATTGCTGCTCCGATAAAACCGACAAATAGCGGTTGTGGATTTGATACGGTACTTTTATATTCTGGATGAAATTGGACTCCTACGAACCAAGGATGATCATCAATTTCAATAATTTCAACAAGATTAGATTCTGGATTTAATCCAATCATTTTCATTCCTTCTGACTGAAGTTTTATTTTATAATTATTATTGAATTCGTAACGATGTCTGTGTCTTTCTTTGATATTTATTTTTTGATAACACTCAAAAGATTTTGAATCTTCCTTAACTTGACATGCGTAAGCCCCCAAACGCATTGTGCCACCTTTATCGGTAACCTTTTTTTGATAATCCATTAAATCAATAACAGGATTTGATGTATTGGGGTTGATTTCTGTTGTATGAGCATCTACTAAATTTAGCACGTTTCTTGCAAATTCTATCACTGCGCATTGCATCCCTAAGCAAATGCCAAAAAATGGAACCTTTTCAGTTCTTGCATATTTAATAGCCTCAATTTTTCCTTCTATTCCCCTATCGCCAAAGCCCGGAGCAACTAAGATTCCATCATGATTATCTAATTTTTTTTTAACATTTGAAGGGTTAATTTTATCGGATTGTATCCAAGTTATTAATACTTTACATCTATTAGCTGCTCCACTGTGAACGAATGCTTCAGCTATAGATTTATATGCATCTTGAAGTTCGACATATTTACCTACAACAGCAATTTTTACCTCTGTGATGGGATTTTTAAGACGTAATAAAAATTCTTTCCATGTTTGTAAAGAAACATTCGTTTCGTCTTTAAGTCCCATCTTTCTAAGAGCTACTTTATCTAGCATTTCTGATTGCATAAGCAAAGGAACATGATAGATGCTTTCCGCATCTATGGACTCTATAACTGCATCTCTTTCTACATTACAGAACTGAGCTATTTTTCTTTTGATATCAGAGCCTAAGTGGTGTTCAGTACGACAAACTAAAATATCTGGTTGAAGTCCCAATTCTCTTAGTTTTTTTACTGAATTTTGAGTAGGCTTTGTCTTTAATTCTCGAGCTGCAGACAGATATGGTACCAAGGTCAAATGAATATTAATGGCATTAGATTCCATTTCCCATCTTAACTGTCGTACGGCTTCTATGAATGGTAAAGACTCTATGTCTCCTACTGTACCACCAATTTCTGTGATTACAATATCATAGCGACCAGTTTCACCAAGAATTTGAATATGCTCTTTTATTTCGTTAGTGATATGAGGTATAACTTGAACGGTTTTACCTAAGTAATCGCCTCGTCTTTCCTTATCGATAACGGATTGGTAAATTCTGCCCGTGGTTACGTTATTGGCCTGAGAAGTGGTAGTTGATAAAAATCTTTCGTAATGTCCTAAATCTAAGTCTGTTTCTGCACCGTCATCTGTTACAAAACACTCTCCATGTTCATACGGATTCATAGTGCCTGGATCTACATTGATGTAAGGGTCTAGTTTTTGAATGGTTACTGAATATCCTCTGGCTTCCAATAACTTACCTAAAGATGCAGATACAATTCCTTTACCAAGTGAAGAGGTAACCCCCCCTGTAACAAAAATATATTTAGTTTGGGAGGATTTACTCATTTTAAAATTAGGTATTTAATGTAAATTTATTTGTATGCGAAATTAAAAGAAAATCTAAGATGAAAATAGATTTTTTCTAAAAAGTTAAACTCAAACCTACACTAGGCATAAATGGTAATTGGTTAACTCTTTTATATTCTATTCTGTTGAAATAAAATATATTTTCTCTATTGTACACGTTAGTAATTCCAACATTCCATTCGAATGTAGAGTATTTACTCAATTTCTGTTGTTTTTTTAATGCAATATCTAATCGATGATACCATGGTAATCTGCCTTGATTTAGTCCAGCATAGATAATTCCTAACTCGCCACTTTCTGATGCATAATTGGTATTAATACCATCAGAAAAATCAAGTGAAGGGTAGAAACCTTGCGTTTGGGTAAAAGGAAAGCCTGAGCCGATATTCCATCGGGCATCAAAACTCCAATTTTTTTCTGCACCAAACTTGTAAGTACTGACTAAGTTTATGTTGTGTCTTCTATCGAAGTGAGGGTTGTATTTTATGTCCTCTCCTGTTCTAGTGATGTGACCAATAGAGTAAACCAACCAACAATAGAATTTAGGGTCGTTATATTTTAGTACTACATCAACCCCCATTGCTTGTCCTTGTTCTATAATAAAGTCTGGATCAGATAGGTTAATTTTTTCTTTATTGATGTTCGTAAGTTGTGTAAAGTCTTTGACATAGCCTTCTAAATTGAAGTCAATTTTCGATGAAATATCATATTCAACTCCTATAATTAGGTGGTTTGCCAATTGTAACCCATTAACGACTTCTTTACCCTTGAATTCATCAGGTAAATTGTCTGGGGCAGAAAGGAAACCGTAAAATAAGTTAACTACATCTTGGTCCGAGTTGGTACTTACTAAATTTTGAGAATATCTTCCAACCGCTAGTTTTAAACGTAGATTATCAGTAGCTAGAAATTTTGCACCTAATCTAGGTTCAAATGTAGCACCTAATGAATTATATTTGTAAATTCTAATCCCAGGGTCTATAATTAGCTTTTGGGTTTTGATTTTATATCTTAAAAATCCTGATAATTCAGTTGAATTTTCTTTTTGCTCTGTTTTTAAACCTGTAGCATTGGTAAAGTCAAAATCAGTTTGATAGCCTAAAACTTCCAGTCCATATTGCAATTCATTCTCGTCATTGAAACTCGTAAAATTCAGACCTAAGTTAAAGCCATTCACTCCACTTTGTCTAGGTTTTAATACAGATTCTTCCAAACGAATTAGGTAAGAAGAATAGGCAAATGTACCCTCTATTATTGTTGAGGTTCCTGAGGGTACAAGTATGAAGTTACTTCCGATACCTCCTGAATTCCAAGCTAGATTGGACACGTCTCTGTAACTTACCTTGTCTCTATAGTTATAGCCAAACATGCTCCACTTACTTCCATTGCTGCTATTGACAGAAATTTTACCATACAGATCTGTATAGCTGTATGGCAAACCAGCTGTATCTATGTAGGTATAAAGTAGTTTTGAACTTTTATTTAGATATGATGTTTTGGCGGAAAGTATGAATGACGCATTGCCCCCTTTTTTAAAGAAAGGACCTTCCATCATTAGCTTACTACCAAAGCTATTAGTAGATACTTTACCTGTAAATCTATTTTTGTTTCCGTCTTTGGTGGTGATGTTCATAATTGAGGAAATACGTCCACCATATTGCGCTCCAAAGCCACCAGTATATATGTCGGCATTTCTAATTAAATCTGTGTCAAATACAGAGAATAAACCAATTGAATGAAAGGGATTGTAAACAATCATACCATCTAGTAAAACCTTGTTTTGTATCGGTGAGCCTCCTCTAATGTATAGTTGTCCTCCTTGGTCACCAGTAAAAACTACCCCAGGTAAAACTTGTAGATATTGGGCTAAATCGGGTTCTCCACCAATAGCGGGGATTAACTTAATATCTTTCGGGGTAATCTTTGTAACAGACACTTTTACTTCAGTTTTCATTTCTTGCCTGTCGGCAGATACTGTGACGGTTTCTATTTGTACTGATGAAGGAGAAATTTCCAACTTTCGATTAAGTATTTGTTTATCTTTTAGTGTGATTTCTTGACGCAGGGTATCGTAGCCTATGTAGGTAACAAATAAATTGTGATTTCCAGTAGGTACATTTGTGATGTTAAAAAAACCATTAACGTCGGTAGATGCTCCTATCGACTTACCCTCAATAATTACATTACAGAACATAACAGGTTCTCCGTTTTCTTTGTCGTATACGAAGCCTCTAACACTACCTTTTTGAGCAAATAGTGTAAGTTGAATAAAAATTAAAAGCAGAAAAGTTAGTTTAGTTTTCATCAATCAATTTGAGACTATAAAGGTATTGTTTTTAATGCAGAATTTTGAACAAAAATTCTTTTAGCAATTCATCTTCGTTAATGGAATGATTATCTACACCTTTAGATTTCATATCGTAGGTTCTACACAATCCAATAATATCCATAGACTTTCTTTTGTTATAATTCATAGCTGCAATTTGATAATCTTTAATGAAGTAAGGGTTTACTTTCAGAATTCGTGCGACATTACTGTTCGATTTATTTTTCAGAGTGTGGTACAACAATATTTTTTGGAAGAAATTAAAAATAACACCAACGCTAATTACAAGGGGATTATTTTTTGGGTTTTGAGCAAAATAGTTTGCAATACGATTACATTTTAGAATATCCTTTTTAGCTAATGCATTAGTCAATTCAAAATTGTTGTAGTCTTTACTGATACCGATATTTGTTTGAATACTTTCCGCAGTTATTTCACTGTTGGCTGGTGTAATTATCATAAGTTTATCAAGTTCGTTGCTGACTTTATTTAAATCATTTCCTAAATACTCAGCGATTAGGTGAGTAGCCTTGTGCCCAATCTTGTATTGCTTGCAGGAGAGGTAGCTTACTATCCACTCTGGAATTTGATTGTCGTATAATTTCTTACTTTCAAAAAGGACCGCTTTTTTGGATAAGGTTTTGTAAATACTTTTGCGTTTATCAAGAGATTTGTATTTGTAGCAAAAAACAAGAATTGTTGATTCATGAGGGTTGTTGAGGTAGTTCTCAAGTTGTTCTATTTTTTTGAGCTGTTGAGCCTCTTTGATAATAACTACCATACGCTCTCCCATAAATGGAAATTGTTTGGCAGTAGAAATTATGGTTTGAACATCAATATCTTTACCATACAATATCCTATGATTGAATTCTTTTTCTGTGTCGTTAAGTACTTCGCTACTGATGTAATCACTGATGAAGTCTATGTAATAGCTTTCTTCACCCATTAGAAAATAAACGGGGTAATATTTTTTTGCTTTTAAGTCCGAAAGGATTGCTTCAAAATTCATTTCTTTGTGCTATTATGAAAGTCAATTTAAACTTGCCAAAATACGACTTCAAACTTAAATGGATTGAAGGTTCCGAATATATTTTTGATGAAGTTAGAAAAAAATACATTAAACTGACACCCGAAGAGTGGGTGAGACAAAATTTGGTACATTACTTGAATGTCTATAAGAAATATCCCGTTTCGTTGATGTCTATTGAACATGCATTGGCGTATAACTACATGAAAAAACGTGCCGATATTGTTTGTTTTGATACTTTAGGCAAAGCTGTAGTTATAGTGGAGTGTAAAGCCCCGAGTGTTAAGATTAATCAAAAGGTTTTTGAGCAAATAGCTCGATATAATTTTGATTTAAAAGTACCCTATTTGATGGTTTCAAATGGCCTAGAGCACTATTGTTGTTTGATGAATTATGATAAAGTATCTTATGATTTCTTAAATGAAGTTCCAGAATATCAAAATTAGATTTTAATTATTGCACTCGTATTGTGAAAAGTGTAGCTTTGCTACCCAAATTTTTACATTATGAACTTAGAAGGAATTTTATCCATTGCTGGAAAACCTGGTCTTTTCAAGATGATAAGTCAAGCCAAAAACACCATTGTTGTGGAGTCATTAATTGATAAAAAGAGAATGCCACTTTACGCTTCTCATCAAGTTAGTGCTTTGGAAGATATTGGAATATATACCTACTCTGATACAGTGCCCATAAGTGATATTTTTGATGCTATTGCCATTAAAGAAAGTGGTGGAGCTTGTATAAATCACAAGTCACCAAAAGATGAAATGTTCAATTGGATGAGAGCCGTTTTACCTGAGTTTGATGAAGACCAAGTTTACCATTCTGATATTAAAAAATTAGCACAATGGTACAATATTTTGCAAGAACAAGGCTTAATTAAAATGCCTAAAAAACAAATTGCTAAAAAAGAAGTTAAGGAAGATAAATAATACCATTATGGAAACTAACACTGTAAAAATACCGACTCGTCCAAAAAGACAATTTATTGATGAAAATTTAATAGTTGATAGTTGGGAAAAAATTGAAATTTATTTTAAATCTTTATTGGAAAGAGATATTAATTCAGTAACTGACTTGGAGCAATGGATGTTGAATAGGAGTGAGTTAGAATCTGTTTTAGAAGAAGAACAGGCTTGGAGATATATTAAGATGAACATTGATACAACAGACCAAAAATTAGCTGCAGATTTTGCTTTTTGGATTCAGGAGATATCACCAAAAATAGCCCCTTTTTCTCATCAATTAAATGTAAAATTAAATAGTAGTTTATTTTTAGGAGGGTTAGACAATGAAAAATACAGTATCTACTTAAGAGGTTTGCAAAAAGCTATTGAAATATATAGAGACGAAAATATTCCTTTGATGGTTGAAATGGAAACCAAGCAACAAGAGTATGGTGCTATTGTAGCCAAGATGACTGTTAAAATAGACGGTCAAAAAATGACTATGCAAAGAGCAGCTCAGTTTTTAAAGGATACTAATAGAGAAAAGCGTGAAGAAGTGTTTAATATTATCAATGATAGACGATTACAAGATGTTAATGTTCTAGATAAATTATTTGACGAATTGATTGCACTACGTCAACAGATTGCTAAAAATGCTGGTTTTGAAAATTATAGAGACTACAAATTTGCAGCTATGGGTCGTTTTGATTATACACCAGCAGATTGTTATGCTTTTCACGACTCCATAGCTAAAGAGATAGTACCCATTATTGAAGGATTTGATAAAAGCCGAATGGACAAGATGGGATTAAAAAAATACATGCCTTGGGATACCTCAGTAGATGCAAGTGGTAAAGCTCCTCTAAAACCTTTTGAAGGAGGCCAAGATTTAATAAATAAGTCCATTAGATGTTTTAATCGTTTACGTCCGTATTATGGCGAGTGTTTAAGTACTATGAAGGCCATGAGGCATTTAGATTTAGAATCCAAAGAGGGTAAAGCACCAGGAGGATTTAATTATCCTTTGTACGAAATAGGTGTTCCTTTTATTTATATGAATGCAGTTGGTTCCCAAAGAGATTTGGTTACGATGGTTCACGAAGGTGGACATGCTATCCATTCTTTTTTAAGTAGAGATTTACCTTTGGCTGCTTTCAAAAGCGTTCCTTCAGAAGTGGCTGAACTAGCCTCTATGTCAATGGAGCTTATATCTATGGATACTTGGGATGAGTTCTACGACAATGAAGAAGAACTTAATAGGGCCAAGAAAGAACAAATGCAAAAGGTTTTGGAAGGTTTACCTTGGATTGCAGCTATTGATAGATTCCAACAATGGATTTATACTACATCGCATACAGCAGACGAAAGACGTGCCGAATGGGAAAACATTACGTCTGAACTAAGTAGTTCAATAGTCAATTGGGACGGTCACGAAAAAGCTCATCAGAACATATGGCAACGACAATTGCATTTGTACGAAGTCCCTTTTTATTACATAGAATATGGTATGGCACAATTGGGTGCAATCGCCATGTGGAGAAGTTACAAACAGCTAGGTAACACCGCCTTAGATAATTACGATGCAGCTTTAAAATTAGGATATACCAAATCCATTGGGGAACTTTACCAGACAGCCGGCATAGAGTTTAATTTCTCACAAGATTATGTCAAAGAGTTAGCCGACTTCATCAAAACAGAATTGGCAAGTATGAACTAGGCTTTGTTAGTGGTCTTAGATTTTTTGATTTAGTTTGTCATACACTAACGTTTTAGACGAATTCAAATCCATTAGTTTCAAGTATAATTTAAGTTGGATTATTTAGTATTGCTGGTGCACAACAGGTAATGATAAATTTATCCATAACAAGTTTATTGCTGAGAGTATTTAATTGATTGAAACAGTTGTGTGCTATTGTACATAAAATGACTACTTTTGCTGACTTTCAAAAACCTAGGAATTATGAACATTACGCAAGACAGCATAGATGATTTAAATGCTAAACTTACAGTAGAAGTTTCATTAAAAGATTATGAAACTAAAGTAAAACAGGTTATTGTCAATTACAGAAAGACGGCTAATATCCCTGGCTTTCGAAAGGGTAAAGTACCTATGGGACAGGTCAAAAGAATGATTGGTAAATCCGTTTTAATTGACGAGGTTAACAAATTACTTCAAGAGAGTATTTATAAACATATAACTGATAATAAAGTTGAAGTTTTAGGAAATCCTTTACCATTAACCTCAGAAGTAGATTGGGACAATGCAACAGAATTTACTTTCGAATACGAGATGGGTTTAGCTCCTGAATTTAAGGTTGCTCTTGACAAAAAAGGCAAATTTGACTTTTTAAAAATTGTAGCTGACAAAAAAATGGTAGATCATTACGTAAATGATTTGGCCAAGCGTTACGGAAAAATGACACAGCCAGCTAAGTCTGAAAAAACAGACTTAATTATGGGTGAGTTTACTCAATTAGATGCTAATGGTAATGTTTTGGAAGAAGGTATTAATCATACTTCATCTGTAGCATTGGATATTATTCAAGATAAAAAATCTCAAAAAACCTTAGTTGGATTAGCAGAAGGTGATGAAGTTAAATTACGTATTAACAGGGATTTTTCCAACGATACCCACCACATGCTAAACATTAAGAAAGAAGAATTAGAGACACTTGACGCAGATTTCAATTTTAAAGTAAACAAAATTAGCCGAATGGAACCGTCTGAATTGAATCAAGAATTATTTGATAAGACTTTTGGCAAAGACAACGTAAAAAGTGAAAAAGAATTTAGAGCCAAAATAAAAGATGAAGTAGAAAAATCCTTTATTAGCGAAAGTGACAACAAATTGAAAAATGACATTATTCTGCATCTTATTAAAAAAACAAAAATTAGTTTGCCTGATACTTTTTTGAAGAAATGGCTAGTGACGACTAACGAACAAGGGTTGACTGCAGAGCAGGTGGATGCAGAGTATGAGCAATACTCCAAGAGTTTGAAATGGCAATTGATAGAAAATAAAATTATCAAGGAGTATAATTTAGAAGTAAAAAATGAAGATGTTTTAGAGCACGCTAAAGAACAAATCATTTCTAACTTTGCAAAATATGGTCAGCCAGCACCTGAGGATAAAAAACTAGAAGAAATAGCTATTAAAGTGTTGGGTAACGAAGAAGAACGTAAGAAAATTTACAACCAGTTGTACGATGTAAAGACAATGGCATTATACAAAGAAAAGTTCACTCTTAAACATAAAGAGGTGACTTACGATGAATTTGTTAAATTAGCAACAGAAAAATAAAAACTATAAAATATGTTTGACCCATCAGAAGAGTTTAGAAAGTTTGCCACCAAAGATCGTGGTATAAGTAGCACTACTTTAGACAGATTTCAGTCTGCTTATGCTAACTATATTTCGCCAACCATTATAGAAGAACGTTCTATGAATGTGGCTTCTATGGATGTGTTTTCTCGTTTAATGATGGACAGAATTATCTTTTTAGGTGTGCCTATTAACGATTATGTGGCCAATATCATACAAGCCCAATTGTTATTTTTAGAATCTGTAGATTCGGAAAGAGGTATTCAGATTTATTTGAACTCACCAGGCGGTGGCGTATATGCTGGATTGGGTATCTACGATACTATGCAATACATTAATCCTGATGTAGCTACTATTTGTACGGGTATGGCAGCCTCTATGGGTGCAGTGTTGTTATGTGCTGGAGCATCAGGCAAAAGAACGGCTCTAAAACATTCACGAGTAATGATTCACCAACCTTTAGGGGGTGCTAGCGGTCAAGCTTCAGATATCGAAATTACTGCTAGAGAAATACAGAAGTTGAAAAACGAATTGTATGAAATCATCGCAAGCCACACAGGTAAAGCTTTTGATGAGGTTTGGAAAGATAGTGATAGAGATTATTGGATGACTGCCGAAGAAGCTAAGACTTACGGCATGATTGATGAAGTACTTGTAAAGAAAAACTAAAATAATAGTTAAACCTTTTAAAAATCATATGCTTTAAAGTATGTGGTTTTTCGTTATTTTTGTACCTATGTCAGATGAAAAAAATATTAATTGTTCATTTTGTGGAAGAGATAAGCAAGATACTAACGTATTGATTGCAGGTATCAATTCGCATATATGTGACAGTTGTATTGAACAAGCTGTAGGCATTGTTCACTCTGAAAAAGAGGGTAAAGACCAGCAAATTCTTGCTGCTCAGATGAATTTACTCAAACCTATAGATATTAAGGCTCATTTAGACCAATACGTTATCGGTCAAGATAACGCTAAAAAAATACTTTCGGTAGCGGTTTACAACCATTATAAAAGACTTGTTCAGCCTCCTTCTTCAGATGAGGATGAAATAGAGATAGAAAAATCCAACATTATAATGGTGGGACAAACAGGAACAGGTAAAACTCTTTTGGCACGAACTATAGCCAAAGTTTTGAATGTTCCTTTTTGTATTGCCGATGCTACTGTACTTACTGAAGCTGGATATGTTGGTGAAGATGTTGAAGCTATACTTTCTAGGTTATTACAAGCAGCTGATTATGATGTTAAAGCCGCACAAAGGGGTATTGTATTTATCGATGAGATAGACAAGATAGCTCGAAAAAGTGATAATCCTTCTATTACTAGAGATGTCTCTGGTGAAGGTGTTCAACAGGCTATGCTGAAATTGTTGGAGGGTGCAGTAGTGCAAGTTCCCCCACAAGGCGGTCGTAAACATCCAGAACAAAAAATGGTGTCAATCGACACTAAAAATATTTTATTCGTTTGTGGTGGGGCCTTCGATGGCATTGATAGAGTAATAGGTAAGCGTTTGAGTACACAAGCTATTGGATATAATTCCAATAAAAAGGAGAAAGTTGACAAAGATAATTTATTACAATACATCAGTCCACAAGATTTAAAAGGTTTTGGGCTAATACCTGAACTAATAGGGCGTTTACCAATATTGACTCACCTTAAACCTCTTGATAGAGAGGCTTTGCGTCAAATCCTTAGCGAGCCTAAAAATTCTTTGACTAAGCAATACGTGAAATTATTTGAAATGGACGGCATTACTTTAATTATTGATGATGAGGTGTTAGACTACATTGTTGAAAAAGCAATTGATTTTAAATTAGGAGCAAGAGGTCTTCGTTCTATTTGTGAAACTATAATGATAGATGCTATGTTTGATGGTCCTTCAGACTCGGAGAATAATAAGAGTTTTAAGCTTAGTCTTGAATATGCCCAAAATAAGATAGAAAATTCTACACTTCAAAAGCTAAAAGTAGCTTAATATCAGCGTTCAAAAGTTTGAAAAGTAAAGTCAAAAGGGTGCTTTTCATCAGAAGGGTTAAAGTCAGCATTTACCAGTTTCCAACTATCATCTAAATCGTCAAAGTAGGTGTCGCCATCAATTTCTGTATGTACTCTTGTAAGATATATTCTATTCACAAGATTCTTCACAATCGCGTGCTTATAAATCTGACCTCCTCCAATTATGAAAGATTCTTTATCACCAGCTTTTTGAGCGAGTTCAATAGCTTCTTCTACTGAATTCACGATTAAACAACCTTTGGCTTTATAGTTGTCTTGTCTTGTTACAATAACATTTGTACGGTTTTGTAATGGACGGTACTTATGAGGAATTGATTCGTAATTCCTTCTACCCATTATTACAAAGTGTCCTTTGGTTACGTCCTTGAAGAACTTCATATCATTAGGTAAGTGCCATACTAAATCATTGTCTTTTCCTATTACTTTATTTTCCGAAACGGCTACTATTAAAGATACTAACATCAGCTTGTTGTTACATTATAAATTACACCTCTATCCTCAAGGTAAGATTTTACAAATTCAAAATGTTCCCCTAAGTACTCAGGAGGAGAAATTCCAACTTTTGTGTATTGACCATCAATGACTAAATTAGCGACAGCTGTGCAAGTGAAACCTGTAGTTCGTGCCATAGAAATAGTGTTGTCTTGATATCTATCTAGTAGATAATATTTGTATTTAACTTTTTTACCATTCTTTTTTCCGTTAATATAAATACGCATTACGGTAAAGTCTTTTTCACCATCTTTCAATTGCCATTTTGGGAATAGTAGTTTTGATGTTAAATCAATCGGTCGTATCATATGGCCATTGATCTCAATTTCATTGTAGGAGAAAAAACCACTTGCTCTTAGTACTTTTAGGTACTCAATACAGCCTGGGTAACGCAATGTTTTTTCTATCATGTTTGGGATATGTGGCATGGTGTCTATTAGCGATCTCAAGCCATCAGAATTCCAGCTTTCTAAGGTGCCGATACCTTCAAAATCAATCAGTTCGGTGTCAGATAAAGCTTCTTTTGTAATAACTTTCCCACTTTGAACGTATCTTGCTGGTCGTATGTATTCTTCTATGACATCTATTGGTGAAAAAACAGCTTTATACTCAAAAGGCCATTCTCTAATTTCTGGTAATCCTCCTACCAGACATTCGTAATCAGAAATTTCCATTTGATTATTGTGGTGTCCCAAAATAATATTACCCATTCCTGGTGCTACACCACAATCCATAACAGCTACAACTCCCATTTCTTTTGCCAACTTGTCAAGTCCGAAAGGGTCTTCAGGAAAAAACGAAATGTCTACACAGTTTTTACCCGCTGTAATAATGGTTTCTAAAGTTTTATAACCCATATATCCAGGAACAGCACCTACTACCAAATCGTAATCTTTTACTAGATCTTTAATAGTTGAGCTGTCAGATAAATCGGCGTGTATGGTATGTATGCCAAATTTTGATAAAGGAAGTAAAGCATCTTGCTTAAAATCTACTGATGCTACCTGATGACTTTTAGCTAAATCTTTAGCCATTACACCACCTACTAATCCAGCACCTAAAACAATGATTTTTGCCATTATATTGCTACTTTACCTTTAATGTGAGGGTGTGGATTATAATTTTCCAACTGAAAATCTTCGTATTTAAAATCAAAAATTGACTTTACCTCTGGGTTAATCGTCATTTTAGGAAGTGGTCTAGGTTTTCTAGATAATTGCAATTCAGTTTGTTTAAAGTGATTGCAGTAAATGTGAGCATCACCTAAGGTATGTACAAATTCTCCATGTTCTAAGTCACACACTTGGGCTACCATCATTGTAAGTAGGGCATAAGACGCAATATTAAAAGGAATACCTAAAAATATATCTGCACTTCTCTGGTAAAGTTGACAAGACAATTTTCCATGGGCTACATAAAATTGAAAAAAGGCATGACAAGGTGGTAAAGCCATTTCTTCTATTTCACCAACATTCCAAGCACTAACAATCATTCTTCTACTGTCTGGCGTGTTTTTGATTTGGTTGATGACTTGTGTGATTTGGTCGATATGTCTGCCGTCTGGTGTTGGCCAACTTCTCCATTGATATCCATATACATGGCCTAAGTCACCACTTTCGTCTGCCCATTCGTCCCATATTCTAACCCCGTTTTCTTTTAGATATTTTATATTGGTCTCTCCTTTCAAGAACCATAGCAATTCGTGAATAATGGAACGTAGGTGAAGTTTTTTGGTTGTAATACAAGGGAATCCCTCAGATAAATTAAAACGCATTTGATGACCAAATACACTTCTAGTTCCTGTTCCTGTTCGGTCAGATTTTATAGTGCCTTCATTCATCACTCTTGTCATTAAGTCTAAATATTGTTGCATAAATTATATTATCATTCCTACGATTACAGCAGTAAATAAACAAGCCAATGTACCTGCAATCAAAGCTAAAATTCCTAATTTAGATAAGTCTTTCATTCTTGACGGGGCAATAGCACCTATTCCTCCAATTTGAATACCTATAGATGCGAAATTAGCAAATCCACATAAAATATATGTAGCTATTATGATTGATTTTTCTTGTATAAATTTACCACTATCTTTTAATTCTCCTAGAGATACATAGGCTACGAATTCATTCAAAATTGTTTTTTCACCCAGCAATTGACCGACCAAAACAATATCTTCTTTACAAACACCCAAGAGCCATGTCAATGGAGCTAAAGTGTAGCCTAAAATAAATTCTAAACTTAAGCCTGAATATTGCCCATAGGTAAAGTCATATACCCAAGCGTTCAAACCTGTCAAATCACCTATGAAGTTGTTTAGTATGTAGTTTAGCATAGCAATGAATGCAATAAATACCAAAAGCATAGCTCCAACATTAATGGCTAATTTGATGCCTTGAGTAGTTCCTATGCTAATAGCTTCCAATACATTACTTCCTAATTGTTCATCAGAAATCTTCATATCTTTATCAACGGATTCTGTTTCTGGTAAAAGTATTTTGGCTGCTACTATGGCCGCTGGAGCGGACATCACTGATGCTGCTAATAGGTGCTTGGCGAAAAACAATTGCTCTGCAGGGTTTGTACCACCCAAAAAGCCTATATATGCTGCTAACACTCCTCCAGCAATAGTTGCCATACCACCACTCATCAAACAGAGCAATTCGGACAATGTCATTTTTTTTATGTAAGGCTTAATTAATAGAGGTGATTCGGTCTGTCCCAAGAAAATATTTCCAACAGCCGCTAGACTTTCAGAACCTGAAAGGTTCAAGGTTTTTTTCATTAAAAGTGCAAAGAAATAGACTATCTTTTGTAGAATGCCATAATAAAATAAAACGCTGGTAAGTGCCGAGAAGAATACAATTGTAGGGAGTACTTGAAAGGCAAATATGTAGCCAAAAGAATCTATATTATCGATTAGTTCACCAAATAAAAATAGAGAACCATCTCTAGTAAATCCAAGTATTGTTACAAAAATTGAACTTAGCCATTCAAAGCCAGATTGTATAAAAGGAACTTTTAAAATTCCTATTGCAAAAACAATTTGTATTATTAATCCTTTGAATACTAGTGGCCAATTGATTGCTTTTTTATTTCTGCTAAAAATAAAAGCGATTCCTATGAGAACTAAGATCCCCAACAACCCTCTAAAAATGGTTGTAATATTAAAATCAGACTTAATGGGTTGGGCATAACCAAATGCCTTGAATGCATAGTTAATGCCATTTTCTTGAAGAAGAAGTTTGTTTTTGCTGAGTTCAACAGAGTAAAAACGGCTTGTATCTGATGGTGACTTATAATGAAAGCTTAGTATATTATCTTTTAGTTCCCATAATCCACTAGCTTTTAGAGGTACACTATTAATTTCATATTCAAAAGTACCATCTTTATTGATTAGCATATAATCATCCTCTAAAATAACACTTAAGTTGTTAGTATCGTTGGTTTTTCTTATGTGTTCAAATTGCCATTTATTACTCAATTCTTGACATTGTACTAGTAATGATAAAAAGATGAAAAATGCTAATGTTAAATACTTAATCATAAAATCAATTTATCAGCTTCTTCTGTTAATTTCATCTCTTATTAAGGAAGCTAATTCATAATCTTCGTTAATTACAGCTTCATTTAATTTTCTTTCCAGCTCTTTTTCTGATAATTCTAAAAAATTATTTGGATCATCTTGATTATTAACTGTGTGAATAACGTCTTTTTCAAGTGTTATGCCAGCCTCATTAATAATTGCATCATATGTAAACATTGGAGCATTGAAACGAATTGCAATTGCAACTGCATCAGAGGTTCGTGAGTCTAACTCTATTTCTTTACCATTTTCATTTACACAATAGATAATCGAAGAAAATATTCCCCCTGAATTAATTGAACTAATGATTACTTTTTGAACATTAATTTTAAAACCAGTAGCTAATGATTTGAATAAATCATGAGTGATGGGACGTTGACTTTTGTATTCGTTATCTAAAGCGATAGCTATAGCTTTTGCTTCGAAATTGCCTATAACAATGGGAAGCCTTCTTTTACCACCAACCTCCCCTAATATTAAGGCGAATGCTCCAGATTGGATTTGACTGTTTGAAAGTCCAACTATATCCAATTGAATGAGCTTCATTAATTATTTTCTTTGAAGTTTTTTATTTCTTCTATTAAGCGAGGTATCACATCAAAAGCATCTCCAACAATACCAAAATCGGCTGATTTAAAAAAAGGAGCTTCTGGATCAGTGTTTATAGCAACCATAACTTTAGAAGAATTAACTCCTGCTAAATGTTGAATAGCGCCTGAAATACCCACGGCTATATATAAATTTGGTGCTATAGCTTTACCTGTTTGGCCAACATGTTCGCTGTGTGGTCTCCAGCCGATATCGGAAACGGGTTTTGAACAAGCTGTTCCAGCATCAAGTATATCAGCTAATTCCTCTATTATACCCCAATTTTCAGGGCCTTTTAATCCTCTACCTGCTGACACTACCACTTCAGCTTCTGCTAAACTGATCTTTCCAGTTAATTTTTCTATCTTTTCAGAAGTTACATCAGAACTTTCAGAAGTAAAGTCGAAAGTATCTATTTGGCAATTGGGATTTGGGTTCTCTTTAATGGTGTATGCATTAGGAGATAGTGCTAATACACAGCTACTTGAGTTAGTTTGAGTGATTTCAAAAGCCTTGCCAGAAAATGCTTTCTTTTTGATAGTAATAGGAGAGCTTTCAGATGGTATTTCGATAACATTACTAATGTATGAGGCATCTAAATTAACAGATAATCTGGGTCCAATACATTTTCCTGTATTAGTGTTTGAAATAATAAATACGCTAGCATTTTGCTGCTTAGCAACTTGTGATAAGGCCGATGACATACCTTTATTATCACAGCTATCAAATCTAGAATTTACACTGATAACTTTATCAGCCCCATAATTTGATAGTGAATTAATATCATCACTGATATCTCCTAATGTGACCGCAACACATGATAAATTTAATTTTTTAGCGGTGTCGTGAGCAAATGTAATTGCTTCAAATGTTCCTTTCTTAAAGGAGCCATTCCAACTTTCTGCGAAAACTAATACTGACATATCTTAAATTACTTTTGCTTCTTTATGAAGTAATGTTACTAATTCTTTTTCTTGACCTGCTTCTAAAATTTTACAGGCTTGTTTTGTAGCGGGTTTTTCAAATGATATAGACATACTTTTATCAGCTGTTCCGTTTGAATTAACTACAGTCAGTGGTTTAGTTCTAGCAGTCATGATACCTCGCATGTTAGGGATTATTAGGTCAGATTCTTCGACTAAGCCTTTCTGACCAGCAATAATTAGTGGTAGTGAAGCTTTTACATATTCTTTGCCTCCTTCGATTTCTCTTTCCATATTAGCACTATTGCCATTTAATGTAAAGCCAGTACAGGCATTTATAAAAGGCAAATCGAGAATTGCTGCTAACATTCCAGGTACTGCACCATTGTTGTAATCTATAGACTCTCTGCCTGTAATTATTAAATCAAAGTCTTGTTCAGAAATTACCTTTGCTAATTCTTGAGCTATCCCAAAACTATCTTTGGACTCTGAGTCTATTCGTATTGCTTGATCAGCGCCAATAGCTAATGCTTTTCTTAGGGTCGTTTCGCTGGAAGGCTCGCCTAAATGAATGACAGTAACTTTTCCTCCATGTTCTTCTCTTAGTTTTATTGCTTTTGTAAGTCCAAACTCATCGTAAGGATTGATGATAAATTGTACTCCTTCAGTATTAAATACCTTGGAGTCACTAGTAAATTCAATCTTGGATGTAGTGTCTGGAACGTTGCTAATACATACTAATATATTCATAGTTATTTTTGTTGTTAGTTATGTTTAACAAATCTAAGGATTTTGAAGCATTATTTTGCAAGAATTTAACATTAATTAACAAGATTTTAATAGTTAATAACTTCTTTGCTAATTTGTAAAAAATGTTATTTTTGCAAACCTGTAATTTACGATTATTATATGAGAGAAATCCAATTTAGAGAGGCTGTTTGTGAAGCTATGAGTGAAGAAATGCGTAGAGATTCTAGCATTTACCTGATGGGAGAAGAAGTTGCAGAGTATAATGGTGCATACAAAGCATCTAAGGGAATGTTAGATGAATTTGGAGAAAAGCGTGTAATTGATACCCCGATTTCTGAGTTAGGATTTGCAGGTGTAGGTGTTGGTTCTGCTATGAACGGTTTGAGGCCAATAATAGAATTTATGACTTTTAACTTCTCTCTTGTTGCTATCGATCAAATTATTAGTAACGCTGCCAAAATGCGACAAATGTCAGGGGGTCAATTTCCTGTACCGATTGTATTCAGAGGGCCTACTGCCTCGGCCGGTCAATTGGGAGCTACTCACTCTCAAGCATTTGAAAGTTGGTATGCAAATTGCCCAGGTTTAAAAGTTGTTGTTCCTTCCAATCCCTATGATGCAAAGGGATTGTTAAAATCTGCTATCCGAGATAACGATCCTGTAATTTTCATGGAGTCAGAACAAATGTACGGCGATAAAGGTCAAGTGCCTGAGGGTGAATACCTTATCCCAATGGGTGTTGCAGAAGTAAAACGAAAAGGTAATGATGTGACTATTGTATCCTTTGGTAAAATAATCAAAGAGGCCTATAAAGCTGCTGATGAATTGGCTGAACATGGAATTGAAGCAGAAGTAATTGATTTAAGAACGGTTCGACCTATAGATTACAACAGTATTATAGAATCTGTTAAAAAGACTAATAGATTAGTCGTTTTAGAAGAGTCTTGGCCTTTAGGTTCGATAGCAACGGAAATTGCTTTCAAAATACAAAAAGATGCTTTTGATTTTCTAGATGCTCCAATAAAACGAGTGACTTGTTTAGATACTCCAATGGCTTATGCTCCTACATTAGTAGAGGCGTTTTTACCTAACAAAGATAAGCTGATAGAAGCTGTCAAAGAAGTAACTTATTCAAAATAATTAATCAAATTAACAATTAATCAAATTAACTAAAATTTCAAATTATGAAAATGATTGTAGACTTTTTACCTCTTTTCGGTGTTTTAGCTTTAGGCTTCGTATTCTGGAAAAATGCTTGGGTTTCTAAGCAAGAAGAAGGTACTGAAAAGATGTCAAGAATTGCAAAAAATATCGCTGATGGTGCAATGTCATTCTTGAAAGCTGAATACAAAATCTTATCAATTTTTGTATTGGCAGTAGCTGTTTTACTTTACTTCAAAGGAAGTAGTGAAGAAGGCTCAAACGGAATGGTTGCAGTTTCATTTATTGTCGGTGCAATTTGTTCTGCGTTAGCTGGATTTATTGGTATGCGTGTGGCGACAAAAGCCAACGTAAGAACAACCAATGCTGCTAGAAAATCACTTGGAGCTGCATTGGAGGTAGCTTTCGCAGGTGGTGCAGTTATGGGATTAGGTGTTGTTGGTCTTGGTGTTTTAGGACTTAGCTCACTATTCATTTTATACAGTGGTCAAGGTTGGGAAATAGGTGAGGTATTAAACGTACTTTCAGGTTTTTCTCTTGGAGCATCTTCTATTGCACTATTTGCTCGTGTAGGTGGTGGTATTTACACCAAAGCTGCCGATGTTGGTGCCGACCTTGTAGGTAAGGTTGAAGCTGGTATCCCTGAGGATCACCCTTTAAATCCTGCAACTATTGCAGATAACGTGGGAGATAATGTAGGTGATGTTGCAGGTATGGGTGCTGACCTTTTTGAATCTTACGTAGGTTCTATAATTGGTACTATGGTGTTGGGTGCTGTTTACGCAACATTACCAGAATTTCAATCGCAGTTTGATGGTTTAGGTGCTGTTTATCTTCCATTAGCTTTAGCTGCCATTGGTATCATTATGTCAATTGTTGGTACATTTTTTGTCAAAGTTAAAGATGGTGGTTCACCTCAAAGTGCTCTAAATATTGGAGAGTTTGGTTCTGCAGCTTTAATGTTAATAGCATCTTGGTTTATTATCCAAGCAATGCTTCCAGAATCTTGGGTTGAAAGTGGTATGCATTACACTTCTAATGGAGTGTTTTGGGCTACTATTGCTGGTCTTGTTGCTGGTTTAGCAGTCGGAAAAGTAACTGAATACTATACGGGAACTGGAACTAAACCTGTCAAATCTATTGTCGATCAATCAGAAACGGGTTCTGCAACCAATATTATTTCTGGATTAGGTGTTGGCATGATGTCAACTGCTATTCCAATAATCTTAATATCTGCTGCTATAATTATATCCCACAAATTCGCTGGTCTATATGGTATTGCTATAGCTGCAGTTGGTATGCTAGCAAATACAGGTATTCAATTAGCTGTGGATGCTTACGGCCCTATTTCTGACAATGCAGGTGGTATTGCTGAGATGGCAGAGTTAGAGCCTAAAGTAAGAGAAAAAACAGATAAATTAGATGCTGTAGGAAATACTACTGCTGCAATTGGTAAAGGTTTTGCTATAGCTTCCGCTGCACTAACTGCCTTAGCTTTATTTGCAGCTTTTATGAAGACTGCTAACGTAACTGCTATTGATGTTTCTAGACCAGATATAATGGCTGGTTTACTAATAGGTGGTATGTTACCATTTGTATTCTCTGCATTGTCTATGAATGCAGTAGGTCGTGCCGCTATGGCCATGATTGAAGAAGTAAGAAGACAATTTAGAGATATTCCTGCTTTAAAAGCTGCTTTAGAGGTTATGCGTAAAAACAATTCAGACATGTCAAAAGCTACTGCTGCAGATAGAAAAATATTTGACGCTGCTGATGGTGTTGCTGAGTACGATAAATGTGTAGAAATTTCTACTCAAGCCTCTATTAAAGAAATGGTTCTTCCAGGACTGCTAGCAATTATAGTACCTGTTCTAATTGGATTTATTGGTGGTGCAGAAATGTTAGGAGGTCTTTTAGCAGGTGTTACTACATGTGGTGTACTTATGGCAATCTTTCAGTCTAACGCTGGTGGTGCTTGGGATAACGCAAAGAAAATGATAGAAGAACAAGGTAAGAAAGGAACTGAGGCGCACAAAGCTGCCGTTGTAGGTGATACAGTCGGTGATCCTTTTAAAGATACTTCAGGCCCTTCATTGAACATATTATTGAAACTAATGTCAGTTGTTGCTCTTGTAATAGCACCTTCTATTTCCATGAATTTAGATAATAATTACATGAAAAATACAAATGATAAAATTACATTTGATTTAGATGGTGCTAACTATGCAGAGGGCAAAATAACTCTTGTTAATAATCAAAACAAAACCGAATTTCAATCTAAAGCCAAGTATTTGGTTGAAAACGATGAAATTAAATCTATTTCATTGTCTATGCATACAAATCTTTTCAAAAATCAAGTATCAAATGAGGCTGGTTTTGTTTCATCTAACGAGTTAAATTTCTATTCAAATAATATTCAGCTCAAGAAAACATCTAAAGAATTTTTTGCGAAAGGTGACTTAATAGATGAAAATGAAACAGTTCCTGTTGTTTTCAGATTTTATTTAGATGGAGAAAATATAATGGGGATTATAGAAATTAAATAATATTTTTTGAATAGTAATAAAAAGTTATAAACCCAGATTTTTCTGGGTTTTTTTTGATTTATTTCAGATCTTTAATTTTGTTATCAATTTTATCAATTATAGCTTCTAAATCTTTTTTGTTATTTTGATAATCAAGGTTATCAACATCAATTATTAATAGTTTTCCATGATCGTAAGAAGATATCCAAGCTTCATAACGCTCATTTAATCTTGACAAATAATCAATACGAATTGAATTTTCATAATCTCTTCCTCTTTTTTGAATTTGTTCAACTAGATTAGCAACAGATGAACGCAGATAAATTAAAAGATCAGGAGCAGGAATAAATATATTCATGAGTTTAAAAAGATTTTGGTAGTTTTCAAAATCTCTTGAACTCATTAATCCCATTGCATGTAAGTTAGGGGCAAAAATATGTGCATCTTCGTACATTGTTCTGTCTTGTATAACATCCTTACCTTCTTTGTGTATTTTTTGTACCTGACTGAATCTACTGTTTAAAAAATAAATTTGTAGGTTAAATGACCAACGTTGCATGTCTTTGTAGAAGTCATTTAGATATGGATTGTCATCAACATCTTCAAATTGAGGTTCCCAGCCATAGTTTTTTGATAACAATGTAGTTAGTGTAGTTTTTCCAGATCCTATATTTCCCGCTATTGCTATATGCATGATATGTTTATTTTGGCACTAAATTAAATTAAATTATAATAAATCATAATTTTTTTAATAATTTAAAAATGGATTCCAAATGATTTCTATTATTAGATAGTCTTGGAACCTTAAATTGACGACCTAACTTATCTTGAGATTTCATCCATTTATAGAAAAATCCTGATGGCACTACATGAAGGATAGGTTTTTGTAAAGCTAAATTTTTATTTCTTTTTGCTGCGTAGTCAGAATTTAGTTTCTTCAGATTTTCATCTAGTATTTTTATAAAATCATTAATGTCATTTGGTCTGTTGTTGAATTCAAAAATCCATTCGTGAACTGCTAGATTCGAATCTGTCATATATTTAGGTCCAGCCGTATATTCATTAACATTAGCATGAGTTTTCTTACAAGCAATTTGTATTGCTGTCTCAGCATCAGATATCACAAGTTCTTCTCCAAAAGCATTTATGAATTGTCCAATTCTACCATTTATTTTTATTCTGTATGGGCTTACACAAGTGAAAACAACAGTATCGCCAATAATATATCGCCATAGTCCCGCATTAGTGGAAATAACCATAGCATAAGTTTTTCCTATTTCTACTTGCCAAAGTGGTATGGCCTCTTGTTTATCAATTTCTTCTTTAGGAATAAATTCATAAAAAATTCCATAGTCTAGCATGAGCAACATTTCCTCGCTATTCTTTTGGTCTTGTATACCGAAAAATCCTTCAGATGCATTGTAGGTTTCTAAATAATTGACACCATTAGTTATCAACTTTTCAAATTGATTTTTATAGGGCGTAAAATTCACTCCTCCATGCATATAAAGCTCAAGGTTTGGCCAAACTTGACTGATGTTTTCTACTCTTTTGACTTCTAGAATTTTTTGGAATAATACAAGCATCCATGAGGGTACACCTGAAATTGTTCTGACATCTTCTTCGGCAGTAATAATTGCCATTTGTTGTATCTTCTTCTCAAAGTCATTCATTAAACGAATATCCTTATTGGGGGTTTGGTGAATATTTACCCAAAAAGGAAGATTATCAACTATAATAGCTGACAAATCGCCATCCTTTTTATTAGTGCTAAGAGAGGGTTCGTGGCTGCCTCCCATTATAACACTTTTACCGTTGAAGACTTGAGTTTCAGGATAATTATAGCAGTAAAGCGATAGCATATCTTTCCCTCCTTTAAAATGACAATCTTTGAGGGATTCCTTAGTAACTGGAATATATTTACTTCTCTGACCACTTGTACCTGAAGATTTCGCAAACCATTTACTTTCGGTTGGCCATAATATGTTTTCTTCTCCTTTTCTTAATCTTTCAATAAATGGTGATAAATCCTTGTAATTTGACAAAGGGACTCTTTCTCTAAAAGTAGAGTAGGAACTTATTTCATCAAAGTGATATTTTTTTCCAAATTCGGTGAATTGTGCTGTACTAACTAGACTTTCTAACCAATCTTTTTGTACATCATGAGGGTATTTTACAAAGAGTTCTATTTGATGAATGCGTTTTCGCATTACCCACGACATTAGAGTATTCTTTATAGAAAATATCATATCTTGTACTCAGGGAAAATTCGAATTTAAAAATACTATTTTGAAATGAAAATAACAGGTTCTTTGTTAAAAATGAAATCGGAAATTTCACAACCTATCAAGTATTACTTACCCATAGGTAGTAAAAGTGTTGAAATGAATTCACTGATAAATAAGCCCGTTAGATTTAATTTTGAAAATCAAATTTTTTGCACCAATTGTGGTTCTAAGACTTACAAATCATTTAATCAAGGCCTGTGCTATCCATGTTTTCAGTCCTCTCCATTAGCATCAGAATGTATCATACACCCAGAAAGGTGTCAAGCACATTTGGGAATAGGTAGGGATATGGAATGGGAAAAGAAATACCATTTAACTCCACAAATCGTATACCTTGCCTTAACTGCTAATGCTAAAGTGGGTATCACTAGAAAGCCTCAAATCCCAACACGTTGGATTGACCAAGGTGCTGTGCAGACTATAATATTGGCAGAAACACCAAATCGTTATTTAGCAGGTGTTATTGAGGTAACATTAAAGGATTTTATCGCCGACAAAACGCATTGGCAAAAAATGTTGAAAAATGAAATCAATACAAGTGTTGACTTAATCGCACTTAAAGAAGAAATGAAAAGTTTTTTACCTTCAGAGTTAAAACAATATGTGGTGAATGATTCTCAATTACTAGATTTGAATTATCCTGTTCTTGAATATCCTAAAAAAGTAAAGAGTATGAGCTTTGATAAGCTAAGCGTAGTAGAAGGTACTTTGACAGGGATAAAAGGTCAATATTTGATGTTTGATTATTTGAATGTATTAAATATTAGAAAACATCAAGGTTATGTGGTAAGTATCGAGTATTAAATCTCAATTTCTTCACCAACTTGGAGCCTAAATCTCTTTCTTATCAAATTTATTACAAGGTAGAGAATAGGAGTGTCAATTAATGCCATTATTACTTTAAACAGAAATCCATTCAATAATAAGACCCAAAATTTATCCCAAGCAATACCACCAGCCAAACACAATAGTACTAATACTGTCGCAGTATCAACCAGTTGAGAACTAAAGGTTGATGCATTATTTCTTAGCCATAGGTGTTTGCCATTCGTTAGTTTTTTCCAAAAATGAAATACTCTAATGTCTATGAATTGAGCCAGAAGATAAGCTAACATTGATGCGCCAACTGCTATGCCAGTTAGTCCAAAAACATTGGAAAAAGTTGTATCATTTACTGGCGACCATTCTGTCGCTTGTACGCTATTTGCAACCATGACTATACCAAGAACAAAAATACTAGCAAATAAGCCTGATAAAACTACAGAGTTGGCTTTCTTTCTACCATATATTTCAGAAATTATATCCGTCACTAAAAAGGTGATGGGGTAGGGAATGATACCTGCAGATATCTCAAAGGTATAAATGCCAAATGGAGACCACGTAAAAAATTTTTGAAAAATCAGATTACAGCATACTAGAGCGGCAATAAAAAGACCGCTAAGTATAAGGAAAAGTGATTGTGCCTGAGATTTCAAATAAGAATGTTTGATTAGTAAATTTCAAATTGATGAGGCATACGCATTTGTATTTTATCCATATTCATCAATTCGTTGAACTTTTGATAGTATAAATAGCTTTCACCAAGTTCATTTTTGATAACGCTACTTCTTACTTGACCACCTAAATCTTCAATGATTTTTTTAAAAGGATTTTTTTCGATTGGTAATTTAGTGATTCTGTATGATTCTAGCTTGGCCATATCAGCAGCAATAGTAATAGCATCTTCCATACCTCCTAAAACATCTACTAAACCTAAATCAATAGCATCTTTGCCTGTCCATACCCTTCCTTGACCAATAGAGTCAACTTCTTTCTTAGTCATATTCCTTCCCTCTGAAACGTGTGTAATAAATTTATCATAAATCATCTCTACCTGATTTTGTATGATAGCTCGTTCGGATTCATTTAACGCACGTGTTGGTGAGGCTAAGTCAGCAAACTGATTGGTTTTTACTCTGTCTGTAGTAATGCCTAACTTATTTTTCATCATTTTTTCAAGATTCATCAAGACACCAAATACGCCGATAGAGCCAGTAATAGTTGTACGGTTGGCAACTATGGTATCGGCCTTACATGCTATGTAGTAGCCGCCAGAAGCTGCAACATCTCCCATAGATACAACAACAGGCTTTACCTCTTTAGCTAACTCCATTTCTCTGAGAATAGTTTCAGACGCCAAGGCACTACCACCAGGGGAATTTACTCTTAGTACAATGGCTTTAATTTTTTTGTCTTTTCTAGCTTTACGAATAGCTTTTGAGGTTGTTTCTGAGCCAATATTTTCATTGTCTCCTTCACCACTATTGATAGTACCTTGTGCAAAAATAACAGCTATCTTATCTTTTGAGAACTTTTTCTTTTTACTAAGTGGTACATTAGCGTATTCTTTGAGTGATATTTTTTCAATTTTTGTATCACTTTCAAGATTTAATTTTTTTCTCAATGAATCATCAACTTGATCCTGATATTGTATGGCATCAGCTAATTTGTAGTCAACAGCATCTTTTGCTGACTGTACCAAGAAATTTTCTGCTATATTATTCAATTCTTCATCAGACAGATTTCTACCATCGGAAACCCCTAATTTTACATCTTCCCAAATTGAACTGATAAAGCGTTGAACTTGCTCTCTATTAGAATCGCTCATCTTGTCAAGCATAAATGGCTCGACTGCACTTTTGAATTTTCCGTGTCGTATAATTTGTGGCTCTACTTCCAATTTCTCTAAGGCTTTTTTGAAAAACATACCCTCGTAGCTAATTCCTTTGAATTCTAAAAAGCCTTCTGGATGAATGTAAATTTTATCAGACACAGAAGAAATATAAATTGCTTTTTGAGAATATATTTCGCTGTATGATAGAATAAATTTATCTGTAGAGTCTTTAAACTCTTGTAACTTGTCACGAATTTCTTCTAATGTTGCCATACTGGCGTTGACAATATCTGTATTCAGGTAAATCCCTTTAATATTGTCATCATATTTAGCTTTATCAATGGACTTTAAGATGTCGTCTAAGCCCACGGAAGACGATTCATTATTCAAAGAGCCAAAATCAAAATTAAATTCTGATGTTCTATCAATTATTTTTTCAGAAAGACTTATCTCTAATAGGCTGTTTTCTTTGATTTTCTCAACTTCTTCAATACTTGAAGAGACACCAATACCTATGAAAATTAAAACAATGATAAAAAAAGAGATTAGTGTAACTAAAACAGATTTTAATACGCTTTTAAGGAATTTGAGCATGTGTTTTGTGTTTGTATTTAACAAAATTACATTTTTTTAGGATTAGTTAGTTTAATTTTGAGTCTTTATATATTTTCGTTTTTATGAATACAGTGTATTTACTTTTAGGAAGTAACATGGGAGATTCAAAAGAGTTGTTTCATCGAGCAATAAAGTTATTAAAATTGAGACTTGGTGTTATCAAATGCAAATCGTCTTTTTATGTATCACCTCCTTGGGGTTTTCAACATGAAAATAATTTCATCAATCAAGCTGTAAAGTTAAATACCGTCTTGCAGCCGAATGAAATATTGAAAAATTGTCTTGAAATTGAGCAAAAACTAGGCAGGGAAAGAATCAGTTCTGATGATTATCAAGCAAGGACTATTGATATTGATATTCTTCTATTTAATACTGAAACAATTAATTTTAGAGATCTAATAATACCTCATCAACATTTGCATAACAGAAGATTTGCTTTATTACCTTTGGAAGAAATTGCTCCCGATATAATTCATCCAAAATTTGATAGAACAATTCGTCAATTGTTGTATTCTTGCAAAGACAATTCCGATGTGATAAAATTATGAATTATCAATTTATAACAATTGAGGGAAATATAGGTGTTGGTAAAACTACCTTTTCAAAGATGTTGGCTGAAGAACTTGGTTATCGTGTTGTATTAGAAGAGTTTGCTGACAACCCTTTTCTACCTAAGTTTTACAATAAACCCGATCGGTATGCTTTCTCTCTAGAGCTTTTTTTTATGGCAGAACGTTACAGGCAAATGGGTGATTTGCGTGATCAGGATTTATTTTCCAAAGGAATTGTTTCCGATTATTTCTTCGTAAAATCTAAGTTATTCGCAGAAAACAATCTTAGTGATGACGAGCTATTATTATTTAATAGACTATCTGAAATAGCATTAAAAAATTTACCAAAGCCTGATTTAATTATATATCTACATTCCAGTGTTAAACGACTTCAAAAAAATATTAGAAAAAGAGGACGAAGTTATGAACAAAATATCTCAGATAATTACCTCTTTGATATACAAAATAAGTATTTCGATTTCTTCAAAAAATATAATGAATTTCCAGTTTTAGTAGTAGATGTTAGTGAAGTCGATTTTGTAAATAATGCCAATGTTTTAAATCAATTAGTAGACTTGACAAATAAGTCTTACGAAAAAGGAATTAATCGAATTTCTTTATTGTAAAAAATATCAAAAGTTTTATATTGAAATTTAATTTCTAATTAAAGATTGAAATACGGTGTTGTCATTAAGACTTTTGAACTCAAAATCTTTACTGGCTTCGTTTTTGTATTGGGGATTCATGTCGATAGATTTCGATAAATATTCTACGCACTTATCAATATCGCCAAGTCGAGCGTTTATTATAGCATTCAGATAATTACCTTCTGCAGAGTTATCTGTTGTCGTAACAGGCATTCCATTCATCAATTTGGCTAAAGTTGAATTATAACCATTACCTTTCAGTAATTTTGTCGCTTTGTCGTAATTTCCAGTTTTAATAGCAAGAATACCTTTGTTAATATCTGAAGCATTTGTTGAATTATATAGCGTTGTTGCCCTCTCATAATCTTCTTCTAATGCTGCGATGATACCTTTGTTTTCATTTACTTCAACAGCATTTGCATTGTATTTTGAAGCTTTACCCAACATATCAGTTGCCTTGTTTATGTTTTTTTCATTAATGTAAATAGCGGCTAGATTGTTATACGATCTGTAATCATCAGGGAATAATTCAATTATTTTTTCATAAATCATTTTGGATGTACTAACGTCTTTTACAAAAGAAGTATCTAAGTAATATTCTCCATATTCTTTATTATACACTTCTTCAATAGAAATTTTACCTAAAGAGGCCGCATACAACATTTCTTTAATATCTAATTTAGATGGGTCAGATGTACTAAGATATGCTATCTCTCCATCGCTTTTTTTAGGTTGATAAACTCTAAGTGTAATAGTTGCTTTTCTCAATTTAGGAAGTACATCATCTTCAATGGCATCGTATATTTCAGCCATGTCCCGAATTGATTCTTCTCTTTTTTGAGGATCTTTTTGGTTTCTAACAATATTTAGAACTTTTCTTTTATCTTTCATATTGGATGAATTTACCAATTTATTGAATCCTTCCCAATCTTCACCTTTTGAGCTTTTGATGTATAATTCATTATTATTTGATCCTTTAACATTTAGCTCTTTCATTAACTGTTTTGCGAATTTTAAGCTAGATTCATTTCTGTTATCAGATACTTTATCATTTACATCAAGTGTTCCCTCAGGCGAGGCATAAGAAGATATTTCTATGTTTTTAGTTTCATATCCAAGTTTAGCAAAATCTTTAAGTCTTTTAATTTCATCTGAACTTTTTTGTGAATATCTAATATTAGATTGATTTACTGTAAAGTAAATTACTGCAGTTTGTTCTAGTACAGTAACTTTTTCGTAATTATGATTTGAAATGGCAGGTTCTTCGCTGTTTCTAACTCTTGTAGCTGTTGCCATTACACCATCTGCAACTTTAACAGCACCAAGGCTCTTAGTATTGTCATTCATTGTTGCAACAGCAGTAGCGAATAAGTCATAATCAGCCATTTCCTTACTATACTTTACACTACTTTTATACTTAAATTTTCCTCCAGAAATATAACCAATGGTTTTGCCATTGCTAGAAATTTTTTCTCCTTGAAGTTTTACAGGATTAAAAAATACCTTGGATTCACTATCATCGGATGGAGCGAGCATTACTCTGAAATCTGCTTCAGCAGTTTTTTGAAAATATTTTTCAGGAATTTTAACTTCAAGTTCAACTTCTATATTTCCTCCATGAACCTCCACTTGGGTAGGAGTAACAGTGAAGTTGAGCGTATTAAATTTTGAAACCATTAAATCAAGTCCGCAAGAACTGATTAACAGTACGATCGAAAATAAAAGAGGTAATCTCAAAAAGTACATATTTTTCATTTTGAAATATTATTAAATATTAAATTGTTTAATTGCAAATATATGTTTTTAGACTAATTATATATCTGTATATTATGATTTTGAATATCAAATTGTTAACAATGTCAGCACAATAAAATTTAAATTGTTCTAGCATTGCATTGTAAATCATTAATTAAAAAAAATCAGACTATTTAATTTTTGGCATTATATTAATCGTAATAGATTATTTCAAAACATAATAATTAACTTATTTTTAGAAATAAATCCCATAGCACTATGCCAACACTTACTGATAAATTTAATGAGTGTTTAGTTCCGTATTGGGGTATTTCTATAACTTCGTCACTTTGTTGAATAATTTCTTCCATTATACCATTTACTTCGTTACCAAAAACTAAAGCCATTTTTTGAGATTTTTCTGTTGAAAAATTGTTAAGGTATGTGGCGTTATCTGCTTGTTCTATACTAATTATTTTATAGCCTTTTTTAGCAAGTATATTTATGCAATCAGTACTTTTACTAAAGTATTCCCATTCAACAGATTCTGTTGCACCTAGAGCTGTTTTACGAATTTCGTTTTTAGGAGGTACTGGACATATTCCACAAAGCATAATTTTTTTAATCAAAAAAGCATCAGAAGTTCTAAAAACAGAACCTACATTATGTGAGCTTCGTATATTATCTAACACAATTACTACAGGTAATTTTTTTTTGTTTTTAAATTCTTTTAAATTGAGTCTTTTTAGCTCCTTATTTTTTAACTTACGCATCTTTTCTAATAAAAGTACAAAACTATATAAAATAGACTCTTGGCTGCTAAAAAAAATACAACACTATCAAAAGTGACACCCCTTATGAAGCAATACAATAGTATTAAGGCTAAATACCCTAATGCTATGTTATTGTTTAGAGTTGGTGATTTTTATGAAACTTTCGGTAATGATGCTGTGCTGTCATCTAAGATTTTAGGCATTACACTTACTAAACGATCAAATGGTTCTTCTAACGATGCTTTGGCTGGTTTTCCACACCATGCGTTGGACACCTATTTGCCGAAGTTAGTTAGAGCGGGTCAGCGGGTTGCCATATGTGATCAAATAGAAGATCCTAAAGCGACTAAAAAAATTGTAAAACGTGGTGTAACCGAATTAGTAACTCCGGGCGTTTCCTACAACGATAAAGTACTAGACCACAAGGTTAATAATTTTTTAGCGTCTATTCATTTTGGTACAAAAGATATTGGGCTTTCTTTACTAGAAATTTCTACAGGTGAATTTTTAGTTGCTCAAGGGCAAGATGAATACATTGGAAAGTTATTGCAAAGTTTTAATCCTTCAGAAATTATTTTTCAAAAACTACATCACAAAAAATTTTTAGATTTATTTGGTGATAAATTTTACATAAGTACTCTTGAAGATTGGGTTTTTTCATTTGAATTTACCCAAGAAAAGCTTTTAAATCATTTTGGTACACTTACACTCAAAGGTTTTGGAGTTGAAATATTTAAAGAAGGTACTATAGCGGCGGGGGCAGCTTTACACTATTTACATGAAACTCAACACTTTCATGTTAAGCATATCTCGAACCTTCAACGTATAGAAGAATCAAAGTATGTTTGGATGGATCGCTTTACAATTAGAAATTTAGAATTATTTCATTCTTCTAATGAAGGGGCGACCACTTTAGTAGATATTTTAGACTATACTGTAACACCAATGGGTTCAAGATTGTTAAAAAGATGGGTAGCTTTTCCACTAAAAGAAAAACAACTCATTGAAGACCGTTTATCTGCTGTCGAAATGTTAATGATAGAAAGCACTGAAAAGGAACATGTTATTAATCACATCAAAGAGATAGGGGATTTAGAACGTCTCATTTCTAAGGTAGCTACTTCTCGAATTAATCCCAGAGAAGTTGTTCAGCTAAAACGTGCTTTAATATCCATTGAACCAATTAAAGTATTTTTAGAAAATTCTAATAATAAGGCACTTATTCAAATCGCTGACCAAATTAATTTGTGTGAGTTTATAAGAAATCGAATTGATAATGAAATTGATGATAATGCACCTGTAGCTATCAATAAAGGTTCAGTTATTGCTAAAGGAGTAAACAAGGAGCTTGATGACTTAAGGTCTATTTCTAAGGACAGTCATTTCCTACTTCAGAAAATACTAGAGAGGGAAACGGAACGTACTGCTATCCCTTCACTGAAGATAGCTTTTAATAATGTCTTTGGTTATTATTTAGAAGTACGTAATACACATAAAGATAAAGTGCCTGAGGAGTGGATTAGAAAGCAAACATTAGTGAACGCGGAACGCTATATAACTCAGGAGTTAAAAGAATTAGAAGTGAAAATTTTAGGAGCTGAAGAAAAAATATTAACTCTTGAAACTCAATTATTCAATAATTTAGTACAAAGTTTATTAGATTTTATTAATGATGTACAAATTAATGCTAAGCGTGTAGCCCAATTAGATGTATTAAATTCTTTTGCAAAACTTTCTAAAAGGTATCGTTACTCAAAGCCTCAAATTTCATTAGATTATGATTTAAGTATAAAAAATGGAAGGCATCCTGTTATTGAACAGCAAATAGCTGTTGGAGAAGAATATATTGCCAATGATATATATTTGGATAGAGATCAACAGCAGATTATTATGATTACCGGTCCTAATATGTCAGGTAAGTCAGCTATTTTAAGACAAACAGCATTAATAGTTTTACTTGCTCAAATAGGGTGCTTTGTTCCAGCCGAAAGTGCTACAATTGGTTTAGTAGACAAAATTTTTACTAGAGTAGGAGCTTCTGATAACATTTCTCAGGGAGAATCTACTTTTATGGTAGAAATGAATGAAACAGCAAGTATACTAAATAATGTTTCTGATAGAAGTTTAATACTACTCGACGAAATTGGAAGAGGAACAAGTACTTATGATGGTATTTCCATAGCTTGGGCCATAGCTGAGTTTTTACATCAACATATCACACAAGCCAAAACATTATTTGCTACACATTATCATGAATTAAATGAAATGACTAATTCTTTTAAAAGGATTAAAAACTTTAATGTATCAGTTAAAGAGATAAACAATAAGATAATATTTTTGAGGAAACTAATTCAAGGTGGTAGTGAACATAGTTTTGGAATTCACGTGGCAAAAATGGCAGGAATGCCTAATTTAGTAGTTGATAGAGCCAACATCATAATGAAACGTTTAGAAAAAGCACATTCTTCACAAGAAAATAAGGCAAAAGACTTAATGGTCAAAGATGATGAAATGCAATTGAGTTTCTTCCAATTAGATGATCCTACTTTGGAGTGTATCAGAGACGAAATTCAAGATTTAGATATCAATTCATTAACACCTGTTGAGGCATTGATGAAATTGAATGAGATAAAAAAAATGACCGGTAAATAAAAAACAAAAGAGGGTTTGTGTAATCTATAAAATATATTAAATTTACCCTCCAATTGCGAGTGTAGCTCAGGGGTAGAGCATCACCTTGCCAAGGTGAGGGTCGTGGGTTCAAATCCCATCACTCGCTCAAAATCCTCTTAATTTTGTTAAGAGGTTTTTATTGTTTAAACTACAACGCCCAGGTGGTGGAATTGGTAGACACGTTGGACTTAAAATCCAATGGACAGTAATGTCCGTGCGGGTTCAAGTCCCGCCCTGGGTACATAACGGAAGATTATCGAAAGATTCTCTTCCGTTTTTTAAAATAAATTTAATACAAACGCTCTGTTACTGGATACTTTCCAGCCACTGGGACAGCATATCATAGTTTACAGTCTGAGCAATATTATCAGCCATATCTATTAAAGTAGTTTCATTTAGACCATATGCTCCATTTCCTGTACCATCTCCATCTTCTAAAGTTGTAATCATTGTCATTACTTCAGAGTGATTAAATATTGGTTCGCCATCAGTCATCTTTGTAAACTGTAGGCTATATACAAAACCCCAGGCCTCAGAAACTGCGTGGAAATATTTTTCAGGATCATTAGTTAAATCTTCTGCGGCATCTCTTAAGTAATCTTCAGCATGCCAAGCTACTACATATGATAATGTAGTATTAATTATTGTAATTTGATTATTTAGTTCATCTTCACAATTATCAACAATAGCTTGTCTACCCGCTTTAAATGCATTGTATGCGTCACCCCTCCAGTCGTTTCCAGATCCTTCGCCAGGTCCAGTATGCTTATTAAGATACTTTCCTAATAGTAATCCATTATTTATTTCAGCTGTAGCGTCATCATCATCTAAGCCATAAACGTATCCATATGCTTCGTCGAAATAGTGTTCTCTTTTTGTATATACATTACCTTCAGAGTAATTTCTGTCTTCATTATCAACATACATTTTTGTTAAGTAATCATAGTTAACTTGCTCTAAACAAAGAGCTCCAATTAGCATTTTAGCATAAAGCTGATCAGCTTCCCATCCGTTAGCATTTAACTCATACCCACTTGCGTTAATACCAGCAACGCCAGCCGAAGCAACTGTACCTGCTTCAAATGCAGCTGAGTTTGCAGCATAATCATCTAAAATTCCATTTAAGTGACCAATGATAACCTCTCTGTTAATGTCATTTTCTGCAGTCTTAGTATATAGTTTAGAATTATCGTCGTCAACTAAAGCATCTAAATCTGCTCTTGTAACAGTCAAATCCGCATTCATCGCGTCATATAAATCTTTTGCTGTTGCTAATCTAGCAGCTTGTCCACTGTAAGAAACTGTTGATACTCCATCAAACTCAAAATTATATGTAGAAGGTACTACATTTGAAATACAAGCATATTCACAACCACTGTCATAATTAGCCAACTCATCATAGTTTAGAGCTAAGCTGTCCGTACAACCATAAATTGGTTGAATACAACCAACATTGACATTTGCATTTGGATCAAAGTTAATAGCATTAGGATCAGTACAACCATATACTAATAATGAGGACAAATTTTCTAATGATGACTCAAGATTCGTAATAACCTGAATCAGTGAATCAATGGTATTGCTTAATTCATTATTGTTAGTTAATAGAGATATTTGATAAGGTTCTGATTCTGATCCATCTCCTGTAATTATTAAACCATTTCCTACTTCAGTAACACCACCGACTCCTTGTATTCCTTGTGGTCCTGTTTCTCCTTGTATTCCTTGTGGTCCTATTTCTCCTTGTATTCCTTGCGGTCCTGTTTCTCCTTGTATTCCTTGCGGTCCTGTTTCTCCTTGTGGTCCTGTTTCTCCTTGTATTCCTTGTGGTCCTATTTCTCCTTGTATTCCTTGTGGTCCTGTTTCTCCTTGTGGTCCTGTTTCTCCTTGTATTCCTTGTGGTCCTATTTCTCCTTGTATT
>CAJWWC010000003.1 GCA_913048435.1 uncultured Flavobacteriales bacterium | reverse complement strand
CCAATGGATGGTTCTGGATTTTATGATGATTTAAATGAATGTGAAACTGATTGTAGTCAAATAATAAAGAGTTGGAGATGTGATAATGGTGTTTGTGGGGTCTTAAATGATGGGACAGGAGAGTACTTAAGCTTAGAAGAATGTGAAAAACAATGTCAAGACATTTCTTTGATAATAGAAAAAGAATTTAGTCTCAACATATTTCCTAACCCTTCTTATGATAGCTTTACATTAGAATTTATTTCCCATGGCATAATTGATATTAACTTGACCAATCTTATTGGTGAGAAAATTTTAGGCAATAAGTTAAATGTAAATGGAAATTACACTATGTTTTTAGATTTGTCTATGTATCCAAAAGGTATCTTTAATCTGATTATTATTACAAATAATAGAATATTTACTGAAAAGTTAATTTTACAATAGCAAGAGGGGTAAATATGACAAATAAAAAAAGGACTTGAAATATCAAATCCTTTTTTAAATCCGGCTATTATGTGTCGGGGTGGCAGGATTCGAACCTGCGACCTCCTCGTCCCAAACGAGGCGCGATAACCGGGCTACGCTACACCCCGAAATAAGGCTGCAAATCTAATCAAATAATCTAGACAGCCAAATTAATTTCAATACTGCGGAGAGAGGGGGATTCGAACCCCCGATACCGTTACCGGTATAACACCTTAGCAGGGTGCCGCTTTCAGCCACTCAGCCACCTCTCCAGGATGAGGCGCAAATTTATAGGATTTACATTGTTTCGCAAAGGTTTTTTATTTTTTATTTATTTAGTCTATAAATTCGATAATTGAAGCCTTTAAATGATTCGGAATGTTATATTTGCATAAACTCAAATTCTAAGTTTATGTTTAATAAGATATTTGCTGCTTCAATAGCTGCCATTACTTTATCTGCCTGTGTTGATAGCAGAGATTTATCTAAGAACATTGTTATCGCTCATATTTTATCAAACCCTGACGGTTTGCACCCTTATAATGATAATTCGGTGATGCGTTCTTTCATTTTTGAGCATACACAAAAAACTTTAGTAAAGTTAGATGTTAGTTCTTTAGAATACATTCCATCTATAGCTAAATCCTTACCAGAAATTTCTAATGATGGGCTTTTGTATCACTTTGAGTTGAGAGATGACGTTAGATGGGACGATGGAAGTGAATTGACTGCAAAAGACATTGAGTTTACGACTAAATTACAACTATGTCCACTTACTGATAATGCCAATGTTAGAGGTAATTATTCTTCTGTAATAAAGGATATAATACTTTATCCCAACGAGCCAAAGAAATTTACTATGGTAGCTTTTGGAAAAAATGTTACAAACCCTAATATATTCTCAGAGGTCTACATTCAACAGAAAGCGCATTGGGACCCAGAGGGTATATTGGATGATTTAACATTTGAAAATATTCATAGCGTAAATTTTAGAGAAAAAAAAGAATGGTCAGATTGGTTTAATGCTTTCAATCATGGAGACAATCGCTATCAACCACAAAGACTTGTAGGTTTAGGACCCTATCAAATTAGTGAATGGGAATCTGGTTCTTACATCATAGCCAGTAGAAAAGACAATTGGTGGGGTGATAACGATACGCTTATATATAATCAAAATTATCCTGAACAAATCATTTTTAAGATTATTACTGATGATGCATCAGTATTTTTATCTTTAAAAAGTCAGGGTTTAGATGCAACTAACAGAGTAGGCACTTCAAAATTATTTAAACTTCAAAAGCATGATTACTTTAATGAGAATTATCATTCTGCCTTTTTAGATCAATATTCATATTATTATGCTGGTATGAACATGCGTCCTGACGGTATCAAGAGAAAAGAATTTTTTACTGACGTAAAAGTGCGCAGAGCGATGGCTCATTTAGTTCCTGTCGATGAAATTGTAGAAGTATTACTTCATGGAGAAGGTTCTAGGCAAGTCGCTCAGTTATCTAATCTTAAAAAAAACTACAATGATACTTTAGAGTTGATTAAATTGGATTTAGAAAAAGCCAAGAAATTATTGGACGAAGCAGGTTGGATAGATACAGACGATAATAACGTCAGAGACAAAATGGTCAATGGTGAGAAACTACAATTGAGTTTTGAATTGAGTTACATGAGTGGTGCTGCCTCTAAAGAAACAGCCTTAATGATAAAAGAGAGTATGTGGAGAGCCGGTGTTGAAGTCAAGCCAAACCCAATGGATTTTACCTTGTTTTATAAAAATGCTCAAGAACATGATTTTGATATGATGCTTGGAGGTTGGGGTGGTTCTGCTTCTTATTCCAATCCTTATCAACTTTGGCACACTTCTTCTTGGGCTAACAAAGGTTCTAATTTTTGTGGTTTTGGCGATGCCTATAGCGATTCTTTGATTGACGCTGCTAATTCTGCAATTGATCCTCAAGAACATAGAAATGCTATATGGCAATTACAAGCTAAGATATATGTAGACCAACCATATGTATTTATGTATAGTCCTAAGCGAAAAATAGTCATTCATAAGCGTTTCGATAATGCCGATATGTACTATGAAAAACCTGGCTTTGTTTTACATAATTTTAACCTTAAAGAAACCTTTAAGACCAAAGTCCCAATTCCCTAAAAATTTAAAAATATGTTAAAATATATAGCGAAAAGGATACTCATTTTTATACCGACATTATTAGCCATTTCATTATTGGCATTTATTATTAGTATAAGTGCACCAGCCGATCCAGTAGAAAAATTATCTAGCTCTGCCGACAAGGAAGGAGCTGCCAATCAGCAATCCAATGCGTCTAAAAAAACTAAGCAAGAATTACGAAAAAAATTGGGTCTTGATTTACCAGTTTTTTACTTCAGTTTTGGCTCAATAAGTGATTGTGATACACTCTACAGAGTTGCAGATAAAGACCATTCAGCATGTCTAGCAGAGTTATCTCATTATTATGGCAATTGGGAAGATGTTTCTAGTTATTTTCATCAGCTTAATGTGACCCAGCTTAGCCATAGTAATTTTAATCTAGACGACATCTTCGAGATGAATAGAGATGCTGAGGGGAGACCAAAATATTCTAAAAATGAAATCAATGATGTTATTACTGAATCTAATTTTGAAATCAATTCAATGTTAGAAACTGCCAACCCTAATGTGATAGCATCAAAATTTAATTCTTTAGATACACTTTATAGTAATTATGTCTTTTTATTGCCCGTAAAAAAGAATTTTGAACAATCCAAGTTGTTATACAATGATATGCTAAGTAAGCAATCTTCATGGAAAAGCTACATTCCCAAAATTATATGGTACGGTTCTAAAAATCAATATCATTTTTGGTTGTTTGGTGATGGTGAACAACGTAAAGGAGTTGTAAGGGGAGACTTTGGTTTTTCTTATATCGATAGTCAGCCTATCAATACTAAAATATGGAGTAAGGTATGGATTTCCTTTTCCTTTTCTCTGTTATCGGTTCTATTTGCTTATTTAGTCAGTATTCCACTAGGAATTTATTCAGCTTACAAAAAGGACACAAAATTTGATAGGATTACTTCTGTTGTGGTGTTTGTATTGTATTCAATGCCTAGTTTTTTTATAGGAGTATTGTTGTTGTACACCTTTGCCAATCCAGACACATTAAGGTGGTTTCCTGTTTCGGGAATACAAGACCCTACATTATACGACCCTAGCTGGTCTTTCTTAGAAAAAGCAGCACACAGAGCACCTTATTTCATACTTCCATTGATAACCTATACTTATAGTTCTTTTGCATTTTTAAGTAGAATTATGCGTGTTGGTGTAATAGATGTATTTGGACAAGATTATATCCGTACAGCACGAGCTAAAGGACTTGGTGAAGGTAAAGTAGTTATGAAACACGCATTAAGAAACTCTTTATTACCAATAATTACAGTTTTTGCTAATATTTTCCCTTTAGCAATTGGAGGTTCGGTAATTATTGAAACCATTTTTACTATCCCAGGCATGGGATTTGAGATTTATAGTTCAATACTTAATTCAGACTATCCTATGATAGTTGCCGTATTTACGATTATAGGTTTTTTAACCATGATTGGTTACTTAGTAGCCGATATACTTTATGCAGTTGTAGACCCTAGAATTTCTTACAAATAAAACCATGGAACAGAGAAATTTTTCATTTAAAAAATATGCTTGGCAGCAATTTAAGAAAAACAAACCTGCCTTGATATCCTTGTACATTTTGATTTCATTAGTTTTTATAGCATTATTTGCGCCCATAATAGCTAATGATCAACCTTTGTATTGTAAATACAAAGGGGAAACCTTTTATCCTGCATTTTCCACTTTAGTTAATCCATCTAAGTTAGATTCTGTAGTAAATCCAGAAACAGGTCTTGTTGAAGTACTTCAGTTTGATATTACAGATTGGAGGAAGTTAGACTTTGAAAAAGTTATGTGGGCACCTATACCTTATTCTCCTGACAAGGGTGACAGATATAACAGAGAATACGTATCGCCATTTGATGAACAACGGTATAAAAATAGTGATAATGAAATTGTGGCCATTCCTAACCGCTTAAGGCACATCATGGGAACTGATAACATTGGTAGAGATTTAGCGTCAGGACTAATTCATGGTACTCGAATATCACTTTTGGTAGGAGTATTAGCTATGGGTATAGCAAGTATTATTGGGGTCTTTTTGGGGGCATTGGCTGGTTTCTTTGGTGATAGAAATTTATTAATGCCTCGCTCTAAGTACTACTTTACATTGTTAGGAGTGTTCTTAGCTTTCTTTTATGCATTTGGTGTTAGAAAATACACATTATCAAATGCCTTTAGTTCAGGAAATGGAATTTGGGAACTCTTTATTTCTTTAATTTTAATTGCTGTTATCATAGTAGGAATGCGTCTTTTATCTAGAGTATTTAAATTTGGCTTGTTAGCTAAAGAAGTTAGTGTGCCAATTGATACTTTTGTATCTAGAGGTATTGAGATTTTAAACTCAATTCCTAGACTAATTCTAATTATTACCATATCTGCTATTTTCGTGAGAAGTATATGGTTAGTTATGGTAATTATTGGTCTTACTTCATGGACTGGTATTGCACGATTTACACGAGCTGAGTTTTTACGCATAAGAGAACTAGAGTACGTTCAAGCTGCAAAATCTCTTGGATATTCAAACTTTAGAGCTATTGCTAAACATGCTTTACCTAATGCACTAGCACCTGTGTTTGTATCTATTGCCTTTGGTGTTGCATCAGCAATACTCATAGAAAGTTCTTTATCATTTTTAGGAATTGGTGTTCCAGATGATGTAGTAACTTGGGGATCTTTATTAAATTTAGGGCGTCAAGAGTTTGAAGCCTGGTGGTTAGTAATGTTTCCTGGATTTGCTATCTTCTTAACCATAACAATTTATAACTTAATAGGTGAAGGTCTAAGAGATGCACTTGATCCCAGACTGAAAAGCTAGTTATTGATGTAATTTTTTTTGTAAGAATTCTTTTAGTTGTTTGGCAGATAAGCTAATCTCTAGTTTTCCATTGTGGGCTACAGAGATCTTACCTTTTTCTTCAGATACAACAATTGCTATTGAATCGGTATTTTCTGTTATTCCAGCAGCTGCTCTGTGTCTCATACCTAAATTTGAAGGAAAGCTGTCATTTTCTATAGCAGGAAGAACACATCTAGCTGCTTTGATGGTTTCGCCAGTGATAATAACTGCACCGTCATGTAAGGGACTATTTTTGAAAAAGATACTTTGCAAAAATAAATTGGATGTTTTAGCGTTAATTATTTCTCCAGTATCAATGTAATTAGATAATCCATTTTCTCTAGTAATAACTATAATTGCACCAGTTTTTGTTTTTGCCATTTCTTCACATGCTCTAACAATGTCCGAAATTTTCACCTCTGCAACATTTTCCTCATTTATCCAATTAAATTTTAAAACTCCATCTTTAGAGAAAAATTTAGTATTTCCTATCATTAATAAAAAGCGTCTTAATTCTTGCTGAAAAACAATAATTACTGCTAGAACACCAACCCCTATAAACTGTCCCAAAATTTCACCTAACAATTCCATTTGTAAGGCTTCAACTAACTTCCACATAAGGTATATGGCTGCAATGCCAATAAAAATACGAATTGCTACAGTACCTTTTATCAATTTGTACAATTGAAAAAGAAGAAATGTAACCAATAATATGTCTAATATATCTAATATGTTAAATTCTAAGAAACCCATTTATAATTGGTTTTTGGCGAAGTTAATTAATTTTACACATTCAACAGCTTCTTTTACGTCGTGTACTCTAAGAATTGATACGCCTTTACTTAAACACAAAGTATGAATAGTGGTTGTTCCGTTGAGAGAATTTGTAGCATCTGTTCCTAAAACCTTATATACCATTGATTTTCTTGAAACACCAACTAATAGGGGTAATTCTAGAGCATGAAGTTCCTCTAGCTTATTTAACAATTGGTAATTATGTTCAACTGTTTTACCAAATCCAAATCCAGGATCTAATATGATTTTATTTAGACCTTTTTGTTGAAGTGTTTTCACTTTTCTTAAAAAATAGTTAACCACTTCTTTTTCAATGCAATTGTAATAAGGATTATTTTGCATTGTTTGTGGAGTACCTTGCATATGCATCATTATGTAAGGAATATTTAAATCTGCAACAACATCAAACATTTCTTGGTCTAAATTTCCAGCTGAAATATCATTTATTATATCTGCTCCATTATCTACACTTCGCCATGCAATTTCTGAACGAAATGTATCTACTGAAAGTATTACATAAGGAAATTCTTTGTTAATAATTTGAAGTGTCTTTTCTAATCTCTGCCACTCCTCATCAATACTAATGTGAATGGAATTGGGTCGAGAAGAATAGGCTCCTATATCGATGATATTAGCTCCATCATCCAGCATTTTTTCGGTTTGCAGAAGTGCTTTTTTTACAGAATTATGTTTTCCGCCATCATAAAAAGAATCGTCAGTTAGGTTTAAAATACCCATTATTGACGGTGTTGATAAATCAAGCAATTTTGAGTTACAATCTATCGTTTTAGGAGTGTTTAAATTTTTATTTTTATTCATTATTCAAATCAAAATCGAAATATGGAACAAACCATTAGTGAATATGATGTGATATCAGCCAAATGTAAGGATATTTTTATCAAAAAAATGAAAGATTATGGTTGTGCTTGGCGAATATTAAGATTGTCCTCACTAACTGATCAAATTTTTATTAAAGCCCAAAGAATACGTAGTATCGAAATAAATGGCTTTCAAAAGGTTGGTGAAGATATAAGAAATGAGTTCATTGGTATTGTCAATTATTCCATCATTGCACTTATTCAGTTAGAAAAGGGTATTGCAGAAAAGCCTGATTTGGCAAACAATGAAGTACAAAAGCTTTATGAAAAATACCACGCTGAATCTAAAAAACTGATGAAGTCTAAGAATCACGATTATGGTGAGGCTTGGCGAGATATGAGGGTCAGCTCTTTGACTGATTTAATACTTCAGAAACTTCTGAGAATTAAACAAATTGAAGATAATCAAGGTAAAACTCTGATTTCTGAAGGAATTGATGCTAATTATTTCGATATGATTAACTATTCTATTTTTGCACTTATTAAACTTAAATAATATGAAAATTTTAACTTATTTATCTAGATTTTTAGTAGGAGTTCTTTTTATTATTTCAGGTCTCATCAAAGCCAATGATGCTCTTGGCTTTTCATACAAACTTGAAGAATACTTTTCTGCCGATGTACTCAATTTAGAGTTTTTAATACCACTAGCTTTTGTAATGGCTGCAGGTATTTGTATTTTCGAAGTTGTAGTTGGTGTTATGGTTCTTATTGGAGCACGTCCTAAGCTAGCTAATTGGTCTTTGATGCTAATGATTCTTTTCTTTACATTTCTAACTTTTTACTCAGCATTTTATAATAAAGTAACTGACTGCGGCTGTTTTGGAGATGCTATCAAATTGACTCCATGGGGATCATTCATAAAAGACTTAATTTTATTATTTTTTATTTCTATTCTTTTCCTGGGGGAGAAGTATATTAAACCTTTATTAAATAGTAAAATGGAAAATATGTTTTTAGCTATCATTTCTTTTTTCAGTTTTGCATTTATAGTTCATACTTACAGACATTTACCAATAAAAGATTTTAGACCTTATGCTATTGGCAATAACATAACTAATGGAATGAAATCTTGTAATGAATTAGAATTACCATGTACCGAAGAAGCCTATTACTATGTGGTTAAAAACAAAGTAACTGGTGAGGTTTCGGAGATGCTTTCAACAGATTATCAAGATAAGTGGCAGGATTTTGATTTTATTGAAGCAACAGATAAAATCATTGTTTTACAAGAAGGCTATGAGCCACCGATTAAAGATTTTTCTATTTTTAAAGATGGTATTGATTACACATACTCAATTCTTAATGAGGACAATGTATTTCTATTGATTTGCTATAACATTGATAAAAGCTCTTCTTTTAAACAAGAAGTAATTAATGCTTTTTATAAAGATTGTCAAACTGCAGGCATTTCTTTCTATGCTTTGTGTGCTTCGAGCGATGAAAATATTTTAGCTTTTGCAGAAAAAAACAACATAGAATATTTATTTTATTTTACAGATGAAACCACTTTAAAAACAATGATTCGTTCAAATCCAGGTTTAATGTATCTGCAAAAAGGAACAATTATGGGAAAATGGCATCATAATGATTTTCCATCTTTAAGTGATATAGAAGTTCAATAATTAGTTTTGTTAGCATTTGTCATCAAACGTCTAAGTTATGGTTTCCTAGTCATGTGGGGAGTAGTAACAGTAGTGTTTATACTCTTTAATATTTTGCCTGGTGACCCTGCAAGAATGATGTTAGATCAAAGGGAAGATTCTGAGCAGTTAAAAAATATAAGAGCCAAATATGGCTTTGATAAGCCACTCTTTACACAATATGTTTTATACCTCAATGATTTGTCTCCAATTTCCTTACACTCACAAAAACTTAATGACTATTCTAAACTTGAATCCAAACCATACAGTTACTTTAAGTTATATTCGATTAAACATACAGACATCGTAATCAAATTTCCTTATCTAAAGAAATCTTTTAAAAAGTCTGGTAGATTAGTTAGTCATATTATTTCTGACACATTACCCAATACTGTAGTCCTTGCACTTTCTTCAATACTTTTTGCTGTCGTACTTGGTGTTTTTATAGGTGTATTGGCTGCTATCTTCAAAGACAGTTGGATTGACAAGTTGGTTCTTTTTTTTGGAGTCTTAGGAATGTCAGTACCATCGTTTTTTTCTGCAATAATAATTGCTTGGTTGTTTGGTTTTGTGTTGAACCACTTAACAGGCTTAAACATGACAGGTAGTTTGTACTCTGTGGATGATTATGGAAGGGGAGAGTTTCTAAGTTTATCTAACCTTATACTTCCAGCTATAACATTAGGTGTAAGACCTTTAGCGGTAATTTTACAATTAACGAGAGCATCTTTTTTAGAAACCTTAACACAAGATTATGTACGTACGGCTTTTGCCAAAGGTTTATCTTTTGTTAAAGTGTTAAGAAAGCATGTTTTAAAAAATTCACTAAATCCGGTTGTTACAGCCGTATCTGGATGGTTTGCTAGTTTATTAGCTGGGGCTGTTTTTGTTGAATATATATTTGCATGGAATGGTATAGGTAAAGAAATTGTTGATGCATTAAATCAATTAGACTTACCCGTAATAATGGGATGTGTATTGACAATTGCGCTAATGTTTATAATTATTAACATTGTGGTTGACCTAATATACGCATGGTTAGACCCTAGAATTAGAATGAGTTAAAATGAGAAAAAAAATTGTAGCAGGAAACTGGAAAATGAATAAAAATTTGAATGAAGGTATTATTTTGGCTAATGAATTAATAGAAAAACTAATATCATCTTCAATAGATGTAGAAGTAATTTTGGGAGTGCCTTTTACTCACCTTGAAAAGATAACCTCTATTTCAAAAAAGTATAGTGTGAGTGCGCAAAATTGTAGTGCTCAAGAAAGCGGTGCATTTACTGGAGAAATATCTACTAAAATGATACAATCTACTGGCGCTAAATACGTCATTCTAGGACACTCGGAAAGAAGAATATTTCACAAAGAAAATAATTCTGATTTAGCTAAAAAGGTAGATTTATGTTTAATGGATGATTTGATAGTTATTTACTGTTGTGGAGAAACACTTTCAGATAGAGAGTCTGGCAATCATTTTATGGTAGTCAAATCACAGATTGAAGATGTCTTGTTTCATTTGTCTGGTGAGCAAATGTCTAAGTTAGTCATTGCATACGAACCGGTTTGGGCTATAGGAACAGGTGTTACAGCTAGTTCAGATCAAGCCCAAGAGATGCATGCCTTCATTCGTTCAATTTTTACGCAAAAATATGGATTAGAGCTATCTAGAGGTCTATCAATTTTATATGGCGGTAGTTGTAAGCCAAGTAACGCTCAGGATATTTTTTCTAAAGAAGATGTTGATGGCGGTTTGATTGGTGGTGCCTCTTTAAATGCTAATGACTTTTATCAAATTATTAACGCATTTTAATGAAGTATAAAGAAGTTATATTTTCATTTAAGCCTCTAAATCCTTGGAGTGAAATTCTTATTGCCTATCTTTCTGAACTAGATTTTGAAAGCTTTGAGAATATCGAGGAGGGAGTGAGAGGTTATATTAAACAAGATGATTTTAATTTCTCTGATATAAAAAAAATCTGTAATCAACTTAATTGTAAGATTACTATCAATCATAAAGTTATAAAGCAACAAAATTGGAATGCCAAATGGGAATCTGATTTTCAGCCAATAATTATAGGTAAAAAGTGTGGTATTCGGTCTATTTTTCATCAACCACTTGAAGATGTAGATTATGAAATTATTATCACCCCAAAAATGTCTTTTGGAACAGGGCATCACGCTACAACTCATGGTATGATAGAGTTAATGCTAGGATTAAACTTTTTTGATAAGATAGTGTTAGATATGGGGTGTGGCACAGCAGTTTTGGCAATATTAGCGGACCAACTAGGTGCTAAAAAGGTTGTTGCTATTGATATTGAAGAATATGCTTATAACAATGCATTAGAAAATATCAGTATTAACAGAAGTTCACAAATAGTAATACATAAAGGTGGTAAAGAAAAAATTGATGGAAAGTTCAATATAATTTTAGCTAATATCAATAGAAATATATTGATTAAAGATATGAATACATATTCAAGCCATTTAAATGAAAATGGTTTGATTTTGTTTAGTGGTTTCTACGAACAAGATTTAGACTTGATAAAGCATGAAGCTAATTTACAACGATTAAAATATATTGGTCACAATTCCAGAAATAATTGGGTAACAGCAAAATTCAAAAAACTATGAAAGCTATTAAAAAACTAACATTTCTATTATCTTTTTTGATTTTAGCATCTTCTGTCTTTGCACAATCAAACCAGAGGTTGAAGGTGTTTAGCGATGACTACAAGGTCTTTTTAGAGGAAATCAATTCCTTTATGTCGAAGGGTTCTGCGTCTGAAGATACTAAGAAAATGATGAAAAAGTTTTCTAAAATGTGGCAGGGTAAAACCTTTTCTTATGATAAAAAATCCTCAATCATTAAGTTGTCCAATAAAATGTTGAAAGACAGAAAAAGACCAACACATTTTAAGACTTTATTAAAAGCTGTAGTATCTTTTGCATCAGCTGAATCCTTTGACACCCAGTTTAATAATTGGTCAGCTTCAGCTAGTTTAATGATTGAAAATTTTCCTACCTCAAGTTTACTTAAATTTTACACTCTTTCTGATATTTTATTTTCTCAAAAAACTATTTTTAGAAACCGCTCTTTGAATTGGTATACAACAAATATGAATTATCAATTTTCTATTCAAGATAGTATTCCAATTATTAAATTTGATAAATCTACTGATTTAATTTGTGTTGCAAGAAATGATACAATGACGATATCAAATACTACTGGTGTTTTTTATCCACTTGAAGGTGCATGGCGTGGTGAAAATGGTCTTGTAGATTGGCGTAAGGCAGGATACAGTTTTTCTGAAGTCTATGCTGAACTTTCAGATTATTACATAGCCCTTAAAAAACCAAGTTTTTCTGCTGACTCTGTAAGTTTCTTTAATTTAATGGTATTTGATGATAAACCAATTCTTGGTTCACTTGAGAATAAACTTATTGAAAAGAATAAAAAGGATTTGAAGGTATCTTATCCTAAATTTGATTCTTACGACAAGAAAATTACATTGTCTGATTTGATTGATGATGTAGACTTTGAAGGCGGTTACTCATTGTACGGAAACCGATTTGTTTCTAAGGGAGGAGATGGTCAGTTAGCAAGTTTAATTTTTTATCGTGATGGACAACCTTTTATAAGAACATCATCAGAAAGAATTGCCGTTACAGGTAATCGAGTTATGGCTTCAAATACTTCGGTTAAGGTAATTTTAATTAATGATTCAATCATTCATTCTGGTGTTAATTTAATTTATAATATTTATGAAAGAAGATTAGATTTAATTTCTGATGATAATGGAATTTCATCTGCTCCTTACATAAATACTTATCACAATTTGAATATGCGCTTTCAAAAATTTAGTTGGAACATTGACAATGATGAGATTATTTTTGGCACATTACCAACAAATACAAGTCAACCAGCTTTTTTTGAATCAAATAGCTATTACACCGAGAGATATTTTGATAAATTATTGGGTATTGATAAGCAACATCCGTTAGTTAGGATAAATGAATTCAATAAAAATTATGGAATTGATAATGTTTTTTTGATAAAGGATTTTATTAAGTTATCTAATTATTCATATGATCAAGATATTCGATTTCTAATGAATCTAGCAAAAAAAGGATTTATTACATATAATTCTACATTGGGAACAGTTACTGTTCTTGACAATGTAGAACGTTATATAATGGCAAAATCTAAAAAAGAAGACTACGATGTAATTAAATTCAAATCAATTTTTCCTATTAATAATATAAATGCTAAATTAGATTTGAATTCAATGGATTTGACAATTTTGAATGTTAAAGACATTTCGCTAAGCGAGATAAGAGATGTTGGTGTTTTTCCAAATAATGGAGAAATTGTAATTAAAAAAGGTCTTGATTTTGAGTTGAGTGGAAGAATTGAAGCTGGTAAAAAACGTTTTGTTATTAAATCAGAAAATATAAATTTTGATTATCAAAATTTTAAAATGCTTTTTAGCGAAGCTAGAACATCGATAAGAGTTCCTAATAATAACAATAAATATGATTCAGAAGGTAATCTTGAATTAGATAAACTTTATAACCAAATAACAATAACCAATGGTGAACTACTCATAGACACAAACATTAATAAATCCGGAGTTTGGAAAAAGAATTTTCCTGAATATCCGATGTTAAGAAGTTATAATCGCTCAAAAGTTTTTTATGACGATGTTGATATATTAGGAGGAGTTTACAATAGAGATAATTTTTATTTTGAATTAGATCCATTTCAAATTGATTCGTTAGATTCATACAATCGATCTTCATTAAGTTTTTCTGGTGAATTTTATTCTGGAAATATTTTACCAGTTTTCAGACAAGAATTGAGAGTTCAAAAAGATAATTCACTAGGCTTTGAAATTGATATATCCAAAGATAGCCTCGAGCTATATGGAGGTAAAGGCTTTTTTCATTCAAAAAACAAACTAACTCTGAATAAATCTGGATTGAGATCAAAAGGAGGGTTTGATTATTTGTCTTCAACTACTTTTTCTGATAATTATATTTTATTTTTAGATTCAATGATTACTCACGCTAATTTTTTTGATATTGAAAAATCATTAAACGTAGTTGAATTTCCAAAGGTCAGTGGTAAAACGATTTATGAACACTGGAAGCCTTATGATGATATACTAATTATAGAAAATAAAGCAGATGATTTTCTATTGTATTCCAACGAATTAAGACTTGATGGTAGTTTATTTCTTCAGCCTCGGGGACTTTCTGGCTCAGGCAATATTAAATTAGAAGACTCTGAATTAAGTTCTGATTTATATCGTTTTAATCATAATGAATTTAATTCCGATACAGCTGACTTTGTATTATACCGATCTGATAATTCTGAGGCAATTGCATTTGAGTCAATAAATTTACGTACAGAAATTAATTTATTGAAAAGAAATGGTATATTTCAATCAAATGGAAAAAAATCCTTTGTATCATTTCCTGAAAATCAATACGTGTGTTTTATTGATGAATTAAAATGGTCTATGGATAGTAGTTTGTTAGAATTGGGGATTCCAGGAGGTGGTGTAGGCTCAAAGTTTGTTTCTACACATCCTGATCAAGATTCCTTATCATTTGTATCTAAAATGGCTTCTTATAACTTGAAAGATTATATTATAAAGGCAGATAAGGTTGATGAGATATATGTAGCTGATGCTATTATATATCCTCCCAATGGTTCTGTTGTTGTTGAAACAGATGCAAAAATGAGAACTTTTAATGATGCTTCCATTTTGGTAAACAGAAATGCTCGCTACCATGAGTTATTTGACGCTGATGTGACGATTTACGGAAGTAAAAATTATAAAGGTAATGCATCTGTAAATTATAAAGGCAGAGGTATTGATGAACAATTGATTCGTTTTGATACACTTTATGTCGATAGTACTCATCAATCAGTAGGTATTGGAAAAATAAGTCAAGATGATGGATTTAAATTTAATCCAAAATTTTTGTTTAAAGGCTCTGTAAAAATGGAAGGTTTAATGCAAGACTTTTATTTCGATGGTGCTTTTCAAGTTCAACATGAATGTTACTTAATTAAAGATGGATGGGTAAAATTTGGTGATTATGTGGGGGTAGAAGATATTCAGTTACCCATAGGTAGTGAAGTATTAGATGATAATGGTCAAAACTTGTACTTTGGTCCGATCATGACTGAAAATAAAATCTACCCAGCTTTTCTTTCTAGACTTGAGAAAGAATCAGATTTAGTTATCATGCCTCTAAGTGGATATTTATCATATGATGTTAACCGTTCTTTGTTTGTTGTTGAAGATAAAACTGATTCTTTATCAAGTAAATTTTCAATGAGTAATGAAGGTTGTGTAATGAAGGGTGATGGAAAGTTAAATTTCGGTCTTGATTTAGGTCAAGTTGAACTTTCCACTTTTGGTAATTTTAATTACAATGCCATTGATAATTCTTTTAAATCTAAATGTATGTTATCTCTTGATTTTTACATCAGTAAAGATGCTTTAGAATTTATGGGTCAAGACTTATTTAATGATCCAATGGCAGATGAACTAGAGATGAAAGAAAGTTTTTACGTTCCAAACTTCAACAGAATATTTAATAATAATGACTATTCTTTTGAATATGAGTTATATGGTCAGTTTGATAAGCTTCCGTCTCAACTTAAGAAAACTCTTTTCTTTTATGATATTAATTTATTTTGGGATAATGAAAATTCTAGTATTATTTCTAAAAAAATGTTGGGATTAGGTAATATAGTTGATTTTCAAATCAATAAACTCTATAAAGGTAGATTAGAACTAAATAGAGATTTTTCTGGAGATATTTTTAATGTTTATTTAGAAACAGACATTGGTGAATGGTATTTTTTCACCTATTCTAATGATTTATTACAAAGTCGTTCTTCTATTGAAGATTATAATATAAGTATTTTAGAAGTAAAATCTAAAAAAAGAAAGCTGCAAGCTAAGAATTATCAGCCCGAATATAAATATGATTTGTCATCAGAAGTTGATGTTGATAACTTCAAAAAACGGTTTTTTAGATAGTTGTCAAACTTTGTAACTTTAATTACATGATTACGGCCTCAAATATCACTTATTTAATACTTTCCTATTTAATAGGTTCAATACCTTTTAGTATTATTGCAGGTAAACTGTTGAAGGGTATTGATGTTAGAGAGTTTGGAAGTGGTAATGCTGGAGCAACTAATACATTTAGAGTACTTGGAAAAAAGGCTGGTATTCCAGTCTTACTACTAGATGTTTTTAAAGGGTATATAGCTGTTAATTTAGTTTGGTATACTTCTTATGTTCCATTTTCTGAAATTTACATCAACTTACAATTAACTTTTGGTATAGCTGCTGTCTTAGGACATGTTTTCCCAATATATGTTGGTTTTAGAGGTGGTAAGGGTGTAGCAACTCTTCTAGGTTTTATGCTCGCTTTGTTTCCTCAAGCTGCAATAATATCAATAGTTATATTTATTTTAACTTTACTTTTTTCAAAATATGTTTCTTTGAGCTCTATTTTTGCTGGTTTATTTTTTCCATTTGGAGTGTATTATCTTTCTCATACTGTTGTACCTACAATGATGATATTTGCAGTATTTGTACCAATCTTACTAATTGCTACTCACCAGAGAAATATTGAGCGAATAATTCGAGGTGATGAAAACAAAGTGAGCTTAAAGAAAAAGAAATAAATTCTTTTTTTTGTATAAAGATTCAATTAGCTATTTATATTTGCAATCGTTTTGGACTCGTAGCATAACTGGATAGTGCACTAGATTACGGCTCTAGAGGTTGGGGGTTCGACTCCCTCCGAGTTCACACATTATAAAAATCCCCTTGACAGTTTCTTTTCTTGGGGTTTTTTTTTGGCATATGATGCTCACTTAAAAAGAAAGGAAATAACGCTTCTATTAAATAAAAATTCAACACCAGATTATGAGTTCATGTAAAACAATATGAAAAACATATTTTATAAAACACTAGTTGAATATTTGGAGTTTAAGAGGAATTAGTCAACACAAGTTCAAGCTCTTGCAAGCGCGAGTATCTTGCTCATGCCCTATTATATTACTTATTTTGTTTAAAACAGAACTAACAGTTTATTTTATAAATTTTTTCACTTTACACATAATTTTATCATCTTTAAAAAGTTGTTTTAGAATACTCATATTCTTAGTATTTTTGTAAAATGTATAAAATTATATTGTGTTTGTTTATTTCTGTGCTATCAATGGCACAAAATATGATTGATGAGCAAGGTAGAAAACAAGGCAAGTGGTCCCAAAATCACGACAACGGAAAATTACGCTATGAAGGTAGCTTTGAAGATGATAATCCTACAGGTATCTTTTTATATTACACAGAACTGGGAGTTCTAAAGGCCAATTTGGAATATTTTAATAATGGTAAATCGGCTTCTGCACGTTTGTATCATGCTAATGGTAAAGTCCAAGCAGTAGGGCTATATCAGAATGAGCTGAAAGAACAACTTTGGAAGTACTATGATGATAGAGAAAATCTCATAAGAGAAGAAAATTATAAAAATGGTAAGTTAGAAGGCCAGTATAAATTATACTATCCTGATGGAAATGTATTAGAAAAGAGTACCTATGTAGAAAATAAAAAAGATGGTGAGAGTGTGCAGTACTATAGAAATGGACAATTAAAGCTAAGCTCTAACTATAAAGCTGATAAATTGGAGGGCAGTTACACCCTATACAATTCGGAAGGTAATAAAAAATACAGTGGTAAATACTTAAACGATATCAAAGATGGCATTTGGAAGTATTACAAAGACGATAAATCCTTTGACTATCAGATAAAATATATTAACGGTATACCACAAGGCGCACAAGATGGATAAGAAAGGAAAAGTATTAGTTGCCATGAGTGGTGGTATCGATAGCACAGTTACAGCTTTGTTATTGCACGAGCAAGGTTTTGAAGTGGTAGGTATTACAATGAAAACCTGGGATTATGTCAACTCTGGTGGCTCTAACAAAGAAACAGGCTGTTGTAGTTTAGATTCTATTAATGATGCCCGACAGTTGGCAGTAGATTGCGGTTTTCCTCATATAATATTAGATATACGAGATGAATTTGGTGATTTCATCATTGACAATTTTGTAGATGAATACATTGCGGGTAGAACACCTAATCCTTGTGTTTTATGTAATACACACATTAAGTGGGAAGCCCTATTAAAACGTGCTGATCAATTGGGTTGTGAGTACATAGCCACAGGTCATTACGCTCAAGTCAGAGAAGAAAATGGACGTTATATAGTATCTAAGGGTATAGATGAATGGAAAGACCAGTCTTATGTATTGTGGGGGCTTTCTCAAGAGTGTTTGAGCAGAACTATTTTCCCTATGGGACAATACCATAAAGACGATATCAAGCAAATGGCTATTGATAGAGGTTATGAGGAATTGGCCAAAAAGCCTGAGAGTTACGAAATATGCTTTATTCCAGATAACGATTACAGAGGTTTTTTAAAGCGTAAAGTCGAAGGATTGGAAGAACAAGTCAAAGAGGGTAACTTCATCAATACAAAAGGGGAAGTCATAGGTACTCATGACGGTTATCCATTTTATACCATCGGTCAGCGTAAATTGGGAGTTTCTCTAGGATTAGAGGCCTCTTATGTGATAGAGATAAAGCCAGAAACTAACGAGGTAGTAGTGGGCACTAAAGAAGACCTCAAAAAACAAGAAATGAAAGTAAAGGGATTGAATTACATCAAGTACGATAGTATTCCAGATAATTTTGAAAGTTTAACTAAAGTTCGCTACAAACATCAAGGGGAACAATCAACTCTTAGTAATTTGGACAAGGAAATAAAAGTTTTATTTCATAAAAAGGTAGAAGGAATTGCTCCTGGTCAATCTGCTGTTTTTTATGAAGGTAAAGATGTACTAGGAGGAGGTTTTATTACTAAATAATGAGACTTTTAAAACTACTTATTTTGATACCTTTATTCAGTTTTTCGCAAGATAGTTTGTCTGTAAAACTGTGGATTGCTTTTAAAGATAAAGGTAGTTACACGATTAATGATTTTACTCCTACTGAATTGTTATCGCCTCGAGCTATTGAGCGTAGAGCAAAACAAAATATCTCTTTGCACTATTCGGATTTGCCCATATCCACGGACTACCTTTTGACCTTAGAAGATTTAGGATTTAAAATCCTCAACAAAAGCAAGTGGTTCAACGGTGTAACAGCCTCATTCTATGGTAGTAATGTAGATACTTTATTGACCTTAGATTTTATTAAAGAAGTAGATTCTTTGCAATTATTTATAGATTTATCAGATTTAAGAAAAACTCAAAAATTTGATGATATTATTTTTGAAAACAATTATGGTCAGTCCAGTAATCAGATAGAAATGTTGTCAGGAGATAATTTACATGAACAAGGCTATCAAGGGCAAGGAATGCATATTGCGGTACTAGACGCTGGTTTTAGAAAAACAGATGAGATAGATGCATTTAATCATCTATTCGCAAATAATCAGATATTAGGTACTTGGGATTATGTCGATGGCGAATCTTCGGTTTACGAAGATAATTATCATGGCACGTCAGTACTATCAACTATGGCTGGATATTTGGAAAATGAATTTTTAGGTACAGCACCAAAAGCTAGTTATTGGTTGTTGCGGACCGAAGATGTATCTTCAGAGACATTAATTGAGGAATATAATTGGGCGGTAGCTGCCGAGTTTGCTGATAGTGCAGGTGTCGATATCATTAATTCTTCTTTAGGTTATACCACTTTTGATATTGTATCACAAGACCATAGCTACGCCGATATGGACGGAAAGATAACCGTTATTAGTAGAGCAGCAACTATTGCAAGTCGAAAAGGTATGATAGTGTGTAATTCGGCAGGTAATTCTGGTAATAATTCGTGGTATTATATTGGTGCTCCTGCCGATGCCGATAGCATTTTGAGTGTAGGTTCTGTCAATGCTGATGGTTTATCCTCATCATTTTCTTCTTATGGTCCTTCTTCAGATGGTAGAGTCAAGCCTACAGTTTCAGCACAAGGGGGTAATACTACTGTAATTACATCAAGTAATGCTATTGCTACTAGCAATGGTACTTCTTTTTCTTCACCTATTATTGCAGGAATGACGGCTTGTTTGTGGCAAGCCCACTATCAAAAAAGTAATATGCAAATTATGGAGGCTATAAAACAGAGTGCCCACTTATACCAAACACCTAATAATCAAATTGGCTTTGGTATTCCCAATTATTCACTAGCTAACGCCTTGTTGTTAGATGTTGAAGCCATTAATCAAGTGTCTTTAGATATTTTTCCTAATCCAGTATTTTCTAATGCTAGGGCATACGTTTATACTGCCAATCATGAAGATATCTCATATCGCCTAGTAGATATAGGAGGCAGAGAAGTTTTACAAGCTAAAAGTAATTGGTCTTATGCTTTGATATCTATAGAAATTCCAGCTTTACCATCAGGAATATATTTTCTTGAGGCTACCATAGGGGACAATTTAGTTGTAGAGCGGCTCAATGTTGTGGATTAGGATTTTTATCTCACTTTGACTTCAAACATCTTTTTCTTACCAATAAAGCCATTTAATATATCGCCATTTTTCACTTGTCCAACACCAGCAGGAGTGCCTGTATAGATGAGGTCGCCAATTTTGAGGGTATAAAATTGTGAGATATATGCAATGATTTTATCGAAATTAAAGAGCATATCTTTAGAATTACCTAATTGTACAGTGTCACCGTTCTTTTCTAATGTAAAATCGATGTTGTTAAGGTCTAATTTTTCTTTAGGAATAAATCTGTGACTGATAACTGCTGAACCGTCAAACCCTTTGGCTTTTTCCCAAGGAAAGCCTTTGGCTTTAACTTCTTCTTGAACATCTCTAGCAGTAAAATCTATACCTAATCCAATTTCTTGATAATATTTATGAGCAAAGCCTTCTTCGATATGTTTGCCTAGTCGATTGATTTTAATGACTAATTCTACTTCATAATGCACATTACTAGTGAAATCTGGTATGAAAAAGGGGTGACCTTTGGGTGAAATAGCGGTATCGGGTTTTAGAAAAAACACGGGTTCACTAGCTATAGCATTACCCAATTCTTTGGCATGATTAACATAATTTCTTCCTATACAAATGATTTTCATAGATGCATTTTTCTGTTACCGTATTTATCAAAAATAGCTTTCAATTGTTTTTCTATCACTATTCCTCCAATAATTAAACCAGCGACTAGAAATACAGTAGCGTTAAGTATTATTGTTTCTTGATTGATGTTAAAAACGATTCCAATGAGTTGGAAGATACAAGTTAAAGCAGATACCAATAGCATCATATGCGTACTTCTTTTATTAGCTTCCTGCCAAGTATCTTGGTTTTTCATAGACATAGAAGTTCTGTGTCCATAAATATGATTTATTTTTTTTGGCGGAAAATAGAAGAAAATTAAGCTTATCAATAACATTAACGGTCCAATTAAAAGTTGTAAAAAAATAATTGAACCTTCCATTTTAGAAATCTTTAAGCTTGATTTGTGTTAAGACTTTCTTGGTGTAAAGGGGAAAATCTGCTTGTTGTATCCAAGAAAAGTAGCCGGGGTTAGTTTGTAAAACACTGGCAACTGTTTGCCCTTTATATTTACCGAAGGAAAAACATTCTTCATTGTACTCATTAAAGACGATGAAACCAGCCATATCGGCAAAAGGCTTGCCTCTTTGTGAAAATTCTGATAAGAAGTCAATATCATTTTCTAATTCTTGGTATCTATCCAGTTGAGCGGTCAAAATTTCGTATGTAGCCTGTGTATCGGCTTCTGCACTATGGGCATTTTCTAAGTCTTTAGCGCAATAGAACTTATAGGCTGCCGATAGGGTACGTTGTTCCATTTTATGGAAAATATTTTGCACATCTACGGCTTTACGTTTTTTCATATCAAAATCTACATCTGCTCTAAGAAATTCTTCTGCTAGTAGCGGAATATCAAAACGGTTGGAATTGTATCCTGCTAAATCGCAGCCTTCCATAACATTTTTGATGTCGTGTGCCAATTCTTTAAAAGTGGGTTCATTAGCCACTTTAGCATCGTCTATGCCATGTACTGCAGTAGCTTCTGCTGGTATGGGTATAGTAGGATTCACTAGCCAAGTTTTACTTTCTTTGTTACCGTTTGGATATACTTTGAAAACAGATATTTCTACAATTCTGTCAGTGGCTACGGCTACACCTGTTGTCTCCAAATCAAAAAATACAATAGGCTTTTTTAGTGATAATTCCATTTAATTTATATGCTTGTGTTATCGTCAAATTGCTCGAGGTAATCTGCTACTTTACGTAAGAAACTTCCTCCTAAAGCACCATCTACAACTCGGTGGTCGTAAGATAAGGACAAGAACATCATATGTCTAATACCTATTAAGTCGCCATGTGGTGTTTCTATAACAGCAGGTTTTTTCTTGATCGCACCAACAGCCATAATAGCAACTTGAGGCTGATTGATAATCGGTGTTCCCATAACATTACCGAAAGAACCAACATTAGTGAGTGTAAAGGTACCGCCTTTTATTTCGTCTGGCTTTAGCTGATTGTTACGTGCTCTCTTGGCCAAATCATTGACGGTTTTAGTAATACCCATTAAATTCATTTGGTCTGCACCTTTAACTACTGGAACAATAAGGTTGCCTGATGGTAGTGCGGCTGCCATACCTATATTAATGTCTTTATGAATAACAATATTGGTGTCATCTACCGATACGTTTATCATAGGGAAATCTTTGATGGCTTTGGCTACTGCCTCGATAAAAATAGGCGTAAAGGTTATGTTCTGACCTTCTCGTTTTTTAAAGTCGCCTTTTATTCTGTTTCTCCAATTTACTAATGTGGTTACATCGGCTTCTACAAAAGAAGTCACGTGAGGAGAGGTTTGTTTAGACATCACCATATGGTCGGCAATGAGTTTTCTCATTCTGTCCATTTCAATAATCTCTTTACCACCACTAATACTTAATGTTGGATGAGGACTACTAAATATTTTTGGTGCTGGTTCTGTAATAGGACTAACTGAAGGTTTTGGGCTTGTTGTAGTTTGTGTTTTATTGTTTAGGTAATTGAGTAAGTCGGTTTTAGTTACTCTACCGTCTTTACCATTTCCTTGTATGCTATCCAATTCTTCTATACTTAATCCTTCTTCACTAGCAATTGAACGAACCAAAGGAGAATAAAAGCGTTCGCCATTATTTTCTATTTTTTGAACACTTTCTTTGACTTGAGCTATTTCTTCTTCAATTTTTTCGGCAACGACTTGGGGTTGGGAAGTAGCTACTTTTTCTTCTTTTTGAGGTTGTGGGCTAGGCGATTGGCTATCTTCGGCAGAAGTTTCTATAATGGCAAATGCTTCGCCAACTTTTACTACCTCATCAACATCAAAAAGCTTTTCAATTAATACACCTTCTAGAAAAGATGGCACTTCTGAATCTACTTTGTCTGTTGCAATCTCTACTATGGTTTCGTCTATTTCTATGTAGTCGCCTACTCCCTTATGCCAACTGATAATGGTAGCTTCAGCTACACTTTCGCCCATTTTTGGCATTATTAACTCGATTTTAGCCATCTAAAAGTATGTTAGTTTGTATGGCTAAATTAGTAAAATATATTACTCAGTCCTTGGCTTTTTTTTAACAAATAATCGTCTAAAAAATTGGTATGTAGAATGCAAAATTATTAGCAGTTGAATTCCCAAATGATAAAGTGGATATGTTCTGGGGTAATACTTTTTTGAAAAAATCTTCATCGCACCATAAAAACGTTCAATATATTTGAAACTGTATTTATCGGTACTTTTACCTTTATAATGTATAATAGAGATTGTTCCTAGATAGTAATTATTATATCCAGCTTGTTGTATGCTGTATGAAAAGTCGATATCCTCGCCATACATAAAATAGGTTTCGTCTAAACCACCAACTTCATCTGCAATACTTTTTTTAAGCCAAATAAAAGCACCTGCCAATACTTCTACTTGGTGATTTTTATCTTTACTTAAGTGACCTAAATAATATCTGTTGAATAGAGCAGAGTTGGGAAATAGTTTATTCAAAAAGCTTAGCCTAAAAAAAGCTAGCCAGGGCGATGGAAAGCTTCGCTTTGATTCTTTTAAAAATTGATTGCTAGCATCTAGCATTTGTACGCCAATACCACCGCAGTTGTTGGTTTGTGTACTGAATTTTAAACAGTCATCAAAGGTATTTTTATAGACAAGTGTATCAGGATTAAGCAGTAAAATATACTGTCCTGTTGCTTGTGCTATACCTTGGTTATTGGCCTTTGAAAATCCTATATTTTGAGTGTTGACAATGAGCTTAACATCTTTAAATTCTGATTTTAGCATTTCTAACGAACCATCGCTAGAGGCATTGTCAACAACAATGATTTCGGTATCTATACTATGTGCTGCCTTTTGCACACTAAATAGACAATCTTTCAAAAGATTTTTGACATTATAATTAACAATAATAACCGACAGTTGCATATTCGCAAAGATAGAATTTAAGTTGAATTGCTTAGGTTTATCTTTGTCAATAACTCTCTATCAATATCATTATTATTTAGACGGTTTCTTTTATTTTTGTGATATGAACTTTTCCTCAAAACTGATACAAGACGCCGTTGAACAGTTTACTAAATTACCGGGTATAGGTCGTAAATCCGCTATGCGTTTGGCTTTACATTTGTTAAAAATGGATAAAGATGAAGTGCGTAGCTTTGGCGAAGCCTTTATTGATTTGAGGGACAAGATTAACTATTGTCAAGAATGTCACAACATTTCCGATATGGATGTATGTGAATTATGTTCTAATACCAATAGAGAATCCTCAACACTTTGTGTAGTAGAAGACATAAGAGATGTAATTGCCATTGAAAATACACATCAGTTTAAGGGAAAATATCACGTCCTTGGTGGTATTATTTCGCCTATCGACGGTGTGGGTCCAGCAGATCTAAATATAGAGAGCCTAGTTACCAAAGCAGCTCAAGGAAATATTAAAGAAATTATAATGGCATTGAGTACGACTATGGAAGGGGATACTACCAACTTTTATATCTTTAAACGATTGAAAGAATATGACATTAAAATTAGTGTTATCGCTCGTGGTATTTCAATAGGAGATGAACTCGAATATGCCGATGAAGTTACTTTAGGTCGATCCATAGTCAACAGAACGCCTTATGAAAATTCTTTAGCTTAGCACCATGTCGCCAACCCTCATACTATCTATAATTGCTATTTACTTTCTTGTTCTAATTCTCATTTCTTATTTTACTGGCAAAAGTGATAGTAATGATGCATTTTTTTTAGGCAACAAACAGTCGCCTTGGTACATAGTCTCCTTTGGTATGATAGGAGCAACACTTTCAGGAGTAACTTTCATTTCTGTACCCGGTTGGGTGGCAGATAGTCAGTTCAGTTATATGCAGATGATATTTGGTATGACGGCTGGATACATTATCATTGCTAACGTTTTAATGCCCATTTATTATAGAATGAATTTAACGTCTATTTATGCCTATTTGGGCGATAGGTTTGGCGAGTCTACGCATCAAACGGGTGCATTTTTCTTCTTACTTTCAAGAACAATAGGGGCGTCTTTCCGATTATACCTAGTGGCGAATGTAATGCAGATTGCAATTTTTGACGCTTGGAACGTTCCATTTTGGCTAACGGTATCTCTCACCATTATACTAATTTGGATTTACACCTTTAGAAGTGGTATCAAAACCATTATCTGGACAGATACCCTTCAAACCTTGTTTATGCTTTCGGCAGTTGGTGTGAGTATCTGGCTCATTTCGGATAAAATGGATTTAGGTTTAATGGAATTGAGCATTACTGTCATAGAAAGTCAGTATTCTCAGGTTTTCTTTTGGGAAGGTAAACAACACTTTTTGAAACAGTTCCTTTCGGGTGCTTTCTTAGCAATAGTAATGACAGGATTAGACCAAGACATGATGCAAAAGAACCTTTCTTGCAGAAGTTTGTCAGATGCTAAAAAGAATATGTATTCCTTTAGTGTGGTACTCATAGTAGTCAATATTTTTTTTCTAGCTCTTGGGGCTATGTTATACCTCTATGCCGAGCAATTAGATATGGAAATTATTAAAGGCGATGATTTGTTTCCCCTAATAGCTTTAAAAGCCGATTTGGGTTTGGGTGTAGGTATCTTCTTTATTTTAGGCTTAATAGCGGCGGCCTACTCTAGTGCTGATTCGGCGCTTACCTCACTAACTACTTCTTTCTGTGTAGATTTTCTGAATATAGACCAAAAAGCAGAACAACAACAAGTACAAAATAGAAAATGGGTGCATTTAGCCTTTTCGGTGGTTTTAGTTTTGGCTATTCTTATTTTTAAAGCCATAAATGACGACAGCGTTATATCGGCACTTTTTATGGTAGCTGGTTATACCTATGGTCCTTTGTTGGGACTATTTACGTTTGGTATTTTTACGAAATATAATATTAAAGACAGGGCAGTACCCATAGTTGCAGTTTTATCTCCATTAATAGCATATGCAGTTCAGCTTTACATTCCTTTTGGTTTCGAATTACTTATGGTCAATGGGGGAATTACGTTCTTAGGACTGTGTCTGTTAATTGAAAGGGTTTAAATAAGTTTTATCTTTTTACTAATTTATTTGCCTGTGTGTATAGTCTGTATACAATGGCAAGACCACTTATTATCATAGCCAAGGAAATGAGTTCTGCCTGAGTAATTTCTTGTCCAAATAATATGTATTTTGTATTGACTCTTATTTTTTCAATTAAGAAACGTTCTAGGCCATTAACTATCATATATACTCCGAACAACATACCCGCAATGTTTATGCGTTTGCGTAAGTACCATAATAAAGCGAATAAAGCTAATGCCATCACAATTTCGTAAATAGGAGTAGGAAAGACAGGATGTAGCAATTTATTGCAGTACGGTCCAACACAACCTTCAATAGGAATACCGGCATTTATGACGTTGTTTGGATAGTTATAAGCCCATACCCAATCAGGTAAAAAGCTCAACCACTCGGGTTTAGGTGATAGATTGGTAATTCCCCAATCGCCATCCCCAGAAAAGTGACAACCCATACGTCCTATTCCGTATGCTAACATCAGTCCGGGTGCGGCTGCATCACTAATGATTTTGTAGTGTATTCCGTACTTTTTAGCATAGTAGATAACAGCTATTGCTCCACAAATTAAGCCTCCATAAAATGTAAGTCCACTAAAAGATAGCAATTGCCCAATAGGATCAGCAATAAAGTCATCAATGTTTTCCAGATTGTGAAATATTTTAGCTCCTAAAATACCTGCAACAGCGGCTATCATAGTAATGTTACCAACTAATTGGTAGGGGTGAACCGTTTCACTGACTGTTTTTGGCTGATCTAATTCTTGTTTTTTATATTCTCTATGTTTTAAAAAAGCGTTTAGTATAGCTCCTAAAAGCCCTCCTACAAAATGACCTTCAGTAGATAATATAACTGCTTGTGGATTGCCTACAAATTCTGAGTAGTTCAGAGCGGCATAAAGTAATTTGAAACCTAAAATAAAGCCTATGACAGCAGCAAAAATTAGTTGAGCTGTACTTATTTTTTGACCTACAAGCTTTGGGCGTTTTACGGCTTTTATTAAGCCAATTTTTTCTTTGCGTTTTAGTTCTAAAGCCAAAGTCCAGCTAGAGAAAATAAAGGCCAATGCCACAAAAAAACCAAAGGTTTGTATCGGCAATGGTATATAGACTCCAAAAAGATCGTTGATTAAGTAGCTGATATTTGGATACATAAAGGTTTATTTAAACAGATTCAAAGATATAAATTCCATCTTCTCCAATAGTATTGAGTTTTGTTAGCATAAGTTGGTTTATCCATTGACTATTAAAAGGAGCTTTTACACGAATATAATTTTCGGTAAAACCGTACATAAATCTATCCTTATTTTCGCCTTCAAATAGAACGCTTCGTACACTACCCAGTTGTTGTTCATAAAAGTTTCTTTTTTTCTTAGTTGAAAGTATTCTCAACATTTTACTTCTTTTATGTCGTACACTTTTATCAACTATATTATCCATCTTAGAAGCCTCGGTGTTGACTCGTTCAGAATAGCTGAAAACGTGTAAATAGGAAATGTCTAGTTCGTTTAGGAAATTATAGGTTTTTAAAAAGTGTTCTTCTGTTTCTCCTGGAAAACCTACAATTACATCTACACCAATACAACAATGTGGCATCAATGATTTTATGGTGTTTACTCTATCGACATATAAGTCGGTCAAGTAACGTCTTTTCATTTTTTTTAAAATATGGTCAGAGCCAGACTGTAAAGGAATATGAAAGTGTGGGACAAAGGCTTTAGAATTTGCAACAAATTCTATGGTTTCGTTTTTTAAAAGGTTAGGCTCAATTGAAGATATTCGTAATCGATTGATGCCCTCTACTTTATCTAGTCTTTTGACTAAATCTAAAAAAGTATGTTCATGTTTTTTGTTGCCAAATTCTCCTTTACCATAATCACCAATATTAACACCAGTTAAAACAATTTCTTGTATACCTTTATCGGAAATGGATTTTGCATTATTCAGCACATTTTCTAGTTTGTCACTTCTACTAATACCACGTGCTAAAGGTATTGTACAATAGGTACATTTATAATCACAACCGTCTTGTACTTTCAAAAAAGCTCGTGTTCTGTCGCCAATAGAGTAAGCATCAGCAAAGAAATTAGCATCACCTATTTCGCAAGAATGAATTTCTGTATGCTCTTTTTTACTCAAATCATTTAGGTAATGATTAAGTTTAAATTTTTCTGTAGCGCCGAGTATCAAATCAACCCCATCAATCTGTGAAATTTGTTCTGGTTTTAACTGAGCATAACAACCTACTACTACTATAAAAGCATCCGGTGAGGTCTTTAAGGCTGTACGTATTAAACGCTTACATTCTTTGTCGGCATTTTCTGTAACTGAGCAAGTATTGATAACATAAATATCAGCAACCTCATTGAAATCAACTTTTTGATAGCCCACTTTAGTTAATTCTCTTGAAATGGTAGAAGTTTCTGAAAAGTTAAGTTTACAGCCTTGGGTGTAATATGCAACAGTAGATTGGTTTTCCATTTGCTGCAAAATTAACTTTTTCTATTGTTTATTAGAATAATGTTTAAATAGAATATAAAAAAATAGATTTTGTGTAACCTTTAGAATTGATCGTGCGTATAATAAGCAAATACAAAATGTATCGTTTTTTATAGTTTTTTGAAATTCATTTTCCAGTCTTGTTAGGTAACTACATCTTAACAAATGTATAAATTGCAAAAATTTATTGCGCAATGATGCTAACCAATTGATGTAGTTCATCAAATTCGTTATTCTACATATCGATTTATATTCCAACAGACTGGATTTTGAATTTTTTATTTGTTTATTTTTATATCCGATGGTTTATTATAAAATTCGACAGTTTATTTTTTTCTTACCTTTTCTAATGTTAATATCGTGTGAGGAAAAAAAAACTTGGAACGGTTTATCAATATTTAGATATAATGAATCTGCTGGTATTAATAGTTTAGACCCTGCTTTTTCTAAAGATCAAGCTAGTGTATGGGTAGTTAATCAAATTTTTGACGGTTTAGTTCAGGTCGACTCCCAACTTAATGTCATACCTTCTGTTGCTCATTCTTGGACTATTTCAGAGGATGCTAAAAGTTATACATTTTCACTAAGAAATGATGTGCTTTTTCATCAGCATTCATTGTTTGAAGATTATCAAGATAGAGTGGTAAAAGCAAACGATTTTGTATATAGTTTTAACCGTTTGACTGACAAAGCGGTATCTTCTCCAGGTGCATGGGTAATGAACAATGTTGAGTATTATGAGGCTGTCAATGATAGTACTTTTTTTATTCAGTTGAAAAACCCATTTCCTCCTTTTTTAGGATTACTAGCTATGCCATATTGCTCTGTTGTCCCTAAAGTAATTGTTGAAAATACTAGCTTTCGAGATGCGCCAATAGGTACAGGGCCCTTTCATTTTCAATATTGGAAAGAAAATGTAAAACTGGTATTAAGAAAAAATGAGGATTTCTTTGAAAATGGATTGCCATTACTAGATGCTATTGCAATTACCTTTATAAAAGATAAGCAAACAGCTTTTTTAGAATTCATCAAGGGTAATTTGGATTTTATCTCTGGAATTGATGCTTCTTACAAAGATGAAGTACTTACGCTACAAGGTCAACTTCAAGAAAATTATGTAGACAAAATACAACTACAGACCTTACCCTATCTCAACACCGAATATTTAGGCTTTTTGATGAATGAAAATAATTTATCAGCATCACAACATTTGGCCGTAAGAAAGGCTATTAATTACGGCTTTGACAGACAAAAAATGATTACCTATTTGCGTAATAACATTGGCAGTCCTGCAAATGAAGGTTTTGTGCCAAAGGGTTTACCATCATTTACAGATAGTTTGAATGGTTACGATTATAAGCCAGAAGTAGCAAGGCAATTATTAGCAGATGCTGCAGTATCAATTCCACTTACAATAGAGCTCAACACTACAAGTTCCTATTTAGATTTGTGTGAATTTATTCAAAATCAATTAGCTGAAGTTGGCATTCAACTTGAAATTAATATTAATCCACCCTCTACACACAGACAAATGGTTGCTACTACCAAATTAGATTTTTTTAGAGGTTCGTGGATAGCAGATTATGCTGATGCTGAAAATTATTTAGCATTATTTTATTCAAAGAATTTTTGTCCAAACGGACCGAATTATACGCATTTTTCAAATCCAACCTATGATAACTATTACGAATTGGCTCTTAAAGAAATTAATATAGAAAAAAGACGTAATTATTACCATTTGATGGATCAAATGATTTTAGATGAGGCGGCAATTGTTCCTTTGTATTACGATCAAGTAATACGATTTGTGCAAAATGATATTGTTGGTTTTGAATCCAATGCCATGAATTTATTAGAATTGAAAAGCGTTCAAAAGCTTAAGCCTTAGTTGAAAGTGCTAACAATAGGGAAGTGGTCAGATAAATTGACCTCTGTTGTTTTGAAACTATTAAGCTCAAATTCGGGGCTGTGTAAAATGTAATCTATTCTTAGTGTAGGAAATTTTCCATTGTAAGTCTGTCCTAATCCCAATTCAGTATTAGTAAAGCTATCATTCAAACCTTCTGAGAGTTGCTTATAAGTAAAAGAAGTGGGTGTGTCGTTGAAATCGCCACACAGAATAATTGGGTATGGTGAGTCATACATATGTGCTTTTATAGCTTTGACCTGCTTTGCTCTTTTGAAAAAAGAAGTTTTAAGTCGCTCGATTATGCTTTCAGCACCTTCTATGGAAGGTCTTTCTAAAAAGTCATAATCTTCTTTTTCAAACAAATTAGATGCTAAGTGAACATTATATACTCTAATACTATCGCGACCTATGGCTATATCACTATAAATACATACGTTGTTGGTCCTTTCCCCAGAAATACTAACTGTTCCTTTTTTAAATATAGGGAAGTTGGAATAGGTTGCCATTCGCCAACTCTTTCTTTTGCTCTGTAGTCCAATATGACTGTAAGTATAGTTTAGTTTTGGTAGTTCTTTTGGAGCGTAAAATTCTTGCAGGCAAAGAATACTTACGGATTCTTTATTTAGATAATGAATGATTTCTTGCTTAACATTGTCTTCTTTAATCCATTCGTAGGCATTGAATAAACGCACATTGAAACTCATTACTGAAAATTCTGCTACTGTGTCAATTCCTTTATCTTTTATGTTTATGAGGTTTTGAATGTGTCCATATCCAAGCAATATGACAATAATATTAGCCCAAAAATGTTTTTTGAAACGTATCAGCCAATACATGGTAAATAATACGTTAATGAGTAAAAGAAATGGATAGATTAATGCTAGTAAGGCGATAGGCCATAAGAAAGTGTCGGGGCTAATATGTGGTGAGGCATAAGACAAAAAAAGTGCAAAAAGCATCAACATATTTAGTATAAACAAGACGCCGTTTATCATATCTTTATTTTTTACTGGCCTTGAATAGGTTATCTTTTTCTTCTTTGTTTAAGCTTTCGTATCCTGATTTAGCAATTTTATCTAGTATTTTATTGATTTTATCTTGGTCATTACTTTTATTCTCTCTCCACTGGTCGTCAGTCATGGGTCGTTTATAAGCTGTTTTTAATGGTTTTGTTGATCTGAATAAATTAACAATATAATCCATTAAATGATCAAACCATCGACTAGTATCTTTTCCTTTTAACAATTGGCGACTGAAGTAGAATCCATAAAAAGCACCGCCCAAATGAGCAATATGACCTCCTGCATTTCCTTGAGGTATCAAAATTAAATCTAATATAATAGAAACTATAGCTATTTGTTTTAATTTTACTCTGCCGATAAAAGTGAGATTTACAATATAATTGGGTACAAAAGTAGCGATAGCAATAAGTATAGCTAAGACAGATGCCGATGAACCTACTGCTATTGATTGCTCAAGTACGGATTCAAAAACTGGGAAATAGTTAAAGGCGATAACATAAAACAAGCCGCCTGTTAGTCCTCCCAAAATATATGTGCTGACAATTTGTTTGTTACTCAAGTATTTTAAGAAAATAGTACCTCCAAAATAAAGCCATAGGAGATTGAAAATAATATGAATAAAGCCGTTGTGAACAAACATATAAGTAATAATTGTCCAAGGCTTAGAAAGTAATTCTTTGCTTTCAGCAGGAAGTGCTAATATGTCAATTATTTCATTGCTGGATAAATTGAATAGGAAAAAGAAAACGCCGAGAATTTTAATAAGTATAAAAACACCGAGGTTTATGTATATGAGGCGACTAAGTAGGTTGCCTTGTTTGAAGCTGTCTTTTAAGTCGTTTATTATCATGTTTAATAAAAATGTTGACTATTCTTTCTCCAATATTTGATTAGTAAGTATCCAAATAACATACCTCCAAGATGCGCAAAGTGAGCTACATTATCGCCTGGATTGTTTTGTAAACCTAACCACAATTCTATTACACCATAAGCGGCAACGAAGTACTTAGCTTTTATAGGCAATGCAAAGTATAGGTATATGAGGGTATTAGGGAAAAGCATTCCGAATGCTAATAGTAAACCAAATACTGCTCCAGATGCACCGACAGTAGGTGTATGGTATAATACATTCAATTTACCCATCAGAGGATTTACAAAGTTTTTTCCATTCTGTAGTGCATTATAACCATCAGCCAGAACCATATTGACTTGCTCTTGTGACATTTGAGCTTCAGCCATAGTTATTTGAAATTGATTTACTCCTAAATGTAAAAGCGCTGCTCCAAATCCTGTTAGCATATAGTAAATTAAAAAGCGCTTTCCACCCCAAACATTCTCTAGCTGATTGCCAAACATCCACAAGGCAAACATATTAAAGAGAATATGAGAAAAATTACCGTGCATGAAGAGGTGTGTTACCAACTGATGTGGTCTAAAATCAGGTGATTGCCAATTATGTAAACCAAATAATTTATCTAGATCTATACCAAAATTACTCCCAAGAACAATTTTTCCAAGAAAAAACAAGGCATTGATAATGAGTAGGTTTTTAACGACCTCAGGCAAATAACTAAATCTAGCAGGACCGATATTCATAATTAAAACTTTTTAGCTAATTCTTCTAAAGTTAAGGTAATAAGAGTTGGTTTTCCTTGAGCTGTGGTATTTGGTATTTGACAAGCAAATAAATTATCAATGATAGAACGCATTTCCTCTAAACTTAGTTTACGTCCAGTTTTAATTGACATAGTTTTTGCTAATGAGCGAGATAAATTGTCATGTTTTCCTATAGAAGATTTATTCTTAAATTGCTCGACTAATTCCTCCAAAATACTTTCTAGCTTTTCCATTTTTAAATCTGTAGGAGTTCCCAATACGACAATACTGTTTTTGTTTAGATAGTCAAATCTAAAACCCATATTCAAAAGCTCATCACTTATGTTCTTCACTACAGCTATATCAGAAGGAGAGAGTTCAACAGTTTTAGGAAACAGCAATTGTTGTGATGGACCTTCTTTGTCTTGCATTTTAAGGTAGTACTCATACAATATTCTTTCGTGGGATCTTTGTTGATGTAAAACCATTAATCCAGATTTTATACTAGAAACAATATATTGATTGTTTAATTGAAAAATCATTTTATTAATTTCTTCTGAGTCTTCACTCCAAATTTTATCTAGTAACTCAGATGTGTTGTTAGACTGTGGGGCAGGAATGTTTTCAAATAATTGCTCCCAATTTTCTGTTTTTGGCTTTGGTGGTAGGGTATATTTATTCTCGAATTTTTTCTTTTCTTCAAATGGATTGTAACTGGAATCTACTTTAATACTTGGTTGTTTGAGTTCTGACTTATTGGAAGTCGGAATATTATCAAAAGCGGGGTCTTTTTCAAAATCTAATGAAGGAACGATATTGTGAATGCCTAAGGCTCTTTTTACACATGAGCGCACAATAGCATAGATGGATTTTTCATCTTCAAATTTAATCTCTGTCTTAGTTGGATGAATATTTACATCAATAAATTTTGGATCTATATCAAAAAATAAAAAGTAAGAGGGGTGATGTTTTTCAGCAATTAGATCTAGAAAAGCATTCACAATAGCATGGTGCAAATATCCACTTTTGATGAAACGTTGGTTGACAAAGAAAAACTGTTCGCCTCTTGTTTTTCTTGAAAACTCAGGCTTCCCAACAAAACCATTAACAATAACCAGTGAAGTTTCTTCTTTTACGGGTACTAATTTTTCATTGTACTTATTTCCAAATATACCAACAATTCGCTGTTTTAGTGTTGATGGCGTAAGGTTAAATATTTCTTTGTCATTGTGAAAAAAACTCATAGCATATTCAGGGTGTGCCAAGGCCATACGCTGAAATTCATCAATAATATGTTTTAGTTCAACGTTATCTGATTTTAAGAATTTCCTTCTAGCTGGAACATTGAAAAATAAATTTTTAATGGATATAGATGTGCCATTATTGGTAGCACAATTTTCTTGAGATTTCAATTTGCTACCTTCAATGATAAGTTTTGTTCCAAGCTCCTTGTCGTGAAGTTTGGTTTTTAGTTCTAGGTGAGAAATTGCTGCCATTGACGCCATAGCTTCTCCTCTAAATCCCATAGTGTGAATGGAAAATAAATCGTCAGCTTTTTTGATTTTAGATGTAGCATGTCTTTCTATTGACATTCTAGCATCTGTATCACTCATTCCTGAGCCGTTATCCACCACTTGGATAAGTGTTCTGCCAGCATCTTTTACTATTAGCTTGATATCAGAAGCACCTGAATCAATAGCATTTTCAATCAATTCTTTAACTGCTGAGGAGGGTCTTTGTATGACTTCACCTGCAGCTATCTGATTGGCTACATGGTCTGGTAAAAGTTGAATAAGGTCTGACATATTAGATTTTCAATAGGGCAAAACTAAGTAATACTAAAATTGTAATTATAAAAATTATGTGTTTATTTGAGGTGCTATTGTCTTTAGATCGTTTTGATTGTTGCCAATCTTTACTAAATCTTAAATTTGTTTTTCCGCTTTCCGCAGATTTTACTCTATTATCCAAATCTTCTTTACGAGCATCGTAGTACCTTGTCTTGAAATCAAATTGACGATGCCTTGATGTTTTAAAAAAGCTTGGAAGTTTAGGTGCTTGCATATTACAAAAATACATAATTCTAAAGCATTAGAGTAGGTTGGTAGAATGGAAGTTATTTATTTCTTTTTTTTCTTGTATAACTTCTACTAAAACTTGTGTCAAATCATATTTTTTTTACATATGTAAACATTTTTTTTAACTTTTAATCACAGTTTTTATATAAAAACAAAAATTTTATTAATAATATATATAGAATGTTTATTTTCAGTAATTTATGAATTTTATATAAATAATAAAATTAATTTAAAAAGGTATTTATATTTTTTTTTAAGATAAATTTTATATTTTTAAAGTTGAATTTTATATAAATAATGTTTACATTTGTAGCAATCACAAAAAATGGAAAATCGTATTCAAAATATCATAGATAAGTATGGTTTAAGTCCCAATACTTTTGCACAAGAAATAGATGTGAATAGGTCTACTATATCGCATATTTTGTCTGGTCGTAATAAGCCTAGCATTGAGGTCCTAAAAAAGATACTTAAGCGATTTCCTGAAGTTTCGGCTAATTGGTTATTGTTAGGTCATGGAGCTTTGGATGATACATACATAACTCCTTCCAGCTCTCAAGTATCTAATGAAAATAATATTGAAACGGTCAAATCAATTGATAAAATAGTGGTATTTTATTCTGATAATAGTTTCGAAGAATACAATCCAAATAAATAAACTTTATATTTTTGCTTTACAATTGCCAATTAAGATGTATAAAATTCTTTTTAAACCAATCTTATTTCTATTTAGACCTGAATTTATACATCATTTCATATTTAAAATTATAAAATTAGCCTCCTACATTCCGTTTAATTTATCCTTATGGAATAAGATTTATAGATTAAATGATAAAAAACTTAAAAGAGAGTTATTTGGCTTGACATTTGATAATCCAGTTGGTTTAGCTGCTGGTTTTGACAAGGATGCTAAGCTATTTGATGAATTAGCTGCTTTTGGCTTTGGCTTTATAGAAATAGGAACACTAACACCTTTAGCTCAAGCTGGAAATCCTAAGCCGAGATTATTTAGGTTGCCTGAAGACAATTCACTTATTAACAGAATGGGCTTTAATAATGGGGGTGTAGAAGATGCTATAAAACGTCTTAAAAAACGCAAAACTAAAATTATCATCGGAGGTAATATTGGAAAAAATAAATTGACTCCCAATAATGAAGCAATTAAAGATTATGAAATATCTTTTAAGGCGCTTTTCGATTATGTTGATTATTTTGTGGTTAATGTAAGTTCACCCAATACACCTGGATTAAGAGAGCTTCAAGACAAAGAACCACTCACTGACTTACTAATTCGTTTGCAAGAATTGAACGTTTCTAAATCTAATAGAAAGCCTTTATTGCTAAAAATTGCACCAGATTTAAATAACGAACAATTGGATGATATTGTAAGTATAGTTGTGCAGACTAAGTTAGACGGTTTGATAGCGACCAACACAACAATTGATAAAAATGGTCTTAAAACAGATAAAAAGAGGCTTACGGCTATAGGAAATGGGGGTATCAGTGGTCAAGCGGTTAAAAAGCGTTCAACAGAGGTAATACGTTATATTTCTGAAAAATCGAATAAAAGTTTTCCTATCATTGGAGTAGGAGGAATTAATTGTGCAGAAGATGCTATCGAAAAGTTAAATGCAGGAGCTAGCTTAGTTCAGATATATACTGGTTTTGTATACGAAGGTCCTAGTATTGTCAAAAAGATTAACCAAGGAATTCTGAAGCAATTATGAAAATAATAGAATGTCCTAGAGATGCTATGCAGGGGATTAATGACTTTATTCCCACTGCTCAAAAAGTTTCTTATATTAATTCCCTGTTGAAAGTTGGTTTTGATACTTTAGACTTTGGTAGTTTTGTGTCACCAAAGGCTATTCCTCAGATGAGAGATACAGCAAATGTCCTTTCTCAGTTGGATGATTCTAATACAAGTCTTTTGGCTATTGTTGCCAATCAAAGAGGAGCTGATGAGGCTTGTTCTTTTGAACGAATAAGTTTTATAGGATATCCTTTTTCAATTTCAGAAATATTCCAACAACGTAATACCAATACAAGTATTGACCAATCGTTATCTTTAGTTGAGAAATTACAAATTAAATGTGAAAGATATAATAAGTCACTAGTAGTGTACCTATCAATGGCTTTTGGAAATCCTTATTTTGAATATTGGCACGAAGACATTGTAGCTAAATGGGGCGAAAAGCTTTCTGATTTAGGTGTTAAAACCATAGCTTTATCTGACACCATTGGTGTTTCAAATCCTAATAACATCAAGCCTTTATTTTCTTTACTTATTCAAGAATATCCACAAATAGAGTGGGGCGCACACTTCCACACTCATTTAGAAAGTTGGCGAGAAAAGATGGAAGTAGCATACAATTCAGGCTGTAGACGTTTTGATGGTGCCATCAAAGGCTATGGAGGTTGTCCAATGGCAAAAGATGATTTATTGGGTAATATGCCTACAGAAAAAATAATTTCTTTTACTCAAGAAAAGAAAATTGAAACAGGTATCAATACGCTTGCTTTTGAAAATGCATACAATAAAGTAATTGATTTATTTGTGTAACATTTTTAAACTCATTTATTTGAAAAATAGTAGTTAAAAGATTCGTGGGTGGTTAGATTTATTTTAATAAACAAAAAACAGCTGTAAATATTATCCAAGACACTATATTTGCTAGAGATTAATCATTATTGGTAAATTTATTATTGCATAATGCTTGAGGAAATAAGAAATAAAATAGATCAAAAAACTAAACCCTTAGGTTCTTTCGGTCAATTAGAAGACATTTCTTCACAAATTTGTTTACTTCAAAAAACACTTTCTCCAAAGCTACTCAACCCTACCATTTTAGTTTTTGCAGGTGATCACGGTATAGCCAAAAGCGGAGTTAGCGCTTACCCCCCTAAAGTCACAGCTCAAATGGTGCTTAACTTCTTGAATGGAGGTGCTGCAATTAATGTCCTTTGTAAGCAACATGAAATTAACTTACATATTGTAGATGCTGGAGTAGATTTTGATTTCAACAAAAATGAGAAACTCATAAACGCTAAAATTGCTAAAGGAACTCAAAATTTTTTAGAGACAAATGCTATGTCTGAAAACGAGTTAGATAACTGCTACAATAAAGCAGAAGATATTCTTGAATCCGTTCATCATGCTGATTCAAATATAGTAGGTTTTGGAGAAATGGGTATTGGTAATACATCTTCAGCAAGCCTATTAATGAGCACTTTATGTAAAATTCCAATTGAAGATTGTGTAGGCAGAGGAACTGGACTTAATGACAGCCAACTTGATAAAAAAAAGACACTTTTATATGAAGTATTACAAAAACACTCTCCTGTTTTAGGAGCAAATGATGCGCTTATAAAATTTGGTGGATTTGAGATTGCTCAAATTTGTGCCTCAATGCTTGCTGCTCATAAAAAAGAAATGATAATTATGGTTGATGGGTTTACTGCAACTGCTGCTTATCTTTGTGCTTTTACAATAAATCCCGAAATAAAACGTAATGCAATTTTTTGCCACCAATCACAAGAGAAAGGTCATCAAATAATGTTAGATTATTTAAAAGCAAAACCCCTATTAAATTTAAGTTTAAGATTAGGTGAAGGAACCGCTTGTGCTTTAGCTTACCCGATTATTGAAAGCGCTGTTTTATTTATAAACGATATGGCAAGTTTTGAAAGTGCAAAAATCAATAAAAATTAATGAAAAAAGAACTTCGTATTTTCTTTACAGCACTTATGTTTTACACACGTATTCCATGTCCAAAATGGGTAGATCACTCGCAGGATAATCTAAACAAAGCAACACGCTATTTACCACTAATTGGATGGATAGTTGGAGCAATTAATGTACTGGTTATTTACGCTTGTAGTTTTATTTTCCCAATATCAATTTGTGTAATAATGGCTCTTGGGACAAGCGTCCTTTTGACTGGAGCTTTTCATGAGGATGGTTATGCCGATTTATGTGATGGATTTGGAGGGGGGTGGACAAAGTCTCAAATTTTAGAAATCATGAAGGATAGTAGAGTAGGAACTTATGCTGTTGTAGGTTTAATTCTTTTAATATTCTTAAAAATTTTTATACTGATTAATTTAATTGAGTATGATATTTTATTTTGTTTAAAATCAATTGTATTAGCACATATTTTGAGTAGATGGAGTGTAACAACTATCATATTTACGCACAATTATTCTAGAGTTGATGGTAGAAGTAAAGTAAAACCGATTGCTAAAAAGCTAACACTATCTAATCTAATAGTGTCAAGTTTATGGGTTGTTCCTAGTTTATTTTTATTTCAAGGTTGGTTGATATTTTTAGTTATTCCAATTGTATATTTAATGAAAGTATACCTAGCTAGATATTTCCAAAAACGTATAGGAGGTTATACCGGTGATTGTTTAGGGGCTACACAACAAATTAATGAAATACTTACATTATTATTTTGTCTATTATTATGGAAATTTATTTAGTTAGACATACAACTCCTAACGTTAAAAAAGGTATTTGCTATGGTCAAACGGATATAGATATAAATTCTTACACATTTGAATCTGAGTTATGTGAAATAAAGAATAAACTTCCATCTGATATTGATAGATTTTATTGCAGCCCCTTAATGCGTTGTTTAAAATTAGCTAAGAAATTAGCTGAGAAAATACAAATAGATGAAAGACTAATTGAGTTAGATTTTGGTAGTTGGGAAAATAAAAAATGGAGTGAACTTGATAATCATGAATTATCTAACTGGATGGAAAATTTTGTGAGTATTAAAGCAGGTGGGGCTGAATCTTATCTTGATTTACATAAACGTACTTGCAGCTTTATTGAAGCGCAATCTAAAAACTGTAAGCAAAAAATTGCTGTAATCACTCACGCAGGTAATATTCGAAGTTTTTTGAGCTGTATATTAGGTATTAAGTTAGAAAACTCATTCCGAATTCAACTCAATTATGCTTGCGTTATTAGAGCTGAAATTAATGATAAACCAATAAATAATAAGCTTTATTTATTATAAAGTTTCTTTACTTACAATATATATGACATGTGAGGGTTGACCTTTTAGTAAAAGATGATTTAGTTGGTAATATGCCAACAGAAATTATTAATTAAATAAATCAAAAAATTTATTTGTTAAATTGTTTAAATTTGTGAATTGAAAGGTTCTATTTTTAAGTATGATTAATAGGGAATTCGGTGTAAATCCGATACTGTACCCGCAGCTGTAATCTCTTTAACTTTTGATTATTATGCCACTGTTAACATGGGAAGGCAATCAAAAGAGAGTAAGTCAGAAGACCTACCTTTCAAAAAATTTTTAAATGTCTTCGGGAATAAAGATTATTTTAATGAAAAGAATAATTATACTTTTATTTTTTTGTCCATGTTTTGTAATGGCTCAGGATATATTAATTCAAGTTCCTGAAGTTAATTTTATAGAAAAAAGATCAAATCTACATCAAATTGGTTCTAAGCAATGGACAATAGATAGTGTACTAACAAAAAATAGTTACTCCTTATCAAATCTTTTGAGACAATTTGGTCCAATTTATGTAAAAGAATATGGTGCTCTTTCTTCATCTTTTTTCAGAGGTTCTACGGCATCACACACTCAGTTACTTTGGAATGGAATACCACTAAATAGCCTTAGTACAGGCCAAGCTGATCTGTCAATATTTCCAACTAATATTTTTTCAGACGTTAAATTGAATGCTGGAGGAAACTCAACCTTATTTGGAAGTGGTGCAATTGGAGGTAGCATAGAGTTAAATAACACCATAGAAACAAATTTAAAATATGATGGGATTATTAATTATACATCTGGAGATTTTGGTCTTATTTCAAAATCATTTTTTTATCAAATCAATAATAATAAATCGAATTTAAACTTTCATTTTTCAAAATCAGAAAGCGAAAATGATTTTGAGTATATAAATACTGGTTTGCCCGAAAATACAGTTGAAATACAAGAGCATGCTTACAAATCTAGTTTTCAGTATTTAATGAATTATACTCGGCGAAAAGATAAATTTTCATCTGGATTTAACTTATGGGTTTCAAATAATTTTAGAGAAGTACCAGTAGGAATGTTAAGTTCCAATCCTATGGCTGTCCAGTGGGATGATGCAATAAGAACAAAGTTTTTCTTTAACAGATATCTAACTAATTATTCATTAAAATTAACTCACGCTTTTTTAACTGAAAATTTTGAATATCAATCAAACACTATAAGTAGTCATTTACACACAAAATATCATTTTTCTTCATTAAACATTAATAGAAATTTTAAAAAACTTGTCACATATTTTGGCTTAAATTTCCAAAATAGAAGTGTCTATTCTAACTACTACAGTGAGATAGCTAATGAGAATTTGTTAGCATGTTTTATTTCGTTAAAACATCAGTTAAATAGGTTTACAACAACTGCTTCTCTACGTAAAGAAATTCATCCTGTTTATTCTGTTCCTTTATTATATAGCTATGGTCATAATTTCAGTGTATCTTCAAATCTCATATGGAAATTACAAATATCAAAAAACTTTAGGGCACCTTCTTTTAATGATTTATACTGGTTAGGCGATGGTGCTATGGGAAATACTGATTTACTTCCAGAACTAGCTCTAAATTCAGAGACTACCTTAGAATATAAAAGAGTTTCATTTACACTTTTTTCAAATATGGTTGATAATATGATTTATTGGCAACCAAATTCTGAGTCAGTTTGGGTTCCACAAAATTTAAAGCAAGTTTGGTCTAGAGGCTCAGAACTAAAATATAATTACAAAAATGAAATTGATAAAGTCAATTTAATTTCTCAGTTTTCGTATGCGTATACTATTTCTAAAATTAATAATAGTGATATCGAAAACGACAACAGTTTTGATAAACAATTAGCTTATGTTCCTATTCATAAAGCAAGTTGTTTAATTAATTTAGATTTTAATAAATGGAAATTCTCATTAATCAATTCATTAAATGGTAAGGTATTTACTACTTCGGATGAAAGTAGTGACTTAGCATCATATTTTATTTCCGATTTAATTATCAACTATCAACTGAATTTTCATTCAGCTTCTATTGATATAAAAATTAATAATCTTCTAAACAAATCCTACCAAGTTTATGAATGGTTTCCAATGCCTGGTAGGCATTTAATAACTAGCTTTAATTTTAAATTTTAATATTATGAAAACATCAAAAACAATTAATAAACTAATTATATTCTTTATTACATTCACTTTAGTGTCTTGTACTAAAGATTATCCAGAACCATTAATACCGATTTCAGAAAAATATGATGATGGTATTTTTGTTACATGTGAGGGAAACTTCAATTCGGCAAATGGGAGCTTATCATTTATTTCAGATGATGGGGTAGTTGAAAATAATATATTTAATAGTGTTAATGGTTTTCCTTTGGGAGACATAGTACAATCTATTACCATTATAGATACTACAGCATACATTGTTGTAAATAATTCCGGAAAAGTTGTTGTAGCGGACGCTGGTACTATGGAATATATTTCAGAGATATCTGTTACTACTCCTGATCATATGACAGCTATTTCTAATGATGTTGCTTATGTCTCGGATTGGAATGACTTTTCAGAAAATGGTTTTGTACATGTAATTGATTTAAAATCAAACGAAATTACTAATTCAATTCAAGTTGGTCATCAACCCGGAGAAATATTATATTCAAATGGTTATGTTTTTGTTATTGAAAGTGGTGTTTGGCCAGACGCCGGTAATTCAATTTCAGTTATCAACGTGGAATCCGAGACAATAGTAGAAAATATCATTGTTGCAGCAAATCCTATTAATATGGCTTTAAATGAAAATATTTTATGGGTTTTAAGCAAGGGTGAAACAGGTTATGATGAAAACTTTCAAGAGATTTCAGTAACTCCCGGTTCTTTGACATCTATTAATACTACAAGTCTTCAGGTTGATAATGTTATTGAATTACACGAAGGAAAAATTCCAAGAAGTCTAGTCTGTAATGATAATTTATTATACTTTAGAAATGGTCAATCCATATTTTCTCAAAGTGTTGATGCTTCTGAATTAAATGCTATTGAGATTATTACGGGAAACTTTAACAATGAAATTATTTGTTACGATGATCATATTTATTCTGCTTACGTTCCATCTTATGATCAATCAGGAGAAGTTTATAAATTTTCTACTAATGGTGTTCTCGAAAATACTTTTCAAGTTGGAATAGCTCCAGGAAACTTCGGGTTTTAGCGAAAAATATCTTTATAAATCAAAAGAGGCTATTGCCTCTTTTTTTTTTAATTTTTTTATATTTATCAAAATTGTAAATTATGATAGAACTTTCTGCAATTATAGTTATAGGTTTACTAGCTCAATGGATAGCTTGGAGAATGAAAATACCAGCTATTTTTCCTTTAATTATATTAGGACTGGTCATGGGGCCTCTTTCAACTTTATTTTTAGATGAAAAATGGATTGATCCAGAAAATATTTTTGCTGGAAAAACTATGTATTATTTTGTTTCACTTTCAGTAGGTGTTATCTTATTTGAAGGGGGGCTTACCTTAAAATTTAAAGAAGTTAGAAAGTTAGCAGGTGTAGTTAGAAACTTACTTATTGTTGGTCCAATTATTATGGGTATTGGAGGAGCAATTACTGCACATTATTTTTTAGATATGGATTATAGAGTTGGATTATTATTTGGTTCTTTAATTATTGTTACAGGACCAACTGTAATTGCTCCTATACTAAGAAGTGTAAGGCCAAAGAAAAATATTAGTACAATTCTTAAATGGGAGGGAATAGCCATTGACCCTATAGGTGCTTTAGTAGCTGTTTTGGTTTATGAATTATTATTTGTTTCTACTATGGGTGTTGGAGGGGACCATTCCATGGGTCTTACTCAGGTTGCCTTAAAAACCTTTTTTTTAACTCTATGTGTGGGAACTTTTTTTGGTTTACTTTCGGGCTGGACTTTACATTCTTTACTTAAAAGAAATTTAATTCCTCATTTTTTAATCAATGTTCTTTCTTTAGGTTTTGTCATTTTTGCTTTTGCTGGTGCTGATACTCTACAAGCAGAATCGGGTTTATTGTCAGTAACTGTTATGGGAATATTATTAGCTAATATTAAAACACCTAATTTGGATAAGATTCTTGACTTTAAAGAAAGTCTTACCGTAATTTTAATATCAGTTCTATTTATAATTCTATCAACTAAAATATCAATGGAAGAATTAAGGTTGCTAGATATTAATTCACTTTATATATTTTTAGTAGTTGTTTTGTTACTGCGACCAATTGTAGTTTTGATCAGTTCATGGAAGTCTGATTTAAATTGGAAAGAAAAAGCTTTTGTTGCTTGGATTGGTCCAAAAGGAATTGTTGCGGCAGCTGTTGCCTCTTTATTTTCTTTGTATTTAATGTCGGATAAAATTTCTTTACCTAACTCATTAAGAGAAGATGTGGAGCTATTAGTTCCATTGACCTTTATGATAATTTTAGGTACAGTAACTTTAAATGGCTTATCAGCAAAATTTGTTGCTCGTGTTTTGGGATTGATTCAAGATGTGAAAAATGGAGTTGTAATTGTTGGTGCTAATGAAGGATCTATTTGTATAGCTAAATATCTTGAAAAACATAACATTTCAAATACACTAGTTGATTTGTCAAAAGAAAATATACGTCAAGCTAAAGCAGCTAATTTAAACGTAATTGAAAAAAACATCCTTTCTGATGACGATGATTTAGAATTTAATGATGAAGGTCATCTTTTAGCTCTTACCTCTAGTAATGACGTTAATATATTTGCTTGTAGGAAATTAAAATCAATATTTGGCGAATCAAATGTCTATCGACTCATGACAGTTAACGAAATAAAGCTAAATGCCTTGTCAAAACCCCAAAATATTTTATTTTCAAATGATTTTGATTACATTGAGTTGATAGAGCTTGTCAGAAAGTATCCACAAGTTAAGGATATTAAAATATCCTCTAGTGATCATTTTGAATCATTAATAAAGAGCAATAAAGACTCTTATTTGCCCATAATGCTAAGAAGAAATGATTCTGTTAAATTTATCACTATTGATTTCAAATATCAACATATAGAAGGAGATGTTTTAGCATATATTGGGGAGTTAAAATAGTTATATTTACGTCCTATAATTTACTTAATGAAAACAACTGCTCTCACACAAAAACATATTGATTTAGGTGCTAAAATGGTGCCTTTTGCAGGTTATAATATGCCAGTTCAATATCAAGGCGTTACAGTTGAGCACCTAAATGTTAGAGAAAAAGTTGGTGTTTTTGACGTTTCTCACATGGGAGAGTTTTTTATTGAAGGTTCTCATGCTTTGGATTTAATACAAAGACTAAGCTCTAATGATGTTTCTACTTTAGTTGATGGTCAAGTTCAGTATTCTTGTATGCCTAATTTAAAAGGGGGGATAGTTGATGATTTACTTGTCTATAAATTTAATGCTGAAAAATATATGTTGGTAGTTAATGCTTCAAATATTGAAAAGGATTGGAATTGGATAAATAAATTTAATATAAATAAAGCTATTATCTCTAACTTATCTAATGATTATTCTTTATTGGCTGTGCAAGGCCCTATGGCATCACAAGCAATTCAATCGCTTACTTCGCTTGATTTATCAACTTTGAAGTACTATACTTTTGCTTTGGCTGATTTTTGCGGATTTAAGGACGTCATTATTTCTGCTACTGGATATACAGGTGCTGGTGGATTTGAAATATATTTTCGAAATAAAATTGCCGAAACGATTTGGGAATCGATTTTAGAATCTGGTAAATCTTATGGCATACAACCAATAGGTTTAGCTGCAAGAGATACTTTGCGTTTAGAAATGGGTTTTTGCCTTTATGGCAACGATATAAACGATGAAACATCACCTATTGAAGCTGGATTAACTTGGATTACTAAGTTCAATAATAATTTTAATTATTCAAAAGAATTACAATTACAAAAAGAAAATGGTGTTCAGCGTAAAAGAGTAGGTTTTGAAATACTAAACAGAGGCATTGCAAGAAGTGGATATAAAATTTTTAATAAAAAGGATGAAGAAATAGGTTTTGTTACCTCAGGTACTATGTCACCATCGTTACAAAAGTCTATCGGTATGGGTTATGTGAAATCTGAATATGCTAAAATTGATACTGATCTATATATTAAGATAAGAAATAAGAAAATACAGGCCCAAGTCACTAAATTACCTTTTTACAAATTATAGTTTCTGTGAATAATATTAAAGTCTGCTTAACTCCATCACTTTTTCCAATTTATTCGGACAGAACTAGTATTGTCGTTGTTGTTGATGTTTTAAGAGCTACTTCAGCAATATGTACTGCTTTAGAGCTTGGAGTTGAGTCCATAATGCCTGTCTCAACAATAGAAGATGCTTTAGAATACAGGGACAATGATAACTACATAATAGCTGCTGAGCGAAATGGAAAAATTGTTAGAGGTTTTGATTTGGGTAACTCTCCTACTGAATATTATAATTATTCTCTTATGGGAAAAAAAATGGTATTAACCACAACAAATGGAACAAAAGCCATTAATATCGCTAAACAAGATCATTTTGTTGTTACAGGTTCATTTTTAAATTTAAAAGCCTTGACTTCATTTTTAGTAGAGATGGATAAAGGGATTATAATTTTATGTGCTGGTTGGAAAAATGACTACTGTCTTGAGGATACACTATTTGCTGGAGCATTAACAAAGGAATTGATTAAAAATAATAAGTTTTGCTCTTATAATGATTCTACGTTAAGTAGTTTAATACTTTATCAAAAGGCCAAAGATAATTTATATGATTTCTTAAAAGATTCTCAACACAGAAAACGTTTAGCTCATTTAGGAATAGAAAATGATGTACGTTATTGTTTGGAATTGAATAGATCTGAAATAATTCCTATACTAAAAGATAATTTATTGATTTCTAACTCATGAAAAGCTTTAACTAAGTATTTTTTTGTTATTATTTCAAAATATTTGATACAATACTTGATATTTAGATATAATGTCTAGTTAGTATTTTGCTTTTGGGAAGAAAAGTTATTAGACTGTTTAATGTATTTCAGAAAAATCCCAGAAAAAAAGACTTTGCATTTAAGCAAAGTCTTAATATTTGTACACAAATATTTTTAGAAGTAGAAAGATAAACCTACTGAAAAGTTAATTCCAGATCCACCAATTGTTCTACCTGTGGTTTTTTCTCCCATGTCTGCGATACTAAGAATTGGATGCATAGCATCTTCTTTTAGTGTAGATGTAGAGTTATACATATAGTAATTAAATTGTGGCTCAATACTAAATTTATTAGATAAGAAAGCAGAAAAACCTAATCCTAGAGAGATTGTAGAGGAAGCTAATTCTGTTGTTTGACTCACTGAACTTATTGCATCTTTAATTTCTTCTTTTCCAGAAGCTATTCTATACGAACCATCAACGAAAATAGAGTTGCCTTTTCGTAATTGAAAGTTGTATCTAACAAATGGAGCAATAGTAATTAAACTTTTAGAATATGATAAGTCATTATTGACTGACGCAGCTACCAAACTATAAAGTTCGAAATAGTGATTTGCATATGTTGTACCATTGTTGGTTACATCAGGAAGACCTAAAAACCAAACATTTATCATACTATCTGCCAAACTAGCATTTGAAATCTCAGAATCAGTATTTGTTTTGAAAAGACTTGATTCATTATCAAATCCAAAGCCAACACCTAGCATTAGCTTATCAACAATAAAATATCCCATTTTCAGATTGACATTAAACTCACTTTGTTTATCCTGATCTAATTTATAAGAATAGGGGAATAAAAAGTCGAGATTCAAACTGTCTGTAGCATTAACTAATGTATCTCTAAAACCCGTAAAAGTCACATCGATAGAATTTTCCGAGTTAGTAGATGAACTAAAATTAATATTACTACTTGAAGCCCCAAGAAACCAATTTCCTTTTTCAAATTGCGCGTTTACTTGAGCACTAGCGATAACTAATGTAAACAAAAGTATTTTTTTCATAATAGTTTTTTTTAGTTGTATTGACTTTGCTAATATAAGCTATTTGGATTATTGATTTAACATTACTGGCATAACTAGCATCAAAACCTCTTCTTTTTTTGATATTCCATCTTGTGGAATTATTAAACCTGCTCGATTGGGAGCACTCATTTCAAGGTTGATTTGTTCTGATGAAAGATTGTTAATCATTTCTAATAAGTAACGTGAATTGAAACCAATTTCGATATCTTCTCCAGTATAGCTACAGCTTAATCTTTCAAAAGCTTCATTTGAAAAATCTAAATCTTCAGATGATATGTGTAATTCAGAGCCTGCAATTTTAAGACGTATTTGATGAGTAGATTTACTAGCAAAAATAGCAACTCTACGAATGGAGTTATAAAATTCTATTCTATCTATAGTCAGTACATTAGGGTTTTCTTTAGGTATAACAGCCTCGTAGTTAGGATACTTTCCATCTATGAGTCGGCATATTAGCTCGATATCATCAAATACGAAAAAGGCATTGGTTTCATTGTATTCTATAGACACATTACCATCGTTAATCAATGAATTTTTTAATAGTGTAAGAGGTTTTTTGGGAAGGATAAATGATACAGTACTATCAGCTTTAGCATCATTTCTTTTATACTTAACAAGTTTATGGGCATCTGTAGCAACAAAAGTACAACCATCAGATGATAATTCACAAAAAACTCCAGACATTATTGGCCTTAATTCATCGTTACCGGTAGCAAAAAGTGTTTTATTAATTGCTGATCCTAAAACTTTTGAAAGCATAGTTGTTTTGGAAGAAGACTCCATAGAAGGTATTTTTGGAAATTCATCTCCATTTTGTCCGGCTAGTTTATATTTACCATTTTCAGAACCTATTTCTACGCCATATGTATTTTTATCAATTAAAAATGTGAGTGGCTGATCTGAAAATGTTTTTAGCGTATCTAATAATAACTTGGCAGGTATAGCTATGTTACCGTCATCGTCTGCATCAGCATTGTTAATTGTTGTTTTCATTGTTGTCTCAAGGTCAGAGGCAGAAATGGAAAGCGTATTATTTGATATTTCAAATAGGAAGTTATCTAAAATAGGTAGTGTGTTACTTGAGTTCAAAACACCACTAACGGTTTGAAGTTGCTTTAATAATTGGGCACTAGAAACTATAAATTTCATGTTCATTTTTTCTGTATCTGTTATCAAACAAATATATAAGAATTACATTTGTTTGTGTGACATATTTTTCAACTATTTTTCAACAGAAAATTGAGGTGTTCTTAAAAGTATTTTATCGAATACATAAAATTGAATTAGTACTAAGTCAGAGTTGAATTTAGCATACATTCTATCTACATCATAATCCAGTTTTTGACCATTTTTTTGCATATAGTCCTCTCTCTTTGGTTCTTTGTGATAAGCTGTAATAGAATTTATCTTTCCATTTGTATTGCTTAAACTTATAGTATAAAATGGTGTACTGTTGAAAATAGAGTCTTTTTTTGAAAAGTTATTCATAAAGCCTTCGCATTTAACGGAGTTGAACAGATTGAAATATTCTTGACCTTGAACATCCGGTATTACTTTAGTTATATTATTTTTAGTGTAACTGTAAAACTTATTTTGACGGTGCATTTCAAAGGACTTGGTGGAATCTTCATGATTGATTACACTCACTGTCTTTATTTCATTGCTATTGTAAGAAAAAATAGTTCTATCTCTCCATAGATCACTCGAGACAGTTGTACCATCTATAGTATATCTGGGAGCTAAAAAACCATTAAAACCAGGAATATAAACTACAAAAGCACGACTTGAATTATTTAGAAGCATAAAGCTACCTATTAAATCTTTAGCTTCTCCACCTACATAATAGATTTTGTGTGCCATGTCTAAATTATCAGTAAATATTTCAACTTTAACGGCTGAACTGGCAAGGTTTTTAATAACCTTATCATGTAAGCTATTACTGACTGGGTGTTTTATTTCAATATCTTTTATAGTTCTAAGTAAGTATTCTATCGCTTCTGGGCGAACTTTAAATTTATTGTCAACTAGCCATGTTCCACTATCTCTACTCACAGTTACTGAATTACCGTTTTTGTCAGCAAAAAATACCTTTTGAATACTAGCGGTATCTTCAACAGCAAAATCACTTAATTCTTCGCTAAGAGTCGTATCATTCTTATTAAGGAAAAATAGAGTTAGTGATGCGATAATCAATATTGCTAATAAAATTATTTTTTTCATCTAAATTTTCTTTTTCTCACAAAACCAAAAACTAGTATTATTTGTATGATAATAACAATAGGTAACAAAGTATTAATCAATTGCCATTTTAAACGATTATTTTTGATTTCTGATTTATTTAATAATCTTAGTTTAACTTCTTTTGCTCTAATATTTATTAGATTTTCATTATCCATTAAATAATTCAAAGCATTAACAATTAATTGTTTGTTGCCATTATATTGGGATTTACTAAATTGATTATAACCAAGTGGAAATGCATTGTCAGATGAGGAAACATGATTTTTTATAATATCTCCATCGCCAAATACTATCATTTTATTTGAGGGGCTTGCCAGCTTCGGTTTTAAGCTTTCGTTATTAGGTGCAATACGGTTTTGAAATACTGATTGAAATTCTCCTTCTAACAAATAGGCAATTGGTTTTTCACCAGCATTAAACTGTTTTATATTTGGTTCTTGCTCAAGGATTTGCAGACTAACTCGGTGTGGAGCTCTAACAATTTTTGAATAAGGCGAGGAGAATAATAAGGGCGTTTTTTTGATGTTGATAGCCTTAACTGTATCTAGTGTGCTCACAAAAGCACTTTTAATTCCATCCAAGTTTTTGACAATAGATTGTTTGTTTTTAGGAATAATTACAGGATGATAGAACCAGGGAACTAGTTGCTGTTGTGGTATATTTCCTTGATATCCAACAATTATAGGTATTTGATCGGATTGAAAATCCATCACCAAATCGTAATTTACTCTAACACCATATTTGAAAAGTAAGTCTGTCAGATTTAAATCTAAAGGAACCGCCATTGAAAAAGGCGCATTACCTTTTAAACTATCCATATCCATAGCTACGCCGTCCAAGAACCACATGGTTTTACCACCATTCATAATGTATTGATCAATCAAAAATTTATCAACTTTAGTAAAGGCTTTAGTGGGTTTAGCAATGATTAGAGCCTTGTAATTTAGCAGTCGTTTTATTTGATTACTAAGGCTTGGTGAGTTGTTCTCGTCTAGTTCATACTCTTTAATGTTAATTCTATCGATAGTAAAGTATTCTGACAATGAGCCTTTTATAAGACCTAGAGAATGATTAATGTCGGCAGTTTCTAATTCGTCTAATTCATTATGCCCATCTAAAAATGCAATCTTAGGCTTATAGTTAGAAATGAGTTTGTGGATAGCATTGGTTAGTTCATACTCTATACTTTCTACAGAATTATTAAGCACATTTTCAGGATTGGTGCCAATTTGATTTTGTAAGAGGTTCAAAGATTGACTCCTGCCTTTGTAATAGATAATAGCTCCTGGAAATATAATCTGCTCACTATTGCTGTTATTTGCTTGAACTTGAAGATTAGTTGGTTCAAGACCATTTTCTGATAATTCTTTATAAATTTTCTTTCTATTTTCTGGGCTATCGGCTTCATTCGGGTTAATAAACTGATATTCTACTAGTTTATTGTGGTATCTGAATTCGTCTAACGTCTCTTGACAAGAGTTTCTAAGCCTAACAAATCCAGCTGGAAGGTCACCATTCAAATATACCTTTACAAAAACAATATCATCAATTGAGCTTAGGGTTTCTTTAGTGGCATCGTTTAATGAATATTTTTTTTCTTCAGTCAGGTCTAGTCTAAAGTATAACTTACTAGCTAAAACATTAATTGCTATCAGTACAATTAAGTTTATGAAAAGAGATTTATTTCGTTTAATCACTATCATTTTTTTCTACTTATTGAGTGGCTAGTAAGTTGTATAAAAATGATATTTAAACTCATAAAATAAATAATATTTCTACTATCAATAACACCTCTACTTAAGCTGTTGTAATGTGATTCCATTCCAAGAAAAGAAATAGCAATTTGGATTTTTCCGTTAGCTATTTCATTACCAATTAAATCCCAACCTAAATAGAAGAATGCACTGATAAAAATAGCTGTAATCAATGACGTGATTTGGTTTTTAGTAGTAGAAGATGCATAAACTCCTATAGCAACAAATACACTTGATAATAGTAGTAGTCCAATGTATGAGCCGATAATCGCAGCAGTATCGATGTTACCTTCTGTTTCGGAAAGACTATATAAGCTAAAATAATAAACTACAGTAGGTATTATAGCTAAGCAAACAAGTGTTAGTCCTGAAAAATACTTTGACAAAACAAGTTTGATATTTGATATAGGTGAGGTTTGAAGAACTTCTATTGTTTCTTCTTTATATTCATCTACAAACAATCGCATGGTTAAAGCCGGTATAAAGACTAAAAACAAAAAAGGAGAAAGAGAAAACAAGCCATTCATCTGAGTAAAACCAGAGTCGAGAATGTTAAAGTCGCTAGAGAAAACCCACAGAAAAGCAGCGTTTGTGAGCAGATAACTCAAAATAATAATAACGCCTGAGTTATGGCTAAAGAATGTGTTTATCTCTTTTTTAAATAGTGCATACATATGACTCGCAAAAATATTAAATATCTTCAACGCTCCAAGCCTCAGCTTTATTGGAAAATAGAGGTTTTGTTTTATACCAAATGTCTTTAAATGTGTTGGACTCTCTATATTTGTTAAGAGAGCTTTCTGAATCCCATATACTATAGGTAAAAAAGATATTTTGGAAATTAATATCTCTTAATAATTCAACAGAATGACAGCCATCAAAATTTGTGATTTTATTTTTATTTGTCTTGAAAATATTTACAAAAGCACTTACATTCTCTTGCTCAAACTCCATTTTTACTATGCGCTTTATCATTTAAATTCAATTCTAACGGTATCGTTAATATGTAGCCCCATTAAAGAAGATGCAGAACCATTGTTAATGGAAATGGTAAGTAAATCTGTTGAAATAAAAAGTGCAACAGCGTCTCCAGCTTGTACATCATTGTATTTTCTTTTTATGGTGTTCAAAGAGTAGTGTTCTTTACTGCCCAAATTTATGGTGTAGGCTCTACCTTTAGCAACATCTTTTAAAAGGCGTTGGCTAATGTTAGTTATGGCATTGCCATAATGATCGATATGAATGATAGAGCCTCTAATAGAATTCTTATCATGTAAAGCCTCTAGTTTAGCAAATTCTTTAGAAAATTGTTTGATTTCATTTCCTATAATTTCTAACGTGCCACCTCTAGCAATATGACAAGCTGCTTTGGCAAAAACATCCTTCACAGGAAAGTTTTCATTATCAGAGTCTATCGAAGTAGTAATTTCAACCATTTTATCAGGTTTTAAATCTAAAAGCAAAGAGAAAATACCATTATCAGTTCCAATAAAATAATGTCCGTTAGCATAAACAGCAAGGTGACTGTTATCCTCATTAGTTTCAGCATTTACACCGATAATATGTATACTTCCAGGAGGAAATTCTTGGTAAACATTTTTTAGAACAAATGCAGCATGTACGATATTAAAAGATGGGATATCGTGGCTAATATCTACAATATTAGCATTGTCTAACTGCCTTATAATAGTTGCTTTAACTGCGCTCACGTAATGGTCAACTGTACCTAAGTCTGTGGTAAGTGTAATTATTGGCATAATATTGAACAATTAATCCAATTAAATGTCTTAAAAAGTTGTTAATTTGTCTCATCAAAAGTAAGTATAATTTTACTGATTAGTAAATTAATAGTTGAGCATAATAAATGGGTGAAAAAATTATAGATTTAGGAGGTCAAAATCCTGTAGATATTTATGGAACTAATAATAAAACTTTATCTTTTATTTTAGATTTTTTTCCTAAGATTAAATGTGTTGCACGAGGAAATACTCTAAAACTAATAGGAGATGATGAATCCATTGAAGCATTTGAACAAAAATTTACTTTAATGCTTGAGCATTTTAATAAGTATCAACGTCTTACGCATAGCAATATAGAACGTATTATAATTGAGGATATTGCTGTTTTGGAAGGAGATAACGATACTTTGGTTCACGGGCCCTATGGTAAAATAATTAAGGCAAGAACTGTTAACCAACGTAAGATGATTAAAGAATCTCAAGAAAACGATATGCTTTTTGCTGTCGGACCAGCAGGAACAGGAAAAACATATACAGCTGTTGCAATTGCTGTTAGAGCCTTAAAAAATAAAGAGATTAGACGAATAATTTTATCAAGACCTGCTGTAGAAGCAGGAGAGAACTTAGGTTTTTTACCAGGTGATTTAAAAGAAAAGTTAGATCCATACTTACAACCACTATATGATGCATTAAGGGATATGATTCCAGCAGAGAAGTTAAATGAATATATAGAACATAGAATTATAGAAATAGCACCATTAGCTTTTATGAGAGGTAGAACTTTAGATAATGCTTTCGTTATATTAGACGAAGCTCAAAATTCTACCCACCAACAAATGAAAATGTTTCTTACAAGAATGGGTAAATCGGCAAAGTTTATTATCACTGGCGATGAAACTCAGGTAGATTTACCATCTAAACAACCTTCAGGTTTATTAGAGGCATTGAAGGTGATAAAAGACGTGAAAGGTATCAGTGTTATCAAGCTAGATGACAAAGATGTTATTCGCCATGAATTGGTGAAAAAAATTATTAAAGCATACAAATTAAAACAAGACAAAAATGAGCAAGAACGTAATTATTAAAACGGATTTTAATTTTCCTAACCAAAAAAACCTCTACAAAGGAAAAGTAAGAGATGTATATAGTATTGGAAATGAGCAATTGGTGATGATTGCATCGGACAGAATATCGGCATTTGACCATGTTCTTCCTGAGGGAATCCCATACAAAGGTCAAGTACTAAATCAAATAGCATCTAAGTTTTTAGACGCTACATCAGATATTGTCCAAAACTGGAAAGAATCTACTCCAGATCCATCGGTAACAATTGGTAAAAGATGTGAGCCTTTTATGGTTGAAATGGTAATAAGAGGATACCTTACAGGGCATGCATGGAGAGAGTATAGAGATGGTAAGCGTATGCTATGTGGTATACCTATGCCTGATGGTATGGTTGAGAATCAAAAGTTTGAACAACCGCTAATTACACCTACCACCAAAGCAAAAGTAGGTCACGATGAAGATATTTCTCGAGAAGAAATACTTTCTCAAGGTTTAGTTTCTGAGGAAGATTACGTTTTATTAGAGAAATATACCAGAGAACTTTTTCAAAGAGGAACTGAATTAGCAGAAGACAAAGGACTTATTCTTGTCGATACTAAATATGAGTTCGGTAAAGATGCTAACAGTGAGATTACTCTTATTGATGAAATTCACACTCCAGATTCGTCACGTTATTTTTATATTGAAGGATATGAAGAAAATTTAAAAGCAGGAAATTCACAAAAGCAATTGTCTAAAGAGTTTGTTAGACAATGGCTCATTGAAAATGGTTTTCAAGGCAAAGATGGTCAAAGTATCCCTGAGATGAGTAAAGAGTTTTGTGAATCAGTTTCTGAAAGATATATAGAGCTTTTTGAGCATATTACTGGAGATAAATTTGTAAAAGAAGACGTCTCAGACGTTCTGAACAGGGTAGAACAAAACATTTTCAACTATTTAAGTAAATAATTCAAAGGCCCCAGAACGGGTCCTTTTTTAATAAACAGGGTAGGAAAGGTTTACCGGCGACTTTATAAGTAGCATTCTCCCATTAACTAAAACTTCATAGTTCAATGACTCTTCATCTTCAACGATAAAAAAATCATCTTTAGAAACACGGACTTGATATATCATTAATTCACCTTCTATAAGATAATAGGAGTAGTAAAATTCTTTTTCGATATCCATTTGAAACTTACCGACTTGTAATGCTATTTGGGTGATTTCAATCTTTTCACTTTCTAATTGGATAGGAGAGTCTTTACCAACTATAGTGGTAATATTATTTGTTTGCGGTAAGTCTTTGGCTTTGACATCTAGGTATTTAGCCGGATGATTTAATGTTTTTCTTAAATCGGGATTAAACCATATCTGAAATATTTCTGATTCATTTTGCATAGCCTCAGCATGTGAAATTCCTGAACCTGACTGAATTAATTGAACATCGCCTTTTTCTAATAGTATCCATTTTTTAAGTAGAGTATCATAATGTTGTATATTTCCCTCTAATATTATTGACATAATTTCAAATCCTCTATGTGGATGCAAACCTATGACACTGTCTTTTTTTGCACTAGCGTGTGCCCAATAGAATATATTTGAATAGGGCTTCAGTTTACCACCATCTTGAGGAAAGCCAAGTGGTTTATTTTCTATTATGTGACCACCATTAAACTCACCATATGCTTGATTGCTAATGTTGTAATGTTTAATCATAGTCTAAATATACAAAATTAAATGTATATACATATAATGTTTATACATATATTTGTATTAATGAGTTTAGAACAATCCATTTCCCAATCAAAGTTTGATTCAGAGCAAGAAAAACTGATGATAAATGTTATATATTCCGCAAATTTGTTGAATTTGATAACGAGTCGTTTGTTTAAACCTTATGATTTATCAACTCAACAGTATAACGTATTACGTATTTTAAGAGGACAGAAAGGTAAATCTATTGCTTTAATGGATATAGAGCATCGAATGTTAGATAAGTCTTCCAATGTATCTAGATTACTAGATAAGTTAATTTCAAAAGATTTAGTGAACAGAAGTGTGTCTTCTAAAGATCGTAGAAGAATTGAAATTGTTATCACTTCTAGAGGTTTATCTTTTTTAAATGAGTTAGATGTGATATTGGCTGATATGAATTCTAAGATAAAAGTTATAATTTCTGGTGATGATGCTAAACAAACAAATCGTATTTTAGACCAATTAAGAGAAATAGCACAATACTATTGATATGATAAAAAAAACTAGAATTATAAATAAATTAGAAGTTGAGGATTTAGATAAAGCTGTAGAGCTTAAAGTAATTACAAAATGTCCAACTAAATGGATATTGATTGATGAAGAAACTGGTCAGGTTTATAGGGGTTCTGAAAATAAAGAAGTTGGTAAAATGTGGAAATTAATTACTAAACAAAACTAACTATCGGCTACCAAAAATAGATGAGCCAATTCTAACCATATTACTTCCTTCTTCGATGGCAATATTATAATCACCACTCATTCCCATTGATAAGATAGATAACTTATGAAATTTACTTTTAGCTTTTTCAAAAGTGTTTTTTAGGGACTTAAATTCACTTCTTATTTGTTGTTTGTTATCTGTAAAAGTTGCCATTCCCATTATCCCATCAATGCTGACGTTGGCTAGGTTCATTTCTAATAATTCTAGAGCCTCATCTTCGCTCAGTCCGAACTTACTGGATTCTTGTGCAATATGAATTTGTAATAAGCAGTGTATCACTCTATCATTTTGTTTAGCTCTCTTATCGATTTCAATTAATAGCTTTTTAGAATCTACGGCTTGAATAAGCGAAACAAATGGTGCGATGTATTTTACTTTATTGGTTTGAAGATGACCTATCATATGCCATTGAATATTTTCAGGTAGAACAGCAGACTTTTCGACTAATTCTTGAACTTTATTTTCTCCAAATACACGTTGACCCGCTTGGTATGCTTCAAGAATGTAGGTTGTAGGTTTTGTTTTGGAAACGGCTACTAAATGAACCTTTTCATCTAAATCGTTGAGAATGTTTGATATGTTAGTTTTAATATTCATTTAATCCTCTAAATCATAAATTAACATACCGCTTCTTAGTTTAGGTTGAATATAAGTACTTTTAGGAGGCATAGATTGACCCTTGTCCGCCACTTCTTTAATTTGATTTATACTTATTGGTTTTAGCACAAAAGCGGCTTTAAATTCTTCAGAATCAACTTTATGCTTAATTTTCTCTAATGTATGAGTACCATCAATAAATGCCAAACGTTTGTCATTTCTTGGGTCAGTTATTCCCAGAATAGGTGCTAAAATATTATTTGATAAAATAGCTGGGTCTAATTTTTCTACACAATGTGTTCTATTCACGTATTCTTCTTTGGCAATAAGAGAATACCATTTTTTAGAAATATAGAGTGTGATTTCGTCTTTTTGAGATGGTACTAAAGCCTTTTTAACTTCTTTAAGCTTATATTTCTGCTTAATCTGAGTTAAAAAATCATCACTAGATAAGTTGTTTAAGTTTTTAAGAAGTCTATTAAAACTTATTACTTTGAGTTGGTCTTCAGCGATAAGGTAACTCATACAATATTTTGTGTTTGAGTTGTTAGATTCCTTTGCTAGTAGGCTTGAAGAAGCAAATCGATGATGGCCGTCAGCTATGTATAGATTTTCAATCTCATTAAAGGATCGTTTAATTAATTGAATATCATTTACATCATTGACTAACCAAAGTTTGTGTTCGGATTTGTTAGTGGTCTTAAATTCGTATTCAGTTCTAGTTTGAGCATAACGCTTTATAATCTTATCGATGGATTGATGGTTAGGATAAGTTAATAGAACGGGTTCAGCATTAAAGCCTGTGGTTTGCAGGTAATTTTTGAACAGTTCTTCTCTTTTTTTTATGGTTTGCTCGTGTATTTTAATATGACCATTTTGATAGTCTGCTACGGAGGCGGCACCTATTATTCCGATAAATGAATTTCCATTTTTATTATTTTTTTGGTAGATGTAGAAACAATCAGAATTATCTTTTTGAAATATTCCTTCTTTTATAAAACTTTTAAATTTCTCTTTGACAAGTTCAAATTTTTCATTGTAACAATTAACTTCATTTCTAACTGAAAAATCTGGGTTGATTATGTGAAGAAAGGTATAAGGGTTATTTTTAAGTTTTTTAAGGAGTATTTTTTTTGAGTAGCTAAGATAGGAACGACTAGCCACAAGAGATACTTTATCTCGACTAGGACGTATTGCACGAAAAGGGACAATTTTTGCCATAGTAATACAATTTTAAAGGCTTTTAAGTTATAGTAAATTATTTAAAATAAGATATAATTTTGTCGGCTAACTCTTTACCTATTCTATCTTGAGCTTCATTTGTTGCAGCACCAATATGTGGTGTTAGTGAAACATTGGACTGCATTAATAGTTTTATTTGTGGTTTAGGCTCATTTTCAAAAACATCTAGACCTGCCGATGATATTTTGCCACTGTCTAAAGCATTCATTAAAGCATCTTCATCTATAGCACCTCCTCTGGCGGCATTGACAATACCTACACCATCTTTCATCATTTTAATTTCTATTTCGCCAATGACAGCTTTTTCAGAAAGTTTAGGAATATGAAGAGTAATATAATCGCTTTCTTTAAAAATATCATCAAGGGAAACTGTTCTTATATTAAAATTAGCTGTTTGTCCATCAAAGAATTTTAACTCAACAATTGCATTTTTGATGAATTTATCATTAGCAATAACTCTCATGCCTAGTCCAATAGCTCTTTTTGCAACTTCTTGTCCAATCCTTCCAAATCCGATAATTCCTAGTGTCTTGCCTTTCAGCTCTGTACCTTTGGCATAAGCCTTTTTCAATTCTTTAAATTTAGAATCTCCTTCTAATGGCATTTGACGATTTGAATCGTATACAAAACGCACCATATTAAACAAATGAGAGAATACTAATTCAGCTACTGACTCAGAAGATGCAGCTGGAGTATTAACAACTTGTAATCCTTTACTTCTAGCATAGTTTACATCAATATTATCCATTCCAACACCTCCGCGACCAATCATTTTCAAGTTTGGACAAGCGTCAATCAATTCTCTTCTAGCAGTAGTTGCCGATCTTACTAATAAAACACTAATATTTTTTTCATTAATCACATCAGCCAATTGCTCTTGGGCTACTTTTTGAGTTATTACTTTAAAACCAGCAGATTCTAAAGTGTCAATTCCTAATTGTGAGATGCCATCGTTGGCAAGTACTTTTGTCATTATATTTTTCTTTCTAATTCGTTCATTATTTCTATTAAAGCTTGTATACTTTCTAGTGGCATAGCATTATACATAGATGCTCTGTAACCACCTACAGAACGGTGACCTTTAAGTCCATTAATACCACCGTTAGCACATAACTTATCAAATTCTTTTTCAAGTTCTTTATTTGTTATTAGGAAGGTTGCATTCATAGTGGAACGGTCTTCTACATTAGCGCTTCCTTCAAAGATTGAGCTATTATCAATAGTTTGGTATATTAAATCTGCCTTTTGCTGATTTATTTTTTCTATCCAACTTACACCTCCATTCTCTTTCAACCAACGCATTGTAAGCATACTAACGTAAATTGGGAAAACAGGAGGTGTATTGAACATACTATCCTTTGCAATGTGTGTTTTATAATCTAGCATAGAAGGTATTTCTCTACCAGTATGTCCTAATATTTCATCCCTTATGATAACTAAAGTTGTTCCTGCAGGACCTAAATTTTTCTGTGCTCCAGCATAGATTAAGTCAAATTTGGAAACATCAATTTTCTTACTGAATATATCTGATGACATATCGCAGACGGTAATCACATTTGTTATTGGAAACGCTTTTATTTGTGTACCAAAAATAGTGTTGTTTGATGTACAGTGAAAATAATTTAAATCAGAAGGTATAGTGTAATCTTTAGGGATATAGCTGTAATTCTTATCTTTGGAACTAGCCAATATTTGAGTATTACCGAACAATTTAGCTTCTTTGATTGCTTTCGTTGACCAAGCTCCTGTATCTAAATAGCCAGCCTTACCATTAACCTTCATTAGGTTGATGGCTACCATCAAAAATTCCATACTAGCTCCACCTTGCAAGAATAAGACAGAATATCCTGAAGGTACTTCTAAAAGTTCCTTAACAAGTTCTACAGCCTCTTCCATAACAGCAACAAAATCAACACTTCTATGAGATATCTCTATCAATGAAAGGTCTAAATTGTTGAAGTTAATAATGGAAGATGATGCTTCTTTAAAAACTTGTTGGGGTAAAATGCAAGGTCCTGCACTAAAATTATGCTTTTTCATATTTGAAATATTATATATACAAAAATGCAGTTTTCTTTTTACTCAGGAAACAAACCACTATCAATTTTTTTGATATTTGGAACATTAACTTTTTGAGGATTTTGAATATCTTTTTTGAACTTGAAGGTTCCATTTTTCAATTCGAAAGCATTTATGCTTCCATCAGGAATATAGAAGTCGTAAAGTCCAGTCAAATCCTCGCTTATTGGGGTGAGGTTTGGAAATACTATACTTTCTATATCTTTATTGTATTGAACAGAAACAGCAGCGTCTTCCTTGTATTCCAATATATACCTATGAAAACGTTCTTTGTCATACCGAAAAATAGGAGCACCAAAGGTCAAGGATTTAGAAATGGAAAGTATATCCATAATTTTTTTATTACTTCTTTCATCGTTACCATCCCAGCCTAGCAATAAATAATACTCTTTTTTTCCTCTTTTAAAGGGTGTCATACTGTAATATAAAGCACCAATCCATTGGCTATTGTTGAGTTTTAATGAATTAGCCATTTTTACTTCCCCCTCTAGTGGTTTTAGAAATTCCACTTTGTATTCTTTTCTGTTATTGTAGTACTGAACAATAGCAAAATATTTGTTTATGTTATTGGAAAGTGGGATATACCAATTTATTATCCTTAATTTTTTGTTTTTTGATGTGAGAATAGGAAATGTCGTTAACATTTCGAAATCATGCTTCATGGATTTAGGGTCGTCAAGGACTAAATCCCAAAGTTCAATGAAATCAGCATTAGCTTTTAATTTTTCTTCATCATTTTTAGCGTTTTGTAATAGAGGGGCAATTTTTTGAATTTCAGATTCATAGTATGCAAAATCTGTTTTCTGGGCTGAAACTGAAAAAGAAAGTAAATTAAAAATCGATTGTATAAAAATGGCTTTATGTAACAATCGGTTTTTCATCTAAGCATTTAAAAAGTTTTTTTTAGAAAATAATTCATCTTCTGTCTCAACATTATCTTCGTCAGGAATACAGCAATCTACTGGACAAACAGCAGCACATTGAGGCTCATCGTGAAAACCTTTGCACTCAGTAAATTTATCAGTAACAATATAGTAAACATCATAATCTTCAGGTTTTTGTGAAGCATTAGAATCGAAATCACCACCACTTTTAGTTGAAATGGAACCAGAAAGGGAAGTACCTTCAGAGAAATGCCATTCCATACCTCCTTCATAAATAGCATTGTTAGGACATTCAGGCTCACAAGCACCACAGCTTATGAACTTATCAGAAATTTTAATTTCCATTTTTTTATCTAAGAAGCTTAATAGTTTTAATTTGCAGTACAAATATAAAAAGAAATGATAACAGAAGATAGAATTAAGGCTTTTGAAAAATTAGGTGATTTTTTAATAGATTTTTGTGATGAAAATTTTAATTCAAATCACCCTTTAGAAATAATCATACAATCCTCATCTTCTTATAATGGTTGGTTTACGGTAAGTAATATAAGGTCTTCTATTTCAGCTATTTGTAATAATTTATGTTCTACTAAACTATCCTCTTGGTTATCTTCATACTCTATTCCTGTTGAGGCAAAAAAGAATATTTCTATTATAATGGCGGGTAATATTCCATTAGTTGGTTTTAATGACTTACTATGTGTTTTGATGAGTGGCCATAGGGCAATTATCAAACTGTCATCTAAAGACAATCGTTTGATTTTGCCAATTATTGATGAGTTATTAATAATTGAGCCACGTTTTAAAAGTGATATTAAAATAGTTGAAAAAGTTGAAAATTTTGACGCTGTTATCGCCACAGGAAGTAACGAATCTTTCAAGTATTTTGAATATTACTTTAAAGATTATCCTTCTTTGCTAAGAAAGAGCCGTACTTCTGTAGCAATTCTTACAGGAGATGAGAGTTTAGATCAAAGAAAAGCTTTAGCTAATGATATTTTCTTGTACTATGGTTTAGGTTGTAGAAATGTAACCAAACTTTACTTACCAAATAATTATGATTTAAACCTCTTATTTGAAGTCTTTTTTGAATACCAAGATGTTGTTTTGAATAATAAATACGCAAATAATTACGATTATTATAAAGCTATTTACACGATGGGTAATCAAAATATTTTTGAAAATGGCTTCTTTATTCTCAAGGAAGACAAATCTTTATATTCTCCAGTGGCAGTTTTAAATTATGAATATTATGATAAAAAAGAATCTTTGTTAATTCAGCTAGATAAATTAAAAAAATACATACAATGTATTGTTGGTAACGAATTTATTCCCTTTGGTAAGGCTCAAAAACCTGACTTGGAGGATTATTCCGATGGTGTTGATACGCTTCGTTTTCTTGAGGCTATTTAGTCTACTTTCTCGTACACCCCAATATCTGGCTTACCATATCTAGAATTTCCTAAAATATCTAAGGACAAAGCATTATTCAAAAGTGAGGCTTTACCTGCATCAATTGCAATAGAATAGTCGCTAAGTTGAAAATCTTGCTCTTGTGGATTAATAAAAATAGAAGAGTTGCTATTAACTTTAATACTGTTTGTGTGGTTCAAATTATTAATTGATGAGTCTGGATGAAGTTTGATTAAACAATGGTCAAAAACATAGTTGAACTCACTACTAGAATTATTTTGTAATTCTATTTCGTGGACAGAACTTCCATCAATGATACAATTAGTAAAATGAGCCTGAGTCAATGGTCTAAATTGAATGTTTTCGTTGACGTCTTTATAATAGTTGTTCAACAACACAATGGGTGTATTTCTACTGCCATAATTGTAGTAATTAGCAAAGGTGCAGTGGTCAAACTGATAATGTCCTCCAATATTTAATACTAAATTATATCGCCCACAATTTCTAATAAGGTTATTGTAGCCATTAACATAACTGCCTTGAGCAAAAAGACCGATGTCACTCATATTTTCAATTATGGTATTATTAATATTTAGTGTGGGATCGCTAGAATTTCCTAGCGTATCTACTTTTATACCAACTGTGCCATTTCTAATAACAGCATAATTAACAGTATTGTTTTTACTTCCGGCACAAAGCCATATTTGACTCCATTGCCCTGGGGCATCTTGATACCAATCTTCTAATCTATCACCTTGAAAAACAACTTCATTTCCTAAGCTACCATTGACATTTATTGTTCCTCCGTCATTGTTGGCTCCTAAAATTGGATTGCCAACAAAAAGACCTGAGTTGGCATGAAAGTAAATTTGAGCACCTTCCTCTATTGTTAGCGTTGCGTTTGGCTCAACAACAACATAACCGTAAATGACGTGAGGTTTTTCCTTAATCCATGTGGTATTTTGTGATATGGAGTAATATCTAAAACTTATGGTGTCATTATCAAAAATAAATAAATTATCAGATGGTGTATAAAAATTAGCATTTTGACCAAAGGCTATCAAATCAATAAGTTGTATTTTTCCGTTTGTAGTAAATTCTAACTGATTACTAACTAAGAAAGGGGTGTTTTGATTGTTTGGATTAATAGTTATTTCAATAAATAGAAATAGACTATCATTAGCTGCAAGTTTGATATTTTGACTTAGTTCAATAGGCATACCATCAACATTTATCCTGTAAACATCAGATGGGTTATCTTGTGCTAAGCGAATGGTTTCTATAGTTAATGGGTTGTTATTGTTATTGTAAACCACAAACTTTTTGGTAGTACTACCAATTGTGGTAAAGACCGTATCAAATAATATAGAGTCATTAGAAAATGAAAGCTGACCAGGGCCACTTTCTGCGAAAAAGTCTTTTCTACAAGAGCTTAACGCTAAGCAGATTAGAATTACATTGAAAAAATTTCTTAAAGCCATAGAATGATTACAAATATAATATAAACGTTAGTCCCATAGTTATAGTACACTAAATTAAATTTAAGAGGGTTTGCTAGTTTGCGATAAGTGTTTATATTTGCACTCCTAATTATTCTAATAATGAAAAAAGGTATACACCCAGAAAATTATAGACTTGTAGTGATGCAAGACATCTCAACAGGTTTTACAATACTAACAAAATCAACGGCTAATACTAAAGATACTATCAAGTGGGAAGACGGTAATGAATATCCTCTCATTAAAATGGAAATTTCATCAGATTCACATCCATATTACACTGGAAAAATGAAATTAGTCGATACAGCGGGTCGTATTGATAAGTTTAAAAACAAATACTCAAAGTTCTCTAAATAATTTAGGGTATAGACACAAAAGACCATTCATTTAGAATGGTTTTTTTTTGCTTTAATTTTTACAAAATAACTTTTAACTTCGGTGCGCTATTCAACATTTCTTGATTAGCAAAATCCGAGTACTTATTAAAGTTATAATTAAAAGCTTGAGCCAATTCATTAGCTTTTAAATCATAAGCCGATTTATCTTCCCATGTATTTCTTGGGCTTAAAATTTCTGAGGGAACATTATCGCATTCGGTTGGCATAGCTAAACCAAAAACCTCATGATATTTATATTCCACGTTTTCTAATTTTCCTTCTAAGGCTGCGGTTATTAAAGAACGTGTGAATTTTAAACTCAATCTTGAACCGATTTTATAAGGTCCTCCAGACCATCCCGTATTGACTAGCCAAACATTAACTTGACTACTTTCCATCTTTTCACCTAATAGCTCGGCATATCGTGTAGGATGTAGGGGCAAGAAAGGTTCTCCAAAACAAGCCGAAAAAGTAGTGCTAGGTTCTGTAATACCATCTTCAGTACCAGCAACTTTAGCTGTATATCCAGAAATAAAATGATACATAGCTTGTCCAGTACTTAGTTTGGAGATAGGAGGCAACACACCAAAAGCATCGCAAGTCAAAAAGAAAATATTTTTTGGCGCACTGGCAATTGATGGTTTAGCAATATTTTGGATATGGTTAATGGGATAGCTGACTCTTGTATTTTCAGTAATACTACTGTCTTCAAAATTAACATCTTTAGTGCCATTTTTGAAGACTATATTTTCTAGTAAAGCACCTTTTCTAATTGAAGCAAAAATATCGGGTTCTTTTTCAGCAGTTAAATTAATACACTTGGCGTAACAACCACCTTCAAAATTAAACACACTATTATTGCTCCAACCGTGTTCGTCATCACCAATTAATTTTCTGTTGGGATCGGCAGATAATGTAGTTTTTCCTGTTCCAGAAAGTCCAAAAAATATAGCAGTATCTCCATTCTCACCGACATTTGCTGAGCAATGCATTGAAAGTACATTTTTTTCATGCGGTAGAATGAAGTTTAAAACTGAAAAAATACCTTTTTTGATTTCTCCCGTGTAGCCAGTTCCTCCTATTAAAATGTTCTTATCAGTAAAATTAATGATAGCGAAGTTGTGTTGTCTAGTACCATCAACTTCAGCATCTGCCATAAAACTTGGCACATTAATAATCGACCAATCAGGAGTGAAGTTGTTAAGTTCTTCTTCAGTTGGTCGTAAGAACATATTGTAGGTGAAAAGATTAGACCATGGATATTCGTTGATTACTCTAATATTAAGTCGAAAATTTTCATCAGCACAAGCATAAACATCTCTGACATATACGTCTTTACCTTTGAGGTATTCTACTACTTTATTATATAGAGAGTTGTATTTTTCAGTACTGAAAGGAATATTTACATCGCCCCACCAAACAGTATTTACTGTGTTACTGTCTTTGACTACAAACCTATCTCTTGGTGAACGTCCAGTAAACTCTCCAGTATTGATAGAAATAGCACCAGAATTTGTTAAAGACGCGTAATTCTTTGAAAGCGATATCTCTGCAAGTTTTTCGGGTGAAAGGTTCCAATTGGAATTAACCTCAGTAATCTTCAAATCTTCTAAGGATTTGATGCTCACATTTTTCATAGTTAAACTGTTTTGTTGGCTGACAAAGATTAAAATTTATATCTATTGACCAAAAAAATCTTGTTGTTTTTCAGATAAGAATATTAATAATTAAAATTTAAAATGTGTGTAGATAAAACACTAAGTTAGATTAGAACGATGTTAAAAATAATGAATTATAAGCTTCAAATTTTTAAAAAATTAAGCAGTTTTTTTATAATAATAAATGTAAAATAGCTCTTTTGTCTGTAAATTATTTCTTCAAAAACGTCTTTTAAGAAATTAAAGTTGTGTTTTCTTGTAATTTTTAAAAAATAAAATGAGCCATGAAATTATTAGTAAAAGTCCTCCGACAGGAGTTATTGGGCCAAGTAATGATAAATTAATTCCAATTAGTTCTTGTAAAGACAATAAGTATATAGAAAATGAAAATAATACAATTCCAATAAGCATAAATTTTCCAATTTGCGCAGTAGCATTTAGTTTATTGTCATTAAGACCAATAATTAGTAGTGCAAGTGAATGGTAAAATTGATACCTTACGCCAGTTTCAAAACTATTTAGCTTTTCGGTTGATAACAATTCACTGAGGTAATGAGCTCCAAATGCTCCTAATGTGACTGCCAAAAACGCTAATAGTGCCGCAATGCTTATAAGCTTATTATTCATAGGACAAATTTTCTTGCTAATTTACATATATTAGCCACTCATTTAATGAAGATATGAAACAAATATTGGTCGTTGGTGCAGGTTTATCTGCAACTTCTTTAATAAAATATTTACTAAAAAAGTCTGATGAAAACAATTGGCAAGTAACAGTAGCAGATTATGATTATAATCTTGCATTACAAAAAGTAAATAATCACCCTAATGGTATTGCTTTAGAGTTTGATGTCTTTGATGTAGAACAACGTAATGATGCCATTCGATATTCTGATATTGTGGTGTCTATGCTTCCAGCTACTATGCACGTATTGTTGGCTGAAGACTGTATTATCCAGGGTGTCAATATGATAACAGCTTCTTATGTCTCTGATGAGCTAAAAGCCTTAAATGTAAAAGCAAAGGAAAAAGGTGTTTTATTGCTCAATGAAATAGGTTTAGACCCAGGGATTGATCATTTGTCAGCAAAAAAAATAATAGATGAAATTCAAGCTAAGGGCGGACAAATTACTCTTTTTAAATCTTTTTGTGGTGGTTTAGTAGCACCAGAGAATGATAACAATCCATGGAATTATAAATTCACTTGGAATCCCAGAAATGTTGTCTTAGCTGGACAAGGTACGGCCCAATTTATAAGAAATAACCAGCCCAAATTTATAGCCTACAATAAGCTATTTAGAAGAACAGAATTAATTGAAGTTTTGGATGAAGGTTATTTTGAAGCTTATGCAAATAGAGATTCTTTATCATATAGAGAAATATATGGTCTAGAAAATATACCTACTATGTTTAGGGGTACGCTAAGAAGACCAGGTTTTTCTAAGGCTTGGGACGTATTTGTACGTATGGGTATGACGGATGACTCTTTTAAAATTTATAATCTTTATGAAATGACTTGGCGAGATTTTACTAATTCTTTTTTAGTTTACGATAAGAATAAATCTGTTGAAGATAAATTTCAAGACTACTTGTCAGTTGACGATGCTATCATGCAAAAAATAACTTGGCTTGGCATGTTTGAGCAAACTAAAATTGGCTTAGAAGAGGGTAGTCCTGCGCAAGTTTTACAACATTTATTGGAGCAGAAATGGGCATTAGAATCTGAGGACAAAGATATGATTGTAATGCAACATTTATTTGATTATACACTAAACAATACTAATTATCATTTAAAATCTTCTTTAGTACTAAGGGGTAAAGACCAAGTTAATACGGCTATGAGTATGACCGTGGGTCTACCTGTTGCTATTGCAACCGAACTTATCCTAAATGGTGAGATTACAAAAACAGGTGTAAGAATCCCTATTGATAAAGAAATATATCTTCCTATACTAGAGAGATTAAAAGAGTTTGATATAGATTTTATCGAAGAGGAATTTACAGTTTAAGATAAAAATCATTACAAAAATCTACATACTTTTGTGTATAAAGGTGTCTACTATTTATAATAGTTAAATTTTCTTCCTCTAGAACTTCTTCATTTTTACTTATGATAATAAGCAGTCTTTTTATTGGGCTTTGATGCGTACCTTTCACCCAGCATAATTTACTAATTTAAATTTGAATTTTACAGCTAATGAATTGATATTTTCAAATTCATTTGAGGGTACCAATAAAACTAATTCTCCATTTTCATTTAGTAATTTGTGGCTTTTCTCTACCAAATATTTAAAACTCAAGCTAACATTATTTCTTGCAGTCGCTCGTGCTGGTTCTTGAGATTTAGTGGTATTTTTAAAATAGGGTGGATTACTTCTTATTAAGTCATATTTGTTAGAAGGATTATAATCTTGTAAGGCACAATGAGTAATGCTTAATCGTTATGATCAAGGAGAGGATTGAGCGTTAAATAGAGCTCCTTCTGCACTTGCTTGGTCAATGTCAATTACTTGTATTTGACTTTTTTTAAAGCGTTGTGCTAACATAATTGCCACAAGACCAGTACCAGTTCATAAATCTAGTATTTGATGTGGATATGATGAAGGTTTTATCCAGGCTCCAATTAAAACACCATATTTACCTACTTTCATAGCCGACTGCTCTTGCTTAATACTAAATGATTTGAAATGAAAAGTCATTTAACTTTTATCATTAAATGCTTTCCATAGTAAAATGATAACTATTAACTCGATAGCAACTAAAAGAAAGTGAATACAATAGACTTGCTCTTGTTTATCAGAAAGTAGTTCAAAATATTCAACTAACTTATAGAAAGCATAGGATAGAGCCATACCAATTAAATAGCCTATTTGTTTGGCAATATCTATTTTAGTTAGTAAGTGATCTTGTTTAAATACTAAAGTTTCTGCTCTTACTAAATAGGAACCAAAGATAAAGGTTATCTGATATCCTATGTATATTAAAAGTGCTGTTTGGTAACTGTATGAAAATATAAGAAAGGCTATAAGCATAAACATTACGATCAGCTCCACGGTTAACGAAAGTCTAAAAAAGTAATATGTATTTAAGATTTTGTGGTAAAATTTAGCAATAATTATCATGGCTGTTGCCAAAGCAATTCCGCCTAAAGAATAAACAGATGGTTCTAAAGGCTCATAAATTGTAAATACACTACCAATAGAAACACCCAAAAACAAAGAGTTAAACCATTTGTATAGAACAAAAGTACTTTGATTGAGGTTAATATTGGATTGCATTGTTTAGTAGTAACAGTTTCTTCGCACTTTAGCAATATGCTTAGCTAGTCTAAGTACTTGACGAGTGTATCCATATTCGTTATCGTACCAAATATATAGTACTATAGATTTACCATCATTGGAAACTTGTGTTGCTGGACTATCATAAATAGATGGACAGCTATCGCCGACGATATCTGATGATACGAGTTCGTTATTTACTGAAAATCGAATTTGTTCCACCAACTCAGAATCAAATGCAGCATCATGTATTAAATCATTAATGGCTTTTAAGTTCGTTTCCTTTTCTAAAGTTAAATTGAGAATAGCTAAGGAACCATTTGGTGTTGGTACGCGAATAGCACTTGAAGTGAGTTTTCCTTCTAAAGAAGGAATAGCTTTTGTAACAGCTTTGCCCGCACCAGTTTCAGTAATAACCATATTTAAGGCAGCAGCTCGTCCGCGACGATACTTACTGTGCATATTATCCACTAAGTTTTGGTCGTTGGTATAAGCGTGAATAGTTTCAAGGTGACCTCTTACTACACCTAATTGCTTTTCTATAACTTCCAAGATTGGAGTGATGGCGTTGGTGGTACATGAGGCTGCCGAAAAAATTGATGTATTATCGATATCCACTTTATGATTTACTCCAAAAACAATATTAGGAACACCTTTTCCTGGAGCTGTCAATAATACTTTAGCGACACCTTTAGATTTGAGATGTAGACTCAAAGCCTGTTTATCTCTGAATACACCCGTATTATCTATTAATAAAGCATCTTGAATACCAAAATCAGTATAGTCGATTTTGTCAGGGCTTTTTGCGGCTATCATATTTACAGAACGTCCGTTAATTATGAGGGCTTTATTTTCAAAATTTTCTTTTACTGTTCCAGTAAAAACTCCATGAACAGAATCCGTTCTTAGTAAAGAAGCTCTTTTAGAAATATCTTTTTCAGAATTGCTCCGAGTGACAATAGCTCTTAATCTTAATTGACCACCAGCATTATCTTGTAAAAACAACTCCCTAGCAACTAATCTACCAATACGACCGAATCCATAAAGAATCACGTCTTTTGGAGCTAAGTTGTTTTCATCTTTAATAAATGCTGACAATTTAGTCTTTACGAATTCTTTAATTTTATCTTCAGAGAAACCTTCATTATTCCATTCATATGCTAACTTTCCTATATCAATTTTGGCATTTTTAACACCCAATTCAAATATGGCTTTGGCTAGAGTTAAGGTTTGATGAACACTAATATCCTGACTAACAAATTTAGCAGCATAATCATGAAGATTTAATATTTCACTTTTTGTAATGTGTGTCATTCTATTTCTGAACATAACTAATTCTGTGGAGTGTTCTAGAATCAAACGACTCACTAAATTAGATAGCTCTGATGTAGTTTTTTCTTTGTCTACCCAAAGTGATAGTTCATTATCGTAATTTTCAGCTTTCATATAGAGGTGAAAGAAATGTTAGTTACTATTTACAAATTTACAGTTTTGATATTCACAAGCAATAAAATTTTACAAAAATGAAAGTTTACATAATACAATTGTATTGCGTAAATTTGAAGCATGAATATCCAATTTCATAAATATCAAGGCGCTGGTAATGATTTTATTATAATCGATAACAGAAGCTTATTTTTTGACGATTCTAATCTAAAATTTATTCAAAACTTGTGTGATAGAAAGTTTGGCATTGGTGCAGATGGTCTTATTTTATTACAAAATGTCACAAAATATGACTTTGAGATGGTTTATTATAATTCCGACGGTTATTTGGGTTCTATGTGTGGTAATGGAGGTAGATGTGTCGTTGACTTTGCTAAACAACTGAAAATCTTCGAAAAAGAATGTCATTTTTTGGCTTGTGATGGTCCTCATTTAGCCACATGGACTTGCTCTGATATTTCTTTAAGAATGCAAAATGTAGAAGAAATAGAAAATGGTGAGGATTACTTTTTTCTAAATACAGGCTCTCCACATTATGTCAAGTTTGTTGAAGATTTAGAATCTGTAAATGTATTTGAAGAGGGTCAGAAAATTCGATACAATGAACGATTTAAAAATGATGGCACAAATGTCAATTTTGTTCAGATAAAAGATCATAAACTTTATGTAAGAACTTATGAAAGGGGAGTTGAAGATGAAACCTTGGCTTGTGGCACGGGAGTTGTAGCTTCTGTACTTTCGGCATATGAAGCTAACTTGATTTCTAAAAATACGGTTGAAGTAACAGCTATGGGTGGTGATTTAAAAGTAAATTTTGAGAAAAAAGACCATTATCATAGCATAGATTTAGTAGGTCCTTACAACTGTGTATTCAAAGGTGAAATAAAATGTTAGAAGGCGAAAATATTAGGTTAAGAGCTCTAGAGCCTGAGGATTTAGATTTGTTTTACAAATGGGAAAACGATTCTAGTATATGGAAGATAAGCCAAACTTTTAAGCCATTTTCAAGACATCTTTTAAAACGTTATTTGGAAAATACTCATCAAGATATTTTTACGGTCAAGCAATTGCGTTTGATGATTGAAAAGGAGGGAGTTCCCATAGGTACGATAGATTTATTTGATTATGAGCCCATGCATGCCCGTGCTGGTTTAGGAATTTGGATAGTACAAGAGTCTAATAGAAGACAAGGTTACGCCAAGGAAGCTTTAAGACTTATTATTGAATACGCCTTTTTTAAACTTCAACTCAATCAGTTATATTGTAATATTTCTGCTAATAATCAAGCTAGTATTAATTTGTTTAGTGCTTTAGACTTTGTTCTTATTGGTGTTAAAAAAAAATGGAATAAGTCTCCTAAAGGTTGGGAAGATGAATTGATGTTTCAGTTATTGTGCGAATAATTTACATATCTTTATTTATTACTTTACAAGCATGTTCATCCAGGATAGAGCCTTATACTACTTATCTCAATCACCACGATACAGTTGCTTATGTAGGTAAGGAGAGTTGTATGGCCTGTCATTACGATATATACCAAACGTATGTACAAACTGGAATGGGGCAGTCTATCTCATTAGCTACGCAAGAAAATAGTGAAGCTGTTTTTACTGATAATTCAATACTTACAGATACATTTAATCACTTTCTTTACTATCCTTTTTGGAAAGATAGTATATTGAAATTAAAGGAGTTACACGATTATGGTGAACGTATTGAAGATGTAGATTTTATTGTTGGTTCAGGACACCATACCAATTCACATTTATGGGAAGAAGGAGGATATGTTCATCAGATGCCTTTTACCTACTATACTCAGGATGGTCATTTGGATTTTCCTCCTGGATTTGAAGATGGATACAATAGTCGTTTCTCTAGGAAAATTGGATTAGAATGTATGAGTTGTCATAATGCAACTCCAGATTTTGTTTTGGGTTCAGAAAATAAATACCATATCGTGCCTGAGGGGATAGATTGTGAGCGTTGTCACGGGCCTGGAGAACTACATGTTCAGCGTATGCTAAATGGCGAATTGGTTGATACTTCAACTAATATTGATTACTCGATTGTTAATCCTAAAAAACTGTCTTTAGAAGCACAATTTCAAATTTGTATGCGTTGTCATTTACAGGGAAATACCGTACTTTCAGAAGGCAAAAGCTTTTTAGACTTTAAACCGGGCATGAACTTGTCTGAAGTAATGACTGTATTTGTGCCAAGGTATGAAGACGATAACACCTTCATAATGGCATCGCATGTTGATAGACTAAAACAAAGTGCTTGTTTTACCAACTCTGAAATGAATTGTATTACTTGTCACAATCCACATCATTCTGTACAAAAGGAGAGTTCTAACTTTTTTAATGACAAGTGTTTGTCTTGTCACGACAATTGCAAGGATGAATTCAGAGAAAATAATAATTGTATAGCTTGTCATATGCCTTCATCCAGTACAATTGATATCCCTCACGTAAGCATACACGATCATAAAATTGGCATTCATAATACTGAAGATACAATTCTTGTAAAAGGTAAATTCATCGGTTTAGAGGCTGTAAATAATGCCAACCCTTCTAAATTAGTTAGAGCTAAAGCTTATTTGTATCAGTATGAAAAATTCGATGTTCAACCTTACTTACTAGACTCTGCTTTAAACCTTTTGAAAAGAATATCATTAGAAAAATCATTTAAGGAACTTATACATCTATATTTCTTGAAAAAAGACTATTTAGCAATAGTTAATATTTGTAATTCTTTGCGAGACTTGAAATTAAATAAGATGTCATACGATAATAGCGATGCTTGGACTGCTTATCGAATTGCACAGGCCCATCAAAATCAGAACTTAGGAATTAATCAAACTCTTTTTTATTATCAAAAAGCAGTAGAATTAGCACCTTATGTTTTAGATTTTCGTTTGAAGTTAGCTGATATGTATTCTAACATTAATTCATTTGCATTAGCTGAGAAAGAATACCGTACACTTTTAGCTCAGTTTTCTAAAAACGAAAGTGCGTGGTGTAATCTAGGATATGTTTTACTAAAACAAGGTCAAAATCAATCTGCTATGGAATGCTATGATAGAGCCTTACAGCTGAATCCTTATCACATACAATCATTACTCAACAAGGCAAGTTTACTGATTTTAAATGGTGATTTTAATAAAGGTAAGTTATATTTGATAAGAATTTTAGATATAGAGCCCAATAATACCAAAGCAGAATATCTATTTAGTACAATTTAATGACAAAAAAGAAAAGTTTTTTTAAGAAATTTATTTGGAGCCTATCAGGAGTTTTATTTTTGAGTAGTGCTATTACGGCTTTTGTATTTTATGGTAGAATTTACCAATCTAATATTTCTTTAGACTACCAAAAAGAAGTATTTATATATATACCTACTGGTGCAATCTTTGAAGATGTACTTCATCAGCTTACTAATAAGGGAATTATTATTAATTCTTCATCATTTCGATGGATTTCAGAAAGAAAGTACTACACTAACAACATCAAATCGGGAAGATACTTAATCAAAGACGGTATGAATAACAATGAATTAGTCAATTTATTACGTTCTGGCCGTCAAACCCCAGTCAATGTGGTTTTTAATAATGTTCGCACAAAAGAAGAATTTGCTAGTAATATAGCCCATCAGATAGAATTAGATTCTGTACAAATTTTAGAGGCTATGCTTGATACGGCCTTTTTAAATCCATTAGGTCTTAACGCTTATACTGTAAGTAGTTTGTTTATTCCCAACACATATGAATTTTATTGGAATACTAACGTAACAAGTTTTTTATCACGCATGGTAGCAGAGCACCATCATTTTTGGAACGATAGCCGAAAAGCAAAGGCTAAACTTCTGAATCTAACCAAAGAAGAAGTAGTTACTTTAGCTTCAATAGTAGAAAAAGAAACCTTACAAAAAAGCGAACAACCGGTAGTTGCAGGTTTGTACCTTAACCGTTTAAAAAAAAGCATGAAATTACAATCTGACCCAACGGTTATTTTCGCTATTGGTGACTTCTCTATTAGACGCGTTCTCAAGAAAGATTTAAAGTATGACTCTCCCTATAATACATACAAACACAAAGGGCTACCGATTGGTCCGATTTCTCTTCCTTCAATTCAAGCTATAGATGCCGTTTTGAATTATCAAAAGCACGATTATTTATTCATGTGTGCTAAGGAAGATTTTTCAGGATATCATAACTTTGCCCAAACGGCTATTCAACATTATGCCAATGCGGCCAAGTATAGAAAAGCCTTAAACGATAGAAATATTAAACGGTAATTATTTATGAAAATTAAATTTGGAACAGATGGCTGGAGAGCCATAATAGCACAAGAATACACAGTAGATAATGTGGCACGTGTAACAGTAGCAGCTGCCCATTGGTTGAACAATAATTTTGATAAGCCTTCTGTAGTAATAGGTCACGATTGTCGTTTTGCTGGTTCGGTATTTGCTGAAACAGCCGCTAAGGTGTTTAGTCACTTTGGTGTTAAAGTTACTTTAGCTGACCGATTTGTTACCACTCCAATGCTTTCACTAGCTGTTTTAGAACTAAAAGCCGATTTGGGTGTAGTTATTACTGCTAGTCATAATCCGCCAGAATACAATGGTTATAAGTTAAAAGGTAACTTTGGTGGACCTTTGTTGCCTGATGATATACAAGCTGTTGAAGACATTATCCCTGATACTCACGATTTAAATTTGAAGTCTTTAACGATGGAAAAAGTGCAAACAGCCGATTTAGTAAAAATGTATCTAGATAAGGCTAAAGTAAGTTTTGATATTGACGCTATAAATAATTCTGATTTCAATTGGGGTTATGATGCTATGTATGGAGCAGGCAGGGAAGCTGTACCAGCATTATTGCCAAAAACTACGCTATTACATTGTTCTGATAATCCCGGATTTAAGGGAATAGCACCAGAACCCATTCATAGAAATCTAATTGAATTTTCTGACCTTATCCGAAAGAGCGGTAAAATAGATTGTGGTTTAGCTACCGATGGCGATGCGGATAGAATAGGTTTATATAATGCTAAAGGTCAATTCATTGACTCTCATCATATCATATTGTTGTTAATACATTACTTAGTTAAATATAAGGGTATGAGCGGTAAGATTGTTACTGCCTTTTCGTGTTCGGTAAAAGTGGCTCAGATGTGTGCCCACTACGGATTGGAGCATGAAATTGTAAAAGTTGGCTTTAAGCACGTAGCAGGGGTGATGCTAAAAGAAGACGTATTATTAGGAGGTGAAGAATCTGGTGGTGTGGCTATTAAAGGGCATATTCCAGAAAGAGACGGTATTTGGATGGGCTTAGTCATATGGGAATATATGGCAAGAACCGGTAAAAGTTTAGACAACCTTATTCAAGAAGTGTACGATATAGTAGGGGAGTTTGCTTTTGAGCGTATTGACTTGCACTTAAAAGAGGATAAGAAAGTTGAGATTGTAGAAAACTGTAAGAAAGGATTATATACGGCATTTGGAGATATGCCTATTGTCAAAACAGAAACTATTGATGGCTTTAAGTTTTACTTTAATGAAGATAGCTGGATAATGATAAGACCCTCTGGTACAGAACCTGTACTGCGTACCTATGCCGAAGCCAAAAATCAAGACAAATGCTTCGAAATACTCAAAAAGGTACACAAGACTTTATTGGATTAGTATAGAAATATATATATAATAAAGCCCGAGTAATAACTCAGGCTTTATTGTTAGTGTAAAACTATTACTTAGTGTTTTGAAAGGTAGTCTGCTACACCTGCGAAATTTTCTTTCATAGCCTCTTTTCCTTTTTCCCAATTAGCAGGACAAACTTCACCTTCTTCTTCATGGTGCTGAAGTGCATCAACCATCCTTAAAGCTTCATCAACATTTCTTCCTAAAGGTAAGTTATTTACAATTTGATGTTGTACTACACCTTCTTTATCAATCAAAAATAATCCTCTGAAAGCAATCATTGGTCCTTCAGCCTCTAATTCATCATTTTCGTTTACGAAATAGTCACCAAACAGTACACCAAAATTTTCCGTAATAGTTTTAGTTTGGTCAGCAACTAATGGATAGGTTACTCCTTTAATACCGCCCTTATCTTTTGGTACTTGCAACCAGCCCCAGTGACTCTCAGGAGTGTCAGTAGAGCAAGCGACTACCTCAACACCTTTAGACTTAAAGTCTTCCAATTTAGCTTGGAAAGCGTGTAATTCTGATGGACACACAAATGTAAAATCCTTAGGGTAAAAGAAAAATAAGACGTGCTTTTTACCGATGAATTGTTCTAATGAGAAACCGTCCACAATTTCTCCACCATTAATGACAGCCTTAGTGCTGAAATTTGGTGCTTTTTTTCCTACTAATACCATATTTCAAAATTTTGTTTAAAGTGTTTCTTAAATTATAATGCAAATTTAAGAATAAAAGTACTATTTACAGAAACTTATTTTCTGTATTTCTTGATGTCTAAAACAATCTAGTGTATGGTCATTAACCATACCAGAAGCTTGCATAATAGCATAGCAAATAGTACTGCCAACAAATTTGAAGCCTCTAGCTTTTAACTCTTTACTCATTTTGTTAGATTGTGTAGATGTACTAGGAATATCTGAGAGATTTTTAAATTGATTATGGATAGTTTTACCATCTGTAAATTGCCATATATAGCTATTGAAACTCCCAAATTCTTCTTGTATTTTAATAAAAGCTTTGGCATTTGTCACACTTGCTTTTATCTTGATACTATTTCTAATGATATTTGGGTTTTCTTTCAATTTTGCTATTTCCTTATTTGATATTTGAGCTACTTTATGTACATCAAAATCGTTAAATGCCTTTCTAAAGCCTTCTCTTTTTTGAAGAACAATCTTCCAGCTTAGCCCTGCTTGAAAGGTTTCTAGCAGCAGGTATTCAAACCATTTTTTATCATCTGTGACAGGAACGCCCCATTCATTGTCGTGGTAATCTAGTTCAATTTTTGAGGGCCATTGACAACGTTTATTCATTGATATAGTATTGTTTCAAAACTATAGTGTCTTTTTCATATGCATATTTTTCAAAATAACGATATTTGTGGAAAATATTCTAATTATGTCTGATCAGCAAATTATATTTTCTATGAATAGGGTAAGTAAGACTTTCCCTTCAAACAATAAACAAGTTTTAAAAGATATCCACCTATCGTTTTTTTACGGTGCTAAAATTGGGATCATTGGTCTTAATGGTTCTGGAAAATCGACTTTACTTAAGATTATAGCTGGATTGGATAAGTCTTTTCAAGGCGATGTTCATTTTTCTAAAGAGCACAGCATAGGTTACCTAGCTCAGGAGCCAGAAATGGACGATTCTAAAACGGTAATAGATATTGTCAAAGAAGGTATGCAAGAAGCTGTAGACCTAATTGCCGAATACAACGACATTAATAATCAGTTTGCTCTGCCTGAAGTCTATGAAGATGCTGATAAAATGGATAAGTTGATGCTTAAACAAGGGAAGTTGCAAGACCAAATAGATGCTGCTGGTGCTTGGGATTTAGAGACTAAGTTGAACATAGCTATGGACGCCCTAAGATGTCCAGAAGGTGAAAAATCGGTTTCTGTATTGTCAGGAGGTGAAAAAAGACGAGTAGCTCTGTGTCGTTTACTATTAAAAGAGCCAGATATTTTATTGCTCGATGAGCCAACAAACCATTTAGATGCTGAATCGGTGCATTGGTTAGAGCAACACCTACAACAATACAAAGGAACCGTAATTGCTATTACTCACGATAGATATTTTCTAGATAACGTAGCGGGTTGGATATTAGAATTGGATAGAGGAGAAGGCATTCCATGGAAAGGAAATTATTCATCTTGGTTAGACCAAAAATCTAAACGATTGGCTCAAGAAGAAAAACAAGCTAGTAAACGTAGAAAAACATTAGAACGTGAGTTGGAATGGGTAAGAATGAGTCCCAAAGGAAGACAATCTAAATCTAAAGCTCGTTTGAGTAATTACGATAAACTGCTTAGTGAAGAAAATAGACAGCAAGAAGAAAAAATAGAATTGTACATTCCGCCAGGGCCTCGTTTGGGTACAAACGTTATTGAGGCAAAAGGAGTTTCCAAAGCCTTTGGAGATAGGTTATTGTATGAAGACTTGAACTTTAAGTTGCCCCCAGCAGGTATAGTTGGTATTGTAGGTCCAAATGGAGCTGGAAAAACAACACTATTTAGAATGATAATGGGACAAGAAGAAGTCTATGGAGGTTCATTCAGTATTGGAGAAACTGTAAAAGTATCTTATGTAGACCAACAACACGCCGACATAGACCCAGAAAAAACCATTTGGGAGCAAATAACAGATGGTAATGAATTGCTAGAAGTTGCAGGAAAAAAAGTGAATTCTCGCTCTTATGTGGCTAAATTTAATTTTCAAGGTTCTGACCAAAATAAAAAAGTAGGCGTTTTATCTGGCGGTGAAAGAAACAGACTGCATTTAGCTATGACACTCAGAGATGAGGGTAATGTGTTGCTTTTAGATGAGCCAACCAATGACTTAGATGTCAATACTTTACGTGCTTTGGAAGAAGGTTTAGAAAATTTTGGTGGCTGTGCAGTTATCATCTCTCATGACCGTTGGTTCTTAGATAGAGTATGTACTCATATTTTAGCATTTGAAGGCGATTCACAAGTGTATTTCTTTGAAGGTTGTTACAGTGATTACGAGGAAAATCGTAAAAAACGTTTGGGTGATATTGGCCCAACTCGTATTCGTTATAAGAAGTTAGTTCGTTAATTATTTTTTACAAATAATTGCTTGATGAAGTGCAAACTTATCAACTGAGAGTCTGTATTGGCTTTATAACTCAAGAATAACCCTACGGGTAAAAGAATGAGATTAGAAATCCACATTCCTTCTAATACAGATATTTCAGATTCCTTGACCATTTTTTCAGCAGTTACAGATATTATGTGATAAGTAATGAAAAAGCCCACAGATACAATAACAGGCATACCAAATCCTCCTTTTCTTATTATAGCTCCTAATGGTGCTCCAATCAGAAAAAATATTAAGCAAGCTGTAGCTAGTGACCATTTTCTATGCCATTCAACTTTATGTTTAATAGCAATTTTATCACTGTATATTTGATTTGAAATTGAATTGTTAAGAATAGACTTTAAATATTTTACGGAAGATATTGCGTCGTTGTAAACTTTTGATTCGTAATAAGTCATATTTTTCCCTGTTTTCTTAATAATTGTATTCAACTTATCAAAATCAACAAAAATCTTCTCTGAAATATTTGTCTTAAAAAGTTTAAGGTTTATATTTTTTTTTGAATAAATAGAATCTATTGCTATTTCTAATTGAGCATTGTTCATCATTGCATAATGATTTCTGTACAATTCTTCACTAGTTCGTTTCATGCCAAAATCAGACATATCAAATCGCAAAATATCTTTTTTAAATTTACACCGCTGCAAAGGTCTACTTTGATTTTTGTTACTTATATTCATTTCATAATAACTATAACCATCTTCTAGAGATATTATAAAATAGTTTTCATTTTCAGAAAGGTACATTTTACCCTTGTTGGCAACAATCACCTTATCATTTCCTTCTTTTGAAGTATGATCGTAAATCATAATACCCTTCAAGTCCACGCCATTTTCTAGCTTTTTATCAATCTTTATGCTGTAACCACTCAATTCATTATAAAACATACCCTCTTTGATGTTTAAGGCAGGTTTTTGTTTTCTGATATCATACAATAGGGAGCCAGCTTTTAGGTTTGCATATGGCATAAAGTAATTAGAAAAAAGAAATGAAAACGAAGTAATAATTATAATTAATATTAGTAAAGGAAGCATACATTTTTTTAATGATATTCCAGCCGATTTGATAGCCATAAGTTCATTCTTTTCTGAAATGTTTCCAAAAGTCATGATTGATGATAATAATATTGAAATAGGAAGTGCCATTGGTACAAAACGAGCAGCGGCATAAAACAACAGTTTAGAAATGGTCATAAAATCTAGTCCTTTACCAACTAAGTCGTCTATATACTTCCATAAAAATTGCATTAGCAAAAGGAATATAGCTATCAGAAAGGTAAAAATAAAAGGACCGATAAAAGTTTTTAAAATGAAAAGATTAAGCTTTTTCATTATGTAAAAATTACTTTAGGATCCAATAATATTTTTTAGATTGTCAATTTGAGCATCCCAAAGGTTGGTTGCATCTTCTTTGTCTTCCTCGTCTTCTGCAAAATCTGATATTATAAGAGAAACATCTGATGTTAGTTCATCAATTTGTATTCTAAATTCAAAATATTCATCAGCCTCAGAGTCTAACCATCTAAAACGGATATATTCTCCTTTTTTCTTACTAATTAATTCAGCTTCTTGAGAGCTACCTTCCCAGGTAAATGTGTAAATACCTTGTCTATTGATATTTACATCATCAGCAAACCATTCAGATAAGCCACTGATTGTACTTAAACGCTCGTAAAGTATTTTTACAGATGAATGTAAAGGATATTCTAGTTGATATAACATTGGATATTTTTTAAGCTTCGACCTCAATATATGCAAATAATTTACAATTACAAGTTTTAATATTTATGAATTAAAAAAACACTTGGCTTTTTGTTCAAGTCTATGTTCTTTTTTCTCCAATTCTTAATACTATCCCTTGTAATACTTTCAGACTCTAAAGTTATATTGCTTGCTACGACTAATATAGTGTTAGATTTGCAGTATTTACATAAATCTTCCAGCATATGATTGTTTCGAAAAGGTGTTTCAATAAATATTTGTGTTTGTTGTTGTTTTAACGATAAATTCTCTAAAAATAGTATACGTTTTTTACGTTCTGTTTTTTCTTTTGGTAAATAGCCGCAAAAAGCGAAGTTTTGACCATTGAGGCCTGAGGCCATTAGCGCCATTAAAATTGATGAAGGACCAACTAAAGGAATAACACTAATGCCTTTTAAGTGAGCCAATTTTACAATTTCAGCACCCGGATCAGCAACACTTGGGCAACCAGCTTCCGAAAGTAATCCAATATTTTTACCCTCATCAATGGAAGTTAGCATAGAATATAATTCATATTCTTTGGTGTGCTTATTTAGTAAATGAAACTTTAAATCATCAATAACTGTATTTATTTTAGATTTTATTAGAAAGCGTCTTGCAGATCTAATATTTTCAACAATGAATTCAGAGCAAGAATTAATACAATTTGTATTGTCTAGCGGCAGTACTTTATTTAACTCTGTATTACCTAATGTACAAGGAATAAGTATTAGCTTACCTCTGTTTAATTTCATTATTTATTGATTGACAAGCTTTGTACAACATCTCATATACCTCAATAAAGCCATCTTTTCCGCCAAAATATGGATCTGGAACATTATTTTGATTTGATAAAATGTAATGTACTTTTTTCAAATTATTTACATTGTCACATAGAGTGACAACATTTCTGTAATTTTCATCATCCATGATGAAAATCTTGTTAAAGATATTGAAATCTTCTGCTGTAAATTGTCTAGCTTTTAGATTAGAAATGTCTATGCCGTAAGATTGTGCAGTTTCAATCATTCTTATGTCTGGGGGGCTACCAATGTGGTAATTTGAAGTTCCTGCAGAATCAACTGTAATATCAGGATTGATATGTCTTAAAATACCTTCGGCAAGAGGTGAACGGCAAATATTTCCTAAGCATACGAATAGTATTTTCATATTGCTTTAGTTTTTGAAAAATATTAGTTGAGAGTTAATTTCTTTTCAATATCACTAACAAAAGCTCTAAATTGTTTGTCGGTGTCAATAAGATTATTGACAGTTTTGCAAGCATGTAATACTGTTGCATGATCTTTATTGCCGCAATGGATTCCTATGTTGGCTAAAGAGTTTTTTGTAAGTTGTTTAGAAAAAAACATCGCTAACTGTCTGGCTTGAACGATTTCTCTTTTTCTAGTTTTGGATTTCATCAACTCGATAGGAATGTCGAAATAATCACATACTACTTTCTGAATATAATCTATAGAAATTTCTCTAGCTGTATTCTTAACGAACTTATCCAACATTTCTTTAGCTAAATCTATTGTAATATTCTTTTTATTGAGTGAAGATTGAGCAAGTAAAGAAATTAATGCTCCTTCAAGTTCTCTAACGTTAGTAGTGATAGAGTAGGCAATGTATTCGACTACTTCAAATGGCATTTCAATACCATCGTTATATAACTTCTTTTTGAGAATAGCAATGCGAGTTTCTAGATCTGGGGATTGCAAATCAGCTGACAAGCCCCATTTAAAACGTGATAGTAAACGTTGCTCTACACCTTGCATGTCAACTGGTGCTTTGTCTGAAGTAAGAATTATTTGTTTTCCATTCTGGTGAAGATGATTAAAAATATGAAAAAATGCATCTTGTGTTTTTTCTTTTCCAGCAAAAAATTGGACATCATCAATTATCAATACATCAATTGATTGATAAAAATGTATAAAATCATTTTTTTTGTTATCCATTATAGCATCAACAAATTGTGTTTGAAATTTATCAGCTGAAACATACAAAACAGTTTTATCAGGCTCTAAATTTTTAACTTCAATTCCTATAGCGTTAGCTAAATGTGTTTTGCCTAAACCCCCATTTCCGTATATGAGTAAAGGATTAAATGATGTACCCCCAGGTTTTTGTGCTACGGCAAAACCTGCTGACCTGGCTAATCTATTACAATCGCCTTCAACAAATGTGTTAAATGAAAAATTAGAATTTAGTTGTGGGTCTACTTGTATTTTTTTTAAGCCTGGTATAACAAATGGATTCCTTATGGATGTTTCATTTATGTTGATTGGCATGTGGATCGGTGAATTTTTCAAATTACCTTTGCTGCTGCTTGGAATCTTGGTTACATAAGGTTTAGTGTTGTAATTGTTATCCATTACAATGCTGTATTCCAATTTACCATCATTACCTAATTCTTTCTTTACTATTTTTTTTAGTAAATCTATGTAATGCTGTTCAAGCCACTCATAGAAAAATTGAGATGGTACTTGTATCGTTAGTACATTACTTTTTAAACGAATTGGTTTAATGGGTTCGAACCAAGTTTTGAAAGATTGTGGGCTGACATTATCTTTAATAATGCTTAAACAATTGTTCCATACAACCTCGAAAACTTTATCTTCTATCATTAAACTTGTAATTAAAAATTAAATATTTTTATATTTTTTAAAATCGAAGAACAAATGTGTTAATAAAAAAGTTTAAAAAAAAATTTTATAGCTCTTGATTTTAATGTTTTTTTTACAGTATTGATTTTTTTTATTACTCTTCTCATAAAGTTTAATTAAAAACTTTTATTTTAAGCAATCACATCTAATACATTACTATCCAATACGTATTTAGATTTACGAAAATTTGCTGTTTTTTTACCGAAATAAAAGTCAATTTTTCCTAATTTTAATGCTCCAAATCCAACTTGACTAATAATAACATTATTTTTAATGATATTTTTTACAATCACTGGTTCATTGATAAAAGAATGGGTGTGTCCACCAATTATCAAATCAATGTTTTTAGTATTAGCAGCTAACTTCATGTCACTTACTTTGTTATCTTTATACTCAAAGCCTAAATGAGAAAGACAAATAACAATATCACAATTCAATTTTTTCTTTAAAAGATAGGCTTTATTATTAGCTACATTCATGGGTTCTAAGTATTTTGTATTGCCGTAAAGCTTCGGGTCAACTAGACCCTTTAACTCTACACCAATTCCAAATACCCCAACTTTTATTCCTGACTTGTTAAATACTTTGTGTTGAATTACCTTATTCTTTAAAACAGTATTGTCAAAGTCATAGTTTGAAGAAATGAATGGAAAATTAGCATGATGTATTTGATTAGCTATTCCATCTATTCCATTATCAAACTCATGATTACCAATAGTCATAGCATCATAACCCATGTCACTCATAAGTCTTAACTCTAATTCTCCGCCAAACAAATTGAAGTAAGGAGTACCTTGAAATACATCTCCAGCATCTAATAAAAGAATATTTTCTTCCTCTTGTCTTATCTTTTTAATTAATGAGGACAATTGAAACATACCTCCCAAGCCTTTATTTTTTCCTGAGGAAAATGCTTCAATGTGACTATGCATATCGTTTGTATGTAGAATAGTTAGTTTAATTGGTTTTTTAAAATCGTTAGAAAATGCATTTAAAGGAGACAAGCCAACAAGAGCAGCTCCTAGACCAATTTGTTTTATAAATTTTCTTCTAGTTTTCATTGAATAGTAATAAATGTCTTTTGTCTAGCTTTGACGAAATGGTGTCTTCTTTAATACAATAGTTTATCAAAGCATCTCTCATTTTTATACCTAATTTGTTTTGTGTTTTGTTTTTAAAAAATGCCATTTTATCACCACCATTTGCCAAATAGTCTGTGGTGAGTACTAAAAACAAGCTATCGTTTAATGAAAAGCCATCAGCAAAAGCTATAGGTTGACCTTTGGTGGTATTAAAATAGGTTTTTAAGTCAAGAAATTCAGATTTGTTTAATTCCAAAACAACTAATTCGTTTTCGAAAGGCATGAGCTTAAATAAATCCTTTTTAGTGATATCACCCTTGGGTATTGGATTTCTTAGACCTCCAACATTGAAAAAGCTTAGGTCAATATCATCTTTATATATTTTTTGGGCTATTTCTAAGCAAACATCAGAAGTCCAATTTCCAAGTAAACTTTCAGGTTTTGTTTTTTTCATCACTTGTTTAGAATAACACAAAACAGCATTCATTTGTGCATCAAGCTTAGTTTTATAGGGAAGAATAGTGTAATACATGTTACTATCTACTTCCAAAGATTGCACATCGTAAACTTTACGATCTACGCTAGTGTAGTCAATATTTGTTGTGCCAGATAGCGCTAGTGCCATTATTAAGTATATAAACTGCATACCACAAATCTAAAATTTATACTCTAATTATTGTTAAAAAAATATTGATTAATTAATAATTTAATTCAAAAAATGACAATCATATTAATTATTTTTGATTGTATATTCAAAAAAAAAAACATGAGTAATACTATCTTTTTAACAACCGCTGTATTAGTTTTAATTCCTCTAGCATTTTTTATTGTCAAGCAACAAACTGCCGCAGTAATTGAACGCTTTGGTAAATTTACATCCATTAGACAATCTGGTCTTCAGATAAAAATACCAATAATTGATAAAATTGCAGGAAGATTAAGTTTAAAAATTCAACAATTAGATGTTGTCGTAGAAACCAAAACTAAAGATGATGTGTTTGTTAAGCTAAAAGTATCCGTACAGTTTCAGGTTATTAAAACAAAAGTGTACGATGCATTTTATAAATTAGATTATCCACATGATCAAATTACATCATATGTATTTGATGTTATTCGTGCCGAAGTACCAAAAATGAAGTTAGACGATGTTTTTGAGAAGAAGAACGATATTGCAATAGCTGTTAAGTCAGAATTAAATGATGCAATGGTTGAATATGGGTACGATATCATTAAGACTTTGGTCACAGATATTGATCCTGATACGCAGGTAAAAAATGCTATGAATAGGATTAATGCTGCCGAGCGTGAAAAAGTTGCAGCTCAATATGAAGGTGATGCCGCTAGAATTTTAATTGTTGAAAAGGCTAAAGCAGAAGCTGAAAGTAAACGTTTGCAGGGTCAAGGTATAGCCGATCAGAGAAGAGAAATTGCTAGAGGATTAGAAGAATCTGTTGAAGTCTTAAATAAAGTAGGAATAAATTCACAAGAAGCATCTGCATTAATCGTAGTCACTCAACATTATGACACTCTGCAAGCTGTTGGTGCTGATACTAACAGCAATTTAATATTATTGCCTAATTCTCCACAAGCAGGTTCTGATATGTTGAATAATATGGTGGCTTCATTTACTGCAAGTAATCAAATTGGTGAAGCCATGAAGAAGCAAGACAACAAGAAAAATTCAATTACTGATACAGAAGAATAGAGAATGTTTTCTCACCAAACTAAAATAAGAGTTCGCTATGCAGAGACGGACAAAATGGGTTACGTCTATTATGGTAATTATGCTACTTACTTTGAAGTAGCAAGGGTAGAAGCCCTAAGGATTTTGGGTATTAATTACAAAGAAATGGAGGATAAGGGAGTGATGCTTCCTGTCCTTTCTTATTCTACTAAGTTTTTTAAACCAGCTTATTACGATGAAGAATTGATCATTAAGTTATTTATCAAAGAATTACCTCAAGCTCGTATTCATTTTTATTTTGAAACTTATAACGAATCGGAAGTGAAAATTAATCAAGCAGAAGTCGTTTTAGTTTTTGTTGATATGGAAAAAAATAAACCGTGTTCTGCTCCACAGGAACTTGTATCTAAGTTAAAATCTTTCGGATTATGAAAAAATATTGGGCTGAGTTTTTAGGCACTTTTATGATGGTATTTGCTGGCACAGGAGCTATCATTATTAACGACTTGTATGGTAGCGTTTCTTACCTAGGTATTGGCTTAACTTTTGGTTTGGTAGTGATGGCAGTTATATACTCCATTGGTAGTATTTCTGGAGCTCATATCAATCCCGCAGTTAGTATTGCTTTTTGGGTAGCTAAACGCTTTGAAACTAAAGAAGTCTTGCCATACATAGGCTTTCAGTTGCTTGGTGCTTTTTTAGCTAGTTTATCTCTGAAAATAATGTTTCCAGAGCATGAATTTTTAGGTGCTACTATTCCTGTTGATAGTTGGCAACAATCTTTTGTATTAGAATTTATACTAACCTTTTTTCTGATGTTTGTTATTCTGTTGCTTTCACAAGGTAGTAAAGAAGTGGGAGTGATGACGGGCATGGTTATTGGGTCAGTAGTAGCTTTTGAGGCTATTTTTGCAGGGCCTGTTTCTGGTGCTTCTATGAATCCAGCACGTTCTATTGCTCCAGCAGTAGTTTCTGGTCATTTGACTTACTTGTGGCTGTATGTAGTTGCTACAACATTAGGAGCTATTGCTTCTGTTTATGCTGTAAAGTTAATTAAAGATTAATCATCAAATAGTCGTACATCTGAGTCATGGATTCTATATCAGATTTATGCACTTTCTCGTCGGGTGTATGTACAAAATCTTCTGGTGCACCAATAAAACACCAATCAAAAGGGAAGGGAGAACGCTGTAGGGCGTTACCATCGCTACCTCCAGCATTTTCTACTTCCAATTGAAAAGGAATGTTACTAGCTTTTGCCAAATCAATAATTCGATTAATGTAAGTCCTTCTAGGAATACCGCTATCTCTAATTGATATGGCTACACCTTTAGCATGTTCAACACCTTTCGTAACCCAAGTTATATCAGAAATAAGAGCTTGTTTTACTTCGTATTTTTCATAGATGAATTTAGCTAAGTAGCCTACTGAACCACCGCCATGTTCCTCCCAGGCTGAAAAACAAATTATGCCATTTTCTAGCTTTTCAGCCACTTTAAGGGCATTCCACACACCCAAACGGTTGTCCATATAACAGCATTGAACATAGTCGTCAGTTTCTCTAAAATCAGCTTTAAACGTTAGTGTTGTACCTCTTTCAACTTCTCTACCTCCAATAAAAAGAGTTTTATTTCCATCTTTATCGGTTTTGTGTTGTAGTTTTTCTTCAATCCTTCCTTGGCTATCTTGTCCCACTAACACAATACCTTCTTTGGTGCTAGGGCCTCCAATTTTTACTACTTCATTGTTATACTTTACAGTATAGCCAATACTATCTAGGTGAGCAAAAATGGCTGTGGTAGGTTTACCAAAGACCAAAACAATACAATCTTGAAAACCATCGCCATAAAACAATTCAGGTTTAACTTTCCAACTGTCTTGATTGCTTTTGATATAATCCAACAAAAATTCAGTCATATTTTGTTCAGAACCTGATGGGGCTTCTATGTGGCAAAGTGTTTTTAATAATTCCATATTAAATTGTTTTTTGATAGACTAATTTAACTTTATGATTGAGTGCAAATATACCTTGCATTTGTTCAGATTGACTTTTCCTAATACTAAAAGTTAATTCACATTCTATTTCAAACTTTTGTTGGATAACTTCTAGTTTTAAATCCTTAACTATTCGCATGACACTATTCATTTCTGGATATTGAAAATGCACCACAAAAACTTCCTTTATATAGCGTTTTTCGAAAGCGATATTTAGTAAGGCATCTTGTGCAGCACTTCTGTAGGCGTTGATGAGTCCACCTACGCCCAGTTTTACTCCACCAAAATAACGAACTACAATGATAAGAGTATTGGTTAAGTCGTTAGATAAAAGCTGACCTAAAATGGGTTTTCCAGCCGTATTAGAAGGTTCTCCGTCATCGTTGTCTCTTTGTATAGATTTATCTGGATTTAGAACGTATGCATAGCAATGGTGACGTGCTGCATATTCTTTATTTTTAATTTCTGCAATTCTAGTTTTCACATCATCATCATCTTTGATCTGAAAGGTATAGGCAATAAACTTACTTCCCTTGTCTTTAAAAAGCCCCTGAGATGAGCCGACAACTTCTAAATATGAATCCTCAAAAAGCATTTTATGAATAAATAAGGATATAAATAGAAGTGATAGCCAATATGACACCTAGCCAATTTAGTTTGGATAAATATTCTTTGTAGTATCCCCAACCGATAAGTGCCGATAAAACCACTACACCAATATTTAGTATAGGAAAAACTAAACTAGAATCCATTTTGTTTAAACTTTTCAAAACAAATAAGATGCTCAAGTAATTAGGAATACCTAGAGATAATCCATAAATCACATTCCTCATTTTGAATCCTTGTTTCTTAACGATTAGCATAATAAAGCCTACGCAAAAAGCAACTAAAAATACAGTGCTCGTAAAATAGTCTTTAGCGGCTTGAGTATTTAAATATTTGAATTGTATATGTGATAAGACTGTATCTAATAATCCTGCACCTATAAATAAGAGTATAGCTAGATAAATAGGTCCGTTTTTATTTTCATCTTTTTTTTTGACAGTCAGATAAACCGATAATAGCGCAATAACAACGCCTACTGATTTTAGTATTGTCCATGAATCCCCTTGAAATAAGAGAGCGGCAATTACAGGAATAATCAGAGACATTTTACTTGCTAAAGAGCCTATGGTAACGCCTAATTTCTGAGTGGTCAAGGCCATAATATTGAACATTACTATGAAAAATACCCCCAAAAAGACCGTAGGGATAAACCAGTCGGCATAAATAGTATTTTCAAAAGAATAGCCCGAACTGCCAAAAGCAATTGATAAGACTCCAGCAGAAAGATAATTGAATGTAATTGCTTCGAGAGTATCAACATTTCTTCTGTCAAATTCTTTAAAAAACAGAAATAGACATATGGTAAACAATATGGACAATCCTAATTCAATCATGAGTTAATGTAATGAGTTAATTTATCGTCACCAACAATTTCTGAACGTTTTATAACTGACTGTATTAAAGGCGATTGAATACCTTTTCCTAATGTCTTTTTTGATGTAAAAACTCGAGCCTCATCCCACACCTTTGCCTCAATAAATGTAATTAATGTTTGAGCACCCCCCTCAATTATGATAGATTGTATATTACGACTATGTAACTCATTTAAAAGTGATGATGCAAGATTGTCAAAATCTACTTTTAAATGATTTTTAGATGATAGCTTATTATTAACAACTAGAGTAGGGGCGTCATCATTAAAAATATGGAGGTCTTTATTTAAAGATAATTCACTGTCTAACACTATTCGAATCGGATTTTTACCTTTAACTTCTCTAGTGGTAAGTAAAGGATTGTCAAGCTCTGCTGTTTTACGACCAACCAATATAGCCTGTTCTTGACTACGCCATAGGTGGACTAAGGTTTTGGATTCAGGTGAGCTAATCCAAAGGGGTTCTTTTTGATTTAAAGGAGCAATATATCCATCTGTTGTTTGTGCCCATTTAAGAATAACATAAGGGCGTTTTTTCTCATGAAAAGTGAAAAACCTCTTATTGATTGCTCGACATTCTTTTTCTAATACCCTAGTAACAACTTCAATACCAGCCTCTTTCAAACGCTGAATACCTTTGCCATTAACTTCTGAAAAAGTATCTAAACTGCCTAAAACTACTCGGGGTATTTTACTCTTTACTATTAAATCTGCACAAGGAGGGGTTTTACCAAAATGGGCACAAGGTTCAAGGCTAACGTACAAGGTAGACTGTTCTAGTAATTCTTTATTTTCTACACTAGCAATAGCGTTGACTTCGGCATGATGAGAGCCACATTGTTGGTGATATCCTTGACCAATTATACTATCGTTGTGAACAATAACACAACCAACCATTGGGTTAGGAAAGGCTAAAGGTAAGCCCTTTAACGCTAAATCTACACAAACTTGCATGTATTTTTTGTCCATCAACACGCACAAATTTAACTAAATTGCTCAGATGAAAATGATTCGTGATATACTGCCTTATTTTGAAAAGGAGTTAATGCAATTTTACTCTAAGAAAGAGGCTCAAAACTTGGCTTTTTGGTGTATTCATTCGATATCAACTCTGAGTCGTTCCGAATACCTATTGTCGTCGAATAGTCAATTGTCACCAGACACAGTAAGTTTTTATAAATCAATAGTTAGTAGATTACAAAAGTTTGAACCTTTGCAATACATCTTGGGAGAATGTGAGTTTTACGGCTTATCGTTAAAAGTTTCTCCATCTTGTTTGATACCTCGTACTGAAACTGAAGAATTAGTTCACTGGATATTACAACACAATTTTACAAATGCACTAGATATTGGTACTGGCAGTGCATGTATTCCAATAGCATTAGCCAAGCATAAAGATGCTCAAATTACGGCTTTGGATATTTCAAGTGATGCTCTGTCAATTGCTAGAGAAAATGCTAAAAACAATACTGTAAATATTCATTTCATTGAGCACGATATTTTTAATGATATTGAATTGAAAACGTCCTTTGATTTAATCGTTAGTAATCCTCCATATGTTTTAGAAAGTGAAAAGAGATTGATGAACAATAATGTGTTGGACTATGAACCACATTTAGCTTTGTTCGTTTCTGATAAAGAGGCTTTAATATACTATAAGCGCATCATAGATTTTTCAAAAGTTTATTTACAAACAGATGGCTTGTTGTTTTTAGAAATAAATGAACAAAAATCAGTTGAAATAAGGGAATTACTAGAGAATAACGGTTTTGAAAATATCTTAATAAAAAAAGATATGCAAGGCAAAAATAGAATGGTAAAAGCCGTTAGGAAATCGTAAATTCGAATTCTAATGAATATTCAAGACCGTATTGTTTTTTTAAGAAGTGAATTGCAGCAGCACAATTACAATTATTATGTGTTGGACAAGCCTACTATCAGTGACTTTGAGTTTGATATACTTCTCAATGAACTTATAGACTTAGAAAAACAAAACCCCCAATTTTACGATGCTAATTCCCCAACACAACGCGTTGGAGGTGAGCTTATTAAATCATTTGATACAGTTGCTCACGAATACCGCATGTTATCTCTAGGTAATACCTATTCTGCTGAAGAACTAGTAGACTTTAATAAACGCATTACCAAATTGGTAGAAACGGATATAGAATACGTTTGTGAGCTCAAATACGATGGTGTATCCATAAGTTTGAAATATGAGAATGGCGAGTTGAAACAAGCCTTAACTCGAGGTAACGGTACGCACGGAGATGATGTTACAGTTAATATAAAAACAATCAATAGTATTCCGCTTAAACTTAAAGGTGATTATCCTTCTAAATTTGAAATAAGAGGAGAAATATTTTTACCTCACGAGGGTTTTGACCAAATGAATGAAAAGAGAATAGCAAATGATTTAGAGCCTTTCGCTAACCCTAGAAATGCAGCTTCTGGTAGTATTAAAATGCAGGATAGCAAGGAAGTTGCTAAACGTCCTTTAGACTGCTTTTTATATTATTTGTTAGGTAAAGAATTACCCTCTCAACGGCATTACGAAAATTTACAAAAGGCTAGAGAATGGGGCTTTAAAATACCTAACGAAATAGAAGTTTGTTCGTCTGTTGATAAGGTCATTGATTTTGTCAATTATTGGGACAATAAAAGACATCATTTGCCTTATGATATTGACGGCATAGTCATTAAGGTTAATGACTTGAGATTACAAGAACAGATGGGTTTTACGGCCAAAAGTCCACGTTGGGCTATTTCTTATAAATTCAAAGCAGAACAAGTGTCAACTGTTTTAAATGAAATCACTTATCAGGTAGGTCGTACAGGAGCTATTACACCAGTTGCTAATCTTGAACCTGTTCTTTTGGCTGGTACAGTTGTCAAACGAGCTTCATTACATAATGCAGACCAAATCTCAAAACTTGACATTAGAGTAGGAGATAGTGTACATGTTGAAAAAGGGGGAGAGATAATTCCTAAAATTGTTGGAGTTGCCTTAAAAGAAAGAGATTTATTTTCTCAGCCTACGGTATATACTAGTCATTGTCCCGAATGCAATACACCATTGGTAAGGTCTGAAGGTGATGCTAAGCATTACTGTCCAAATGACTTGATGTGTCCGCCTCAAATAATAGGCAAGTTTGAACACTTTATAAGCAAAAAGGCTATGAATATTGATGGTATTGGACCTGAGACGATTGACCTACTTTTTGAAAATCAACTTATTGCATCGATTCCAGATTTATACGACTTAAAAAAAGAAGATTTATTACCATTTAAAAAAGAAGGTGAAAAATGGGCATCTAATATTATTGAGGGTTTGGAACAATCAAAAGCCACTCCATTTGAACGTTTGTTATTTGCTCTAGGGATTAGATATGTTGGAGAAACAGTTTCTAAAGTTTTAGTTAAAGAATTTCAACATATAGACCATTTGATGATAGCTGATAAAGAACGTTTAGAAAATGTTGATGAAATAGGGGAGAAAATAGCCGAAAGTGTGGTGTTATATTTTCAGAATAAAGAAAATATAAAGCTCATTGATAGATTGAAAAATCAAGGATTATGTTTTGAAATAGGTGAAGAAAGTAAAGCTATTTCATCGCAATTATCAGGCATGTCAATTGTTATCTCTGGGGTTTTTAGTCATTTTTCGAGAGATGAGCTTAAAAAATTAATTGAACAACATGGAGGAAAAAATGTCAGTTCGATTTCTAAAAAAACTACATTTGTAGTCGCTGGTGAGAATATGGGACCTAGCAAACTTCAAAAGGCCGAAAAGTTAAATGTTCCCTTATTGTCCGAAGATGAATTCATTAAAAAGATTAGTTAATGCATATTCAATTTGTAGAAAATATCAAGCAGAAAGTAGGTGATTATTTTTTTAAACGTGATTTGAAACAAAACAATAGAATACGAGAAGTTCATAATTTACATACAGCAAAGTCTATTGGAATTCTCTATGACGCTACAGATTTGAAAGATATGATGCTTGTAAGTGAGTTTGCAAATGACCTTTTTAAAACTAAAAAAGATGTTAAAGCCTTAGGTTTTGTGAATAGAAATGAACTCACACACCATCATATGCCTATGCTTCAATTCGATTTTTTCTTTTTGAAAGATTTGAATTGGTACTATAAGCCTCAAAATTACATCATCAAAAATTTCTTAGAAAAGGATTACGATATACTTATCAATTTATGTACAAGTAATTGTGTGCCTATCAAATATCTAGCGGGTGGTTCAAAAGCTAAGTTTAAGGTAGGCAAATACGAACAAGATTTATCCATTTACGACATGATGATAGATGTTAAAAAAGATACCTTATCAGCTTTGATAACTGAAGTAAAACATTACCTTAACTTAATTAACAAAAGAAATGCTTCGTAACATAAGTGGAACTGGTGTAGCTTTAGTAACTCCTTTCAAATCTGACTTAAGTATTGACTTTCAAGCATTAACTTCTTTAGTCAATCATTGTGTTGATGGTAACATAGATTTTCTTGTCGTAATGGGCACAACTGGTGAAAGTGTAACGCTTTCACTAAATGAAAAAAATGCAGTACTAGATTGCGTCAAACAGGCTAACAATAATAGATTACCTATTGTATTAGGTATTGGTGGTAATAACACAGATTATATAATCCAATCTTTTTCTTCTTATAATCTTGATGGAGTTGATGCTATTTTATCTGTTTCACCGGCTTACAACAAGCCTACTCAAGAAGGAATATATCAGCATTTCAAAGCGATTTCTAAAAGTTCGCCACTACCATTAATTTTATACAATGTTCCTGGAAGAACATCTTCAAATATGACTGCTAAAACTACTCTAAGATTAGCTTTTGATTTTGATAATATCATAGCAGTAAAAGAAGCGAGTGGAGATATGGAGCAGATCATGGAAATAATCTCTAAAAAGCCAAATGGTTTTATGGTTTTTTCTGGTGATGATGCTATAACACTACCCATAATTCTTATGGGAGGTGAAGGTGTTATTTCAGTTTTGGGTCAAGCTTTACCAAAAGATTTTTCTTCTATGGTTAAGTATGGTCTTAAAGGAAATCTAAATGCCTCTAAAGAATTACATTACAAGATATTGAGTTTTGTTGAACCACTGTTTGTAGATGGGAATCCAGCAGGAATAAAGACTCTACTCAATTTACTGGGTATTTGCAAGGACGAAGTTAGGTTGCCATTAGTCAAATCTTCGGCAAAATTAAAATCAATATTTGAACAAGAATTGAATAAATTAGTCTAGAAACTAGCTAGCTTTTCAGAAACATATTCTCCCTTCTCTAACTTATCTTTAATTGCACTAAAAGACTCTATTGTATATTTTACATCTTCTAATGTATGAACAGCAGTAGGAATAAGTCTTAGAAGAATTACACCCTTAGCAACAACAGGGTAGGTTACTATAGAACAAAATATACCAAAATTTTCCCTTAAATCTAAGGTTAAGTTAGTTGCTTCACCAACACCACCGGACAAATAAACAGGCGTAACTGCAGATTCAGTATTTCCAAGATTAAAACCAGCTTTTCTGAGCCCAGACTGTAAGCTGTTTGCTATATTCCAAAGATTAGCTCTTAGCTCTGGCTTTGATTTTAGAAGTTCTAAACGTTTGATGGCACCAATTGTAATTACCATGGGTAAAGATTTAGCGAAAATCTGAGAACGCATATTGTATCTTAAGTATTCTACAACATCTTCAGTAGAGGAAATAAAGGCACCAATACTTGCCATAGATTTAGCAAATGTACCGAAGTAAATATCAATTTCATCGTGGCAATCTAAATGCTCGCCTGCACCATAACCTGTTTCCCCCATTGTTCCAAAACCATGAGCATCATCAACTAAAAGACGGAAATTATATTTTTCTTTTAAAGCTGTAATCTCATTAAGTTTACCTAAGTCACCGGACATTCCAAAAACACCTTCACTTATTACTAATATACCTCCATCTGTTTCATCAGTTATCTTTTGAGCCCTTTGTAATTGTTTTTCAAAATTTTCAATATTGTTATGAGGGAAAACAAAGCGTTTTCCTTGATGTAATCTCACACCATCTATTATACAAGCATGACATTCACTATCATAAATAATTACATCTTTTCTGTCTACTAATGCATCAATTGAAGACATTATTCCTTGGTATCCAAAATTAAGTAGTATAGTATCTTCTTTTTTCACAAAAGAAGAAAGCTCATTTTCTAAATGTTCATGATATTTTGTGTTACCAGACATCATTCTTGATCCCATTGGATAGCCTAATCCCCAATCTTTTGAGGCTTGCTCGTCTGTACGTCTAACTTCTTCATGATTAGAAAGCCCTATATAATTGTTGATACTCCAAACCAACACTTCTTTTCCTCTGAAAAACATTTTGTTGGAAATTTCACCTTCAAGTTTGGGAAATGTAAAATATCCATGAGCATCTTTGGCATGTTTTCCGAGAGGTCCTCTGTTATTTTTTATCTTATCAAAAAGATCCATAACTATCATAGAATAATTATGCAAAAATAATCAATACTATTTATCTAACAAATACATTTTAAAGTATGTGAATAAATTATTTATTAAGTCATACCATTTACTATCTTTGTATTCAATTAATAAAATGAAAAAAATAGCCTACATAATTCTAATTACAATTTTCTTTTCTTGCAATGGCTATCAAAAGATTGTAAAGAGTAACGATGTTGAATTAAAATATCTTATGGCTAAGAAGTATTATAATGACAATGAATACTTTAAAGCCTTACCAATACTTGATGAATTACAAACATTGTTCAAAGGAACTGTTAAAGCTGAAGAAGTTGATTATCTTCTTGCCTATACACACTACGGATTAGGTTCCAATATGTTAGCTAGTTACAAATTTAAATTATTTAATTTAACACACCCATACAGTAAATACAACGAGGAATTAGCATATATGTCAGCTTATTGTTACTACTTAGAATCTCCTAAATATTCTCTCGACAAAACCAATACTCTAAAAGCAATTCATGAATTACAAAGTTTCATAGATAAATATCCGCAAAGTGAGAAAGTTGATACCTGTAACTCTTTAATTGATAACCTAACAATTAAAATTCATAAAAAAGTATTCGGAATTGCTAAACTTTATTATGACATTGAAGATTATAATGCAGCTATTACAGCATTAAACAACGTTATAATAGACTATCCAACAATAGATAATCAATCGGAAATTCAATTTTTAATTTTAGACTCAAATTTTAAATTAGCTGTAAACAGTATTAATAGTAAAAAAATAGAACGTTTTAATAATACAATAGCTTCTTATAGATTTTTTACTAAAAATTTCCCTAACGATAATAGGATAAAAGAAGCAAACAATATTTATGAAAAATCAATTAAACAACTAGAAAATTTTCAATAATGACAGATTTCAAAAAATCAAAAGCAGCAAATACAACAGAAACGAGAGATATTAAAAATATGGCCAACCGTACAGGAAATTTGTATGAAGCTGTTGCAATAATGTCAAAGCGTGCCGTTCAAATTAATAAAAATATTAAAGAGGAATTGCTTTCAAAATTAGCAGAATTTGCTACTCCCAGTGAGTCTATTGAGGAAATTTTTGAAAACAGTGAACAAATAGAAGTTTCTAAGTTTTATGAAAGACTTCCAAAGGGAACTTTAATTGCTGTTCAAGAATTTTTAGAAGAAAATATATACCACAGAAACACAAATCAAGATAACGAAGAAGACATTATATAATGTCTTTACTCAAAGATAAAAATGTTATAGTTGGTGTGACCGCAAGTATAGCGGCATACAAATCTGCATTTTTGATCAGAGAGTTTGTAAAACATGGTGCCAATGTAAGGGTAATACAAACTCCAGAATCCACTAAATTTATCACTCCTCTGACCTTGTCTACTTTATCCAAAAATCCTGTTTTAATTGGATTAGTTAAAGAAGAAGATATGGATGTATGGAATAACCACGTTGAAATTGGCCTTTGGGCTGATTTATTTGTAATTGCTCCTGCAACTGCTAAAACACTTTCAAAGATGGCAAATGGGGAGTGTGATAATTTATTACTAACCACATATTTATCTGCTCAATGTCCAGTTTTTTTTGCTCCAGCTATGGATTTAGATATGTTTAAACATCAAAGTACGCAAAACAACATTGATAAACTATCATCATATGGCAATGTGTACATTCCTCCTAATGAAGGTGAATTGGCTAGTGGTTTAAGAGGTAAAGGCAGAATGGCAGAGCCAGAAGAAATTATTTTAGCCGTAAAAGAATATTTAGATATACAACTTCCTCTTAAAAACAAAAACATTCTAGTAACAGCAGGACCCACTTTTGAAGCTATTGATCCAGTTCGTTTTATTGGTAATCATTCTTCAGGTAAAATGGGATTCTCAATTGCTGAGGCTGCAGCAAATGCTGGTGCCAATGTTACGTTAGTAGCTGGACCAACAAACCTAAAACTCTCAAATAGTAAAATTAAGCTTATAAATGTAGTTAATACAAAAGAAATGTTTGATGCTTGTTTTGATTATTTTAGGTTTTCCGACATAGCCATACTTAGTGCAGCAGTTTCTGATTATACACCAAAAGTTGTCTCTGCTACCAAACTTAAAAAGAATAAAAAAAGTCTAACTATTGAATTTGTTAAAACACAGGATATTCTTAAAAGCTTAGGAGATATCAAGTCAAATCAACAAATACTCATTGGTTTTGCATTAGAAACTAACAATGAAATTGAATATGCAAAAAAGAAAATTCATGACAAAAATTTAGATTTTATTGTTTTAAATTCAATGACTGATAAAGGAACAGGTTTCAGATATGATACAAATAAAATAACTATCATTGACAACAGCAATAAATTGTATAAATTTGAGTTAAAATCAAAAAAAGATGTAGCTATGGACATTATTAACCATATTCTTGAAAATTATAATGATTAGGATATTATTTACATTAACGATTTTACTTAATTCTTTCAGTTCGATATACTCTCAAGAAGTATTATGTAACATTAGAGTAATGCCAAAAAATGATTTACCTATCAGTGACAGACAAAAGATTCAAAAACTTCAAAAATCTGCCAGAGAATTTATTAATAATAGAAAGTGGACCAATGAAGTTTTTAAAGATGAAGAACGAATTGAATTTAATCTTTCTTTTAATATTCTTGAAAAAGTTTCAACAGACAGATATGCTGGTACATTACAAGTGCAATTTTCACGTCCCATTTTTAATAGCTCTTATTATTCACCAATCTTAAATTATCTTGACAAAGAAATAGAATTTGACTTTATTGATACTCAACCAATTGAGTTTAATGAAAATACACATTCTTCTAATTTGTCAGCTATTTTATCATATTATACGTACTTAATTATTGGTTTAGATTATTCTACTTTTAGTTTTAACGGAGGCAATATATATTTCCAAAAAGCTAAAAAGATTGTAGAAAATGCTCAATCAGCTCCTGAAAACGGATGGAAGGCATTTGAAAGTAACAAAAACAGATATTGGTTAGCTGAAGAACTGCTTGATGCAAAATACAGTACTTTCCAATCAGTACTATATAGCTATCATAGATCTGGTCTAGATTTAATGCATGATGACAATGAAAAGGGAAGAGGCTTTGTTACTGAAAGTATTGAAAATTTGAGAAAAGTTAAACAGCTTAATCCCACAGCCTTTATTTTACAATTATTTTTTAATGCTAAAGCTGACGAAATAGCTAGTATTTATTCAAACGCTTTTCAAGATGAAAAGAATAGAGTTTATAAACTTCTAACTCAGATTGATCCTGCCAATATCAATAAATACAATAAAATAAAAGAACAAAACTCAAATAACAAGTCAATTAATGGAATGCCAAATTTTAAATAAATAATGCTAAAACGTTTATCTATTAATAACTACGCGCTTATTGATAAATTATCTTTAGATTTAAAAACAGGCTTTACGTCAATTACTGGAGAAACAGGTGCAGGAAAGTCTATTTTAATTTCTGCCCTAGGGCTAATAATAGGAGAAAGAGCCGATTTCAAAGTCTTTGCCGACATTGACAATAAATGTATAGTTGAGGGAGAATTTAATATTTCAAACTACAATTTAGAGTACTTTTTTGAAAACAATGACTTAGATTTAATAAATCCGACTTTAATAAGGAGAGAAATAACACCAACTGGAAGAAGTAGAGCTTTTGTAAATGATACCCCGGTAAGTCTGAATCAATTAAAAGAACTAGGTACTCATCTTATAGATATACATTCTCAACACCAAACTCTTTTACTTAATTCACAAGATTATCAGTTAAAATTGGTTGATGCCTATTGTAATCATGAAGATATGTTATTACAGTTTAAGTCAGAATATCAATCTTATTTATCCAAACAAAAAGAGCTCGATGAATTAATTGAAAACGAAAATCAATTGTCCAGAGAACTAGATTATAAACAATTCTTATTTGATGAACTTGAAGAAGCTAAATTAAGCCTAGAAGATAAAACAATTGAAGAAGAAGTTAATAAACTTGAAAATTTTAAAGAAATTCAACACAAACTAAATCAGATTATTATGATTTCAGATAATAGTGAATCTTCAGTAAGTTCACTTCTATCAAATATAGTAATTAATCTAGATAGTGTGCGAAAAAATGACTCAAAAATTGATGCTTTGAATTCAAGATTTAATAGTATATGGATTGAGTTCAAAGACTGTGTTTCTGACCTTGAAGATTTAGCCTCCTATTACAATATTGACTTTGATGCTAAACAATTGTTATTTTTTCAAGATCGATTAAATTTAATAAATAAGTTGATTCAAAAACATGGTGTAAAAACTATTGAAGATTTATTAGAAGTTCAAACTAATCTATCTAAAGATTTAGAGCAGTTTAATTCGTTGGATAAGACCAAAGAGTCACTTAGAAATAAATGCATCAAGACTTTTAATTTGGCATCTAAAACTGCTAAAATATTAAGTAAAAATAGAATATCAATTTTACCACATATTCAAAATGAATTACAAGACTTACTTGCCAATTTAGGTATGCCGAATGCTAGAGTAAAAATTGTAACTAACTCATACGATAAATTCAATATTAAGGGTTATGAAGATTTTACATTTTGTTTTACATCCAACATTGGTATAGAGCCTAAGGAAATTTCCACCATAGCTTCTGGAGGAGAGCTTTCTAGATTGATGTTATGTTTTAAATATATTCTCGCTCAAAAAACAAGTTTACCTAGTATAATATTTGATGAGATTGACACCGGAGTTTCAGGAGAAATAGCTCATAAAATGGCAAACCTCATGAGCCAAATGTCTAAATCTATGCAGGTTATTAGCATAACTCATCTTCCACAAGTTGCCGCGAAAGGAAGTGTTCAGTTATTGGTGTCAAAATTGGAAACATCAGAAAAAGTACAAACAAATATTAAAGAATTGTTACCTGAAGAGCGAATAGTTGAATTAGCCAAAATGCTTAGTGGTAAAGCGATTACTGATTCATCATTAAGTAACGCACGAGATTTATTAAATACTTGATAATTCGTTTATATTTGTAATCAACAAACAACCATTAAATAAAATGTCAAATAATTTATTAGAAGGAAAAAGAGGTATAATTTTTGGTGCTTTGGATAGCAAATCCATAGCTTGGAAAGTGGCAGAACATTGTAAAGAACAATGTGCTGAATTTGTATTAACAAATGCACCTATTGCAATGCGAATGGGTACAATTAATGAATTAGCTGAAAAGACATGTTCAACTATCATTCCAGCTGATGCAACATCCATAGAGGATATTGACAACCTAATTTCAAAATCAATGGAAATATTAGATGGTAAGATAGACTTTATATTACACTCAATTGGTATGTCTGTTAATGTAAGAAAAGGAAGACACTATACTGATCAAAATTATGATTTTACTGTAAAGGGCTTAGATGTTTCTGCAATGTCTTTTCACAAAGTTATGCAATCGGCATGGAAATTAGATGCAATGAATGATAATGGCTCTATACTGGCTCTTTCTTACATCGCAGCACAACGTACATTTCCTGATTATAACGACATGGCTGATAATAAATCTTTTTTAGAAAGTATTGCAAGAAGTTTTGGTTATCATTTTGGTAAAAGAAACAAAGTTAGAGTAAATACGATTTCACAATCACCTACCGTTACAACGGCTGGAAGCGGGGTAAGAGGTTTTGACGGTTTTTTCAAGTATGCAGAGCAAATATCACCACTAGGAAATGCATCTGCTGACGATTGCGCTAAGTACTGCGTTTCTTTATTTTCAGATTTAACACAGTCTGTCACAATGCAAAACTTGTTTCATGATGGGGGGTTTTCAAATACAGGTGTAAGCGAAGAGGTATTAGAAAATTTTCTCAAATAAAATTTAAAAGATAACTCTAAAAAAATCTTTTTAGATTGTATTTAGTTTGGATTTATTCCTGTTTATTGGGTTTTTTAGATTTCTTTTTCTTAGGCTTATTAATTTTAATCTTTAACTCGTCCCTTTTTTCATCTAAACTAATCTTAATATCATCTTCTTCTTCAAGGTTTGCATTAACAATCTCCTCAGCAATTATATCTTCTAAATACTTTTGTATTGCTCTTTTAAGCGGTCTTGCGCCAAATTGTGAATCGTAACCTTTATCAGCAATAAAATCTTTAGCTTTATTATCTATACTTAGAGAATATCCGAGTTGTGTGATTCTTTCAAATAGTATTTTTAGTTCAATATCAATAATTTCATGAATATGTTCACTGCACAATGAATTAAACATGACTACGTCATCAATACGATTTAAGAATTCAGGGGCAAATGTTTTTTTAAGCGCTTTAGCGATAACGCCTTTTGCGTCTGATTGATAAGACTCCTTCCTTGCATTTGTAGAAAATCCAACACCTTGACCAAAATCTTTGAGTTGACGAGATCCTATATTAGAAGTCATTATGATGATTGTATTCTTGAAGTTTATTTTTCTTCCTAGACTATCAGTCATATAACCATCGTCTAAAACTTGAAGTAATAAATTGAATACATCTGGATGTGCTTTTTCTACTTCATCTAATAATATTATAGAATAGGGTTTTCTTCTTACTTTTTCAGTTAGTTGACCGCCTTCTTCATAGCCAACGTAACCTGGAGGTGAACCCACTAGACGAGTGACTGCAAATTTTTCCATATACTCACTCATATCAATTCTTATAAGAGAATCATTTGTGTCAAACATTATTTTAGATAATTCTTTAGCTAATTGAGTTTTTCCAACACCAGTGGGTCCAAGAAATATGAATGATCCAATTGGTTTTTCAGGATCTTTTAATCCAACTCTATTTCTTCTTATGGCTTTGACTATTTTACTTATGGCTTCATCTTGTCCGATAACACTTTTACGTAGCTCCTTTTCCATCTGAACAAGCTTTTTACTTTCTTGTTCTGCAATTCTTTGTACAGGAACTCCAGTCATCATTGCAACAACTTCTGCAACATTGTCTTCAGTAACAGTTTCTCTTTGATTTTTTAACTCTTCCTCCCAAATAATTTTTGCTTGTTTAAGATTGTTTTCAATTTTTCTTTCTTCATCTCTTAACTTAGCTGCTTCTTCAAAACGTTGTTTTTTAATTACATTTCCTTTTTGAGATTTTATATTTTCTAAATCTTTTTCAAGTTTTAGGATATTTTCAGGAACATTTATGTTATTAATATGAACTCTTGAACCAGCTTCGTCTAATGCATCAATCGCTTTGTCTGGAAGGTGTCTGTCGCTCATGTATCTATTTGTTAGTGCAACACAAGATTCAAGGGCTTCATTTGTGTAGGAAACATTATGATGTTCTTCATATCTTTCTTTGATATTTTGAAGAATTTGTAGTGTTTCATTAATAGAAGTTGGTTCAACTAGTACTTTTTGAAAACGTCTTTCAAGTGCACCATCTTTTTCAATATTTTGTCTATATTCATCTAATGTAGTAGCACCAATGCATTGTAGTTCTCCGCGAGCTAATGCTGGTTTAAACATATTAGATGCATCTAGAGAGCCTGAGGCACCACCTGCACCAACAATGGTATGTATTTCATCAATGAAGAGAATGATATCAATATTTGTTTCTAATTCATTTAGAATAGCTTTCATACGTTCCTCAAATTGACCTCTGTATTTAGTGCCTGCTACTAATGCGGCTAAATCCAAAGAAATTATTCTTTTGTTGAAAAGAACTCTAGAAACTTTGCGTTGAACTATTCTAAGAGCTAAACCTTCAGCAATTGCTGATTTACCAACGCCAGGTTCACCAATTAATATGGGGTTATTTTTTTTTCTACGACTTAAAATTTGTGAAACTCTTTCAATTTCTTTTTCTCTGCCCACAATAGGATCAAGTTTATCCTCTGTAGCCATTTTTGTTAAATCTCTACCAAAATTATCTAAAACTGGTGTAGATGATTTATTTTTTCCACCCTGACTTTTTGGTTTATTGGAAAAAAATTCTTCTTCCGGCTCAGGATCGCCTAATTTAGCTTGAGGGTTGTTGGTTTTATAATCAGAATTTTCTTCATCGAATTCTTCATTGTGAATATCTATCATTGAAGCAAATTCATTTTTTACAGTTTCATAATCTATGTTAAACTGTTTTAAGGAAATTGTTACTATACTATCATCATCTTTTAGCATGGATAAAAGCAAATGTATAGTTTTGATTTCAAAACCTTTAAATACCATTAGTTCAAGATGCGCTAGCTTAACTGCTCTGGCAGCTTGTTTCTTTAGTTCTAAATTGTTTTGTTGTAGGTTGTTAACTTTTTTATTATTTACTATTGAGCTTTCAACAACTTTTCTTAATGCAACTAAATCTACATCTAAAGCCTTAAGAATCATTACGGCAGATCCTTTACCTTCTCTTATAATTCCAAGAAGAAAGTGTTCAGGACCAATTGCATTATGCCCTAGTCTAAGTGCTTCTTCTCGACTAAAGCTAAGGACCTCATTTAGTCGTGGTGAAAATTTTGAATCCATATTATTTAAATATTAACTAATCTACTACAAAGAAATAACTAGATAAAATATTTGCCAATAAAATATTCGTTGATTTATCAACATAAATTATGTTGATAATTATTAATTTTTTTTAAAGCTACTCATAGTGTGATTATTTAAATTCGTTGATGAATATTTAAACACTTAAACCCAATAATCTTATGGCTGATGGAGAGAAAATCATTCCAATTAACATAGAAGAAGAAATGAAGTCAAAGTACATCGATTATTCGATGTCTGTAATTGTTTCAAGAGCCTTGCCTGATGTAAGAGATGGTTTAAAACCTGTTCATAGAAGGGTATTGTATGGAATGCACGAATTGGGTGTAACTTCAACAAAATCTTACAAAAAGTCTGCTCGTATTGTAGGAGAAGTTCTAGGAAAATTTCATCCTCACGGCGATACTTCTGTTTATGATACTATGGTTAGGATGGCTCAGGAATGGTCATTGCGCTATATGTTAGTAGATGGACAAGGAAACTTTGGCTCTATTGATGGAGATAGTCCTGCAGCTATGCGTTATACTGAAGCACGTTTGAGAAAAACTGCTGAAGAATTACTTTCTGATATTGATAAAAATACAGTTGATTATCAACTCAATTTTGATGATACTATTAAAGAGCCCGTTGTATTACCTGCTAGAATTCCTAATTTACTTTGTAATGGTACTTCAGGTATTGCTGTTGGAATGGCTACTAATATGGCACCTCACAACCTTTCTGAGGTTGTTGACGCTACTATTTCATATATCGACAACAAAGATATTGATACTCAAGGTCTAATGGAACATATTAAGGCTCCTGATTTTCCAACAGGTGGTATTATATATGGCTATGAAGGTGTTAGAGATGCCTTTGAGACTGGACGAGGAAAAGTAGTGATTCGTGCTAAAACATCTTTTGAAGAAGTAGGAAATAGAGAAGCTATTATTGTCTCCGAAATTCCATACATGGTTAACAAGGCTGATATGATTAAGAAAACAGCAGACTTGATAAATGATAAAAAACTTGATGGAATACACGATATACGAGACGAATCCGATAGAAAAGGAATGCGAATTGTATATGAACTTAAAAGAGATGCTATTCCTAATATTGTTCTAAATAAATTATTTAAATACACGCAATTACAATCTTCATTCAGCGTTAACAATATTGCACTTGTTAATGGACGTCCAGAACAGTTAAATCTTAAGCAAATTATAGGTCATTTTGTAGATCATAGGCATGAAGTAGTAGTAAGAAGAACACAATACGAACTTGAACAAGCAGAAAAAAGAGCTCACGTTCTTGAAGGCTTATTAATAGCTTTAGATAATTTAGACGCTATTATCAAGATGATCAGAGGCTCTAGAACACCTGAAGTTGCTAGAAATGGATTGATGACAAGTTTTGAATTATCAGAAATTCAAGCTAGAGCTATTCTTGATTTAAGATTACAAAAGCTAACTGGTCTTGAAAGAGATAAACTCAAAGAAGAGTACGATGAATTGATGAAAACCATTGCTTTTTTGAAAAATATCTTAGAAAATGAAGATGTTAGAATGGATATTATCAAAACAGAATTGAATGAAGTAAAAGAAAAATACGGCGATGAAAGACGCTCCACTATTGAATATGGTGGTGGTGATTTCAGAATTGAAGATATGATTCCAGATGAAGAAGTTGTTATTACAATTTCTCATTTAGGCTATGTTAAAAGAACTAAGCTAACTGAATACAAATCTCAAAACAGAGGAGGAGTTGGTTCTAAAGGAGCTACTACAAGAGATGCTGACTTCTTAGAAGATATGTTTGTGGCAAATAACCACGATTATATGCTTTTCTTTACAGAAAAAGGTAGATGTTTTTGGCTGAGAGTATTTGAAATTCCAGAAGGAGCTAAAGCTACTAAAGGAAGAGCTATTCAGAATATGATAAATATTCCATCTGATGATAAGGTTATGGCTTTTATTAATACCAAAGACTTAAAAGATGAGAACTATATAAATAGTCATTGTGTTGTTATGTGTACGATAAAAGGAGTAGTTAAAAAGACATCTTTAGAGTCCTATTCAAGACCTAGACAAAATGGTATTAATGCCATTACTGTCAGAGAAGGGGATCAGTTATTGGAAGCTAAATTAACAACTGGTAATTCTCAAATTATGTTGGCGGTAAAATCTGGTAAAGCTATTCGATTTGAAGAAGAAAAAGTAAGACCAATGGGAAGGACTGCCTCTGGCGTTAGAGGTGTTACTTTAGCTAATGATAAGGATGAAGTAGTTGGAATGATTTGTGTCAACGATTTTGAATCTGATGTATTGGTTGTTTCTGAAAATGGATACGGAAAACGCTCAAGTATTGAAGATTACAGAATTACCAATAGAGGAGGTAAAGGAGTTAAGACCATTAATGTAACTGACAAAACCGGTAACCTTATTGCATTGAAAAATGTAACTGATGAAAACGATCTTATGGTTGTAAATAAATCAGGAATTACTATAAGAATTTCGGTTTCTGATCTTCGTCAAATGGGTAGAGCTACTCAAGGTGTACGTATTATAAAGCTCAGAGAAAACGATTCAATAGCAGCTGTGGCCAAGGTTCCAGCTGTTAATAATGATGAAGAAGTTGATGAAAGTAATGATCAACAAGTATCTAATGATATTAGTGATAATTCTTCGACTGAAAATCAGTAATTTAAATTTCTAATAATAGAAACATATTAAACGGCATTAATTGCCGTTTTTTATTTTAAATTTACATTTACTTAAAAAAAAACATATGAATAAATTTATTACCCTCGTATTCTTTTGTTTTGCGTCATTTTTATTAAAAGGACAAACATTAATTCATAAAATTTCACCAAATAATAATTTCGATATTGCTTATGAAATTTGGGAATTAGATAATGGATTAACAATTATTGTTCATGAAGATGATTCAGACCCAATAGTTCATGTTGAAGTTACATATCATGTAGGTTCAAATAGAGAAGAAATTGGTATGACAGGATTTGCTCATTTCTTTGAACATATGATGTTTCAAGGTTCAGATAATGTAAAAGATGATGAACATTTTAAGATAATTTCTGAAAGTGGTGGTACTATGAATGGGACAACTAACAGAGATAGAACAAATTACTTTCAAACAATCCCTAGTAATCAACTTGAAACAGCCCTGTGGTTAGAATCTGATAGAATGGGTTTTTTATTAGATGCAGTTACAGAAAAGAAATTTGAAAATCAAAGAGACGCTGTAAAAAATGAAAAAATGCAAAACCAAGTAAATATTCCATATGGAATGTTTTGGGAAATAAAAGATCAAACATTGTACCCCAAAGGTCATCCTTATTCTTGGCCAACAATTGGATATGTTGATGATTTGGATAGGGTAACTGTAGATGATCTAAAAGATTTTTTTATGCGATGGTACGGCCCAAACAATGCCTATCTAGTTGTAACAGGGGATGTCAAAACTGAAGATGTATTATTGTTGTCTGAAAAATATTTTGGATCAATTCCAAGAGGACAAGAAGTAAGAGAATTAAGATTACCCAAAGTAAACCTACCACAAAATAAGTATCGAAAATTTGCTGATAGAATTTATTTTCCAATGGCTGGCTTTGTTTATCCTACAATTCCAAATTTCCATAAAGATGAACCTGCTTTAGATGCCTTAGCTAATATGATGGGAGGGGGTAACAATTCATTATTTTATAAGGAGTTTGTTAAAACCGAAAAAGCTGTTCAGGCTTCTGTAAGTCACCCTTGTTCTGAATTATCAGGAGAATTCTTGATTCAAATTATCTCATATCCAGATTATACATTTGCAGAAACAGAAGAAAAAATAAATTTTCTAGTAAATAATTTTGAAGAAAGTATTACTGAAGACGCTTTAGAGAGATTTAAATCAACTATGAGGTCAAATATTATTGATGGACTTTCAAGTATTAGAGGAAAGGCATCACAGTTAACTTCATGGGCTTACTTATTAGATAAACCACATAATTTTAGTGACGAGATTCAAAGATATGAAAATGTAACTTTAGATGATGTAAAGAAAGTCTATAGAAAATATATAATGAATAAAAATTCAGTTGGTATTGATTATTTTCCATTACCTCCTTTTTCAGAAGACTCTGTTAAGAGTATAAATCCTTTTGCAAATATACCTTTCAAAAAAAGTTCACAATATTTTGGTTTGTCGTATAGAAAGCCAAATGATTCATTTAATCGTTCTTCGAAACCAAAATCTAAAGAAGCAAAATCAGTTTCTGTTCCATTATACTATAAGTCGAATATAAAAATGTCTGGTTTAGAAACCACAAATACTATTCCTGTTATAGGCGCAGAAAATAATGAGGTTCCTAAAGTTAATATATTAATTACTTTAGAGGGGGGAGACTTATTAATTGAAGACCCAAAAAAAGTAGGATTATCACAACTAACTGCAATGATTCTTAATGAAAGTACAGAAAATTTTACTACTGAAGAGATGAGTGCTAAATTAGATAATTTAGGTAGTTCCATTTCATTTAGTTCAGGAAGTAGAGCTTCAACAATTTTCGTATCGTGTCTTACAAATAAAATAGATGAAACAATAAATCTTCTTGAGGAAAAGCTTTTTAATCCTGCTTTTGATGAAAAAGATTATAAACGTATTAATAAACAATATAAAGAATCTATAAATAATAGCAAAAAGTCTGCTCAAAATATGGCTAGACAGGCAGTAATGAAATTAATGTATGGTAATTCTATAAGAGGAATTATGCCATCTGTAAAAGGGGTAGAAAAAATTAAATTATCTGATATAAAAGATTTTTATAAAAAGCAATATAATTCAAATCTTGCAAGCGTAGTTGTTGTTGGAGATATAACACAAGAAGAAATATTACCAAAATTAAATTTCTTAAATAAATGGGAGGGATCTGATGTGTATATAAATAAGAATTTACCTATTGAAGAAACTGATGGTAAAACAATTTTTTTGGTTCACAAGCCAGGACCTCAGTCAATAATTACTCTCGCTCATAAAGGTTTAAAATATGATGTTGACGGAGATTATTACAAGGCTAATGTGATGAACTTTGCTCTTGGTGGTGCTTTTAGTAGTCGTTTAAATCTAAATTTAAGAGAAGATAAAGGATATACATATGGCATTCGTTCCGGATTTGATGGTAATGACACTGATGGTTTGTTTAGCATTAGTACCTCCGTTCGTTCAGAAGCAACTGATAGTGCTCTATCAGAAATATATAGAGAATTTGAAAATTATGCTTCAGAAGGAATAAATATGGATGAATTAACCTTTACCAAGAATTCAATAGCTAATTCAGATGCTTTGCGATATGAGACAGCATTTCAGAAGTCGCAATTTTTAGCGCGTATACAACGTTATGGTTTAGATGGTGATTACACTAAAAAACAAAAAGATATTTTAAATACAATGACCAAATCAGATATTGATTTAATAGCTAAAAAATATCTTAATGTAGATAATCATATTGTTGTGGTTGTTGGAAATAAATATGCTTTGAAAAAAAAGCTTGAGAATTTTGGCAAGGTTAAAGAATTAAAAATTAAATAAATTAAATTATTAAAGATCATGAAATTATTAAAGATTATTTTTTGTGTACTAATTTTAGCTTCATCTTTTAAAGTAAATGCTCAAAAAAGTAATGTTCAAAATGCTTACAAAGCTTTGGAAAAAAATAATATTGAAGAAGCTGTAGAATACATTGAATTAGCTGCATCTAATTCTAAAACATCAGATGATGTTAAAATGCATAATTATCGTGGTAAAATATATTATGAAATCTATTCTAATGATGAATATAAGTCATTAGATCCAATTGCAATTATGAAATGTGCTAATAGTTGGATTTCACTATTTAACCATCCTAAAGCTAAAAAATGGTATGATCAAGATGAGCTAAGTTCAAATATTACAAAAGCAGGTGTTGGATTATTTAATACGGGTATTAATTTTTATAATTTAAAAGATTATAATCTTTCAAAAGATATGTTTGATAAGATATTTGATTTATTTCCTTTAGACAAAAAAAATAATCTTGAAAGAAGTAATGTAACAAAGGAAAGTATATGGTTGAATTTATTCTTTATTTCATCTGCACAGTCAAATAATGAAATTGCTAAGCAATACCTGCAAAAACTTATTGACGTTAATTATCAAGATCCTCAGATATATTCTTTTATGGCTAACATTTTAATAGATGAAAATGATAGTGAAGGAGCTCTAGAAATAATTAAATATGGACGTGATTTTTTTGAATCAGATGTTAATTTAATAATAGCTGAATTAAATTATTATTTAGGTCAAAGTGATTTTATTAAAGCTGAAAAACTACTAAAATTAGCAGTTGAGGAAGATCCAAATAATCATAATTTATTTTTTGCATTAGGTAGTAGTTATGATGAGTTAAACGATTTTGAAAAGGCAGAAAATGCTTATTTAGAAGCTATTGATATAAAACCAGATTTTTATGATGCTCTTTACAATTTAGGTGTTATGTATTATAACAAAGGCGGTGATATGCTAAAAGATGCAAATAATAT
>CAJWWC010000002.1 GCA_913048435.1 uncultured Flavobacteriales bacterium | reverse complement strand
GCCCATTAAAGTGGCACGCGAGCTGGGTTCAGAACGTCGCGAGACAGTTCGGTCTCTATCTGTTGTGGGCGTTAGAAATTTGCGAGAACCTAACTCTAGTACGAGAGGACCGAGTTGGACAGACCTCTAGTGTACCTGTTGTGACGCCAGTTGCATCGCAGGGTAGCTATGTCTGGATGAGATAAGAGCTGAAAGCATCTAAGCACGAAACTCATCTCAAGATTAGATTTCTTTTAAGGGTCGTTATAGACGATGACGTTGATAGGTCACAGGTGTAAAGGCAGAGATGTCATAGCCGAGTGATACTAATTACCCATTAGCTTTTTGTAATTGATTTACCTTAACTAAATTGTTTTCTTTTTACAATATATCATAATCTTATTCAAGATTTTATGGTGGTTATTGCAGTGGTGTTCACCTCTTCCCATTCCGAACAGAGAAGTTAAGCCCATTAGCGCAGATGGTACTAGGTTAATCCCTGGAAGAGTATGTCGCCGCCAAATTTTTATAAGCCTCGTTTCTTTGATTCGAGGCTTTTTTTTAATTTGATTTAAACTTAATTTGTTTAATGAAAAAGTGGTTACTAGTATATATCTTTTTGCCATTTGTTGCTTATAGTCAAGATATGGATTTGATGCCTTATAAATCCACGTACTTTTATTTTCTTCAACCTAAAGATAATACCTATTCAGTTGATACATCAAATACTGGTTATTCTAATTTACAATATCATTCCTTTTCTTCAAAAGGTCAATTTATTAAGGTTAATCATCAGCAGTTATTAACAGATTATTTATTGTTAAATATCAATTTTAAAAAGTTTTCACAAGAAGGTATATTCAATAGAGAAAATATTAAGCTCCATGATGTAAGTACAAGTTTACTATTCAAAAACCAAAACCAAACCTACAGTTCTCAAATTTCATTTGGATATCAAAAAATTATTTTAGACGAAAATGGAGGCATTACAAATTATGCTACAACATATTTCGAAGACCCACTAATTTATCAGGTCAATTTACTTAATGCTCAAAATGAAGCTAAAAATAGAAATCATAAAATTGTTCAAAATTTTCAATTGACAAAAAATTTATCCATACAAAATAAATTTTCTATACTAAGTCATAGAAAAATATATACAGATCAATTTCCGCAATCAGGTTTCTATCAAAATATATATTTAGATTCTACTTTAACATTTGATTCCCTTTCAACAATTTCATTTAGCAATGATATTGGCATAACTTATAATAATTTCACATTAAGCCAAATTTTTTTAAAAAGAGGTGCATCTATAAATAATTTAGATTCATCTGATTATAACTACGGCCTATCCTTTAGCTATAGAAATAATAAAATAGGAATTTTCTTTAATTCCCAATTTTATAAAACTGACGATATTAATCTATCAATTAAAAAAGAGTTTAACGCAAAGATGCTGACTAATGCATTGAGCCTTGATTACATTAGAAGTAGAGTTCCAATTTTAACAAATTTTTATTATTCTAACCACTTTTTCTTTGACAACGATTTCGCTAATATAAAAGCAGCAAAAGCAAGTTATATTATTGATAATAAAAACTACTCATTTAAATCGATTTTTACACATTATTTAAATTATATATATCTTGATGAATACAGTCATTATCAGCAATATCAAAATGCATTAATTTACTGGCATAATAAATTAACTTTAAAATTAAATTGGAAAAGATTTCATACTATTCAAATTTTGGAGCATCAGTATTCAGACAATTCACTTATATTACCTTATCCAAAACTTAATTACACTACATCTTTATGGTTTGAATCTAGTTTTTTTAGCGATAATTTAAATACTAAAATTGGAGCCGATATGAATTACTTTACCTCTTATTTTGCCATGGCATATAATCCAGCGCTTGCAAATTATCATCTACAAGATAGCGACCTTATTGGTGATACACCTTTAATTTCGGTATTTCTAAAGCTTCATGTTCAGAATATGAACATTACTATGCGTTACAGAAACATTGCGTCTTTAATAAGTGCTAATCCAAATCCTTATTATCTAATTCCAAATTATCCTTACCACTCAACATCATTTCAATTATCTGTTATTTGGAAATTGAATAATTTATCAAATTAGTTAAAATAATTATTTTTTCAAAAATAGATTGTATTAATATTTAGTCTGCTATTATTCTTTAATTTTTACGCTTATTTGAAATTAAGAATATAAATTAATCATGTTTTTTGTTTTTTCTTTTTAGCGGCTGGAAATAAGATGTTATTTAAAATTAGCCTGTAGCCCGGTGAATTAGGATGTAAGTCAAGTTCAGTTTTGGGATCACCAACCTTATGTTGATAGTCTTCAGGGTCATGTCCTCCATAAAATGTCCATGTGCCTTTACCAAATTTACCATGTATGTACCTTGCTTCATTTACAGAGGAAGTTTCGCCCATTATTATTACGTCAGACTTTATATACTCTTTTTTGAAGGCCGTAGTTTGCCCCATAAAACCTTTTATAACTTGCTCGTGATTTTGACACAACATCGTTGGTACAGGGTCCCATTTAGCTGAAAATTCAAATAAAGTAAAAAAATCTAAAGATTGGTTTAATTTTCTTGTTCTAGTAGCATCAATGTTTGAGAACTCATATTGATTAGGGTTTTTTACCAGAGAAAAATTTTTAAAAGCAAAAGTATTGTTATAGTTCAGTTTTTCTTGGGCTTGCGGGTCTATACCATCACCATCAAACATATATTCGCATATATCTACATCTTTAGCTGCTAAAGCTATATCGTAAGTGTCCGTGGCTGAGCACATTGCGAATAAAAAACCACCACCAGCTGTAAACTCGCGAATTTTTAAAGCAACTTCTAATTTAGCATTAGAAACTTTTTGGAATCCCATTTTTTGAGCGGAACGTTCGAATTCTTGTTTTTGTTTTCTATACCACTCTGCATTTTTATAAGCTGCATAAAATTTACCATACTGGCCAGTAAAATCTTCGTGGTGCAAGTGGAGCCAGTCATAGACCGGCAGAGAGCCACCAATCACTTCTTCGTCATACACCAAATCATATGGAATTTCAGCATAAGACAGTGCAAGTGTTACGGCATCATCCCAAGGTAATTTACTTTTAGGAGAGTAAACAGCTATTTTAGGTACTTTTTCTAGTTTGACTACATCTTGATTAACTTCTGCATTGGATATTTCTCGAAGTATTTGAGTAGATTGAACATCTGCAATAATTTGGTAGGAAACGCCTCTTATTTTACACTCTTTTTCGACTAATGATTGATTTTTTAACATAAAACTACCACCTCTATAATTGAGTAGCCAATTCACCTCTTGGTTGTTTTGTAATGCCCAATAGGCTATGCCATAAGCTTTTAAATGATTAGTTTGACTTTCATCCATAGCAATGAGTATATAAGATGCCCAAGCATTTAATTGAAGGCAAATAATTACTACAAGAATGATTTGCTTTTTCATTTAAAAAGGTGTGGTGTTATCTTTATTCATACTAGATGGAAGTGTGTCATTATCTTTAAATCCAAATGAGTCCAAGTCAGTAAATTTTGCAAGTTGAGGAATAAATCTTAGTCTAATATTTTCTAAAGATCCGTTTCGATGTTTGGCTATTATTATTTCACCTTGACCTTGACAATCAGGATCTTGTCCGGGAGTTGTATCAGTCCATTCTGTAAAACCATAATATTCTGGACGGTAAATAAAGCAAACTATATCTGCGTCTTGTTCAATAGCACCAGATTCTCTTAAGTCAGATAACATAGGTCTTTTGTCACCACCACGCGTCTCCACAGCTCTGCTTAGTTGAGATAACGCTATTATCGGAACATTTAATTCTTTGGCAATACTTTTTAGAGAACGTGATATAGTACTAATTTCTTGTTCTCTATTACCGTTTTTATTGTTGTTAGCTGCATGCATTAATTGTAAGTAATCAATAACTATTAATTTAACATTATGGTTTTTAACAAGTCTTCTGCATTTTGCTCTTAGTTCAAAAATTGTAAGTGCTGGCGTATCATCAATAAATAAAGGTGCTTCCGATAGTTGAGTGATTTGTTGGTTTAATTGAATCCATTCATGATCTTCAAGATTACCTTTTCTTAATTTTTGTGCAGGAATTCCTGATTCGCTAGCAATAAGTCTGTTGACTAATTGAACTGATGACATTTCCAATGAAAAAACTGCTACTGGAATGTTAAATTTAACAGCAGTATTTCTTGCCATTGATAGTACAAATGCAGTCTTACCCATTCCTGGACGAGCAGCAATGATAACTAAGTCGGATTTTTGCCAACCAGATGTTATTCTATCAAGATCAGAAAATCCTGAAGGTACTCCAATTAAACCGTCTTCTTTATTTTTAATTTCCTCAATTTGATTAAGTGCTTGAAGAATAAGAGTACTCATTTTGTCGTAATTTTTTCGAATATTTCCTTCAGAAATTTCATAAAGACCTTGTTCAGCATCATTTAGTAAATCAAAAACATCAGTCGTATCATCGTAAGCGTCTTTAATGGTTTGATTAGAAATACGAATTAGTTCTCTTTGGATAAATTTCTGTGCAATGATTCTTGCGTGAGTTTCGATGTTCGCAGCTGATGCTATTCGTTCTGTCAATTTAGTGATAAATGATGGTCCACCAATTTCTTCAAGTAAACCTTTGCTCTTTAATTCTTCGACTACAGTTAAAATATCAACTTTTTTAGCTGAATTAAATAAATCCTCAATGGCAGAAAAAATTTTCTGATGTTGGTGTTTGTAAAAACTATCAGGTTTAAGTAGTTCTATGGCGTTAGATAAAGCATCGTTATCAATCATTAATGCCCCAAGAACAGCTTCTTCCAATTCAATGGCTTGCGGGGGTAGTTTACCATCAATAGATTTACTCAAAATTTGCTTAATATTATTTTTTTGTCTTTTCTGCATATTTACTCTTTAAACGCTCCCATACTTCCAAATTTATCTATTCTATTTTGAATTCTATCTTCTGGAGTTTCAAACTCTAATTCCTTGGTGATATTCAAAATATACTTCTTTATAATTTCATACATGTAGTTAGCATTTCTATGTGCACCACCAATCGGCTCATTTATTATATCATCTATAAGTCCATTTTTTAACATATCATGGGAGGTTAATTTTAATGCATTAGCTGCTTTCTCTTTGTAATCCCAACTTCTCCACAAAATAGATGAACATGACTCTGGAGAAATAACCGAATACCAAGTATTTTCTAGCATCAATACTCTGTCTCCAATACCAATTCCTAATGCGCCACCGGAGGCACCTTCACCAATTATAATACAAATAACAGGTACTTTTAATTGAATCATCTCAATCAAATTTCTAGCAATAGCCTCTCCTTGTCCTCTTTCCTCAGCTTCTAAGCCAGGAAAGGCTCCTGGAGTATCAATGAATGTAATTATTGGCCTATCAAATTTTTCTGCCATTTTCATTAATCTCAAGGCTTTCCTGTAACCTTCAGGATTTGCCATTCCAAAATTTCTGTACTGGCGCATTTTAGTATTTTTTCCTTTTTGTTGACCTATAAGCATAAATACTTTACTATCGATTTTTGCCCAACCACCAATCATAGCTTTGTCGTCTTTCACCGTTCTATCGCCATGAAGTTCGATAAAATCGTCAGCAATTTCTTCAATATACTCTAGTGTGTAAGGGCGTTGTGGATGACGAGATAGTTGTACCCTTTGCCATGCCGAAAGGTTAGAATAAATCTCGTTCTTTTTAGATTCTAATTTTTTCTTTAAATCCGAAATAGTCTGTTTTACCTCAATTCCTTCTCTCCCTAATTGTTCAGCTTGTTGAAGATTAAGCATTAAATCTTCAATTGGTTTTTCAAAATCCAAGTATTCAATCTCAGTCATTACTCTAGTCTATTTAGTAATTTTTAATAAATAAAAAGGAAATTCAAGTTTAGAAAAATTTATGTGATTACATTTGTATTTTGACAATTAAATTTATCAACAGTGCTATTTTTTCCTAATGCTAAAATAAATATAGGCCTAAACATTACTTCTAAAAGGGCTGACGGCTATCATAATTTAGAAAGCATTTTCTATCCTATTGCGTGGCGTGATATCTTGGAAATTATACCTTCAAAACAATTAAGTTTTGAGAGTACGGGACTGTCTATTCCGGGTCAAGGTAATTTGTGCTTAAAAGCCTATGAGCTTATGAAAAGTCATTACGGTATTACTCCAGTTTCTATGCATTTACATAAAAATATTCCTATTGGTGCTGGTCTTGGTGGAGGTTCTTCTGATGCTGCTTTTACTCTGATGGCTCTGAATACCATTTTTGAATTGGGTTTAGAAAAAGATAAGCTTAAGAAAATGGCAGCTCAGCTGGGTGCTGATTGCCCGTTCTTTATTGACAATACATCCTCTTTAACCAGTGGGATAGGTGAGCTTTTAAATCCCATAGACTTAGATATGTCTAATTATCATCTGTTAGTTGTTAAGCCAGATATTTTTGTTTCTACGAAAGAAGCCTTTTCTGCTATTGTACCTCAAACACCTTCGTTATCTATTGAAGAAGAAATAAAAATGCCTATTGAAAAATGGACACTGAAAAATGACTTTGAGGACATTATATTTCCGCAATATCCAGAGTTGTTGAAAATAAAAAAATCGCTAATTCAAGCAGGTGCTTTGTATGCCTCAATGAGTGGCAGTGGTTCGTCTCTTTATGGCATCTTCTATGAAAAACCCAAATTGGAATTTGATAATTGCCAACTTTTTCATCAAGTTTTATAGCCTTATTGCCTTATATTTTTTACTCGATGAGCCTGTCTTGTATCAAAAAGGTGTTATTTCATTATAATTTTTATACATTTGCAGCCCTTTTGCGACTAGTAGGGGAAAAGGTAATATATTAAGTTAAATAATCTTTCACATAAAGTTCGCACTTCCTTTAGCTTAAATGTGAAATACAAATTAGACATACATTATGTCAGAAGAAAAAAAATCAGTAGCCAAAAAAACGACTACCAAAAAAACAACTGCTAAGAAGACAACTTCCAAAAAAACAAACGCTAAAAAGGTTAAGAAAAAAGAACTAGTTGAAGAAACTCCAAAAGTAGAAGCAGTAGCTGAAGCAACTGTAGTAGAGGAAAATCCTGTTGCTGAAGAAGTAGCTGAAGCACCTGCAGTAGAGGAAAATCCTGTTGCTGAAGAAGTAGCTGAAGCACCTGCAGTAGAGGAAAATCCTGTTGCTGAAGAAGTAGCTGAAGCACCAGCAGTAGAAGAAACTCCTGTTGAAGAAGAAAAAGCTCCAGTAAAAGCTGAAAGAATGACTAGCCTAGAAGAAGATAAAGATTTCGATTGGGAAATCTACGAAATGGGTAGTGTAGAATATACGGATGACGTTAGAAAAGAACTTGAAAAAGATTACGAAACAGCATTAAGTACTATCGATTCAGAGCAAGTACTTGATGGTTCAGTAGTATCCATTACTGACAGAGAAGTTATAGTTAATATTAACTATAAATCAGATGGAGTAATCTCCAGAAATGAATTTAGATATAATGAAAAATTAAACGTTGGTGATGTTGTAGAAGTTCTTGTTGAAAAGAAGGAAGATAAAAAAGGTCAGTTAATACTTTCACACAAAAAAGCAAGAGTTCTTCGTTCATGGGAAAGAGTTAACGATGCACATAATAATGATATTGTTCTTGAAGGATTTATTAAGTGTAGGACTAAGGGAGGTATGATTGTTGAAGTTTTAGGGCTTGAAGCTTTCCTACCAGGCTCACAAATTGATATTAAGCCAATTCGTGATTATGACGAATATGTTGGAAAGAAAATGGAGTTTAAAGTAGTTAAAATCAATCATGAATTTCGAAATGTTGTCGTATCTCACAAGGCACTAATTGAAGCTGACTTAGAAGAACAGAAAAAAGAAATTATGTCTAAGCTTGAAGTTGGACAAGTTCTTGAAGGAATGGTCAAAAACATAACTTCTTATGGAGTTTTCGTTGACTTGGGAGGAATTGATGGATTAATTCATATAACTGATCTTTCATGGGGGAGAGTTAATCACCCTGAAGAAATTGTTGAGCTAGACTCAAAAATTAATGTAGTAATACTTGAGTTTGATGATGATAAAAAAAGAATTCAACTTGGTTTGAAGCAATTAGTAGCTCACCCTTGGGATTCACTAGATGAGAAAATTACTGTTGGTGATAGAATTAAGGGAAAAGTTGTAGTAGTAGCTGATTATGGTGCCTTCGTCGAAGTTCAGACTGGAATTGAGGCTCTAGTTCATGTTTCAGAAATGTCTTGGTCAACTCACTTGAGAAGCGCTAGTGATTTTTTAAAAGTAGGACAAGACATTGAAGCTCAAGTGTTAACATTAGACAGAGAAGAAAGAAAAATGTCATTGGGAATGAAACAATTGCAGCCAGATCCGTGGTCAGAAATTGCAAAAAAATTCCCTGTTGGAAGTAACCAAAAAGTAACTGTAAGAAATTTCACTAATTTTGGTATTTTCGTTGAGTTAGAGGAAGGTATTGATGGTTTAATTCATATTTCAGATTTATCTTGGGAAAAGAAAATTAAACACCCTTCGGATTTTACAAAAGTTGGAGAAGAGATTGAAGCTCAAGTTCTTGAACTTGATTTAGAATCTAGAAAATTGAGTCTCGGTGTAAAGCAGTTACAAGATAATCCTTGGGATGGTTATGAAACAGTCTTTAGTGAGGGATCTGAGCACGAGGGTAAAGTTAAAGATATAACCAAAAATGGTGCAACTATTATACTTTCACACGGAGTCGAAGCATTTGCACCCAAAAGACATTTAGTTAAAGAAGATGATTCAAAAGTGTCTGTAGATGAAGTTTTAACTTTTCGTGTTCTCGAATTCCAAAAAGACTCTCAGAAAATTATTGTTTCTCACACTGTAATTTTTAAAGAAATAAAATTAGAAGAGGCAAAGAAAACAAAGAAAAAGGTTAAGAAAGTTCAGCAAACTCAACAGAAAAGTACGCTTGGAGATATGGATGAGTTAATTGCTCTAAAACAAAGTATTCAAAATGATACTAAAGACAACAAGTAAACAACTATAAAAAAAACCCTAATCTTAGGGTTTTTTTTATAATTAATAATTAGTATATATTTGATTTTAAATGAGCAAGCCTAAAAGCATACTCGATAAACAACAGATCCAAATTATAATCAATCGATTATGTCAACAATTAGTTGAAAATCACGACGATTTTTCTAATACTATTTTGATTGGACTCCAACCTAGGGGTGTACAGCTTTGTCAGCGTATCAAAGCCTATTTAAAATCTATAAACTCTAAGTTTGAACTGAAAATAGGTAGTCTCGATATCACTTTCTATAGAGATGACTTTAGAAGGAGAGAAGACCCACTTATTGCTAGTAGTACCTCTTTAGATGTTTCTTTGGAAGGTAAGAAAGTTGTGGTGATAGACGATGTTTTATATACTGGTCGTTCTGTTAGAGCTTCTTTAGACGCTTTGTTGGATTATGGACGTCCATTATCCATCGAATTGTTAGTACTTATCGATAGAAGATTGAGTCGTCATGTACCAATACAACCTGATTATGTGGGCTGTACAATTGATGTAGTTGCAGACGAAAGGGTATCTGTGGAATGGGGAGATAACGAACGTGTAATTTTAAAAAGTGAATGAGTACTTTAAGTGTCAAACATCTTTTAGGAATTAAAAATCTTCAAAAAGAAGATATAGACCTTATTTTTAAAACTGCAGATAATTTCAAAGAGGTTATCAATCGACCAATACGAAAGGTGCCATCTTTACGAGACATCACTATTGCGAATTTGTTTTTTGAAAATTCTACACGAACAAGATTGTCCTTTGAGTTAGCCGAAAAACGTCTTTCAGCAGATACACTTAATTTTTCGGCAGCATCGTCATCGGTTAAAAAAGGAGAAACGCTCATTGACACTGTTAATAATATTTTAGCGATGAAAGTGGATATGATAGTTATGCGTCACCCCGACGCTGGCGCTTCTACCTTCTTAGCTAATCATGTAGACGTGCCAATAGTAAATGCTGGAGATGGTACTCATGAACATCCTACTCAAGCACTTTTAGATGCTTATTCTATACGAGAAAAGTACGGTGATGTAAACGGTAAAAAAGTGGTTATTATTGGTGATATTCTACATTCTAGAGTAGCATTATCAAACATATTTTGTCTAAAAATGTTAGGCGCTGAAGTTAAAGTATGTGGCCCTTCAACACTTATGCCAAAGTACATAGAATCATTGGGCGTTGGTTACGAACCATACCTAATGACTGCCTTAGAATGGTGCGATGTCGCTAATATGTTGCGTATTCAATTGGAACGTCAAGACACTAAGTTCTTTCCATCTCTAAAAGAATACAGTATGATGTATGGATTGAATAAGAAACGTCTTGACTCTCTGTCTAAGCAGATTACAGTTATGCACCCTGGTCCTATTAATAGAGGCGTGGAAATAACTTCCGATGTTGCAGATTCTAAACAAGCCATTATTCTAGACCAAGTAGAAAATGGTGTAGCTATACGTATGGCAGTATTGTATTTGTTAGCCAATAGCATTAAAAAATAAGATGTCATACAGCCACCAAATTCAGAAAAATTGCTTGATAATTCAGTTGTTAGAGATTGAAGATGATATGTCTTTTATCAACTCACTTTTTAGTCAAGACTGTAAACACCTAATACTAGACCTCACAGAAGTTTCAAATCTAAATACCGAACATTTAACAAAGTTTACTAAATTTGGTAAAAATCTAGTTCAAACCAATTCGTTCATTATGATTTCAAATCAATTGTTAAATGATGATTTCTTGGTAGTGCCAACATTACAAGAAGCTTTCGATTTAATTGAAATTGAAGATATTGAACGTTCCTTAAAAATCTAGCATGTCATGAAGAAAAATTTACTAATTATAATATTTTTAATATCAAGTATAACCTCACTTGCACAACAAAACCCTTGTATCCCCGATGCTATTCTTCAAGATTCAACCTTTGGATTATGGCCAGATACCATTCAAAATCTACCAATTGCTGCTATTGACATCTATTACGAAGAACATATACAAATTAAAACACCAGCAACAGTTGGCGAAGTTATGGGCGAACCTTATTTTATTGATAGCCCATTAGGCTTTGGTCAAATAGATATAGCTCCATTATCAATAAGTAAAATAAACTTAGTAGAAATAAATGGTTTACCTGATTGTATGTCTACTTATATCTCAAGCCAAGATTCTGTTTATTTTGGTGATGATATAGGATGTGTTACAATGTTTGGTACTCCTGTATTCTCTGATATTGGACAATATGATATTGAAATTTTAATTGATGGAGAAGTTATAATTCCAGGTCTTAACATAACTCAAACTTTATATGAGTCTTTGGGTGAATACGAAGTAATTGATGGTTACAAATTAGTTATTCAATCAGAAATTGTTTCTATTGATGAATCTTTTAATTTACCTTTTTCTGTTTCTCAAAATTCACCAAATCCATTTTCAAACATTACAACTGTAGAATTTAGTTCAGATGTTACAACAAAGTATACTTTTTCTATTGCAAATATTTTAGGTGAAATTCAGTCTAATAGAATAATTAATGCTAGAAACGGTATTAATAAAGTTGAGATTAATGCTTCAAATTTATCTTCTGGAATCTATTTTTATTCTCTTAGTAATTTTAGAGAAACTATTACAAAAAAAATGATTATCAATAAATTTTAATGTCATTTGAACTTACAATTCTTGGTTGCAATTCAGCTATTCCTACAAATCACAGAAAACCTACAGCTCAGTTATTGAACATAGGAGAACAATTTTTTTTAATTGATTGTGGTGAAGGAACTCAACTACAGTTGAGAAAATATAAAATAAAAATGCAATCCATTCAACATATTTTTATTTCTCATCTGCATGGAGATCACTATTTTGGATTAATAGGTTTTATTTCTACTATGCATTTATTAGGTCGTGTAAAAGAACTTAATATTTATGCTCCATCAGAACTTAAAGAGATAATTTACATTCAGCTAGCTGCATCAAAAACAGAACTTCGTTTTCCATTATTTTTTCATGAGTTTGGTTTTGATGAACCTGAACTATTGATGGAAAATAATGAATTAATTGTACAAACGATTCCTCTTAATCATTCATTACCTTGTTGCGGTTTTTTATTTAAAGAAAAATTAAAGCCAAGACGAATGAGAAAAGAAAAAATTCAAGAATTTAATATTTCTCCCGAATTTATTCCTTCTATTAAAGCAGGTGGAGATTATATTCTGAATGATGGTACTGTTTTGTCTCATATTGAGCTAACTCGCGGTGCACAATTACCACGTTCTTTTGCTTTCTGTAGTGATACTAAATATTACGAAAAAATCATTCCACAAATAAGTGGTACAGACATGTTATATCATGAAGCGACATTCTTGGATGAATTAAAAGAAAGAGCAAATCAGACTTTTCACTCAACAGCTAAAGATGCTGCAACTATTGCCCTAAAATCCAACGTTGGTAAGCTTATAATTGGTCATTACTCTCAGAGATATTATGATTTAAATCCACTATTATTTGAGGCAAGATCTATTTTTTCAGAAACATATTTAGCACTAGAAGGTGAGAAGTTTGATGTAAAACGTAAATATGATCCTGATAGTTGATAGTGGTAGCAGTAAAACTGAATTTAATTTAATTGATGGTGAAAGTATTTCACACTTCAAATGTATTGGATTAAATCCATTCATTGTTTCAGAGTTTATTATCAAAAAATCTTTAAATCAATTGAATCTTCCATTCGAAAAAGTTTTGAAGGTTTATTTTTATGGTGCTGGCTGTGGAACAAAAGAAAAATCTAATTTAATGAAATCTATTTTGCAGAAAATATTTGTAAAATCGAAAATAATGATTTTTTCTGATGTATTGGCTGCTGCTCGCTCATTGTTTCAAAAAAACAATGGTGTTATTGGTATTTTGGGAACAGGCTCTAATTTAGCGATTTATAATGGCGATTTAGTCAAACCATTTTCAACTAGTTTGGGTTATTTATTGGGAGATGAAGGTAGTGGTAATGCATTAGGAAAACGATTTATAAAGTCTATTTTAAGTGATAAATTTGACGAAGATTTTGAATTAAAAATTGGAGTTAACAAATCAAATATTTTACATGACTTATATTCACATTCTTATCCAAATCAATATTTGGCATCTTTTGCAAAGCTAATTCATAAACATAAAACTAATTTTCAAATGGCAAAATTAATTAATGAAACATTTGATGAATGGATCCAAATTTGTTTGCTACCAAACAATATTAAAAAATTATCATTGAGTGGTTCAATTGCATTTTATTTTCAATATGAAATAAAAAAAATATGTGAGTTACATAATATTTACATTGACTCAATAATTGAAAAACCAATAGCTGGTTTGACTTTATTCCATAAAACCCATGTATTATAAAATAGTATCTTTGCTTTGAATGAAAAACCTTGTTATATCACTAATAATTCTACCCTTTGAGCTTTTATTAGCTCAAAATTCGATGGTTCTAAATTTTAATGAAGATAATTTAGCTTTAAATACAAATACATTTAAATGTGTTGGACAGTATACTTATTTTAATATAAATACTTTGCCTGTAGACACCTCTTATTATGTTACTTTAAAAAAAGACAGTGTAATTTTTGAACAAGGCTATTATTCTTCTATCAATATTCAGTCTCCTGGTTTTTTAACATTAGACTCTTTGATTTATGCTGGCTTTTATGAACTCACAGTAATTTCTCTGACCAATAATATAACATTTACTGATACTTTTTCTTTTAAAAATCCAGACTCATTATATTTTGATTACAGTATCAAACATCCTCTATCTTGTCTTTCTTTTGGAAATATATTTATACAAAATATTAGCGGTGGAACTTCCCCATACAGTTTAGGTAAGATTAATGCGTTAGGAGAGTTCGAGCCTGACTATTTTCAAAATTCTAATTTTACAAGTTACATTATTGATAGTTTAAATGTTGGTTACTATTCTGTTTCTTTACAAGATTCTTTTGGATGTGTGTATACTTTAGGAAGTGATAGTCCAATAGAAATCATTCAAGGTCCAGAGGCTCTAAATATTGTTTCAAGTCATCAAGAAGATTCTTTTCGAATTTGTGTTCAAGGAGGTCTTACTCCTTATACTCTCATTTTGAATGACGATACCATAATTTATAACGATACATGCGTTTCTTATGCATTATGCTCAGGTGTTTATGATTTTACAGTATATGATTCCGTTGAAGATACAATTTGTATGGATACCTTAAACTTTATAATAGAAGAAATCGATGGATATATTCAACAAACAACATCTACAATGATTGTTGAATCAGGAGGTATTCCCCCTTTTAGCTATTCGTGGACAAAAAACGGTGAATTACAAGCTAACCAAACAGAGTCAATTTTTCAAGGTGGATTATGTCCAGGAATATATACATGTACAGTAATTGATCGAGCTTATTGTTCGTCGTTTTTTGAACTTAATATAGATGAATTAGAATCAAATCTCACTGAAGAAATAGATTGTTTTGACACAGATTTTTCATCATTAGAAACTTCTGTTAGTGGTGGAACTTCTCCATATGAATATTTGTGGAGTAATAATGAAACAGGTTCTATTTTAACTAATCTTAATCCACAGTTATACACTATCACTATAACAGATAATAATGGCTGTAAATTAATTGACGAGATTGAGGTTCCAGTTTTGAAAGATAGTTGTTTATTCAATGCTTTTAGTCCAAATGGTGACTTTATAAATGATACTTGGGAAGTTAATCCATCATTTTTATATGAAAATTCAAAAGTCATCATTTACAACAGATGGGGTGCTAAGGTTTATGAATCAGAGGGATATGAACAGCCATGGGACGGTAAAAATCTCTCAGGAAAATTAGTCAAAGAAGGTGTTTATTTTTATTCGATTATTCTTAAAAATGGACATGATAAAATAAAAGGTTCGTTATCAGTATTTTATTAATTCTTCACCCATTTGATGGAGTATCGTTTTAGCCAAGTCATCTGTCTTTTAGCGTACCTTCTGGTGTTTTGTTTAATAAGTTCTATGGCTCTTTCCAATGAGATGTCATTTTTTAGATATTGAAATATTTCGGAATAGCCTACGGTTTTAAGTGCATTCAAATTTTGAAATTTTATCAAACTTTCTGCTTCTTGTAACAAACCTTTTTCCATCATAAAATCTACTCTGTCATTTATTCTTTTGTAGAGTTTTTCTCTATCCATTTTTATTGAAATATATTCAATTTCAAATGGTCTTATTTTTTTCTGTTTATTTTTAAAACTACTGAACGATTTACTACTTTGTTTGCATACTTCAAGACATCTAAGTAGTCTTTGATAGTTATTCACATCTGAATTAGTATAAAAAATTGGATCGACTTTCTTAACTTCTTCTTGTAACCATTGTAATCCATATTTTTCAAACTTTTGTCTCAAATCATTTCTCAGATTTTGATCAATTTCTGGAAATCTATCTATTCCATTGCAAATAGCATCAACATACAATCCTGAACCTCCTACCATTACCAAGGTGTCATGATACTTAAAAAGCTGTTTAATTTTAGAAATAGCTTCTTGTTCGAACATTCCTACATTGTAATTGTCGTGGATACTTTTGTGTTGAATAAAATGGTGATTGACGGACTTTAATTCTTCATGTTCTGGTACTGCTGTACCTATTTTCATTTCTTTGAAGAATTGTCTTGAATCAGCAGATATGATTTCGGTTTTGTACTGTAAAGCAAATTGGATGGCTAGACTAGTTTTGCCAACGCCCGTAGGACCATATATTACTAGTAGTCTATTAGTAGTCTTCATAGTTTTCGAAATCGTTAAATTCGTCTAGCATATCTTCGTAAACATCTTCATTGTCAGAATAATTTAACTGATCAGAGATGAATCGAACTGTTGGAGCTTTATCAGGCATCTTTCCAAATGATAGCAAGACTTCGACTTCTTTAACTTCTTTGATTTCGTCAATTTCTTCAACTTCAATCATGAATCGCCATAAAGTTAGAAAGTCATTAACATAAAGCAGTTTTTCTGTGTTTTGAAATATGTCGTTAACGCTGATATTTTGCATTTCTCTTGAATTTGGTTGCATAGCCATGAGTGGTATTTCTTCGCCTTGTTCCCATTCTTCATTTGTTAAATAAAAGGCCGCCATTTCTTCAGGATTTAGCGCAAAAGCATTTACTATTGCTTCATGTAAATCTTCTAGTGTATTTTCTGTGTTGATGAGAATCTCTCTAAATACATCTTCTTTATAATCAAGAATAACATTTAATTTTACAGTCATTATCTATTTTTTTGGTTTTAGCCCAATTTCTGCAGCTTTTTGAATTAAGAATTGATAGGCTTCCTTTTTTTTATTCGAAATGATGCCATCTAATATAGCATCTTTAATAGCATTTTTTAATATGCCAATTTCTTTACTTGGTTTGATATCAAAAATATCGATAATTTCTTCACCACTGATAGGGGGTTGCATATTTCTTATTTGGTCACGTTCTTCAACATCTTTAATTTTTTGTCTGACAAGTTGAAAATTATTTAGGTAACGCTTTACTTTTTCAGGGTTTTTGGATGTTATGTCGGCATCACATAAGGTCATTAAGTCTTCTATATCATCTCCAGCATCAAATAGTAATCGTCTTATTGCTGAGTCTGTAACTATTTCTTGTGCCAATACAATTGGTCTTAGATGTAGTCTTACTAACTTTTGAACGTATTTCATTTTTTCATTTTGTGGTAATTTTAATTCTTTGAAAATTTTTGGAACCATTTTTGAGCCTAAAAAATCGTGTCCATGAAAAGTCCAGCCTTGTTTTTCTTCAAATTTCTTGCTGTCTGGTTTGGCGATATCATGTAAAATAGCAGTCCATCTAAGCCATAAATTATCAGTATTTTTGCAGATATTGTCTAGTACCTCAAGGGTGTGATAAAAATTGTCTTTATGTCCTTTGTTGTCAATAATTTCTACTCCTTGTAATTCAACCATGTTTGGGAAGAATTGATGCAATAGTTCGGTATTAAATAACAGTTTAAACCCAATTGAAGGTTGTGATGACAGTATTATTTTGTTTAGTTCTTCAGTAATTCGTTCCTGAGAAATGATTTTTAGTCTTGATGTATTGTCTTTTATGGCTTTTAAAGAAGGTTCTTCAATTTTAAAATTCAATTGAGTTGCAAAGCGAATAGCCCTCATCATTCTTAAAGGATCATCAGAAAAGGTAATGTTTGGTTCTAAGGGTGTTCTGATGATTTTATTCTCTACATCTTTTAGTCCATTAAAAGGGTCAATAAGTTCTCCAAAATGTTCTCTATTTAATCTAATTGCTAAAGCGTTAATGGTGAAGTCTCGTCTATTTTGGTCATCATCTAATGTGCCATCTTCTACAACAGGTTTTCTCGAATCAGAACGATAAGACTCTTTTCTTGCACCTACAAATTCAAGTTCTAAACCTTGATATCGAAGCATTGCTGTGCCAAAGTTTTTAAATATCTGCACTTTAGTGTTATTTCCGATTAATTCACTGACCTTATTAGCCAATTCGATACCACTACCTACACATACAAAATCAATGTCGGTAGGCTGATTACGTTCAAGAATTACATCTCTTACAAAACCACCTATTACATAGGTTTCATAAGCAAGTTCATCAGCTGCTTGAGAAACTATAGAAAAGATAGGGTATTGTATGTGTTCTTTTAGGTTCACTTATCTTATGATTTTAATCTCTCCGTTGTTTTTTAATTTGATAATATTAGAAGATTTTTTGCTAGTCGCTTCATTTTGTCGGTAATTTACTACGAAATCTACGCCCTTCAAAATGGTATCGCTAATAGAGTTAAAATTTTTAGGAGTGTCTTCACCGCTAATATTAGCCGAAGTAGAGATGATTGGCTTAGCAAATCTTTGGATTAATTGTTGACAAAAAGCATCTTTGGTTAATCGTATTCCACAAGAGCCGTCTTCTGCAATGGCGTTAGGAGCAATGTCTCTTACTTCATCATAAATTAGAGTTAATGGTCTATTTGCTGATTCTATTAAATCCCAAGCAATTTCAGGCATATTTATGACTATTCTTTCCAGCATCACTTCGCAACCAACTAGTGTAATTAAGGCTTTTGAGGAAGTACGCCCTTTCAAATCATATATTTTTTGGATAGCTTTAGGATTACTAGCATCGCAACCAATTCCCCAAACAGTATCTGTAGGATATAAAATAATACCTCCTTTTTTCAAAGTGTTAATGCAGTTTTGAATATTTTCTTTCATCAAATGTTTAAATATAAATTCATTAGTCGCTTGGCAATTTTATCATCGGTAAAGTTTTGAGCGTGTTTTTTCCCTTCTTCTATCATTTTTTTTCGTCTACAAAAGTTAGTGCTTAGATCTATTATTTCACTTTTCATTTGCTCAATATTGTTGGGGTTAATGTAAGAGCTGTACTTTCCACCTGATTCAGCAAAACAACCTCCTTGTGACGTAATGACAGGAACACCACAAAAAAGAGCTTCTACAATTGGTATTCCAAAACCTTCAAAAAATGAGGGGTAAATCATAATATCTGATTGCTGATATATAGCCGCCATTTCTTTAAACGATAAATCGTTTAAAAACTTAATCCTATCATTCATATTATTTTCTTTAATGAAATCAAGGCATTTACTTTTATAGGCTTTACCATTGCCAATAACTACAAGTTGGTAGTCTGGCAATTCTTTTAAGCACCTAAGAAGATTATACAGATTTTTACGTTCTTCAATAGTGCCAACGTACAAAAGGTATTTTTTTGGTAGTTGATGCTTTGTGTTAATATTGGCTTTAAAATCTACGTTTAGTTCTTCTTGAAAGACTTTATTACATCCTTGGTAAATAACCTCAATCTTATCTTCTTCAACATTGAAAAAACGAATAATATCTTGTTTGGTTTGCTGACTCACTGCAATGATTTTATCAGCAACTTGACAGGCGTAATGACTTTTTTTAACGTAAGAAATACGGTCAGCCTTTTTAAAATACTGAGGGTAACGAATAGCTATTAAGTCGTGAATGCTGACTATAGTTTTAATGTTGGTATTATGTATGCCATAAGGCAATTCGTGGCTAAGTCCGTGAAAGTGGCTAATGCCATCTTTGACTAAATTATTTTTTAATTTAATGGTACGCCATATTGAGCTAAACGTTCTATCAAACCAAGTTTTTGGTGAATGAATTTTGTAGTGTTTTTTATCTTCTAAAAATGATAAACGTTCGTTATTTATTTCTTTTGGAGTGTAAAGGTGGTATTCGTTTTCGCTGAAATATTGTCCGAGAATACGAATAGTATCTCTAGAGTAATTGCCTAATCCAGTGTTGTTGAAAAAAGCTCTTTTAGCGTCAAAACCTAGTATCATTATACGGCTACCTTGTATTCTCTCAAAGCATCATTGAGAGAGGTTTTTTTGTCGGTGCTTTCTTTGCGTTTGCCAATGATTAAGGCACAAGGGACACCGAATTCACCTCCTTGAAACACTTTGGGATATGTTCCAGGAATAACAACAGATCTTTCAGGTACTATGCCTTTATATTCTATGGGTTGCTCTTCAGTAACATCAATGATTTTTGTAGAGGCGGTCAAAACAACATTTGCTCCTAAAACAGCTTCTTTTTCTACTTTAACACCTTCAACAATAATACATCGAGAACCTATGAATGCGCTATCTTCTATTATAACGGGCGAGGCTTGTAATGGTTCTAAAACTCCTCCAATTCCAACACCACCACTAAGATGTACATTCTTACCTATCTGGGCACAAGAGCCTACGGTTGCCCAAGTATCTACCATTGTACCACTATCTACATAGGCGCCAATATTTACGTAGGAGGGCATCATGATAACACCCTTAGCTAAAAAAGCACCATATCTTGCCACAGCGTGAGGAACTACACGAACGCCTAAATCAGCATAATTAATTTTTAATTTCATCTTGTCATGAAATTCCATAGGCCCTGCTTCTAAAGTTTCCATCTTTTGAATTGGAAAATATAGTATTACTGCTTTCTTAATCCATTCATGGACTATCCATTTTCCTTCAATTAGCTCTGAAACACGAAGACGTCCTATATCCAATTCTTGAATGACGTCACGAATACTTTCTTGAGTTTTGCTATCGTTTAAAAGTTCACGATTATTCCAAGCTTGTTCGATTATTAATTTTTGTTGTTCAATCATAATAGCAAAGATAGTTAAATGCTTTATTTTTGCACTATGTCAAGATTGCTAGCAATAGACTATGGTCAAAAAAGAGTAGGTATTGCGGTAACCGATGAAGAACAAATCATCGCTTCTGCTTTGACCACTCTAAGTTACAAGGAAGTAATGTCTTTTTTAAAGGATTATTTATCTAAAGAAGACGTAGAATGCTTTGTGGTGGGATTAGCTAGAAACCTTGACAATAAGCCATCCGAAAGCTCTCGATTTATTGAGCCTTTTGTATTACGATTAAAGGAAGCTTTTCCAAATATTAGAATAGAAAGAGTTGACGAACGTTTTACCTCTAAAATAGCTTTCCAAACAATGATAGATGCTGGTTTAAAACAACAAAAACGAAGAGATAAGGCTTTGGTTGATAAAATAAGTGCTACACTTATTCTTCAATCATTTTTGGATGCTAGAAAGTAATTTTTCTTTCAGAAATTTGGCAGTGAAAGAGTTTTTGTTTTTGATTAAATCTTCTGGTACTCCTTGAAACAGTAATTTACCACCATTTTCTCCACCTTCAGGGCCTAAGTCAATGAGCCAATCTGCACATTTTATAACTTCCGAATTGTGTTCTACACAAATAATAGTATGACCATTTTCTATTAAAGCGTTAAAGGAATTCAGAAGTTTTTTGATATCGTGAAAGTGAAGGCCAGTTGTAGGTTCATCAAAAATGAACATAGTTTTTTCCGACTTATCTCCTTTGCTTAAAAAGAAAGCAAGTTTTATTCGTTGGGCTTCACCGCCACTGAGCGTATTTGATGATTGCCCCAATTGAATGTAACCAAGCCCGACTCTCTGTAGAGGTAATAATTTAGATACAATCCTTGGTTTATCATTTTCCTCAAAAAAGCTAATAGCTTCATCAATTGTCATTCTAAGAATTTCTGAAATATTTTTATTCCCAAATTTGATCTCTAAAGTCTGGTTTCTAAAGCGTTGTCCTTTACAACTTTCACACTCTAGGTGAACATCTGCCATAAACTGCATTTCAATAGTAATTTCACCTTCTCCTTCGCAAACTTCACATCTTCCACCAGTGACATTAAATGAAAAATGACCACTTTTATAACCTCTTACTTTAGATAGTTCTTGTTTTGCAAACAAATTTCTTATTTCATCATAAGCCTTTATGTATGTTACTGGGTTGGATCTAGATGAGCGACCTATAGGGTTTTGGTTTATAAACTCAATATGTTGAATACGATTAAAATCACCATACAAACTATCATGAGCTCCAATTTTGGAAGTGTAGCCTTGGAGGATTTTTTGAATAGAAGGAAATAATATTTGTTTGACTAATGAACTTTTTCCTGAGCCACTTACGCCTGAAACTACTGTCAAGCAATCCAAGGGAAATGTTACCGAAATATTTTTTAAGTTATTTTCTCTAGCTCCATTGATTGACACTGAATAATTTACTTTTCTTCTATAAGTTGGGACTTCGATACGTTGAGTATTTGTTAAATATTTGGCAGTTAGGCTTTCGTAATGATTTCCCATTTCACTAAGCTTTCCTTGATAAATAATTTTTCCCCCGTTTTTACCCGCTAGTGGACCGATATCTATAATTTCATCTGCTGCCATCATTATTTCCTCATCATGTTCAACCACAACTACAGTATTACCCAGTTCCTTAAGCGATTGTAAAATGCTAATTAATTTTTGAGTGTCTTTTGAATGTAAACCTATGCTTGGTTCATCAAGAATATACAAGGAGCCTACTAGGCTACTGGCTAATGATGTAGCTAAGTTAATACGTTGCGATTCTCCGCCTGATAGTGTAGATGATAAACGGTTTAATGTTAAATACCCTAGTCCCACATCATCTAAGAATTGTACTCTACTTTTTATTTCTTTTATCACACGTTCTGCTATTACTTTTTCTTGCTTTGATATCTTAATTGAGCTTATAACATTCAGTAATTTACTGATTGGTAGATGGACAATATCATTTATAGTATTTTTACCAACTTGAACATACAAGGCTTCCTTTCTTAGTCTTGTTCCATTGCACTCAGGACAAGTATTTTTACCTCTGTACCTAGCTAACAGCACACGGTTTTGAACTTTATAATTTTCTTTTTCTAATAATTGAAAGAATTGACGAATCCCTTTGATTCCTTTAGCACCATTCCAAACAATCTTTTTTTCGTTGTCTAAAAGTTCGCTGTAGGGACGATGAATAGGTAAGTTGTATTTAGCAGAGTTAATTATGAAACGTTCTTTCCAGCGACTAAGTTTTTCACCTTTCCAACAATTGATGGCACCGTCGTAAATAGAAATTGATTTGTTTGGAATAACTTTGTCTTCATCAATACCCAAAACAGATCCAAAACCTTCACACATTTTACATGCACCATAAGGGTTATTAAAGCTAAATAGATGTTCTGATGGGTTTTCAAAAGACATACCGTCTAACTCAAAACGATTAGAAAATTCTTTAATTTTTTTGCTAACAACTTCAATAGCACAACCTCCGTTACCCTCAAAAAAAGCGATTTGAATACTATCGGCTAATCGATTTAAATTGTCCTTATTTAAATTTACATCAAGTCTATCAATGACTACATAAACAGTTTTAGACGTATCTATTTCTGAGTAGTCTTCAATACTATCCAAACGCATAATTTTAGAATCTACTTTTATTCTAGAAAATCCTTTTAAGCTTAATTTTTTCAAGCTATCATCTATTGAATTAGTTGAAAGATCAAGTTTGAATAGGACTAATATTTTATCATTGAGCTCTTGTTTGCATACATAATCTACTACATCGCTAACTTGATGTTTTTTGACTTCTTTATTAGAAATGGGAGAGATAGTTTTACCTATTCTAGCAAATAATAGTTTTAAATAGTCATATATTTCTGTTGATGTACCGACTGTGGATCTCGGGTTTTGTGTATTTACTTTTTGTTCAATGGCTATAGCAGGTGATATGCCAGTAATTTTATCTACATCTGGTTTCTGTAGTTTACCAAGAAACTGTCTAGCATATGAGGATAGACTTTCGATATACCTTCTTTGTCCTTCTGCAAATAAAGTATCGAAAGCTAAAGAAGATTTTCCAGAGCCTGAAACACCAGTAATGACAATGAGTTTTCTTTTAGGAATAGATACATTAATATTTTTTAGATTGTGCATTCTTGCACCCGATATAATGATGTATTTCTGATTGTCTTTTTGCACTTAAATGAAAGGCGTTATTAGTTTTTATTTCGTCCGAAGTTTGCAAATTTACGGTTTTATCATTTGGAATTTTACAAAAAGTCATTTATATTTGAAACTGAATAAGTCAATTTATTTGGTTTCTCAAAGTTTAATTTAATTATTTGCCTATAGATACATATCTACTTTTAATTTAGTATTAATTTAAAATTGTCAGATATGTTATTACACAAGGTCTCAGATAAAGATTTAGTTTCATCTTATATTAACGGTAATCCAAGTTCTCTTGATGAGTTAGTCAATAGACATCAGTCTAGGGTTTTGGCTTTTATCAATTCTAAAGTAAGAAATCTCCAACTCGCTGAAGATATTTTTCAAGATGCTTTTTTCAAAGTCATTAAATCACTTAATAGCGGAAAGTATAATGAAGAGGGTAAGTTTTTGCCTTGGCTAATGCGTATATCTCACAATCTTATTATAGATTACTTTAGACAGAATAAAAGGATGCCTAAAGTTGCACAATCTAAAAGTTTAGAGAACTTTGATATTTTCGATGTTGTTGGCAATGGTGAGCACTCCAAAGAATACCATATTATGGAAAATGAACAAACTCAACTTTTACGTCGTATTATTGATGAATTACCTGATGAGCAGAAGGAAGTTCTCATCATGCGTCACTATGAAGATCGAAGCTTTAAAGAAATTGCTGAAAAGACAGGAGTTAGTATAAATACAGCTCTAGGAAGAATGCGTTATGCACTAATAAACATTCGTAAGTTATTAGAAGAAAATAATGTTGATTTGACAATTAATTAATTGCTTGTGCAATATGTAGAAAGGGTTTTGCGTTGTGAAAATATAATTTTAAAAACTAACATATGTATAAAACCTTTACTCAGAATGATTTAATTAGATTTTTGTATGGCGAGATGACCTCAGAAGAGTCTATTTTTTTAAGAGAAGCATTACTCAATGATTCGGATTTATGCGACACTTATTATGAATTAAAGTCATCAATTAAACTATTGGATTCTGAACCATTGTTGTTGACACTATCTAATTTTAGTCTTTTAAAAATTAAGTCTTTTGCAAGAGGATTTTCATCACAGTCATCTGAATATATTGACAGAATTGATTTGGTTTTGAATTAGTTAATAACAGTAATATTAAATATTTAATTACCCTTTTTTTAATTAAAAAGGGTTTTTTTATTTTTGAATATGAATAAAAAAGATAAGGTAGAATTTGTAATTAAAAAACTAGAACAATTATATCCTAAAACTCCAATACCACTAAATCATAGCGATCCATATACACTACTAGTTGCAGTTTTGTTATCAGCTCAGTGTACTGATGAAAGGGTGAATTCCATTACTCCAATTTTATTTAAAAAGGCAGATAGCGCTGAAAAAATGATTCAACTTTCTATAAAAGAAATTGAAAAAATTATAAGACCTTGTGGATTATCCCCAATGAAAAGTAAAGGTATTTATGGACTTTCAAAAATGATTTTGCAAAAGCATAATGGAAATGTGCCTAGAAACATTGAAGACTTAGAATCATTTCCTGGTGTTGGACATAAGACAGCCAGTGTTGTTATGTCTCAAGCATTTGGTTTTCCAATGTTTCCAGTGGATACTCATATTCATAGACTTATGTATAGATGGACTCTAAGCTCTGGTAAAAGTGTAAAACAAACAGAAATTGACGCAAAAAGATTATTTCCAAAAAATCTTTGGAACAAACTTCATTTGCAAATTATTTTTTACGGAAGAGAATATTCTCCTTCTAGAGGATGGGTAATCGAAAGAGATATTATCACAAAAAAAATTGGTAGGAAATCGATCATCAACAAATTACTTTAATGTAAAAATATTTTCATGATTACTTGTTAATAATTACCTATTTACAATCTTGTAAATATTGACTTTTTTTCGCTATTTTGTTAAATAAAATTTACAAGATGACTAAATTAAAAATAGGAGATAATGCTCCTGATTTTTGCGTGTTAAATGAAAATAACGATAAAATTTCTCTATCAAGCTTTAAGGGTAAAAAGTTAATTTTATACTTTTATCCTAAAGATAACACACCTGGTTGCACTGTTGAAAGTTGTAACCTTAGAGATAATTATTCTGAACTTCTGGATTTAGGATATGACGTTCTTGGAGTCAGTGCCGATAATAGTGCTTCTCACAAAAATTTTATTTCTAAGAATGAATTACCTTTTCATTTACTTTCTGATACAGAAAAAGAAGTAATTAAGGCTTATGATGTTTGGGGTATAAAAAAATTTATGGGAAAGGAATATGAAGGTATTCACAGAACTACCTTTGTTATTGACGAAAATGGACTTATTGAGCGTATCTTCACTAAGGTGAAGACCAAAGAACATACAGCACAAATTTTAGAAACATATAAGTAAACAGCTATGAGTGATAAACAAAAAGAAGCAAAATTAAAAGCCTTACAACTTACTCTTGATAAGATGGAAAAGTCTTATGGAAAAGGTACAGTAATGCGCTTAGGCGACAAGCCAGTTGAAAATATTGACGCTATACCTACTGGTTCATTAGGCTTGGATATCGCTCTTGGAATAGGAGGTTATCCAAGAGGAAGAGTCATTGAAATTTATGGACCAGAATCTTCTGGTAAAACCACATTAGCTATACACGCTATTGCAGAAGCTCAGCGTCAAGGTGGTATTGCAGCATTTATTGATGCAGAACATGCTTTTGACCAAACTTATGCAGCTAATTTGGGTGTTAATATTGATGATTTGTTAATATCTCAGCCTGATAATGGTGAGCAAGCGTTAGAAATAGCTGACAATCTTATTCGTTCAGGAGCAATTGATATCCTAGTTGTTGATTCCGTAGCTGCTCTTACGCCTAAGAGTGAAATCGAAGGAGAAATGGGAGATACTTCCGTAGGTCTTCACGCCAGATTAATGTCTAAAGCTCTAAGAAAATTAACAGGAACAATCAGTAAAACAGGTTGTACCTGTATCTTTATTAATCAACTTAGAGAAAAAATCGGTGTAATGTTTGGTAATCCAGAAACTACCACTGGTGGTAATGCTCTTAAGTTCTATGCTTCTATACGTCTTGACGTAAGGAAAAGCACTGCAATTAAAGATACTGATGGTGCTGTTGGTAATAAAACACGAGTTAAAGTAGTTAAAAATAAGGTAGCTCCTCCATTCAAATTAGTCGAGTTTGACATAATGTATGGAAAAGGAATTTCAAAATCTGGTGAAATATTAGATAAAGCTGTACATTTAGATATTATTCAAAAAAGCGGTTCATGGTTTAGTTATCAAGGAGATAAATTAGGTCAAGGAAGGGATGCAGTTAAACTCATCCTTGAAGATAATCCAGAATTATTTGATCAAATCGAAGAAAAGATTAAAAAGCATATCAATAACTAAGTTATTAGATTTTTGCTGATATGTTCAGGCTTCTCATTTTATTATCAACTATTTTTCTTTTTTCTTGTTTAGAAAATAACTTACCTGTTGACGAGCCAAGCTCAATTGCTAATTTAAGTAAAGCATTATTAGAGCAGCCAAATGATACAGTATTATTAAAAGAAAGGAGGAATCGTTTTATTGAAAGTGGGGAGCTTGAAAAAGCCATTATTGATCAACAGCAACTCTTTGAATTAGATACTTCAAACCTTAGTTTTCGTCACGACTTAGCGGATTTATATTTTGATCTCTATCCAACAAACTCTATTTACATTTCAAAGAGTTTAGCTCTAATTTCTGAAAAACACACGATATTTTCACCTATTTTGCTGTTAAGGGCAAAGTTGTTTTATGTTCTTCAAAACTATTCACAATCATTGAAAGATCTTAACACATTTCTTACTTCTAACCCTTTTGATCCAGAGGCTTACTTTTTCAAAGGCCTGAACTATAAGGATATGGGAAACCTGGAAATGGCACAATCTCAATTTCATACTGCTGTTGAGCAAGATCCTAATTTTGTTGAATCTTATGAGCAATTAGCTTTTATTTATTATTCTAGGGGAGATAGCCTTGCAAAGTATTATTTTAAAAACGCTCTTATTTGCGATTCTAATCTAATTAGTTCTTGGTACAATTTAGGTATGTACTACCAAAAACAAGGTGATTTTCATAATGCCAAGAAATCATATTATGGAATACTTAGACGAGATTCGTTAAATAAAGATGCCAACTATAATTTGGGATATATTTCTTTAGTTGAGGGAAGCTATGAATCTGCAATTCATTATTTTTCGTTTGTGATTTCTCAAAATAGAGATTATTCCTCAGCATTCTTTTCTAGAGGATTAGCTTATAAGTTTGCTGGTATTAATGATTTGGCTAGAAATGATTTTGAAATGGCTATAGAATTGAGTCCTGAATTTGAAGAGGCCAAAGATGAACTTAAGTCTTTACCATAAAAAAAGGCTCCAATGGGGAGCCTTTTTATTTTGTAAGTCTTAGTTTTTTTATGCTAATTTCACATTTGTAGCGTTAAGTCCTTTTCGGCCTTCCTCTAAGTCAAATGTAACTTTGTCATTTTCACTAATTTCATCGACTAGTCCAGATACATGTACAAAGTATTCTTTATCTGTTTCGTCTTCTTTAATGAATCCATATCCTTTGGTGTCATTAAAAAATTTTACTGTTCCAGTATTCATAATTAATTTGTTTATTTCGGCAAAGGTAATAAAAAAGGTATATCATAGATGATTTACCGACTTTAATTATTTGATTTACTTAATTTTAAATTCTAAGTTATCTAACTTTTAACCTTGTCCACAATAGCTTTAAAAGCTTCTGGGTGGTTCATAGCAAGGTCTGCAAGTACTTTTCTATTCAAGGCAATACCTTTTTTTGATAAACTTCCCATAAATGTAGAATAACTCATACCGTTTTCTCTAACACCTGCGTTAATTCTTTGAATCCATAGTGAGCGGAAGTTTCTTTTCTTTTGTTTACGTCCAATGTATGCATATTGCATTGCTTTTTCAACTGCATTTTTTGCAACTGTATGAACATTTTTTCTCCGTCCGAAGTATCCTTTTGCAGCTTTTATAACCTTCTTTCTTCTAGCTTTTGCTGCGACAGCATTTACCGATCTTGGCATAATTTAATAGTTTTCAGTAGTTAGCGTCTCATAAAGAACTTTTGAGCTAAATACTTGGTTAATAATTGTTAATTATAGGCACAATTGTTGTTTAATGTTTTTTACATCAGACTCATGTACTAATCCTGTTTGAGTTAAGTTACGTTTTTGTTTAGTCTCTTTTTTTGTTAAGATGTGACTTTTAAAAGCATGCTTTCTCTTGATTTTACCAGTGCCAGTAAGCTTAAATCGCTTTTTAGCACTAGATTTTGTTTTCATTTTTGGCATGATAAATGCATTTAATTTGGTTTTACTTCTTCTTTTTAGGAGCGATGAACATTGTCATTCGCTTACCTTCTAATTTTGGCATTTGTTCTACAACACCATAGTCTTCTAAAGCTTGAGCAAATTTTAATAATAAAATCTCTCCTTTTTCTTTAAATACTATGCTTCGTCCTCTAAAAAATACAAAAGCTTTCACTTTTGAGCCTTCTTCTAAGAACTTTAATGCGTGTTTTGTTTTAAAAGCAAGGTCATGTTCTTCTGTATTAGGACCGAAACGAATTTCTTTAATAACAGTTTTTGATGCGTTTGCTTTTATTATTTTTTGTTTCTTCTTTTGATCGTATAAAAACTTCTTATAATCAATAATTTTACAAACAGGCGGGTCAGCCTTAGGTGATATTTCAACTAAATCTAATCCCATTTCGTTTGCAATAGTTAATGCCTTAGATAAAGGGAAAATTGCAGATTCTATGCCTTCGCCTACTAATCTGACTTCAGCAGCAGTAATAAATTTGTTTATCTTGTGTTCTGCTTCAGTCTTTCTCCTAAAGTTGTTATTTCTTCTTCTTAATGCGATTTTACTTTGTTTTAATTATTTATTCTATTTAAAAGTACTAATCAAATTATCAATTTCTTCGTTAATGATTTTGACAAACTGTTCAATTTTCATAGTTCCTATGTTTTCACCACCGTGTCTTCTGACAGATACTGTCTGATTTTCTTTTTCTTTTTCACCAATAATTAACATAAATGGTGATTTGCTCATTTCAGCATCTCTTATCTTGCGACCTGCTTTTTCGGCTCTTTTATCAACGAGGGCGCGAATATCGGAATTATTTAGCAGATTTAAAATATTTTCTGCGTATTCGTGATATTTTTCACTAATAGGTAAAATCATAACTTGATTTGGAGTTAACCAAAGCGGAAAATTGCCTGCACAATGCTCTAGTAATACAGAAGTAAATCTTTCCATTGAGCCGAATGGTGCTCTATGAATCATGACAGGTCTGTGGGTTTGATTGTTGGAACCCATGTATTCTAATTCAAAACGTTCAGGCAGACTATAGTCAACTTGTATTGTTCCAAGTTGCCATTTTCTTCCTATAGCATCCCTAACCATAAAATCTAGCTTTGGACCATAAAATGCTGCTTCTCCATATTCGATAACAGTATCAATGCCTTTTTGCTCTGTAGCTTCTAAAATGGCTTTTTCAGCTTTTTCCCAATTTTCTGTTGAGCCTATGTATTTTTCAGGATGATTGACATCTCTTAATGATATTTGAGCTGTGAATTGCTCAAAGCTTAGAGTTTTGAAAATGTAAAGTACTAGTTCTATAACTTTTATAAATTCATCTTTGACTTGTTCAGGAGTGCAAAAAATATGGGCATCATCTTGAGTAAAGCCTCTTACTCTTGACAAACCATGTAGTTCACCTGATTGCTCATAACGATATACTGTTCCAAATTCTGCAAATCTTATAGGTAAGTCTTTGTATGAACGGGGTTTGGTTTTGTATATCTCACAATGGTGAGGGCAGTTCATGGGTTTTAATAAAAATTCTTCACCTTCAGCTGGTGTATTAATAGGTTGGAATGAATCTGCTCCGTATTTAGCATAGTGTCCTGAACAAACGTAAAGTTCTTTACTGCCTATATGTGGCGTAATAACCTGTTCATAACCTGCAGATTTTTGTGCTTTTTTGAGGAAGTTTTCTAATCGTTCTCTAAGAGCAGCGCCTTTAGGAAGCCACAAGGGTAGCCCTTGTCCAACTTTTTGAGAAAAGGAAAATAATTCCATTTCTTTACCTAGCTTTCTGTGGTCCCTTTGTTTAGCTTTTTCCAAAAGCTCAAGATATGCTATTAATTCTTTTTGTTTAGGGAAGCTAATTCCATAAATTCTAGTGAGTTGTTTATTATTTTCATCACCTCTCCAATATGCACCTGCAATGTTTAATAGCTTTGTGGACTTAATGAATGAAGTGTTAGGAATATGTGGTCCTCTACACAAATCGGTAAAATTACCTTGTGTATAAAAAGTAATATTACCGTCTTCTAAATCTTCTAAAAGTTCGAGCTTGTACACGTCATCTTTTTTTTGGAAGTAAGATACAGCATCTTGTTTAGGTATTTCTTCTCTGACGTATTCGTTTTTCTGCCTTGCCAATTCAACCATTTTATCCTCAATTTTGCTAAAATCATCAGACGATATAGAATGTTCGCCAAAATCGACATCGTAATAAAAGCCGTTTTCAATTGCTGGTCCAATAGCAAGTTTAATACCCGGAAATAACGCTTCAAGAGCTTCTGCCATTAAGTGTGCAGAAGAATGCCACATAGTTTTTTTTCCTAGTTCATCGTTCCAAGTAAGTATTTTGAATTCACAATCTTTTTCAATTGGACGATTAGCATCCCAAACTTCATCATCTATCTGGCATGCAAGAACATTTCTCGTTAGTCCTTCGCTGATACTTTTAGCAATATCCATGCCTGTAGTACCTTTTTCAACCTGTCTTGTAGCCCCGTCTGGAAGAGTAATTTGTATCATAAATATATCTATACTTTAATCTAGAATTTACAAATATAATCAAATGAATATATTTTTGAGAGATTGTTATTTTTAAACTTGAATAACTCCCGGGTTGTAACTTTCGGTAATTGGCGAGTTATTTGCCGCTTCAATTCCCATTGATATAACTTTTCTAGTGTCTCTTGGGTCTATGATAGCATCAACCCAAAGTCTTGACGCGGCATAGTAGGGTGAGGTTTGTCGATCGTATCTATCAGTGATAGTTTTAAGTAATTCTTCTTCCTTGTTTTTATCGATTTTTTGACCTTGTTTTTTGAGTGAGGATTTTTCTATTTGCAACAAAACTTTTGCAGCTTGTTCTCCTCCCATAACGGCCATTTTTGCACTGGGCCATGAAACGATTAGTCTAGGGTCAAAGGCCTTTCCACACATAGCATAATTTCCGGCTCCATAAGAATTACCCATTATAATAGTGAATTTTGGAACAACAGAATTACTCATAACATTAACCATTTTAGCACCATCCTTTATGATACCAGAGTGTTCTGAACGCGAGCCAACCATAAAACCATTTACATCTTGTAAAAATATTAGTGGTATTTTCTTTTGATTACAATTGGCAATGAATCGGGTTGCTTTATCTGCAGAATCGGAGTAGATGACACCACCAAATTGCATTTCGCCTTTTTTACTTTTAACGAGTTTTCTTTCATTGGCAATGATGCCTACCGCCCAGCCTTCAACTCTAGCATATCCACAGACTATAGTCTCCCCATATCCTTTTTTGTATTCTTCAAAATCAGAATTGTCAACTAGCCGTTCAATAACATCTCTAGTGTTATAGGGTTTATCTCTGCTAGATGGTAAGATACCAATGATTTCATTTTTATCTTTTTTAGGATCTACAGATTCAATTCTGTTAAAACCTGCTTTCTCAAAATCTCCAATTTTACTGAAGATATTTTTTATAGTTTTAAGACAATCTTCATCATTTTCTGATTTGTAATCCGTAACACCAGATATTTCACAATGTGTTTGAGCACCTCCTAGTGTTTCATTATCAATATCTTCTCCAATAGCAGCTTTTACTAGATAACTTCCAGCTAAAAAAATAGTTCCTGTTTTATTGACTATTAATGCTTCATCACTCATTATTGGGAGGTAGGCTCCACCTGCTACGCACGATCCCATTACTGCAGATATTTGCGTGATACCCATAGAGGACATCTTAGCATTATTTCTAAAAATCCTACCAAAGTGTTCTTTATCAGGAAATATTTCATCTTGTAATGGTAAAAATACACCTGCACTATCAACCAAATAAATAATGGGTAACTTGTTTTCCATAGCAATCTCTTGAGCACGTAAATTTTTCTTGGCAGTGATTGGAAACCACGCGCCTGCTTTTACAGTAGCATCATTGGCAACTACAATGCATTGTTTTTTACTAACATAGCCCATAACAACAACAACCCCTCCAGAGGGGCAGCCACCATATTCTCCATACATACCATCGCCAACAAAGGCTCCAATTTCTATGGATTCACTATCGTCATCTAGAAGGAAATTTATCCTTTCTCTAGCAGTTAGTTTTCCTTGTTCATGCTGTTTTTTTATTTTAGACTTACCACCACCAAGCGAAATCTTGTCGAACTTTTGAGTCATTTCTGAAATTAAAAGTCTCATTTTATCCTCGTTTTTATTAAATTCTAGATCCATAAAACATTAATAATTTTTCAGAGGTTAATAGTTTCTAGGTAATACTTACTGTTATTCCCCTCGTTAAAAAGCAGGTCTAATATACTGAGATTAGAAATAAAGCCGAATTTATTTTCAAAAACTTGTATATATCTCGGTAGTTCAATTTTGTCAAAGTTATACATTCTTTTGTCCACGTAATCCAAATTGTTAATGTAAGATTCACTTAAATTGAATTCTGTTGAAATTCCAATTTTAGAGCAAACAAAAGTCATCATTTCTAAATTAAGGTCTTTTAAGAAGGTATATTTTTTTTGAAATAAGGACTGAAGTTCATGTTCGTAATATTCAAAAAATGGAGAAGAACGATAGGCACTTGTTAAACTTTCCCAATGTTCCTTTTGCCATTGGTGATCGTAATTTATTTTAATATCTTTAAATAGAGTTTTTGAGCTGTTTTTTCTAGACTTAGGAACAGTTAGTGTTAATAGACCATTAGCACCATATATATTGCATCGTGTTCTTAGACTCTGTTTTACGAAGTAATCGTTGACTTCTATTACGCATTCGTTTGAAATAAGATTACAGAAAAACTCAATAGATCCAAAATAAGGACATGGTAGAAGTGTTGGTTTAATGGATTGCATTGAATAGTCTGTTCCATCGAATTTTATTAATTCCTTTTTTATTCTTGTCCCAACTCATCCAAATAAAAAGCGCTTTTCCTACTACGTGATCTTCTGGAACAAAACCCCAGTATCTGGAGTCTAATGAGTTGTGTCTATTGTCTCCCATCATCCAATAATAATCCATCTGAAATGTGTAGCTATTGCTTAAGTTGCCATTTATAAATATATCATTTCCAATAATTTCAAGTGTGTTTTTTTCGTAGGTTTCTATGATTCTTTTATAAATTTCAATATTGACATTATCAATTTTTACAGTTAAACCTTTAGCTGGAATACTAAGGGGTCCAAAATTATCCAGATTCCAATTGAATTTATCTTCAGGAAAAATTAATTCCGATGAATTTAATTTCATGCCTTTTTCGGTTACTATTTTTTCAACTTTGTTAACATATGTGAAGCGTTTAATGGCCTCTAAACTTTTGTCATTTAATATAAGTTCATAATCTCCATTATTAGAAAGAACCTGACCCTCGTAAATATTATATTTATTTAGTGTTTTTTGACTAAATTTTGTTCCATCAGTTTTAACATAATATCTAAACTGATTTTTCATTTTTACATTTTGTGTTTGTAGTTCACCATTGACAAACAAATCACTACTTTTTATTTCTATAACATCACCAGGAATTCCTACACATCTTTTTATATAGTTTTCTTTTTTATCAACAGGTCTTTCAGGAAATTGAAGATCATCTGTGGGATAATTAAATACAACACAGTCATTTCTTTCTATTTGACCCAACCCTTTCATCCTATGGTAGTCTAATTGTATCCATTTTAGATAGGCAGGTGTACTTTTTGTAAGCGGTAAGGTATGATGAACGAGTGGAAAAGATATTGGTGTGTTGGGCACTCTCGGTCCATAACTTACTTTACTAACAAATAGAAAGTCTCCAATGAGAAGTGATTTTTCCATAGATGATGTAGGTATTGTGTAGGCTTCAATCAAGAAAGTTCTAAGAATTGTAGCTGCTATGACGGCAAAAATTATAGCATTAAACCAACTTTTGATTTCACTTTTTGGCTTCTTTTTTTTCTTTTCTTTTTTCTTCCAAAATTGCCAATTTATGGTTTCCCAAAACAAAATATCTCCAACTATCAAAGGCAAAAAGTAAAGCCATTCACCATCAATGAGATATACGATAAGAGACCAGATAATGGTAAATGAAATGAACATTATCCCTTTGAAATATTTACCTGTTAATTGTTTTAATTTTTTCATTTTTAATTGATTTTTAGAATGTCACTCATTGAAAAGCAACCCTTTTTATCTATAATCCACTCTGCTGCAACTAGTGCTCCTTGAGCAAACCCCTTTCTATTATGTGCCTGGTGTTTAATGGATATACTATCTATTTCTGAATCATAGTTGACAATGTGTGTGCCTGGAACATTTTTAGATCTCTGGCTTTCTATGTCTATGATTTTGGGTATTTGTGATTTTAAACTTATGGCTGTACCACTCGGAATATCCAATTTTTCAGTATGGTGAATTTCTTTGATTGATACTTTGTATTCTGACTGATTATGCATCAGTTGAGATAGTTTTTTATTCAATTCAAAAAAAAGATTTACGCCAATACTAAAGTTAGAGGCATGTAAAAATCCTGTTTCTTTTTCTATTGTTAGTCGCTTTACATCATCAAGATTTTTTAACCAAGCTGTAGTTCCTGAAACCACAGGTATTCCTTGAGTTAAAACACATTTGATATTATTGTATGCACTATTGGGAGTGCTAAAATCTATAGCAATGTCAGTATTTGAAAAATCCTGATTTTCTATTGGATTATTACTATTTACAATTACTGATATGGAGTGTCCTTTTTCTAGTGCAATTTGCTCTATAAGTTTTCCCATTTTACCGTAACCTATTAATGCAATTTTCATATAATTAAAGTTAAAAATTCATTTTTAATGATAAGATTGGAGAGTTACCTCTATTAGTACTAATAATTTTAGGGGCTGTTTTAAGGCTTAAATCTTCGCTAATATCAAAATCAAATAAATGAGCATCTACGCTTGCATCAACTATATTAAGTAAATATATTATAGCAGTAACTATATATGATAAATCTCGATTTCTTTCATAATAATCAATAATTGTCATAAGTTGGCTATCATTGTATATATCTATGTATTTATCAATGCTACCATTTGAACGATTAACATATGCGTCAGTATAGTTATTTAGTTTACTTTGATTTTCATAAATAAAATAAATACCTGACGCCAATGAAGCATAAATTACAGGAACTTTCCAATATTTTTTATTGTAAACCTGTCCTGCCCCAGGCAATACAGCTGAGAGAAAAGAAGATTTTTTAGCTGATTTTATTTTCTTTTGCTCAATTGACTGTCCAAAGCAAACAAATGAAAATAATAGAGAAATATATAGAAATGTAATTTTCAACTATAAACCAAATTTTGAAATTAGTTGGTATAAATCTTGCTTTGTATCAAAAGGTATTTCAATTATTCCTTTTCCATTTTTTGAAACTTTTAGTTTAACCTTTTTTTCAAGTTTATTACTTAGTTCGTTTGCTAATTTTTGGTGTTCAAAACTATAAATTGTTTTCTTTTTATTAGTAGTTTTAACGTATTTACTATTTCCAAAGTCTTTGACTATTTGCTCGATTTCTCTTACAGTAAATTTGTTAGAAAGAGCATCTCTAAAAATATTTATTTGAGTATTTTGGTTTTTGATATTTACTAATGCTCTAGCATGACCCATACTGATATTTCCATCTCTTAACGACACTAATATTTCTGCTGGTAACTTGAGCAGTCTCAGGTAATTTGTTATGGTAGACCTTTTTTTGCCTATCCTTTCGCTCATCTTTTGTTGGGTAAGTTTACAGTCATCTATGAGTCTTTGATAGCTTTGAGCAATTTCAACTGGATTCAGCTCTTCTCTTTGAATATTCTCGACCAGAGCCATTTCTAGCATAGCTTGGTCATTTGCTATCCTAATATAAACAGGGATCTTTTTGATTTTAGCAATTTGTGAGGCTCTAAATCTTCTTTCACCAGAAATTAATTGGAATTTATCATAGCCTAATTTCCTTACAGTTAATGGCTGAATAATACCTAATTCTTTAATTGAAATTGCTAATTCTTGTAAACTATCCAAATCAAACTCTCTTCTTGGTTGAAAAGGATTGACTTCGATTTGCTCTATTGAAATTTCAGAAACTGAATCGACAACTTGTATGCTTTCAAAATTGCTATTATTTGTAGTAATATCAGTATTAGGATTTTTTAGTAATGCAGAAAGACCTTTTCCTAAAACACGTTTTTTTATTGCCATTTTTTTTAGTTTAATTCAATACTCTTTTTCTATTAGCTCTTTAGCCAAGTTCAAATAATTAATTGCTCCTTTACTGTTTGCATCATGCATAATTATTGTTCGACCAAAGCTTGGCGCTTCACTTAATCTAACATTACGTTGTATTATAGTATCAAAAACCATCTCTTGAAAATGCGTCTTTACTTCTTCTACAACTTGATTTGATAATCTTAGTCTAGTGTCATACATAGTCAATAAAAGGCCTTCAATATCTAAATCCTTGTTCATCCTACTTTGAACAATTTTAATTGTATTCAATAATTTTCCTAGTCCCTCTAGAGCAAAATATTCACATTGAATGGGTATTATTATTGAATTTGCAGCAGTCAGTGCATTTGTTGTAATAATACCCAATGATGGTGCACAGTCAATGATAATGTAGTCATATATTGATTTGATCTGTTCTAAAAGATCTTTTAATATAAATTCTCGATTTTGTTGATTTACAAGCTCGAGTTCTGCCCCAACTAAGTCTATATGAGCAGGAAGTAAAGATAAATTTGGGCTTTCAGTTTTTAAAATTATATCTCTAGGACTTAATTTATCAATTAAACATTCATAGAGACCAGATTTAATATCTCTTGGATCATAACCAACACCAGAGGTAGCATTGGCTTGAGGATCCGCATCGATAAGTAAAACTTTTTTTTCTAGTACACCTAAGCAAGCTGCAAGATTAATAGCTGTTGTTGTTTTTCCTACACCACCTTTTTGATTTGCAATTACTATTGTTTTATTCATTTTTAAATTAAGTTTAGTTAACCAAAGGTTGTTGTTAGGATATTTTTTGATTAATAACTTATTTGATTATATTTAACTTTTTCAAAAGTAATTTAATTGATTGACTTAAAAAGAAGAAAAAAAAGTGTTTTTTTAACATTTGTTTTAAAATGTTAATAGTCATAATTTAAATTATTTCAAAATGTTACTATTTATAAATTTTTCTGAAACTTTATTGCTTACAGCTCAAATTTTGACAGTTTTATTTATTGCAATTTTATTTTTGCAATCCGGTTTTGATAAAATGGTTAATAAAAAAGAAAATTTAGATTGGCTAACTTCTCACTTTTCCAATTCCCCTTTTAAAAACTCAGTACCATTCTTATTCACAATAATTACTGTAATTGAAATACTTTCAGGTATACTTAGTTTAATTGGAATAGTTTTTTTGATTTTAGAAAGAAGCTCAATTTTAGCAATATTAGGAACACTTTTTGCTTCTCTGGCTTTGATTGCTTTGTTTTTAGGGCAAAGAATTGCAAAAGACTACGAAGGTGCCCAGTCCTTGGTAAGTTATTTTATTCTTTCAATCTTAACATTATTACTTTTGGTTTACAATATGTGATTTGCATATACTAAGAAATACTATTTGCTATACCAGAGTCACTTTCTTTATTTTTATCTGAAATAATATTTTTCCCTTTGTGCTCATAAATGAAATCTAAACTTTGCAACAAAGTATCTTTGAATTTTTCAAAATCTTCTTTGTAGAGAAATATTTTGTGTTTTTTAAAGTGGTGACTACCATCATCGTTAAATACTTTTTTACTTTCCGTAATTGTAAGGTAGTAATCATCCGCTTTAGTAGCACGAACATCAAAAAAATAAGTTCTTTTACCTGCTCTAACTTTATTTGAAAAGATTTCATCTTGGTCCTTGTAGCCTTCCATAATTTATAGATTAATAATCAAATCTATGAAAATTAACCTAAAACACAAATTTATACAATTCTTGAAATTTGATTTTGATACATTTTGTAATACAATCCACCCATTTCTAAAAGTTTTTCATGAGTTCCTATTTCAGCAATTTTTCCACCGTCAATAAATATGATTTTTTCTACATGCTGTACTGATGAAATTCTGTGACTTATTATAATAGTAGTTTTCTCTTTGCTTTCAATTTTGAGAGATTTAAGTATTTCTTTTTCGGTTAGATTATCAACAGCAGACATACAATCATCAAAAATTAAAATTTTTGAATTTCTAATTAACGCTCTTGCAATTGATACACGTTGTTTTTGGCCTCCTGAAAGTGTTACACCTCTTTCACCAACTAATGTTTGATAGCCTAAGGGAAAATTTACAATATTATCGTGAATGGCAGATTTTTTGGAAGAAATTTCTATTTCTTTTTGGCTGATTTTTTCTCTTGATCCAAAAGCAATATTATTAGAAATAGTATCAGAAAATAATAAGTCCTCTTGTGGAACTAAACTTATTTGTGATCTAAGTTTATTCAAGTTAATTTTACTTATATTGATATTGTCGATTTCAATGCTACCTGATGTAGTGTTGTACATTCGACTTAGTAAATTTACAATTGTTGATTTTCCGGAGCCTGTTTTACCAACAATACCTATTGATTGTCCAAATTTTATTTCGAATGAAATATTTTTTAGGGCTTTAATATTTGAATCAGGATAAATAAAGTCTACATTTTTAAATGAAATCTTATCTTTAAATATATGATTAATACCATCTTTTAAATTGAATTGTGTTTCCGTTTTAAGAAATTCATTAATTCTTTTTTGTGAAGCTGCTGCTCTTTGAATGATGGCAGTTACCCAACCAATAGATGCCATCGGCCAGGTTAGCATGTTGACGTATATAATAAATTCTGCAATATTACCCGAGGAAATATTTCCAGCAATGGATTCTTTTCCTCCAATGTAAATAGTAAGAAGCGTACTCAGGCCTATAAGTAGTAACATAAATGGAAAAAAAGCAGCATTTGTTTTAGCTAAAGATACATTCCTATTCAAATATTCATTAGTGTGTTTTTTGAAAATATTTAAATTTAACTTTTCATTAACAAAAGATTTCAAGATTCGAATTCCAGAAAAAGACTCTTGAGTAATTGTTGAAAGAACTGATAATTGATATTGAACTTTTTCACTTTTGATATTAATGATTTTACTAATAAAAAAAATTGTTATTGACATTATTGGAAGTGGTGCAAGAACATATAAACTTAGTTTAATATTAATAGTAAACATATTGTAAATTACCAATAAGAAAAGTGAAATCATATTAATTGGATACATAGTAGCAGGGCCTAAAAACATTCTAACTTTAGTAACATCTTCACTTATTCTTGCCATCATGTCACCCGTATTGTTTTTTTTATAAAATGACCTATCAAGATTTTGATAATGTTTGAAAATTTCGTTTTTAATATCAAATTCAATTAATCGAGACATAACAATGATTGTTTGTCTCATAAAAAACATGAAAGCTCCTTTTAGAAATGCAAATAGTATTATCATGATTCCAAAATAAAGTAACTTGGAAGTTAAATTCGAAAAGTCGTAAATATTATTTTGTGAAAATACAATAGCATCTTTCGCAGCGTCAAATGCCTTTCTAGTATAAATTGCTGGATATATAGCAAAAATATTAGATGTAACTACGAATAGTGTACCTAATGCGAATCGCCATCGGTACTTTTTATAAAATTTGAATAGATATTTAAGTTCTTTCATAAAATTGAACTTGTTAATCAAAAAAAACAAATAAAATTGTAGTTTTGATAGCGCAAAATTTACCCTTTTAGGATTGTAATTAAACCATCACAAAGTTAATTAACTTTCTGCTTAATTTAATTAAAATATAACTCTATGTTGAAAGTAAAGAATGTTAACGATTCTATAAAAGATTTTCAAGTTATTGATATGATGACACAAATGAATCATGAGCAACTGGTATTTTGTAATGACAAAGAAACTGGGTTAAAAGCGATTATTGCAATTCATGATACTACTCTAGGACCAGCATTAGGCGGAACTAGAATGTGGAATTATGATTGCTATAATGATGCTATTATTGATGTTTTAAGACTTTCTAGAGGCATGACATTGAAAGCTGCTATTACTGGATTATCTTTAGGTGGTGGAAAAGCAGTTATAATTGGTGATTCTACTTCTGATAAAACAGAAAATATGATGCGTAAATTTGGTGAATATGTAAATAGCCTAGGAGGTAAGTATATCACAGCAGAAGATGTAGGTATGACCGCATTAGATATGGTTAATGTTAAAAAAGAAACAGATTTTGTTACCGGTATTCCAATTGAAATGGGTGGAGGAGGAGATCCGTCTTCAGTAACTGCATTTGGTGTTTATATGGGAATGAAAGCTTCTGCTAAATACAAATGGGGTTCAGATAATTTAATTTCAAAAAAAATTTTAGTTCAAGGAGTTGGTCATGTTGGAGAAAAGATTGTTAAATATCTTACAGAAGAAGGTGCCAAAGTTATTATAAATGATATAAATAAATCAAATTTAAAAAGAGTATCTGAACTATATAATTGTCAATCTTTTGAAGGTAATTTGATATATGATTTAGATGTAGATATTTACTCTCCGTGTGCTTTGGGTGCTACAATAAATGATAATACTATAAATCTGTTAAAATGTGAAATTATTGCAGGAGCTGCGAATAACCAACTTCAAGATGAATTCAAACATGCTAATCAACTACAAGATATGGGAATTTTATATGCACCTGATTTTTTAATAAATGCTGGAGGATTGATAAATGTATATTCTGAAATTAGTGGTTATAATCGAGAAAATGCTATTAATCAGACACGTAAAATTTTTGATACTACTTTAGAAATTTTTTCTAAAGCTAAAGAAGAAAATATCACCACACAGCAGGCGGCTCTTAAGCTAGCCATGCATCGCATATTAAAAGCTAAAAATTAGAGAATTAACAGATTATGCTTAATCGTCGTCACTTAAGAATACGTGTTTTACAATTTCTTTATTCTTGGAATAAATCAAATGGGTCAGAAATTGCAGTTCTAGAAAAGCAATTTCTCAAATCTTTAAATAAAGTTGAGGAATTATATATTCTCTTGTTCATTTATATTTTAGAAGTAAGAGACTTTGCAGAAAATTACTTAGAAGACTCAAAGAAAAAACAATTACCGTCTAAAAACGATTTAAATCCTAATAGAAAGTTCATAGATAATTTATTTTTAAAAAAAATGAAAGATGATTCATATTTATCGAACAAATCAAGAAACGCAAAATTATCTTTTGTCGACGAAAAAAATATGATCAAAGCTATTTATTTTAAAATAGTTGAAACAGAGTTGTATAAGTCTTATATGGATGAGGAAAATACTAACTTTGAATCTGACAAAAGTTTTATTGTAAAGCTCTTTAGTAAAGAATTAATTGAAATGGAAGCCTTTCAAGACTTTTTAAATGAGCAATATATTTTTTGGAATGACGACTTCCCATTTGTTTGTAGTATGGTAATAAAAACAATTAAGCAATCAGATAAAAATAAATTAGAATTATTTGATTTGTTTAAAGACACAGATGAAAAAGATTTTGCAGTTAATTTATTGCGTCATTCTATAGTTCACTCTCAAGAATTTTCTGAATTAATTTCTTCAAAAACCAAAAACTGGGATTTAGAAAGAGTAGCTCAAATGGATTTAATATTAATGCAAATGGCTCTTACTGAACTATTGAAAATGCCTAGTGTACCTGTAAAAGTCACTATAAATGAATACATTGAACTTGCCAAATACTACAGTACAACAAATAGTAAGAATTTTGTTAATGGTATTCTGGATAGTTTATTGGCTGAACTTAAAAGAAAAGGAGCTATTAAAAAAATAGGTAGAGGCTTAATTGAATAATTACTATTTTTGATGCTAAATAATTATAACCTAAAATGTATAAAGTATTTCTAATTTCTATTTTATTTTTGTCATTCTCATGTAATGATATATCTAAAGATGTTGCAGATAGCACAAAAAATCCTGTTAACAAAGGCGTAGTAAAAACATCACTTTCGGCTAATCTTGTCATGAATGAAAAAACTGCTGAGTCTGAAAGAAAAAAATCATCAATGCCTAAATTTAATTTTGAAAAAGAATTACACGATTTCGGACAATTAGTAGACGGTGAGAAAGTATCATATTCTTTTAAATTCACTAATTCAGGTGATACACCATTAATTATATCAAATGCTAAGGGCTCCTGCGGATGTACAGTGCCCAATTGGTCAAGAAATCCAATTGCTCCAGGTGAATCTGGATCAATTGATGTAACCTTTGATAGTTCTGGCAGAAGTGGAAAACAAAATAAAGCCATAACCTTGACAGCAAATACAAACCCAAGCAGAAAAGTGTTAAATATCACCTCTGAAGTAATTACAAATTAAAATGAATACAATAACGATTTTATTAAATACAGAAAGTGGAGGTAATCCACTTATTTTCTTTGTTCTAGTCTTTGGTGTTTTTTGGTTTTTTATGATAAGACCGCAAGTAAAAAAGCAAAAGCAAGAACGTAAATTTAGAGAAAATCTTAAGAAAGGAGACAAAATTATTACTTCAGGTGGTTTACATGGAAAAGTAATAGAGGTCTCTGAAAAAACTGTAAAAATAGATGTTGGAAGTAGCATTGTTTTAAAATTTGATAAGTCAGGAATTTCTGCTGAATTATCAAATATCAAGGAATAATTTATTGCTGGTTTTCGGCCCTATTTATGTTGAGTAAACTTACATTTCTGTTAAATAGATTAATTGTTGTTTTAAGAATCGAGAGAAAGCAACTTCCTGTCTTCTTATTTCTTTTTACTCTCTCTACTTTATTTTGGATCCTCACTGTTTTGTCAAAAGATTATACAACTACTATTCACTATAAGGCTGATTTTGTAAATTTGCCTGATGATAAACTACTAATTGAGGATAAAAATCCTGATTTACATCTTCAAGTAATGGCACCAGGTTTTACCATTCTTGCTCACCATTTAAGTTTTAGAAAACATCTACCCCTTTCAGTTTCTACATTTATTCCTAAAAAAAAAGGCAACAATTGGAACTATTATTGGCTAGCTAAACAATCAATTTCACAACTTCAAGATCTTCTTCCAGCAAATATGCAATTATTACATGTTCAGCCCAATAGAATTGATGTTTTATTAGATGAAAAATATGAGAGAGTTATTCCAATTCAAATTAAAAAAGATTTATCTTTTAAAGATTTATTCCGACAAAAGGGAGCTATAAAACTAGATCCTTCTACAATAGTAATTTCAGGACCTAAAGCTGTTGTTGAGGTTTTTAGTTCAATTAGTACAGAAAATTTAAAAATTGATGATATTAATTCTAGTTGTTCTGGAACCATATCAATAGAACCACTAAATCATTCTGAATTAAATTATTCTTTAAGTCAGGTTAATTGGGAACTCAGTGTTGAACAATATACTGAGGGTGAAATTAAATTACCTTTGAGTATTATGAATGTCCCCGAGAATTATAAAATAAAACTTTTTCCAGATGAAGTTGCCGTTAAATATTTAGTATCATTAGATAAATTTGATTTGGTAAAAAAAGATATGTTTTTAACCAATATTATTTTTGATAATACAAAGAAACGGTTACCAATTGAATTAGTCAGACAAGCCGATTTTATAGAAAATATTAGACTTAAACCTGAAAAAGTCGAATACTTTTTAATAAAAAAGTAAGATGAAAAGAATCGGTTTAACTGGTAATATAGGAAGTGGAAAGACTATAATAGCATGCTGTTTTGAGATTTTGGGTATTGCTGTTTTTAACTCTGATAATGAAGCAAAATTACTAATGAACAAGGATAATGATCTCAAAAAAAGTCTTATTACTGAGTTTGGTAAGTATGTATACTTAAATAATGAATTAAATCGAAAATATTTATCAGATTTGGTTTTTAAAGATAAGCTAGTTTTAAAAAAGCTCAATGCTTTGGTGCATCCAGTTGTACAAGATGCTTTTGAGAAATGGTCTATTCAACAAACTGGTTCTTACATCATAAAGGAAACTGCTATTTTATTTGAAAGTAATACTTTTGAGGATTTAGATGCAATCATTTGTGTTTCTTGTCCTGAAGATATAAGACTTAAACGCATTTTAAATAGGGATATGTTAACTGAAAAGGAAATAAGACAAAGGATGAATTATCAATGGGCTGAAGTAAAGAAAATATATCTTTCAGATTATGAAATCAAAAATGATAATTCTTGTTTAGTAATGCCACAAATATTGAATATTCATAATTCTTTAAGTTAAGTATTTATTTTTTCTGTTGTCTAAAGATTTGTACATATTTAGAAATAAGATAATTTTTTTGATGAATTCGTTAAAAATAAAAAAAGGGCAAGCTACTTACATCACACCGCTCAACCACTTACCCTTGCTACTTTCCAGTCCTGGGGGAGTTCAGTGGGAGCTGGTTGCATAAGACTTGCCCATTGCAAATATAGACTAATTGCCCTCTATAACGAACACTTTACTTTAAAAATTAGCACAAAAAAATAATTATATTTGTGGATAAACTTAATAATCATTAATGAAAGATTATGTATTAAATAATGGCCTGATACTTGGTTCTGTTAGTATAATTTTGTTATCGTTGTCTTATGGATTGGGAGTAGACTTTTTCCTTAATGATACCTGGGCAATTATAAAAGCTATTTTACCATATTTTGTATTAATATTTTTAGTTATTCAATATAAAAAATTAGTAGGAGGTTACATTTCTTTTAAAGAAACCTTTATAGTTACAATTGGTATAACAGTTTCAGGGGCATTTTTGTCAACTTTTTTTTCAATAATATTATTTAACTTTATTGATCCTGATTTTGCAATTCAATTAAAAGATGTTACTGTTGAAAAATTAGTCATTCAGCTTGATCAATTACCAGAAAGCAATCCAATGTATAGCGTTATGGAAACACTTATTGAACAAACACAAGAAGAAGATATATACTCTTTTTCTAATCAGGCTAGTGCTTTATTTTACAGTTTATTCTTTCATATAATATTTTCTGCTATAATTGCTGCATTTATAAAAAAGAACAAACCGTTAGAAATGTCGGAATAATATGAATATTTCAGTTGTAGTTCCTTCATATAATGAGTCTGAATCTTTACATGAGTTATGCACTTGGATAGATAAAGTGATGACTTCTAATTCATATACTTATGAAATTATCATTGCTGATGATGGTAGTACCGATGATTCTTGGGAAGTCATTCAAAAATTATCCAAATCAAACTCAAATATTAAAGGCATAAAATTTCGAAGAAATTATGGTAAGTCAGCGGCTTTAAATATTGCTTTTGTAAAGGCTGAAGGAAATGTCGTTATTACAATGGATGCTGATTTACAAGATAGTCCTGAAGAAATCCCTGAATTATATCGCCTAATCACTGAGGAGGGTTGGGATATGGTATCGGGTTGGAAGAAGAAACGATATGACCCAATAACAAAGACAATTCCTACTAAGTTATATAACTGGGCAGCTCGTAAGGCTTCAGGCATATATCTACACGATTTTAATTGTGGTTTAAAGTCATATAGAAAAGATGTTATCAAGAACATTGAATTATATGGTGAAATGCATCGGTATATTCCGATGTTAGCAAAGCGAGCAGGTTTTCCAAAAATTACAGAAAAAGTTGTAGAGCATCAAGCTAGAAAATATGGAGTTACAAAATTTGGTATGGAGCGTTTTATTAACGGTTTACTAGACTTAATGACCGTTACTTTTGTTTCTCGATTTGGTAAAAAGCCGATGCACTTTTTTGGTGTTTTGGGTACTTTAATGTTCGTATTAGGTTTTGTGCTTTTTTCATTTCTTGGGGGACAGAAACTTTACTATATGTATTCAGATGTTAAAGCTACCAATATTGCAGATATGAGTGGTTTTTATATTGCATTGACCTCCATGATTATGGGTTTGCAATTATTCTTAGCGGGTTTTATTGGAGAGATGATTTCTAGAAATGCTCCTGATAGAAATCAATATCATGTTGAAGAAGAAATTTAGTTCTAAAGAAGCTTACTTAAGCTAATCAGCGAATCTGTACAAAAATACTCTTCTGATTGACCAATCAATACGGCAAACATATTGGCGTTTTTAGCAAATTCCATATCACTGATAGAATCACCTACCATTATGCTTTTTTTGAAGTCTACAGATGGAAATTCTTTTTTGGCATGTAGAGCCATGCCAATATTCGGTTTTCTCATAATGGAATTTTCTTCTGCTAATTGTGGTGCATGATATATAGCATCAATCCTACCGCCGAAATTTTGAACTTCTTGTAGTAAATGTTGATGTACTTTATGTAAGTCGTCTTCTGTCATTAAACGTTTACTTATTCCTTGTTGGTTAGTGACTATAACTACTCTATGAAAATGGCTTGAAAATAGTTTAATAGCCTCAAGAGCATATGGCAGAAATTCAAACTCATCAATAGTTTTGACGTAATCACCGTCTAACTTTTTGTTTATTACACCATCTCTATCTAAAAATAGTGTCCAGCTTGAATCAATTTTGGGAATTGCTACATTCATTTTATGAAAATAATTCCTTTTCTACCAATTCACATATTGCATGTCCTAGCATAAGGTGACATTCTTGTATTCTTGGCGTGTCATCGGAGGGAATATTGATTAAATAATCACAGCAAGGCTTCATATTTCCGTTTGCTTTTCCTGTGAACCCTATTGTAATTATGTTTTTCTTTTTAGCTTCTTTTAAAGCTTTAATGACATTTTTAGAATTACCAGAAGTTGACATACCAATTAGAATATCTCCTTGTTTGCCAATTCCTTGTATAAGTCTAGCGTACACTTCATCAAATGAGAAATCATTAGAAACTGCAGTCATAAAAGAAGTGTCAGTATGTAATGCTTCAGCGTGTAGCGGAGGTCTGTTTAAGTAATATCTACCTGAAAATTCTGCTGCTAAATGTTGAGCATCTGCGGCACTACCTCCGTTGCCACAGAACAATAACTTGTTTCCATTATTAAAAGCTTCTACAATCAAATCTGCCACTTTGGTAATATCGATTATTATAGCATCATTTTGTAACAGTTCTTGCTTAACCGTAATGGAGTCACTAATATTTCTTCTAATAAGCTCTTGTTTCATAATGTTATGTTGTTCTTTTTATAGTTAAAGCAAGTAATTTTTTTGTAAAGATAGACCAAGAATATAGTTCCTTTATTTGGTTAATATTTTCTATCATTTCATTAATGTTTGTTTCATTAAAGAATTTCAAAATAGCTTTTTTTATTTCATCAGCATGTGGTGAAACAACATAGCCTACTTTACCGTCAGGACACATTTCTTTAAGTCCGCCAACATTTGTGACTATCATAGGCTTGTTAAAGTGATAGGCTATTTGAGTCACGCCACTTTGGGTAGCTGATTTGTAGGGTTGAACAATCAAATCACAAGCATTAAAATACAAATGAACTTCAGAGTCAGGAATAAACTGTTCGACTTGAATGATATCTTGTTCTAAGTTATATTTTTCTATGAGTTTTTTGTAGTGGGCTTGGTTAGAATAGTATTCGCCAGCAATTATAAGTTTGATATTTTTTTCTCTAATCTCATTAGTAGAAAAAGCTTCCAGCAGTAGGTCTAAGCCTTTGTAGTCACGTATTAATCCAAAGAACAATATGTATCTATAATCTTGATTTAATTTTAAAGTTTCAATCGCTTTCTCTCTAGGTTCTATTTCGCCAAAGTTATCGTAAATAGGGTGGGGCGTAAGGACTTTAGGACTGCATTTGTTAAATACGTTTAGGTCATCTAAAACTTTTTGGGTCATGGCTAAAAAACCATCTATTCTTTTTATAAAATAACGAGTAAGCATTTTATCTCCTAAGCGTAATTCATGAGGAATTATGTTATGAGCAATACATAATAATTGTGTTTTTTCTGATTTTAGTATTCTTGATATTGTACCCAATGATGCCCCCATAAACGGTAACCAAAATGGAATAATTACTACATCGTAATTTTCTTTTCTAAGGGATAGTCCTGTTGTAATCCAATTGATAGGATTTACAGAGTTTATTCGCCTTTCTATGTTAATATTTTGAGGTTTTTTATCGAATGAAAACTGTGTTTTGCCAGGGAAAAGGAAATTAGGGTATTGTAGTTTGAAAGTATGTATGCTTAGTTCATGTCCTTCAGCAATAAGCTCTTTGGCTAAGCGTTCATTGAAAGTTGCAATTCCACCTCTATAAGGGTATGCTGTACCAAGGATTGCAATCTTCATATTAGCTTTTTATTTTTTTTATTTTAAAACCTAAATATGCATATAATATTGTCATCAATGGACTAATTATATTAAAAAAACAGAATGGTAAATAGGTCATTGTAGCTACTCCTAAAACTGCAGATTGTGTTGCTCCACAGGTGTTCCAAGGGACTAGCACAGAAGTTACAGTTCCACTGTCTTCTAAAGTACGACTTAAGTTTTCAGGTGCTAGACCTTTATCTTTGAATGTATCGGCATACATTCTGCCGGGTACTACAATACTTAAATATTGATCGCTCGCTGTGACATTAAAAAATAAACAAGTACAAGCAGTAGTTGCAATCACTGAGCCCGTACTTTCAGCATATTGTATGATGGATTGACTAATTTTCTTAAGAGCACCACTTGCTTCCATAACACCACCTAAGCACATAGCACAAATTATTAGCCATATTGTATTCAACATTCCGTACATACCAGCTGAAGAAAGTAAATCGTTTATCATCTCGTTGGAGGTGTTAATACTTGTTTTAGAGCCCATAGCATTGATAATGGACACATAACTGGCTTGAAAGAAATTAGAATCTATACCTGAAAGTTCTATAATTAGATGAGGTTGAAAAATAATGGCAAAAATTCCGCCTAATAAAGTACCTACGAATAATGCTGGTAGGGCGGGTACTTTTTTCATAATGAGTAATAGTACGATTACAGGAACTAAAAACAACCATGGACTTATGTTGAAACTACTTTCTATAGCCATTAACAAGTTTGTAATATCATTAGAATTTTGTGTGTTATCCATTGAAAGTCCTATCAATAAAAAAATGAGAAGTGATATGACAAAGCTAGGAATAGTCGTGTACATCATGTATCTGATATGGGTAAATAAGTTTGTTCCTGCCATTGCTGGAGCGAGATTTGTTGTATCAGATAAGGGTGACATTTTATCGCCAAAATATGCTCCTGATATTATAGCTCCTGCTGTAAGACCGTTTGAAATATCCAAAGCATTACCTATTCCCAAAAGAGCAATTCCTACAGTAGCGATAGTTGACCAAGAACTACCTGAGGCTAATGAAACTATAGCACATATGATGGCTGCAGCTACAAGAAAAATTTTCGGATTTAGTATTTGTAATCCATAATAAATCATTGTTGGAACAATGCCGCTAATTAACCAAGTTCCTGCTAGTGAACCTATGAGTAAAAGTATGATGATTGCTGGTGTAGTTGAAGCTATACTGTTACTAACCCCTTTTAGAATGCTTTTCCAAGAGGTGCCGCTTTTTAAACCCATTATGGCTGCAAAAGCGGCAGATAGCAAAAGTGCTAATTGATTCGCACCACCTAAACTGTCATCGCCATATAGATATACATTAAAAGAAAGTAAGGCTATTAAAAAAATAATAGGAAGCAGTGCACCAAAAAAAGATTGATTCATAAAGGGAAATTATTTCTGTAAATATAATAATCCAATTGTATGAAACAACTATTGTCTCTAGTCTTATTTTAGAATATTGGTCTTAATTAAACACTTTTTCATTTTCTGGAAGGTGCGCTCAATATCATTATCTAAGCCAATAGACATACGAATCATTCCTTCTGATATACCCATTTCGTCTTGTTCTTCTTGTGGTATTTCTGAAGATGTGCTAGCGCCAGGTGCAGAGAATAGGGTTTTGTAGAAGCCTAAACTTACAGCCAAATAACCTATGTTTTTATTTTGCATTTCCTCCATAACTTGATAAGCATTTTTCATACTACTAACGTCTAATACTAGCATACCACCAAAACCAAATTCGGTATTCATACTTTTCTTCATTAACTCATGTTGAGGATGACTTTCAAGACCAGGATAGTGAACTTTTAAACCTAGCTCTTTAAATTTATTAGCAAGTAATAGTGCGTTTCTACTGTGTTGTTTTATCCTTATTGGTAGTGTTCGCAAGTTTTTGAGGATACCATTAGCTCGTATAGCATCCATAGTAGGACCAAAAAGCATTGCTGCGCCTTCATTAACGTCTATGAGTTCTCCTACAAACTCTTTGGAAGAACAAATAACCCCTCCAACAGTATCACTAGCTCCATTAATGAATTTTGTTAGTGAGTGAATTACAATATCAGCTCCTAGATTAGCAGGAGAAAAAATGAGGGGAGTAAAGGTATTATCTACTACTAGCTTTAAATTGTTTTCATGAGCTATTTCAGCTAATTTTTTAATGTCAGAAATTTCTAACAAAGGGTTGCTCATTGTTTCGCAATATAAAATTTTTGTATCGTCACAAATAGCAGATTTAACAGTGTCTAGATTAGTGGTATCGACAAAAGATGTACTAATATTTAATCTTGGCAAAAAGTTCTTCATAAAAGCATAAGTTCCACCATATATGGTTCGACTACTTACAATATGATCACCACTTTTACACAGTTGCATAATGGTACTGCTAATTGAACCCATTCCTGATGCAGATACATGTGCTGCATCTGTATTTTCCATATTAGCAATGGCTTCAGCAAGATATCCTGTGCTAGGGTTCATATGTCTTGAATATAAATAACAGCCTTCACGTTCTCCTCCGAAAACCATTTCCATAGTTTTTCCTGCCAAATATGTAAAAGTAGAAGAGTCGGCAATAGAAGGATTAACTCCTCCATATTCACCAAAATATTGAATATCTTGAATAGTATCTGCAGGCTTATGTTTTTTCATTTATATTAATTTAATATTTTCCACCATTGTTTTTTTGTATTAGTCATGTCTTCAGAGTAATAGCCATAACCATATGAATCGCCATAACCATAGCCATATCCTTTTGATGATTTATCTAAAGATATATCATTAATAATGAGGTTCATATTAGCTAAATTATTTTTCAATAAAGTTTCATTAAAATTATGTAGCATATCTTTTGTTGTAAAATTTTGTCTCACTACATATATATTTATATCAGAGTATTTTGTTAAAATTAGACCATCAGTTACTAATCCAATTGGAGGTGTATCAATAATTATATGTTGATATGTTTTCTTTAGATTTTCAATTAAATCTTTCATTTTTTCTAGACTCAAAAGCTCAGATGGATTTGGTGGTATTGGACCAGATAAAATGATATCAAGATTTTTATATTCTGTCTTTTGAATTACTTCATCTAAATTATTTTTGTTAATGAGATAAGAACTTAATCCGTTGTTATTTTCTAGATTAAAGTCATTAAAAATCTTCGGCTTTCGCATATCAGCACCAATTAAAATGGTTTTTCCCTTGGTAATACTAAATATTGAGGCTAAGTTCATAGCAACAAAAGTTTTACCCTCACCACCTATACTTGAAGTAATACAAATTACTTTTTGTTCTTTGTTTGATGCTAAATATTGAATGTTGGTACGAATTGATCGAAAAGATTCAGCAATTCCAGACTTTGGACTTTGAATATTAACTAGATTGTAGCCACTTTCATTGTGCATTATCTTTCCAATTATTGGAATTGATAAAATTTGATCAATGTCTTTTTTGTCTATAATTTTCGTGTTAAACAAATAATATAAGCTTATTGCAACTGTTGGAAATAAAATTCCAATCAATATTGAAAAAATATAAATAAATGTTGTGTTTGGTTTTATAGGCATATTAGATTCAAGTCTTGGCATATCAATAACTTTATGATCTGAGATATTACTTGCTTTTGTTATTGAAGCTTCTGCTCTTTTTTCTAATAAATAATTATATATATTTTCATTAAGATTAAACTTTCTTTGTATGCTCAAAAGAACCCTTTCATTTTGAGGTAAGTTTCTAATTAAATTATCAATTTCTTCGATTCTTAAATTAATATCTTTTAATGTAAGTTCTGAACTATTTATAATATTATCAATGTTTATTAATAATTTTTCTTTGGTGCTCTGAATTTGTTTTTTTAATGAAATTATAAGTGGGTGCTCTTTTTTTGAATTTACACTCAAAACATTTAGTTGAGAATATAATTTTGATAATTCAAGAATATGATTATTGAGTAACGGGTCACTAATTCCTATTGTTGAAGGGGCAACAATATTATCAATATTATTATTTTTTTCTAAATACTCTTCAAGTGAAATATAGTATTTGTTATTAAGTTCTAGTATAGCTTTTTCTTGTTCAAGTTTTTCTACTTGATAAAAAGCACCATATTCCTTTTGTGAAAGTTCAATTTTAGGATTAATTTCTTTAAAATTTTCTAGTCTATTTTCAACATCTGAAAGTGAATCTGAAATTGAAGTTAATTGTTCATTTATAAACTGTATTGTATTAGATGTAATTTGATTTTTTTCATCTAATCCCGATGCTAGGTAAAGTTCAGTAAATTTGTTTAAAAAATCATTTATTTTTTCGGCATTTGACCCTTCTAACGAGATTTTTAATATTGAAGCATCTTTTTGGGTTTCTAAAACATTTATATTTTTAAGATAATAATCAGTTAGATTATTGTAGCTTGAAATTGTAAAGAAATAATTAGTCCAATTTTCATCATTAAACAAAGACAAGTCATTTTTAGAAATAGTAAAATTGAAAAATTCTGTTGAAATTTTTTCACCGAATTTATGAGTTCCTTCATATTCAACGTCAAATTCTTTGTTCGAAATAAAAGTTTCAGAATTAATATCAAATAATTTTATATTATTAAAATTAGCATAAAGGATAAATTCGTTTTGTGAAATCAGCTTTACAAAAAATTTTTGATCAATAATTTGAGGTTGATAATCATCAGCATAAACAATAAATGGTGTTTTTTTATAAATATCTTCTGATTTAAAACTTCCAGAGTGGTAGTATGATACTCTAAAATTAAGATCTCTCAATGTTTTATTTGTGAGTGAAAAAGATTCTAAAATTCCAATTTCATTTTTTATATTTTTTTTCCCTCCAAATAAATCTAAACCCTCAAAAACATCATCTGAACCAAGGTTTGCATTGCTTTCCTCTTTAATCAATATTGTGGTGGAAGATCTGTAGATTTTAGTTGAATATCTATTATATAAAAATCCGATAAGAAGAAACATTAAAATAGAAAAGAGAATTTGTTTCCAAAAAATAAGGTACCTATCAATGAAAATTTTGAGGTCTATTTTTTCTTCATTATTTGCTTGCGAATGATTCATGAACAAATTAGTTAGAGTTTAAAATACCAAAAACAATGTTTGCAACAAGAGCAATACTAGAGACTGCAGAAATATATATTTGAGCATTTGAGCTTCTCATACGAACATTTCTCAGAGGTTCGACATAAATTACATCATCAGATTTTAACACAAAATTTTGTGAATACAGCGTCTCTATTCTAGTCAAATCTACATATATGATTTTGTTGTCTCTAATAAGTTTGATTTTTTTTCTATTAGCATAATCAGACAAATCACCGGATAGACCCAAGGCTTCTAGTATTGTAATGTTATCTTTGTAAACTGTATAAGTTCCAGGACGATTGACCTCTCCAAGTATTGTTATTTCAAAATTGATGTGCTTGACTATTACCGTTGAATTAACTAAAAAATCATCAGCTCTTGTTTGAATTTTTTGTTTTGCCTCTTCAACAGTTAAGTTTTTGAGATAAATTTTTCCAAGAATAGGAATTTCAATATTTCCTTGACTATTGACTGTAAAACCATTGAGGAAAAGGTTAGCTGAGGTAGTTTGACTATTGTTGGCGTTATTTTCAATGTTGAAAATATTAAATGATTCTTCTTGAACTCCTATAATTTTAACATGTAAGACATCTCCTTCTTGGAGTTTATGTTTTGGATAGTTGGTAGTTGTGATTTGTGAATCCTTATCCAAGTCTTGGTCAAGCAACACTACTTTATTCATTGACGAACAAGATACAAGTAACATCGAAATGATTGATATGTATGCAGGAAATTTCATAATAAATCTTATTATTTACTTAAACAAAAGTACTAAAGATTTATCAGACAATTGTATAATGTTTGTAAAGGAAGTCCCATTACATTGTAATAGCAGCCGTCAATTGACTTAATTCCTATTTTACCAATCCAATCTTGAATACCATATGCACCTGCCTTATCACTAGTATTGAAGTTATTTACATAGTAATCAATTTCCCATTCGGAAAGTGCTTTGAATTCTACATGCGTCAGTTCGGAAAAACTGAATTGATTATTTTCTTGAAATATACATACTCCGGTGACTACCTCATGTGTTGAGCCTGATAAGCTATTGAGTATTTCTTTTGCTTCTTCTTTATTTTTGGGCTTGTTTAATACCTTGCTATTATGAATTACCACAGTATCAGCTGTAATTATAATTTCTTCACTTTTCGGATGAAATACCGAACTTTTCTTATTCGCTAGATATTCAGCAATTAAATGAGGGTTCATCTCTGACGGAAAATCTTCTTTTATAGGTTTTGCTATAACTTTAAAAGTAATACCTAAATCAGAAAGTAAGTCTCGCCTTCTAGGAGATTTAGAAGCCAATATTATAGTCTTCGCGTTAAGGTTTTTTAACATAAAATAACTTTAAAATAAAAGTGTAAAGACTAACATTGATAGAGTTCCTGTTATCATAATTAACTTTATAGTTTGGCTTAGGTGGTGATATTCTTTTTTATAATTAACACCTATTGACTTTATGAAAAAGTAAATAAATGGTACTTCAACTATCATAATAACATATGTCGCAGCTAAATATGCTGAATATTTAAGTTGAAGAAAAGCAACAATTCCAATGATAGTTATTAATATTAGAGTTAAAGACTGAACTACTTTTTTAGCTGTTTTAGCTGAAACTATTGCAAAAGTAGTGTAGCCCATTTTTTTATCTCCATTAGCATCTTCGAAATCTTTAATAATTTCTCTGATAAAAGTCATAATGAAAGCAAAAATGCTATAACCACAGATTATATAAAAAGCATTTACACTATTTGTATTTGGGTTAGGTATTATTTCATATAGTGGTATAATTAGTATAACTAAAGCAGCCAATAGACTAATAAGCAGATTGCCACTTAGATAAGCGCGTTTAAAATGAGTTGAGTAAAACCACAATGCACTAGAACAGAATAGATTTATAAAGCCAAGATTTACAATACCTACTTTCCAACCTAGAAAAAAACCTAGAAAAATACCTATTCCACTGAATACAAAGTGTAATAAAATAGCTTCACGTCTCTTAATAGTGTGGTCTATAATTAATTTTCTATTGTTAAGTCTATCAACTCTAGTGTCAAAGTAGTCATTAATGATATAGCCAGCAGCGGCAATAAAAATTGCTGACATCACTAAACAGAAAAATTGTAAATCACTAAGACTCTTACTATCAGTCATCGGTATAATTATAGCATAGCGAATTAAGTATTGACTAATAGCAATAATTAAAAGATTTTTTGTTCTTATTAGTCTGAAAAAATCTAGTAGTTTGACCATTTTCCTTGTACTTTAAGTGTTTGTTCAATAACATCTCTGACGCAACCTTGACCACCATTTTTAAGTGAAATGTAGTCTGCAATAGCTTTTATTTCTGGAACTGCGTCTTTAGGGCATGAGCTTAGGCCTACTTCATTCATAACTTCCCAATCATTGATGTCATCTCCCATATATAGAACTGATTGTGAATCAAGTTTGTGAATATGCATTAAATCACTAAGTGCATCTTTTTTGTCGTCACAAGCAAGGTATACATCATTAATTTTTAGATTTTTAAAGCGTTCTATTAGACCTTGACTTTTTCCTCCAGAAATTATAGCAACTAGATATCCTTTTTTAATAGCTTCTCTAATTGCCATTCCATCTTTTACATTCATACTCCTTATTTGATCTCCTGAAGGGTGAAGTAATATTTTTCCATCTGTTAGCACACCATCTACATCAAAAATGAATGTTCTAATGTGATTTAGTTTTTCTTTATAATTCATTGACGTTTTTTAATACTTGCTGTTAGCAATTGATAAATTTCTTTTTTCTCATGATCATTTTCTAAAAGCATTAAATGTTTTGCAATCGTTTCAAAATCACCTCTTTTAGCCGGTCCTGTTTGTGATTGTAAGGGTGTTGTATGTTTGATTTTTTGTGCCGTTTCTAAAATTAATGGTTGCAACATGTCAAAAGGAATACCTTCTTTTTGACATATTTCTTCAGAGAAGCGGTAAAGCACATTGCTGAAGTTACAACTAATTACTGCAGCAAGGTGCAAATTTTTTCTTTGTTCGCTGTTTAATTCTACGACTTTATCTGAAATAGATACTGCTAATATTTTTAATGTTTGCAATAAATCACTATTGGATGATTCTACACATACTGGAATGGATTTAAAGTTAACATCTATATTTTTATTGAAGGTTTGCAACGGATAAAAGACTCCAATATTTTTTCCTTTTAAACAAGATAATGGTTTTGTTCCTGAAGTATGAACTTTAGGAAAACATATATGCTTTTCGATGTCTTTAATACTATCGTCATTAACTGCGATAATAGCTAAATCTGAACTTTTGATTGTTTTAGTGTCGTTTGTATAAGGTACATTTATTTTCTTAGCAAGAGTTGAAGCCGATTTTACTGATCTACTATATATTTGAATAATTTCATGTCCTGAGTTTATCAAAGCACGACACAAATGAGTAGCTAAATTTCCTGCGCCTATCATTGTTATTTTTGTCATACTGAAATACAGATAATTGAGATAAAATCATCACAAAATTAAGTAATTTTGTACTTCCAAATTTAAACCTTTATGTTAGATAAATTTATTGCCTATTTATTTTCAATGCGCCTGATGGCTATTTTGATACTCATATTTTTTGTTGCTATCGGATATGCCACTTTTATAGAAAATGATTTTGGTACTCAAACTGCTAAAGCTCTAATATATAATACAACATGGTTTGAGGTTATTATTGTGCTTCTCAGTATCAACATGATTGCTAATATCAACAGATATAAACTTTGGCGCAAAGAAAAATGGCCAGTATTACTTTTCCACATCTCATTTATAATGATTGTTATTGGTGCTGGTGTCACTAGATACGTAAGTTTTGAGGGCATGATGTCAATTCGTGAGGGTGAGCAATCCAACTTAATTGTATCTGACCGTACTTTTTTACAGATAAATGTTCATGACAACGCTTATCAATACAGTTATGATAAGCCATTATTATTACACAATTATGTTGGACCATTAGAGTTTTTAAAATCCAATAACTTTAGTCAAGATGTGAAGTTTTTAGATAACGATATTTCTGTAGATTATGTCGATTATATTCCTAATGCCGTAGATACTTTAATTGTTGGTGAAGGTATTCCAACGTTGACTATTGTTTTGGCAGGTGCAAATGGTAGAGAAACCTATTATTTGCAAGAGGGTAGGGCAAAACGCTATTTAGGTTTAAACTTTTCTTTTGGAACACCCTTACCAGGTCACGTTAATTTCTTTTATCAAAACGATGAACTAATGGTTCAACTTCCTTCAGATGGAAAGTATATGCGTATGGCAGATCGTTTTCAAGGCAGCGTCAAAAAAGATAGCATTCAACCCCTTATGCTACGTTCCTTATACATGGTTGATGGTCAAAATTTTGTAATTCCCGTTTTGAATGAAAAAGCTACTCTGACACATTATGCAGGAGTAAATCCTGAAGGTCAAGAAATGGAAGACTTACTAAAGGTAATGGTTAGATGTAACAGTGAAGAACAGCTTGTTGAGTTATTTGGCGACAAGGGCTTTGTTAGTAATAAAAATCAGTTCCAGTTAGGAGGGTTGAATTTTTCCCTTTCCTATGGCTCAAAATATTACCAAACACCTTTTTTCATAGGCTTGAACGATTTTCAGCTTGAGCGTTATCCCGGTTCAAATAGTCCTGCTTCTTTTGCTAGTGAGGTGACTTTAACAGATGGTGAAGAAAAGACCAATCATCGTATTTTCATGAATAACGTTTTGGATTATCATGGCTATCGTTTTTTCCAGTCTTCTTATGACCAAGATGAATTGGGGACAGTCCTTTCTGTAAATCACGATTTTTGGGGTACTTGGATAAGTTATTTAGGTTATTTGATGATGACTGTGGGAATGGTAGCAACTATGTTTTCTAAGAAAACACGTTTTGCTTCATTGAGAAAAAAATTAGATGATTTAAGACTCAAAAGAGCACTTTCCTTATTATTTTTTGTTTCCTTTTCATCTTATGTTTTAGCTCAAAGTTCATCATCAATAGATTCGCTCATTAAAGCCAATGCTATAGACAAAAATCACGCTGATAAATTTGGCAGATTAGTTGTTCAAGATGATGGTGGTCGACTAAAGCCTTTTAGTACAACAACTTCTGAAGTTCTTAGAAAAGTAAGTAGAAAGAGTGAGTATAAAGGTTTAAACTCTAATCAAGTAGTATTGGGTATGTTACAAAACCCTTATTTGTGGCAGTTAGCACCAATGATTAAGGTAAGTAATGATGAGTTACAAGAAAAGCTAGGCCTAGAAGACAAATTCACATCCTTCTTATCATTTTTTAGTGATGAAGCTAAATATGTCTTAACAAATGATGTTGAGGTAGCCTACGCTAAAAAACCAGCAGAAAGAAGTAAGTATGATAAGGAGGTAATGAATGTTGATGAAAGGGTAAACATCTGTTATATGGTCTATAACGGTTCTTTCATGCGATTTTTTCCAATCCCTGATGACAGCAATAACAAATGGATATCACCATCTATGAATCAAGGTTTACTAATGGGTGATGATTCTTTATTTGTGAATAATATTCTACCGATTTATTATAAGAGTTTACAACATGCCTTAAATGACGGAGACTATGAAGTGCCAAACAATACCTTAACAGCAATAAAGAACTATCAATTGAAATTTGGTTCTGATGTTTATCCATCGGATATGAAAATAGAATCTGAAGTATTTTATAATGAGTTTAAAGTTTTTAATCGTTTATCATACTACTATGCCATTGTAGGTTTAATAATGATTTTACTACTCATTCAGCAAATTTTAAAGGAAAGAAAATGGCGTAATTATATTATAAAATTTGCTTTTGTACTTGTAGGAATTGGTTTCTTTGCTCATACAGTTGGTCTTGTAGGTAGATGGTTTATCTCTGGTCATGCACCATGGAGTAATGCTTATGAAAGCGTTATTTATATAGCTTGGGCAACCATATTAGCTGGATTCATTTTTTCGAGAAAAAGTTTGATGACTGTAGCTGCTACAGCTATTCTATCTTCCTTATTGCTAATGGTAGCGGCTTTGAATTGGTTAGACCCCGAAATTACCAATTTAGTGCCTGTTTTAGATTCGTATTGGCTTATCATTCACGTAGCTATCATAACTGCTAGTTATGGATTTTTGGCACTTGGTGCATTGTTAGGATTCCTCAATTTAATCTTAATGGTCATTCAAATTTCAACGAATAAAAGTAGAATAGCAGCTAGTTTAAAGGAGTTGACATTTATTAATGAAATGAGTATTACAACAGGTTTGTTTATGTTGTCTGTAGGTACTTTTTTAGGTGGTATATGGGCTAATGAATCTTGGGGTAGATATTGGGGCTGGGATCCTAAAGAAACTTGGGCTTTGGCAAGTATGCTAATTTATATTTTTGTTTTGCACATGCGTTTCATACCAAAAATTAAAGGAAAATTTGCTTTTAACCTAGCCTCTATAATAGCTTACAGTTCAATTATCATGACCTATTTTGGAGTGAACTTCTACCTTTCAGGTTTACATTCTTACGCTAAAGGTGATCCAATGCCTATTCCTTCATTTGTTTATTATTCTATCGTTATAGTTACTCTTGTTGCAGTATTAGCTAAATGGAGACAAAAACAATTAATAAACTAAAGAAATACTCATTTGTATTTCTAATAACCTTATTACCGAGTTGTATGAATAGTTACAATTATGAGCAAAATTTATCTTTTTACGACATTAAGGTGAAAACCATTGATGGAGAAGATTTTGATTTGTCTACATTTAAAGGTAAGAAGTTATTAGTTGTCAATGTAGCTTCCAAGTGTGGGTTGACATCTCAATATAAACAATTAGAAGAACTAAATAAAGAGTATAAAAATCAAAACTTTACAGTTTTAGCATTCCCTTCTTCTGATTTTGCCAATCAAGAATATACCGATAGTCAAAAGATATCATCTTTTTGTCAAAAAAATTATGGCGTAACTTTTCCTATTTTTGAAAAAGTATCGGTCAAAGGAAAATCTAAACATTCCATTTATCAATGGTTGACAGAGAAAAATAAGAATGGTAAAAAGAATGTTTCTGTTTTGTGGAATTTTCAAAAATTCATTATCGATGAAAATGGTCAGTGGGTAGATTATTTTTTACCGACAACAAGTCCAAAATCAAAAAAAATAGTAAAATGGATAAACAGCTAGATATATTAGCTTTTGGAGCTCACCCCGATGATGTAGAGTTAGGTTGTGGAGGAACAATTGCTAAACAAGTTAATTTGGGCAATAAGATTGGAATAGTTGACCTTACAAGGGGTGAATTAGGGACAAGAGGTAGTGCAGAAATAAGAGATAAAGAAGCTGCTTTAGCGGCTCAAATATTGGGTGTTGAGTTTCGTCACTGTATGGGTTTTAAAGATGGTTTTTTCCAAAATGATGAGGCGCATCAAATGGAGCTTGTGAAAATAATCCGAGAATATAGACCAAGTATTGTATTAGCCAATGCTGTAAGCGATAGACATCCCGACCACAAAAAAGGTTCTGACTTGGTTTCTAGTGCTTGTTTTTTGGCAGGACTGCCCAAGATAAAAACAGGACAAGAAGCTTGGCGACCAGATGTGGTTTATCACTACATACAATTTGAAGAAATAGAGCCAAATTTCGTTGTAGATGTTAGCGATTTTATGTCCATTAAAATGGAGGCTGTAAAGGCATTTAGGTCTCAATTTTTTGACGCAAGTTCTAAAGAACCTGAAACAATAATCTCTAGTCAAGAGTTTTTAGATAGTGTGTATTATCGTGCGGCTAACTTGGGTCGACTATCAAGAGTAAAACTTGCAGAAGGCTTTACAACGGAGAAATTATTAGTTTCTGAAAGCTTAACAAGTTTAAAATAACGGTTACTTTTTAATAGATTTTATGAGGTATTTTCTGTTATTGTTAGAAAGAACTTCTATAACATACACACCGTCTTCATAGTTAGATAAATCTAATTCTAAATAATCGGTATTATCTTTAGACGAACTGCTTTTAAGATATCTTCCATCAATAGAATATATAGCATATTGATAGCTTCCAGTTGAGGGCAAGGACACTTTTAATGGACCAATTGTTGGAATAGGATAAGCACTAAGATATTCAAAATCTTTTGTTTCAATTCTTGAAGTATTATAACATGCTTTTAAATCAAATTCAGCAGCAGAGGACCATGGTCCTCCATTAACTTCTGAGAGAGCAACAATCTTCATATGACTACCTATTTTAGGATTTTGAAAAATGATAGTTTGTGGTGCTGATGTATTTTCAAATTGAATGACGGTATCGGATGTGCCAAAATCATTAGAGTCGTTACTGAAATATAATTCCATATTTTTAATTCGCCCATTTTGCCCATCTTGTCTTGTTTGGTAAGTAAACTCAAAAATTTTATACTCATTATTTAAGTCAATTTGTATCTCATGAGGATAGGGTATATCACCTGTGCTCCACTGAGTATGCCATATAGTACTTGGATCATCATCAAAAGACATAGTAGCATAACCAGGATAATTGATTTCTTCACTATCAACATACCTTAAACTCCAATCCTCCTTTGAAACTAAGGCTGGATTGTTGCAGTTTTCTAGCGATGGACATTCGCTAGCATAAATCATATTTTCAATGGTTTTAGAGTATGTATTACCATCTTTGTTAACAGTTAAAGTAATAGAGTAATTACCTACCTCACCTAATACAACTTTTGGATTTCTAATATTAGTGTTTTCAATATACAAAGGTTCAGGGTCAATGCTCCATGTCCAACTACAATTTTCATGATTCAGGATAGAATGGTCTTCCAGCTGAATAGTATCATTTACACAATCGATAATAGGACTATTTACCCAAGGCTGAATAATAGGTAAAAAATTCACTTGATCTAAGTCGATTTCCCATACTCCTGATGTGCCAGCAATTCTTAACTTACTATCTCTATAAAATGCTAGCGCGTGATTAGGGTTAGTGCCTACAGGAAATCCATTGCCATAAATAGACCATTCGCTTTCTCCATCACTTCTAATGTAGCATTGAGCATCTTGATTGTTGATATTTGAGGTAAATAAATAGACAATATCATTACCCGATAGATCGGGTTGTACGACTATTGATTTAGCATAAGGATTTAGGTTTGCCGTCCAGTCTGTCCAACTATCACCACCATCGATAGATTTGAAAATCTTTCCTAAATCTGATGACCAAGTTCCATTTTGTTGACAAGCGTATATCGTATTGGCATCATTTGGTGATATGTCGAAATGAAGTTTTCCTTCCCAATAACTCCCGCCATCTTGTGAATTAGTTAAATTAGGTTTAGCTGTCCAAGTAAAACCACCATCTTCAGATTTATATAATCCTAAACTAACGACATCAGCATAAATTATATTTGGATCGCTGTATGCGATTTGAATATATCTTACTCTTTGACCAAAATCATGCAATAATTCAAAACTAAGTCCCATATCATTGCTTTTCCAAAAACTATCACCTTCTCCTAAATATATAACTTCGTAATAATTGGGGTGGAAAACCATATTTCCTCTTCTACCACCATATTCGTCCATATTCGGATATTTAGAAAAAGGGAATCTTCCTTCAGGTGATGTTTCTGCTGAAGTTGGCAAAATCCAGCCCGGTCCTAAATCATTAAAAGCAACATGTCTACTTTTTCCTTTCATAACCCATCCTGTTGGTGATTCAGCACCACCCATTCTCAAGGCTTTTGGCTGATAAAAGTCAGCAATCGCTGTATTTCCGTTATGGTACCTTCCTCCAACAACAATGTCCTCATTCCAACCTTGGTCAAATCCCCACATATCAGAACCGACTAATAAATTATTTTTGGATTGAGCATTATTTGTTTGGCTAAAATTATCTGAAGAATAGGTCAAGCCACCATCTGTTGCTAACCATGCTCTATTGTTTTCTAGAAGTACCATACATTGAGCATCTGGATGAATAGAAAAGTCTCCTCCATAACCTCCTACAATATTGAAGGATTCGCCACCATCAATTGACTTATATAGGCTAGCTGTGCCTGCAAAAATTACGTCTGAGTCATCAGGAGATACCTCAAAAACAAGGTCATAGAAACCTTGCCAATTGTCAATTGGAAAATCATCTGTTTGTCCAGTTGCTAATAGTTCCCAATTACCACTTTGAGGATTTCCTTTATAGAGAATGGGAGTGTCATTGGAACTTAAAAGTAAAGCAAAAACATGTTCAGCATCATCATTACTTACTGCTATTAATGCTCCTGACTCATTTTCTATGTCATTAGGGAATGAATTGGATTCTGTAAAAGTTTGCCCTCCATTAGTTGAGATAAGAAATTTAAAATAACCATTTAATGTAGCTATGGCATAAACGGTCGATGCATCATCGCTTTTGAAATGAATATCATAGGTTTGTAATTGTGATGGGTTAGACCAATTTTGCCCACCATCAATGGAACGATGTATACCAGAAGAACCCGCTGAAATTATCGTATTAGAGTTATTTTCGTCAATTATGATTTTATCAGAACTAAATAGCCCATCATTAGCTAGTATGGGATTCCAATTTTGTCCACCATCAGATGTTTTATGGATTTGTGAATTGGCACTAAGATAGACAAGTTGTTCGTCTTGAGGGTCAATAGCTAGGGCGGTTATTCCTCCTTTAAAACTATACTCCTTAGCCAAAATTGTCCAGCTATCTCCATTATCTATAGATTTATTGACAAATCCGGTTTCTGTACCACAATACAATACATTATTATTACTTTTTGAGACATCAAAGGAGTATACATTTACTTGCCATGGGCAACTAGACATTGCTATTTCACCACCAGTTTCATTGAGAAAAAAAGTCTCTTTTGGACCTAAAAATTCCCAGTTATTATCAGATACAATATTTGGCATATTTTGACTTTCAACATCTGCTGACTGTATGGGAATAATTATGCTACCATCTTCAGAAACATATGGAATTATATGTCTAGACCATATCTTGTAATACCGTTCTACGGCTTTGAATTCTTTTTTTGAATTTTCTAATTTCCAAAGGATATAGTTTTGTTGTATGTCATAAAAATTAGGATCATTTTCGTACAATAACTTTGCCCATTTTGGAAATGATTCTTGAAATGTAGGCTTATATGAAGGTATATTACCATTGATATAGTCGTGAGCTACAAACTTGTCTTGAGCTATAGCATTTATTGATAAAAGTAAAAAGTAAGTAATTAATAGTCGCATATTTTATTTATTAATATTCTTCTTCTTCAATCTAAGGGAATTTCCAATCACAATAATATCTGAGAACGCCATAAACATAGCACCCCACATGGGGGTTAGAAAACCTAAGGCAGCAATTGGTATGGCTACAATGTTATAAGAAAATGCCCAAAATAAATTTTGTTTGATGGTCTTTAGAGTATGCTTACTGATTTTGTAGGCTTTATCAATTTGCTTTAAATTATCTGTATTTAATAGTACAACTTGTGCTGATTCTATGGCTACTTCGGTACTTCCACCTAAAGCCACTCCAACATGTGCTTTTGCTAAAGCGGGTGCATCGTTTATGCCGTCACCTACCATAGCTGTAGGACCATTTTTATTAAACTCATCAATCTTTTCTAATTTTTCATGAGGTAAGTGCTCACTATAAATGTTATTTATGCCTATAGCTTGACCCACAGATTCACATTTACTAACTTTATCTCCACTTAAGATTGTAGTTGTTAATCCTTGTTTTTTAAGTTTTGAAATAGTTTCTTTTAAATCGTTTTTTATTTCATCAGAGCAATTTACTCCAGCAAAAAAACTATTGTTTTTATAAAGATAAATTTGATGAGTTTCTTCTTCATTATTGACAAACTTATTTGATCCAAATTGGTAAAAATCTTTTTTCCAATTTGCTTGAATGCCTTGTCCTTTGATTTCCTGGATTTCCTCTAATTCTAATAGTTCAGCCTTTTCCTCTAGTTCTTTGATAAATGACTTAGCAATAGGGTGGGAAGAATGCATTTCTAAGGAAAATATAATGTTTATAACATCTTCTTTGTCACTTTCATTGCAAACTAGACTATCTATTTTAAAGTCTCCTGTTGTTAGTGTACCTGTTTTGTCAAAGACTACATTTTTAACTTTAGCAAACTCTTCTAAGGTATTGCCGCCTTTAATTAGAATTCCACTTTTTGCTGCTCGCCCCAAGCCTACCATTACGGCTGTTGGTGTTGCTAAGCCCATAGCACAAGGGCATGAAATAACAAGTACTGCTATTGCACGCATAATAGAATCTGAAAGGCTGATATCAAAAACGTAATGATTTAGTATGAAAGTAATTAGAGATAATAATATAACAAGAGGCACGAAAATAGCACTGACCTTGTCAGCGAGACGTTGTATGTTAGGTTTATTGTTTTGGGCGCTTTTAACCAATTTAATAATGTGAGATAAAACAGTTTCTTTACCCACTTTTTGAGCTATCATTTTAATGTTACCATCAATTAATAGTGTACCTCCAATTACTTCTTCCTTACTTTTTTTAAGAATAGAATGGCTTTCACCAGTCATCATTGATTCATCAAAATAACCATCTCCTGACATGATTATACCATCTGTTGGTACTTTATCTCCAGAATTAACTAGTAGGACATCATCTTTAATTATGTTTTTGAAAGAAATAATTTCTATTGAGCCATCTTTTCTCTCTCTTTTCGCCTCTTGGTTTTGAATTGAATTTAGTTCCTTTATTGCTGTGGTAGTCTGTTTTACCGAACGATGCTCTAAAACGTTTCCTAAAAGTACTATAGTTATAATAGTAGCTGTTGTTTCAAAAAATAAAAAATTGTGAGCTTCTGGAGCGCCCCAAAACAGTAAATTTCCTGTTAAACTATAGAAGAATGCAGCCGTAGTACCGATTATTATCAGAACGTCCATATTTGGCACCTTTGATTTTAGTGAATTCCAAGCGCTTATGCCAAAATAATAGCAACCAACAATGTAAACAGGTAAAGCCAAAAAAAACTGAATAATAGGATTATGTAGAATATTATTTTCATTTAAAAACATATGACTAAATAAAGGAATAGTCAATATGAGACAAAACGCGAATAATTTTTCTACTTTAGTGTCCTCCTCAATTTCTTCAGTTTTGGCTTTAAAACCAATAGATTCAATTTCTTTAATGACATCATCTATTTCTAGGTTTTTTGATAAAAAATGAGCTTCTGCTTTAACAAAATCGACTTTGACTTCTTTAATTCCTTTTTTAGTGAGGTGTTTTTCTATTCCTTTTGCACAATTAGAACAAGTCATTCCTGAAATATTAAGACTTAGATATTTTTTAGCTTTGTCCATGGTATTACTCAAAGGTAGTTTTTTATGTAAAATCAGGCTAATATTTTTTCTAAATTTATATATTTGCCCTCCCAACGGTGGTTGTAGCTCAGTTGGTTAGAGCATCGGTTTGTGGTACCGAGGGTCGTGGGTTCGAATCCCATCATCCACCCAATAAAAAAGGTCTTGCATTTGTAAGACCTTTTTTATTTACATTTTACGAGACTTTTATCTCAAATAGTTCATTAGTAATCGTTTAAACTGAGGAGGTTTTTGTGAACCTGGAAAACTTTTTATCAAATCAAGATTATTGTCGAGTATTACTGTTGAGGGCCAATAATAACCGCCATTATATGGCTCTACCAATTCGGCAAATAAATTATGCCTCCACGTTGATTTTGGATCTTCTTCAATTGAAGCATCATTGATATAGGTTACACCTTTGAAAGTAATATTTTCCTTAGATTTTCCATCTAAAGCAACTGCGTAATAATTGTCATTAATTAGTTTAATTACTTCAGGGTCAATTAGAGTAGTTTCTTTCATCTCTTTGCAGAAGGGGCATCCTTTTTTGGTAAAAAATAAAATCACTTTGCGAGGTGATTTTTTAATTTTTATTTCCAATTCTTCTAATGATATCCATTTAATAGCTGAATAGGCATTATTTGACTGAATGATTTGTTTAAGGTCGGTTTCTTTTTTTACTGGATTAGTAGTGTTTTCATTACAAGAAACTACTACAAATGGCAAAATAAAAACCAACAAAGTGAAAAAGAGTTGTTTCATTATTTATTTTTTAAGATAATTATTTGCATTAGCAATCCAAGGAGTAGGTCCCCCAGCGAGATATCCCATTTTACCCAATGAAGTAATTTGTGTTTTTCCATCTGAAATAGCGACGTTAAACATATGAAGAGTGGGGTATCCTCTAACACCAAAAAATTGTTGAAGTTCTTTATTCTGTTTTTTTATTTCTTCAGTTTGTTGTGTTCGTCTTGGGTAGTCAAGTTCAAGAAGAATAACATTTTCTTTAGCCCATTTTTTAAAGGCAGGGGTTACAAATACTTCTTTTTTTAGTCTAACACACCAACCACACCAATCACTACCTGTAAAGTTAGCAAGAATAGGTTTGCCAGTTTTCATAGATAGTTCTGCAGCTTTATCGAAATTAAGTTGCCAACCATCATTTTCTTGTGAATATAGATTTATAGAGCCAATTAAAAGGACACAAATAACAAATGTTTTTTTCATTTCATGAATTTTTTAGTGAATACCGTGCATTAATTTTTTAATGAATGGTGATATTAACATAACGAAAATTGAGATAAATATTGTCACAAAACCTATTTGAGCATAAATACTGTTGTATTGCATTAGTGTTGCAACAGATTCAGACGATACATCTGGATTACCCATAAACCAATTTCCAAGATTTGATAGCCAATTACTATCGGCAGTACTTCCAGTTGTTGTAAGTTTTGCAAGAATTCCAGAGATGTAATGTGCAAAGGTAGAGGACAAGAACCAAACACCCATCATAAACGCTACCATTTTTTTTGGTGATAACTCAGTTACTTTAGATAAACCAATAGGAGATAAAAATAACTCACCGGTTGTAATTAGAAAGTATCCTAAGAAAACAAATAAAAATGGTATTTTTCCATCTTCACCAATGAAATGTGCGGTTGCTGCAAAAATTAAAAAACCCAGTCCAAGTTGGAAAATACCCAAAGCAAATTTAATCGGAGTATTAGGATTTTTGTTTACAGCTCCCAGTTTAGTCCATAGAAGACTAAATGGTATAGCTAAAAGTACAATGTAAAACGGATTAATTGCATTGGTTTGCGAAGCAGTCATTCCCACCAAGTTAACACACTTGTCAATCCATACAGTTACTGAGCTTCCAGCCTGTTCGAAACACGCCCAAAAAATAGTTAAAAATACAGATAGAATAAGAATTGCAATGAGCCTGTCTCCACTTACTTTATCGTTTTGTTTGACTTTATAATCATAAATAATATAAGCAAGATATATTAGCACAACTGCACCTACTAATGATAAAACATCACCAAGAACGGAGGTTTCTGTATCTAAAACGATTAAATATGCGAAAACAGGAACGGCAACAAAACCAAGTATATAGATTAAATTCGCTACTGAAATTCCAGATATTTTTTTGTTGATATATTCTTTTGGCTGAAGTCCTTTGTCGCCCAAAACATTAGTGCTAATACCCCTCCAGAAAACAATTAAACCAGCTAACATTCCAATACCAGCGGCTCCAAAACCATAATGCCATCCGTATACCTCACCAAGATAGCCGCAGAATAATGGCGCAATCATTGCACCAAGATTTATTCCCATATAAAATATTGTAAATCCACCATCTCTTTTGATATCACCTTCTTCATATAATGAACCCACAAGTGTAGAAATATTGGGTTTAAAAAAACCATTACCCATAATAAGTAAACCCAAAGCCCCATAAAAGAAAAAATCGGTGGGAAATGCCATGAAGAAATGACCTAATGCCATTAATATTCCACCATATAAAATAGATTTTCGATATCCTATAAATTTGTCGGCAATATAGCCGCCAATTAAAGGTGTTAAATAAACTAATGCTCCATAAGCAGCGTAAATACCATAGGCTATTTCTTCATTGTTTTCAATATGAGAGTAATAATCTTTAATTAGATAAAGTGTCAATAATGCCCGCATTCCATAAAATGAAAATCTTTCCCACATTTCAGCAAAAAATAAATAAAATAAGCCTTTAGGATGTCCTTTTTTGTCTAAGTATGTTTTAGCGATTACTAAAACAATTATTGTAAAAACAACATATGAAATTATCTGAAGCATAGTTTGGTTTTTTTAAAATTAACTGGTCGAATATACTAATTTATTAACTTATAAATTCTCAAATATGTAGTCTGTCATCAATTTATATAAATGTAATCTAGTATTACCACCATAAATTCCATGATTTTTATCAGGATAAACGAACAAATCAAATTGTTTATTTGCATTAACAAGTGCAGAAACCATTTCGTAGGTATTTTGAACATGAACATTATCGTCAGCAGTTCCATGAATAAGTAAATAATTGCCCTTAAGACTATCAACGTGATTTATTGGTGAGTTTTCATCATAGCCTGATGCGTTTTCTTTTGGAGTACGCATATATCTTTCGGTATATATATTGTCGTAATATCGCCAATTTGTAACTGGTGCAACAGCTATAGCCATTTTGAAGAAATCAGCGCCCTTAGTAATGGCTAATGAAGACATATAGCCACCATAGCTCCACCCTTGGATTCCTATTCTATTTTCATTAACGTAGGGTAATTTAGCTAAGTATCTATTGGCTTCTATTTGGTCAATGGTTTCATACTTCCCTAGTTGAAGATAGGTCATCTTTTTGAATTCAGTACCTCTACCTCCAGTGCCTCGATTATCTACACATGCTATGATATATCCTTTTTGAGCTAGGTGTTGATGCCAAAAGTAATTAAACCAGCCCCATGAGTTAACCACTTGTTGTGAGCCTGGACCTCCATACAAAAACATAAAAACAGGATATTGTTTATTGGGGTCAAAGTTCGGTGGTTTAATCATCCACCCATTAAGTTTTATTTCTTCAGAGGTTGTAAATGAAAAGAACTCCTTTTTTGTCAAATCAAACTCTTCCATTTTGTTAGATAAATCTGCATTATCTTCCAATACTCTTATTTCTTTTCCAGAATAGTCGTGAAGGCTAATGTAAGGTGGGGTATTAGCTGTAGAATAGGTGTTTGAATAGTATTTCATACCACTACTAAATATGCTTGAATGTGTTCCTAAATTTTTCGATAGTTTAGTTTTATCACTTCCGTCTAATTTAATGCAATAAAGACTTTTGTTAATGGTGCCTTCTTCATTTGAGGTATAAAAAACTTTGTTGTTATCTTGGTTTATCCCGTGGTATTTGGTAACCTCCCAATTACCATTAGTGACTTGCTGACTATGTCCATTTTTTAAATTGATTAAATATATGTGGTTAAAGCCACTTTTTTCTGAAGTCCAAATTAGACTTTGGCCATCATCTGTAAAGTTAATATTGTTGTGAACTTCGATATAATATTTGTCTTTTTCTGAGAATAGTATTTCAGATGAATAATTTTTTGTGTTGTAAAGAATAAAATCCAACTCATTTTGATGTCTATTCATTCCAAGTATATAGAGTAAGTCGTTTGACTTAGTCCAATTCATTCTTGGGATATACTCATATGATTGATTTAAATTAATTGTTGTGGTTTCCCCATAATCAAAATTATAAATATGAATACTTAATTTTGAATTGTCTTCTCCGGCTTTTGGATATTTAAATTGATATTGACTAGGGTAAAGTTCATTATTAAACATATCCATAGAAAATTCTTTAACTTTACTTTCATCGAATTTGTAAAAGGCAATTTTATTTTCATCAGGAGACCAAAAGAAAGCTTGTGTTAAACCAAACTCTTCTTCATAAACCCAGTCGGTGGCTCCATTAATAATTTGGTTTAGCTTTCCATCCGTAGTTATCTGAATGGTCTTGTCATTGGATAAATCTTTAACAAAAAGGTTATTGGAATTGACATAAGCTACTTTGTCTCCAGATGGTGAGAAATCAGCATACATTACTTTATCATCACTTAATTTTTCTAGTTTTTTAGTTTTCAAGTTGTAGATGTGGTAAATTGATTTTGAACTATATCTATAAATTTTTTCAGTTTCATTTGCGAAAAGAACTTTCTTTTCATCTTTTGAAAAAGTATAGTTGTTGATTTTTATTTCTATATTTTTAGAATCAACAAGTGTGAGAGTTTTCTGACCTGTACGAAAACTATACTTGTTGATTTGTGAGTTATCTCCCTTTTTATCTAATTTACTGTAATATTTTCCATCATGCATGGAGTTGAAACCACTCACTGATTTAGGATAGAAATCGTAGGTTTGCCAAATATTTTCAAGTGTTACCTCTTTTTTCTGAGCGAATAAAACTAAAGGAAACATTAATATTAGATAAATCTTTCTCATATATTTTTTATGTTTTTAGAGTATGGCGAATTTACTTAATTTTGCTATAATTATGGAAATAGGATACAAGAAGATAAGCGCAGAAGATTTGGATTTTTTTAATTCTTTTTTAGATGAAAAAGGAATCTTTGTCGACGATGAAAGTTTAAGTGATTACTCTCATGACGAAACTGAAGATTTAAAGTTTTTACCTGAAATCGTTTTAAAACCATGCAACACGAAAGATATTTCTATGATAATGAAGTATTGCAACGAGCATAATATTTCCATAACTCCATGCGGTGCTAGAACAGGCTTGAGTGGAGGTTCATTGCCAGTTTGTGGTGGTGTATCTATGAGTATGGAGCGTTTTAATAAAATAATAGAAATTGACGAGCGTAACTTACAAGCTACTGTTGAACCTGGAGTGATCAATCAAGTTTTTAAAGATGCTGTAAAAGCTAAAGGTTTGTTTTATCCTCCTGATCCTGCAAGTAAGGGTAGTAGTTTTCTTGGCGGTAATTTAGCCGAAAATTCAGGTGGTCCAAAAGCACTTAAGTATGGGGTGACAAAAGATTATGTTTTAAACTTAGAAGTAGTATTAGCTTCAGGAGATGTTATTTGGACAGGAGCTAATGTTTTGAAAAATTCTACGGGTTATAATTTAACTCAACTAATGGTGGGAAGTGAAGGAACTTTAGGCGTCATTACAAAAATTATTTTCAAGCTTATTCCTCACCCATTGCATGACCTTACGCTTTTGGTACCATTTCGTTCTGCAGAAAAGGCTTGTGAGGCTGTTTCAGCTGTTTTCAGAGATGGTATTACACCCTCTGCCCTTGAATTCATGGAAAGAGATGCTATCGATTGGACTCTAAAATTTACAGATATTAATGTACCTATCAACGAGGATATACAAGCTCACTTATTGGTTGAAGTGGATGGTAATGACATAGACATACTTTTTAATGATTGTGAAAAAATTACAAAAGTAATGGAGCAATATGACTGTGACCAAATATTATTTGCTGACTCCGCATTACAAAAAGAACAGCTATGGAAAATGAGAAGATCAGTTGGTGAAGCTGTTAAGAGTAACAGTATTTACAAAGAAGAAGATACAGTTGTTCCTAGAGCAGAATTACCTAATTTATTGATAGGGGTAAAGTCTATTGGCAACAAGTATGGATTTAAATCTGTATGTTATGGACATGCCGGTGATGGTAATCTACATATAAATATCATTAAGGGTGATATGAGCGATAAAGCATGGAATGAAGATCTGACCAAGGGTATTCGAGAAATTTTTGAATTAACTGTTAGTCTCGGCGGTACGATAAGTGGTGAGCACGGAATAGGATTTGTTCAAAAACAATATTTGGATATTGCTTTTGATAAAGAGAATATCGCTATTCAAAAAGGTATAAAATCTATATTTGATCCAAATAATATTCTTAATCCTAAAAAGATTTTTGTTTAGATTAGTTTAATATAACTTTCTTTACAGCTTTGCCTTTAAGTGTTAATAGTTCGATAAGATAGATTCCTGAAACGAAATTGCTCAAATCAAATTTTTCCTTTAAAATACCATTATTATAATTTCCTTTCCTTTGTTGAATTATTCTTCCTTGTAAATCTAATAATTTGATTCTTTGAATATCATTATTTAACGAAACATCTTTAACTATAAATTGACCTGTTGTTGGGTTAGGAAATATTGTTGTTTTTAATGAAAATTCATCTATTGATGTGCAGTCAACAACTTTTAAAATAATTGTATCGTTAGAATAACAGCCATTTTCATCTTTAGCAATTACCGTTATTAAGTTTTCACCCAAATTTGACGCTACATCATTATAAGATAAATCCGAAAAGCTGTTATTCCAAACAGCATTAACATATGATGATGAAATGTTAAAAGAAAATTCAGTATCTCTACATATTACAAGAGAATCCATTTCAGTTTGTATATTGACTTGAATGGGATTTACTGAAATTATTTCAATTTCATCCTCAACGACACAGCCATCAATATCAACAGCGCTAACATTGTAAACCCCTTCAGAATTAATAGAAATAACATTAGTATTTTCACCAGTATTCCACTCATAAGAAATTAGTCCAGAGGGACATTGAAGGTAAATAGAACTCCCTTCACACAAGATTTCGTTTGCATTAATTGTGAAGGATTGAAGCGATGGAATGTTTATAGTTTCTGAGGCTATACATCCTAATGAATCAAGTACATTAACAGTATATTCCCCACTATCGTAAATTGTTAAAGATGATTGATTAGATCCATCATTCCATTCGTAAGATGTAAAGTTTCCTGTTGCACTAATTATTAAGCTGTCGTATTGGCATTCATCAACGCTAATTGTTAAATCTTCGTTACTACCTATTTTAGCCACTACTTCACTAAGAGGACTTGAACAAATTTCTTTAACATTCCAATTATAGAAATAATAGTAATAATTTGTCAAGAATTCTTCTCCAGTGTACCAGTATGAGCTATTTAAACTAATTACGTCATTAAAAACATATGGAAAAAATAACTGAATATCATTACTTGTTCTTTTCAATTGTGGATTAGTCCCTCCAAAATTTTCAATGTTTGTATTATCATCAGTTGCTAATTGATAATTCAAACCGGGGCTTATTTGAAAATTCAAAACAATTGTATATGGTTCATTATTTGATTGTGGAATGTATTCAGTTTGTTCAGCAATAATATTGTTGTCATCATCTAACAATATTATTTTACGTTCTCCTGCTTGATTTGTGTAAACATCAACTGATTCTAAAATAAAACTTTTGTATACATCAAAAACTAGTCCACCAGAACTGTTAGACGAACCACTATATTCATTATCTCCTAGATGTTGAATTTCTCCAATATTTGACGAACTAATTTCTTCAGATGATGAAACATAGAAAGATGTAGTCTCGTACAGGATGTCAGTAGTGTAAGTATTGCCAGTATATAATAAATTTCCATTGCTTGGACTATCAAACCAATTAATTACTGAATTAGAATTATTGCTTTCAGCAAATAGTTCAAGTGCTGATGGTGTACAACTTTCATTTTCGATAATGGATGGAAGATCTATTACATCTATATTAATTGTTTGTGAAATGGAATCAGAACCTAAAATATTGTTTACAATTAACGTTACATCATAATTGCCATCTACAACAAATTGATGTGTAGTATTATTTTCAATTGAATTATCAGAACTATCACCAAAAATCCATTCTGTAGATGATGCGTTTATTGAATTATTGTTAAAATTAACAATTCCAGCACATTCATCAACAATCGTGAAGTCAAATGAAGCAATAGGAGGAGCTGTCGCTGGTAGGTCACTAACCCATACACCTCTACCATATGTAGCGGCAAATAATTTATTGGAATTGATATGATGCTCCAATTCAGTTACAATTACATTTGGCAATCCTTGATTAAACATTTCCCAATTGATCATTGAACTATCTCTGTAAAAAACTCCAATATCGGTCCCAATAAATAAAGTTTCATTAGGTTCGTAAAATAAAATACAATTAGTCGGAAGATTAGGTAAATCATATGAAATATTCATCCAATTCTGACCTAAATCATTGGTGTAGAAAACTTTATCATTATCAGAGTATCCAGAAAAGGTAATCCAAACTCTATTCTCATTGTTTGGATGAATTGTTATGTCAGTAATTGTTCGATTCGGAAGCCCTGAACTAATATTTTGCCAATTAATACCACCGTCTGTAGTTTTGTATAGTTTGTTTGTTTCGGAAACTAATATTACATCAGAATTTGAATTTGATAGAGCGATTACATCAATATTTCCAGAATTATTAAATGTTTCAGAAATTGTACTCCAACTAGTTCCATAATCTAAACTTTCATACAATACATCATATCCAATTATTATCCTGTTTGGATTGTTTTGGTCAATCTCGTAGGGTGTAATCCATGCTCCGTCACTGTCAGGAGCAATATTATCCCAATTTTGACCTCCATTTGTAGAAATAGCTATATCACCATAATAAAGCTCTGAATACATAATTGAAGGATTTGTTGGATCAATGGCGCATTCCATTCCATCACCACCTCTTACAGCATCCCAATCATTCTGATAATTACCTCTAAGGGTCCCATTATCCTGAGTGCCTCCAAGTAAAAGACCATAATCAGTTTGAGATATACCTATTTTGTAAAATTGCGTTATTTGCAAGCCATCACTAATATCAGTCCAGTTTTGACCGTTGTTTTCGGTTTTGTATAATCCACCATCATTTCCAGCATATAGTATATTGTTTGATGGATTAAATTTTAGAATATGTTGATCGGCATGGGCATATTCAATTCCGTCAGCTCCATACCAATGGCTACTTATGTTAAAATCTGCGCCACCGTTTGTGGATTTCCATATATTAATTCCTCCAATGTAAATTATATTTTCATTAATAGGAGACACAGCAAGAGCTAGATCATAGGTTCCTTGTCCACCTTCTCCAGAACCATCAACTTCCCAACTTAAAATATTTGGCATGTCTGACTGAAGTGTAAAAGTGTAACCTCCATCAGTCGATTTATAAATACCTCCAAACCCCCCTCCTCCATTACTGTAAAGAATATATACAACATTTGGGTTTGCAGTTGTTACTGCCACTATTCCTCTGGCATTTCCAGAGTTTGGAAGTCCTGAATTATTGGTAACATTGCTCCATGTTTGTCCATTATCGAAGGAGCGATAGTATTTACTAGTACCAGTAGTTACAGCGTATATATGATTGGAATTTATTGTGTTAAATTCCATGGATATCAAATTTGGTCCTTGAAGAACTAATTCCCAATTGTTGCCACCATCAATCGAACGATAGGTCTCACCATATCCAGATTTTCTAGTAGAAACAATTAAAATATTTGTGTTATTTGGATTAATTAGTATTCTATTTCCTCTATATGCACTATTAATGTTGAAAGATAGTCCAGTAGAATTCCAACTTTCACCACCATCTGTGGATTTCATTAATCCATAAGCATAAGTGTCATCTGAATCTCTATCACCTGTAATAATGTACATTATATTTGAGTTAGAGGGATCAATAGCAATATCAGAAACGCCCAAATTTGGTAATAAATCAGTATTAGATGTCCAGTTTTGACCACCATCAATAGATTTCCAAAGACCACCTGATGGAGATCCTACCCATAAAATATTATCGTTATTTGGATCAAAAGTTACATTATTAATTCTGCCAACGCCTCTTTTTCTACCACTATTTTGTAGAGGAACATCAGTAGGGCCGAAAGCTTGCCAATTGGCTTCGTACGTTGTCTGAAAAGTATTCTTGGGCTGATTTTTTAGTTTATTATACTCAACATATAATTTTTCGTAGGGAAAAAATCCTGAAGGAAATACTCGGGGTTCCATAAATGCTTCTCTTCTTTTAAACGGTTTCCATCCTTTACCTTTACCAATGATTTTATCTTGCCAGTAATTTTCAAAGGATTCTTGTAATTCATATAAAGATTTTTCATCGTTATGAATATCTTGTGCCCAATTTTTTTGGGCATAAGCAAAATTTACAGTCAGTAGAAATATTAATGAAAAATAAAAAGTCTTTAACATATTATGGAATATATATAATTTAAGTACAAATTTCGACAATTAATTTGTCTTAAAAAACCAAATAAAAAAAAACCTTACTAAAAATTAGCAAGGTTTAATGCAATAAAATAAATTTAATCTCTATTGCCTAGAAAAAGCATTATGTAGTAAGCCAGTTGTGTTAAAGATGCTAAAGCAGCAACTACATACGTCCCAGCGGCCCATTTTAAAGCATCTGTAGCTAATGGGTGGTTTTGTTGATTTGTAATATTTTTTCTGTTAAGCCATACCAAAGCTCTATTCGATGCATCAAATTCAACCGGTAAAGTTACTAAAGTAAAAAGAGTTATCGCTGATTGAAAAATAATGACTGTTATTAAGGCAGTATCCATACCAAACCAGCCTAAAAAACCAGCACCTAAAAACATCATAATGAAAATAAAATTTAACATTTTGGTGCTAAATGCAACTGCAGGTACCATGGCAGAACGCATTTGTAGCCAAGAGTAAGCAGTTGCATGCTGAAGAGCATGACCACACTCATGAGCGGCGACCGCAGCAGAAGCTACACTACAATTGTTAAAGACTTCGGGGCTTAGGTTAACTGTTCTGTCTTGTGGATTATAGTGGTCTGTTAATTTTCCGGGCACAGACACTACTTTCACATTTGTGATATTATGGTCTGCTAACATTTTTTCAGCAACATCTTTACCAGTCATTCCATTGGATAATGGAATTAAGGAGTATTTTTTGAATTTATTTTTAAGACGGCTGCTAACAATTCCACCCAAAATCATAAAGAATATAATAATTAACCAAATCATAATTTTTTTTTTAAATGAATACAAATTTAACTAATTAGTTAGTATTGGAGAAAAAAAAAGTGCATCATTTATGACACACTTTTTTTTAAATTTAAAACTAAGTTTAGAATCTGTAAGCTAAACCTAACTTGAAAGTTCCATTTCTTTCATCACCATCATCAGTTGACAAATCCATGGTATAATTTGGTTCTATATAAAGATTGCCAAATGCAGCAAAACTATATCCAGCTCCAAATCTTAAATTATCTGAAAAATCTTCTGTTGTAGTGTTTGCAGTTAGATAAATGTTGTTCATGTTGTAACGAACAAATAATCTCATATCTTCTTCATCTGCATGATCAGCATGTTCTTCTTCAGTTTCATCTTCATGAACTCCTTCAGCCATAATCATAGCACCAACAGTCCATGTTTCGTTAAATGTGTAACCAAAACCAAAGTCTGTAGTCTCAGTAAGGTTCTCAGCATCAAAATCTTCAAGATCTAAATCTGCAGTTACCATAAATTGAGCAGAAGCTATCAAAGTTGAAAAAACTACTGCTGCTGTTAAAAGCATTTTTTTCATAATATAATTAGTTATAATAGATTAATATTTTGCAAATATCTTAATAATTATTTTCATCTCACAACACTTTTTTGCAAAAATTAAATTTAAATATATTAAAACATGACAATTTACATGAGTAATTTTTTAGATATTTGCTCGTAAAAAAAAATAAATGAATAGTAAGCCAAGTATTCCCAGTGGAACAAGAGACTTTTCTCCAAATGTTATGAGACAAAGAAACTATGTTTTTCAAAAGATGAAAAAAGCTTTTGAAATATTCAGTTTTGAGCAAATTGAAACTCCTAGCATAGAAAAACTAGAAACTTTGACCGGTAAATATGGAGATGAAGGTGAACAATTAATTTTTAAAATATTAAAATCAGGAAATTATCTTTCTCAAGTCAAAATAGAAAAATCGACAAATTTTAAATCCTTAACGCCACAAATTTCTGATAAGGCTTTGAGGTACGACTTGACTGTTCCATTTGCTAGATACGTTGCTCAAAATAGAAATAATATTGTATTTCCTTTCAAAAGATTTCAGATGCAAAATGTTTGGAGGTCAGATCGCCCCCAAAAAGGTAGATTTAGAGAATTTTATCAGTGTGATGCTGATATTATTGGTTCAAATTCTCTTCTTGCAGAAGTAGAACTAATTCAATTGTATGATGAAATATTTGATTCTCTTAATCTAAGAAATATCACACTAAAAATTAACAACAGGAAAATTTTAAGTGGAATATCCGAAATCATTGGAGAGGAAGATAAAATTATTGATATTACTGTTGCTCTGGACAAGTTAGATAAAATGGGGGAATTAAAGGTAAAGCAAGAATTATATGATAAAGGGATTTCTGAGGAATCAGTTTCTAGTATTTTTATTTTTTTAAATCTTTCAGGAGCTAATTCATCCAAGATAATTTCTTTGAAGGATTTTCTTAAAAATTCTTTAACTGGTATAAAAGGAGTAAATGAATTAAGTAAAGTAGTTTCTCAATTAGAAAAAATCAATCTTAAATCTTTAAATTTGGAAATTGATGTAAGTTTAGCCAGAGGTTTGAATTATTATACAGGTGCAATTTTTGAAGTTGTTGCCAATGATGTTAATATAGGCAGTCTTGGTGGTGGAGGTAGATATGATAATCTTACAGAAATATTTGGTATTGAAAATATGTCGGGAGTTGGAATTTCTTTTGGTTTTGATAGAATTTGTATGGTTCTAGAAATGTTCAATTTGTTTCCTGATTTTTCAGAATTAGATTCAAAAGTTATGTTTGTAAATTTTGGGGAAAGCGAATCTACTTATTGTTTAAATTTATTAAAAAAATTGAGGTCAGAAGGTATCAAATCTGAAATTTATCCATCTCCATCAAAAATGAAAAAACAAATGCAATACGCCAATAAGAAAAATGTTAATTTCGTTCTGTTGATTGGTGAAGATGAAATAACTAATAATTCAATTACCGTAAAAAATATGAATGATGGTTCACAAGTCAATGTAACATTTAAACAATTGATATCAATTTTAAAGTAATTCACAATGAGAAAAATTTTAATACTATCTACACTTTGCGTTATTTACTCATGTCAAAAAATTAATGATGCTCCCATAATAAATTCACTTATTATTAGCAACAATAACATTCAAAAAGAAAAGGGTGCTATGCTTGAATTTATGTATGAATTTTCTGATGATACAGGTTTGAATCAGTTTAGAGTTTCAATTTTAGATAATTTTGTTGATGCAAGACTTGCTTCAGCACCTTGGAATTATGAGATGGATTATGATTTGTCAGGACTATCTTTAGTTGACACAATGCAAATAAATTTACCTTATCCTGATCTTGAGCCTGGCAGATATGAGCTTACAGTAACATTACAAGACATTGATAGTGAAGAAACTGCTCAAAAAAGATCATTTTACATTATTGAATAACCTTATGTTCAAAGGTTAAATATGAAAGCTGAAGTTATAACTATTGGTGATGAGATATTGATTGGTCAGACCATTGATACAAACTCGGCATGGATAAGTGATTTATTAGAGAAAAACGGAATTCATGTTTTGCAAATAATTTCTGTTTCTGATAAAAAAGACCACATTATCTCTACACTTTCTCAATCTCTTGAACGCTCAGACATAGTTCTGATTACCGGTGGTTTAGGTCCCACCAAAGATGATATCACAAAGCAAACACTTTGTGAATATTTTGACGATGAATTGATTTTAAGTCAAAGCATATTAGATGACATCACAAAATATTTTGATTCGAGAAAAAGAACTATTAATAAGCTTACAGAATCACAAGCTTTTATACCCTCTAAATGTAAGGTTATAAAAAACAGAAAAGGAACAGCGCCAGGTTTTTGGTTTGAGTATGATGGTAAAATAGTAGTTTCAATGCCTGGTGTTCCTTACGAGATGAAGTCCATGATGAAATTAGTCCTTCATAAACTTAAGAAACAATTTAATCTTTTAGAAATTGTACATAAAACAGTTTACATTAGAGGAATTATTGAGTCTCATTTAGCAGAACTAATTGTTGATTGGGAAAATGATTTAGCTAAAGAAATAAAATTAGCTTATTTACCTTCTGAAAGTTGTTTGATGTTACGATTTACTGCAAGAGGTTCGGACAGACAATATTTAGAAAATCTCATAAACAAAAATATAGGTACCCTAAAATCTTTAATAGGTCCATATTTTTCAAAATATCAAACGCGTTTGAATGAAGAAGTCGTGGGACAAATTATGAAAAATACCAATTCTACACTTTCAGTTGCTGAAAGTTGTACTGGTGGTAATATTGCAAAGATGTTGACTTCTGTTTCTGGCAGTTCTAACTACTTTAATGGATCTATAGTAGCTTATTCCAACGCTACAAAAGAAAATATTCTTGGTGTAAAAGCCGAAACAATTTTTAAATATGGAGTTATAAGCGAAGAAGTTGTTCAAGAAATGGCGCAATGTTCTCAAAAATTATTCAAGAGTGATTTTGCAATATCAACCTCAGGATTAGCTGAATTGTGCGACAGTGAGGGTGTTAAAGGAGGTACAATTTGTATTGCAGTTGCTACCCCTTTAGATATATATTCTCAGACTGTAACATACAATACTGATAGAGATACAAATATCATTCGAGCTTCAAATGAAGCGCTCAATTTTTTGATTAGTGTAGCAGATAAATAAAAGGTTAGTTTTTTTAATAAATAAAATTATATTTGCAATCTAAAATAATTAAACAATTTAGAGATGTCAAGAATTTGTGATTTAACTGGTAAAAAAGTGATGGTTGGAAACAATGTTTCTCACTCCAACAGGAAAACAAAGAGAAAGTTTTATCCAAACTTACAAACTAAAAAGTTTTTTATTCCAGAATCTGGTGAGTGGATTACTTTAAAGGTTTCTACCAGTGCTCTTAGAACTATCGACAAAAATGGTATTACCTCAGTATTGAAAAAAGCATTGGAAAATGATAATACATTGTTGTAAAAACAGTTTACTTTAGTTTTAAAATAAAGTTGTTACATTTGGTAACGACTTTTTTTTTAACCAAATGTTCAACATTTATGAAATTTAGCTTTAGATTATTTTTAACTTTCGTTTTAACATCTGTAGTAATTGCCTCTTGCAAAAAAGAAGATGATAACATTAATGATGATACTAATCCAAATGGAGGTAGTAATAATGTTGAAACTATTTTTGGCTGTATGGTTGATACGGCTTGCAACTACAACAATTTAGCAAATATCGATAACGAGTCATGCGACTACTCTTGTTATGGATGTATGGATGAGCTAGCTTTCAATTTTGATCCTGAGGCAACAATTGATGACGGAAGTTGTGTATATGCGTCACAATTAATGATAAATAACTGGGCGGTTGAGTCTAATTGTGACGGTTTTATTATGTCTAAACTTATAGATGTTGGTGCAAGTGAAATCACTATTGAAGAAGGTGAAAATGAAGGAGACTTAGTTGTGGATTTTGGTTTATTTAGTCTTGAGGGTTCTATCGATAACAATGGTAATATTTCTGTTAGTGGTGAAGACCCCACAGGATTAACTCAAATATCAGGGACAGGATTTCTGCAGTCAGAAACTACAGCTGTAATTAATATTTCGGCATCGGTTACTGTTTTGACAGAAAATTGTACTTTAACGCTTACTCTTATCCAATAAATTCATTTCTGAAGACTATCAAAATACTTGTTTTATTATTTATTTTTTCTCAATCTTTAGTTACATATTCTCAAGAATTTGGTAGAAAAGATAGTCTAAGAGGTCATTTATCAATTGAAAGGATATGTTATGACGTTAATTATTATCATCTAAAAATCTCTGTTTATCCCGAAGAAAAATTCATAAAAGGTTATTCTGAAATTCATTTTAAAGCTAAGTCTGATTTTGAACGTATACAAATTGATTTATTTGAGAATATGAAAATTTCTGAAATTCAGTTTGAAGGTAGAGCTCAAAAATATTACAGAGAATTTAACGCTGTTTTCGTGAATTTTGATAGGCTTGTGAAAAGTGGCGAACAAACTTTCATTAGAGTTTATTATAGCGGTAATCCCAGAGTTGCTATAAATCCACCTTGGGATGGTGGTTTCTCATGGGAAAAAGACGATAATGGTAAAGATTGGGTGGGTGTATCTTGTCAAGGCTTAGGAGCTAGTTCTTGGTGGCCTAATAAAGACCACCAATCAGATGAGCCAGACAGTATGCTTATTAGCTGTCAAGTTCCAGCAGGCTTGCAATGCATTTCAAATGGTAATATGCGCTTTCATGATTTACGTAAGTCAACAAAGTTGTACAATACATACCACTGGTTTGTTTCTTATCCGATCAACAATTATAATGTGACTCTAAATATTGGTGATTATACTCATTTTTGGGACAAGTATATAAGTGGTAATGACACACTAAATTTGGATTACTACGTATTACCTTATAACCTTGAGAAAGCCAAAGAGCAATTTGAGGTAGTTAAGCCTATGCTAGATTGTTTTCAAAAATATTTGGGGCCATACCCATTTTGGAATGATGGTTTTACTTTGGTTGAAACTCCGTATTTAGGAATGGAACACCAGAGTGCTATTGCTTATGGTAATAAGTTTAGACTAGGTTATTTGGGTAATTTACGTTTTACGGCTGGATTGGGTTTTGATTTTATCATTGTTCACGAAAGTGCTCATGAATGGTGGGGCAATAGCATTACTGCGAATGATATTTCTGATATGTGGATACAAGAGACGTTCTGTACTTATTCTGAATTATTATTTGTGGAATGTTCCTATGGATACGATGCTATGATTAAATATGTAAAAAATCAGATGTCTATGGCTCAGAACAGACGAGCAATTGTAGGAACTCCTGATGTACATAATAAGGGTAGTGGTGATATGTATGCAAAGGGTAGTGCTTTTATACACACTTTGAGAAGTGTTGTTGACAACGATACATTGTGGTTTGATTTATTTAAATCTATGACTAATCATTTTAAACACCAAACAGTAGATGGTAGAGAAGTTTTAAATTATATTAATGAAAAAAGCGGACGTAATTTTAATAAATTATATGAGCAGTATCTATATACGCCAAAATTACCTCAATTTGAATATGAATTATGTGGTTGGGGTAAGCAAAAAACCTTAAAATTCAGGTGGAACGCTATTGATGGGTTTGACATGCCCTTAAAAGTAACTTTAGATAACGGTGTATTTGATTGGATTTATCCTGAAAGTGAATGGAAAGAGTTAGATTTATCCATTTGGAAGAAGGATTTTCAGATTGCAAATCATTTATTTTTGATAGATGTTAAAAAGCTTCAATAGAATTTGTAGATAAAAATAGTTTAATTAAATTTGCGATCCAATAATTTTTTAAGCAAATGGCTAAGAAAGGAAATAGAGTTCAAGTGATATTAGAATGTACAGAGCATAAAGCATCTGGTAAACCAGGTACCTCTCGTTACGTTACTACTAAGAACAAAAAGAATACACCAGAAAGAATGGAATTAAAAAAATTCAATCCTGTCTTAAAGAAAATGACGGTACATAAAGAAATTAAGTAAGCAATTAAAAGCTGATATATTATGGCAAAGAAGGCAGTAGCATCTTTACAGAAAAGAGGAGCAAAAGATTTTACAAAAGTAATTAAGATGACCAAGTCTGAAAAGACGGGTTCTTACAGTTTCAAATCAGAAATCGTTTCTAAAGATAAAGTGAACGAATATTTGGCTAAAAAGTAGGTCCCAACTTTATAATTTAAGAGTTTTGAGCTTCTTGCAAAAGGAGCTTTTTCTGTTTAAAAACACATCATTAACTATGGGAATATTTGGTTTTTTTTCAAAAGATAAAAAAGACAAACTAGACAAAGGTTTAGAAAAGACTAAAGAAAATGTTTTCGGAAAACTTTCTCGTGCGGTTGCGGGAAAGTCTAAAGTTGATGAGGATGCATTAGATAATATTGAAGAAGCCTTAATTACCTCTGACATTGGTGTTGAAACAACTCTAAAAATTATTGAAAGACTAGAACAAAGGGTAGCTAAAGACAAATACCTTAACACTAAAGAATTGAACACCTTTCTCAAAGAGGAAATGAGTCTTTTACTTGAAGAAAGTAATAATTCGAATGAGTTTGAATTTGTAGTTCCTAAAACTGATGAACCACATGTTATAATGGTAGTAGGGGTGAATGGTGTGGGTAAAACTACCACCATCGGAAAATTAGCTCATCAATTCAAACAAGCTGGTAAGAAGGTAGTTTTAGGAGCGGCGGATACTTTTAGAGCAGCTGCAGTTGACCAATTGGTTATTTGGTCTGAAAGAGTAGGAGTAGATATCGTAAAACAAGAAATGGGTTCTGACCCTGCATCAGTAGCTTTTGATACTGTTCAGTTATCTAAAAATAAAGGAGCTGATGTGGTTATTATTGATACGGCAGGCCGTTTACATAATAAAGTTAATCTTATGAATGAGCTCACTAAGATAAGAAAAGTTATGTCTAAAGTCATTCCTAATGCTCCTCACGATGTTATGTTAGTTTTAGATGCTTCTACTGGGCAAAACGCAATAGAACAAGCCAAGCAATTTACCTTAGCAACAAAAGTAGACTCTATAGCTCTTAGTAAATTAGATGGTACAGCTAAAGGTGGCGTAATCATTGGTATATCCGACCAATTCAAAATTCCTGTTCGCTACATCGGTGTGGGTGAGGGAATTGAAGATTTACAAGTATTCAACAAGAGAGAGTTTGTAGATTCTTTATTCAACTAACGTGAAAACAAAGTCATTAAAGAATAATAGATCAATGTTATCACTCTAGGGTATTCTAAAAATATTTACGATTCAGAAGTGTTGATGGGGCAATTGAAAGCCAATGATATGGATGTGGATCATGAATCGGATAAAAAGTATGCTAATGTTGTGGTTATCAACACCTGTGGCTTCATTGACAATGCTAAAGAAGAGTCTATTAATACTATCATTGAACAGGCAGAACGAAAATCTAATGTTAAAATAGACAAGTTATTTGTTACTGGTTGTTTGTCCGATCGCTATAAGCCAGACTTAGATAAGGAAATTCCTAACTCTTAGATAATGAAGTTTTAGTAAAAGCTTCAAATGTTTATGTAAGAACGGGTGACTTTGCCAAAGTCAAAATCACCCACGCTGACCATTAAGATTTGTATGGTTTATAAGCTGAATATTTAATTAATTTTAATATAAGTCTTAAGTTAAGTCAATTGTTCTAATTTATCTCCCTGTGTTTTTGTTACATAAAAATTACATTTTTACTTACTTTTGCGCTGAGTGAGTTCTATTAAAATACCATATCGTAAAATTAACTTTCTAAGTCCTCTAGTGCAAGACTATTTGTCTGAAAGTATCGAATTAACTTCTTTTTATGGTCGTTACAGTACTATTGATAACTTTCATAATCAGATTGAGGAAAAAAGCCAATCTCATATCGATAGAAAGACTTTGGTTAACGTTTTGAAAAAACAAAACCAAGACATTGATTTATCTGATTTGACACAATCTAACATAGAATCATTAGAATCTACAGACACTTTTACAATAACTACAGGCCATCAGTTGTGTATTTTTACAGGGCCTTTATATTTTATATATAAAATAGTGTCTACTATTAATTTAAGTCTTGCTTTAAAGAAAAAATACCCCTCCAAACATTTTGTGCCTGTATTTTGGTTAGCTAGTGAAGATCACGATTTTGATGAGATTAATCATATCAATTTATTTGGCCAGACTATTCGATGGGATAGCAGTCAAGGTGGGGCAGTAGGTAGAATGAGTTTATCTGACTTCTCTAGTGTTTTGGAAGATTTAAACTTAATTATAGGTAAGGGTAAAAATGCTGAGCGATTAAAAGCTATTTTTAATAAAGCCTATTCTTCACTTAATCTAGCCAATGCAACACGTATTTTGTTAAATGAATTATTTAAATACGATGGACTTGTTATCATTGATGGTGATGATATTGAGTTAAAAAAGTCCTTTGTGGATATTATGAAGAAAGACATACAAGACCATTCATTTTATCCTCTTATTGCTTCGCAATCTGAAAAGCTTAGTCAAAAATATAAAGTTCAAGCTTTTATTAGAAATTGTAACTTTTTTCATTTAGATCAGTCTAGTAGAAAAAGGATTATTAATCCATTGGATGATGAATTGATAGATGCCAATCCAACAAAATTTAGCCCTAACGTTCTATTACGTCCATTATATCAAGAAATGATTCTTCCTAATCTAGCATATATTGGAGGTGGTGCCGAATTGTCTTATTGGATGCAGTTAAAAACAGCTTTTGAGTCTGAACATATACCATTTCCTATTTTAGTTTTGAGAAATTCAGTCATCATAACTACGACATCTAACATAGATAAAATAAATCACTTAGGTTTTTCTTTTGAAGATTTCTTTAGTTCCGAATCCGATTTACACAAGAGATATGTTCAAAATCAAGCTAATTTGTCACTAGAAAGTAAAGTGGAGTCTTTGAGCGAAATATTTCATTCCATAAAAGATAAGTTTAAAGATAGGGTATATGAGCCTATGATAGATGCCGAACACCAAAGACAAAAAAAATCTTTAGAAAATTTAAGTAAAAAACTACACAAAATAGAAAAGCAAAAGCATGAATTAGCTTTATCTAAGATTTCTAAAATTAAAACAAGCTTTTTTCCAAACCGTTTTTTACAAGAGCGTTACGATAACTTTATTCCATATTACCTAAAGTATGGTGATAACTTTATAAAAAAGTTGAAAGAAGAGCTTAATCCACTAGATACTAATTTTGTAGTTTTACCGCTTTGATAATTTATAAATGGTACAAGAAAAAATTCTTATTCTAGATTTTGGTTCACAATATACTCAGCTAATCGCTAGAAGAGTAAGAGAATTAAACATCTATTCTGAAATACATCCATACAACAAAATTCCTGAATTGACTGATGATATTAAAGGTGTAATTCTTTCAGGAAGTCCTTTTTCTGTGCGTGATGAGTATGCACCAATTCCAAATTTAAAAGGAATTAGAGGCGTTCTTCCATTACTTGGAGTATGTTATGGTGCACAACATTTAGCTAACATCAGCGGGGGAGAAGTATTGCCCTCAAAAATTAGAGAATATGGTAGAGCAAATCTTTCTTATGTCAATTCATCTAATCCGCTTTTGAAAGGTATTTCTGAAGGTTCACAAGTATGGATGAGTCATGGAGATACCATTACAACCTTGCCTGAAGGATTTGAAATAATAACTTCAACAGAAGAAGTTCAAGTAGCTGGTTATCAAATAAATAAAGAAAAAACATTTGCCATTCAATTTCATCCCGAAGTCTATCATTCAACAGACGGAAAACAGTTGCTTTCAAATTTTTTAGTAAACATTTGTGAGTGCGCTCAAGACTGGACTCCAGACTCATTTGTTCAACGAACTGTTGAAGAGTTGAAAGCCAAATTAGGTGACGATAAAGTGGTTTTAGGTTTGTCTGGAGGAGTGGATTCAACTGTTGCAGGTGTACTATTACACAAGGCCATTGGCTCTAATTTATATTGCATATTTGTTGACAACGGTTTACTTCGTAAAAATGAATTCGAAAATGTATTGGAACAATACAAAGGCATGGGTCTAAATGTCAAAGGCGTTGATTCTAAAGAACGTTTTTATAAAGTTCTGGATGACCTAAGTGACCCTGAAGCAAAACGAAAAGCTATTGGAAATAAATTCATAGACATTTTTGACGATGAGGCACAATTAATTGAAAATGTTAAATGGTTGGCACAAGGAACTATTTATCCTGATGTCATAGAATCTGTATCTGCTAATGGAGGACCTTCTGCTACCATAAAATCTCATCACAATGTAGGTGGTCTTCCAAATTTTATGAAGTTAAAAGTAGTTGAGCCCCTAAACACATTATTTAAAGATGAAGTAAGAAGAATAGGTCACTCTATGGGAATTAATAAATCCCTATTACAAAGACACCCTTTTCCTGGTCCTGGTATGGCTATTCGTATTCTTGGAAACGTAACTAAAGAGAAAGTTAGAATTTTACAAGAAGTTGATCATATTTTTGTATCCTCACTGATTTCAGCAGGCCTTTACGACAAGGTTTGGCAAGCAGGTGCTATATTCTTACCTATACAATCGGTTGGAGTAATGGGTGATGAAAGAACCTATGAAAATGCAGTAGCTTTGAGAGCCGTAGCATCCACAGATGGAATGACTGCCGATTGGGTTCATTTACCTTATGAGTTTTTAGCTAAAGTATCTAACGACATTATAAATAAAGTTAAAGGCATCAATAGAGTTGTATACGATATCAGCTCTAAGCCACCAGCTACAATAGAATGGGAATAATAAAAAGAGATTTTGAAAGTTAAATTATTATGACTAATTCGGCAATATGTATAGTTTTATTCAGTGTTTTTACGACTTTTTTTGCTGAGGCTCAGCAGGATACCATTATTGATAATAAACCTTTTGCTATACATGTTGTTCAATCTAGAGAAACGTTGTATTCAATTTCAAGACAATATAATGCTGAGTTAAATGATTTAGTTATTTCTAACCCAGCGGTTCTTCAAGGTTTAAAAGTTGGCTTTAAATTATTAGTTCCTTTAAATTATAACATAGTAAAATCAAATGGTAATATAATATCTCAGTCAACAAAATCAGTTTCTTCGGATACACTTTCCAAAAAAAACAAAATTATTTCAGATTTTCATATTTCAAATCTTCCATCCTATGAACATGATACTACAAAAATCAAAGTGGCTTTATTACTGCCTTTTTATTTGGATTTTAACGATTCTTTAGCAATCAATAACAAAAATATTATATACCCCAAGTCTAAGGTTGCAATAGATTTTTATTTCGGTTTTCAACTTGCTATTGATAGTATAAATAAATTAGGTTATGAAATTGATTTAATGGTTTTGGATATTCCTAACGATTCTGTGTTTACTAATATACTTGAATCCAATATTCTTTATGATAGAGAATATATTTTTGGGCCTATCTTTATTAGACAATTCGAAAAATTAGCAGGCTTTTACGGCTTCGATAAAAATAAAAAGCTTATTTCTCCTCTTTCTTACATGAGCGTTAAAAATAATTACAGGAATGTTTATCAAACTGTTCCAATATCGATTGCACAAATTGATGCTATGATCAATTTTCTAGTAAAATCATTTAATTATGAGGAGTTAATTATTATTGGACAGCAAAAAGAAGATTCATTAATTTCATATGCCAAAAAGAAATTGAGTTTTCAATATAAAAAAGGAAAATGCACAATATATACCTTTGAAAATAGTCAATCAATTGATAGAAATTTTATTAAAAGTAAACTAAAAAAAGATGAAAATTTTATATTAATTCCATCAAATGATCGCTCATTTGTAAGCAGATTATTACCAACTCTAGCAAGTATGGAGGATACTTTATTTACAATCTTTGGTCTGAATACGTGGAATAGATTTGATAATTTAGATTATAATGATTTGGTAAATTTAAATGTACATTTACCATCAATTTTTAATAATGATGACACCACATTTTATTTAGAATTTCTTTTAAATTACTACCAGAAATATTTTGCTTACCCTCAGAAATATGCTTATTCAGCCTATCAACAATGTTTATATTTTCTGTCTGATGAATTTAGCAAATTATTAGATTTTAAAACTTTTCCAAATACATCATTCAATTCAAATTTGAAATTCAACATCATAAATTATAATAATTTTGAAAGAATAATAGTAAAATAGATTTTAAAAAATATAGATTAGACTTCAATAACTAAGAATAAAATTTTGTTTAAAACCATATTATTCCAAATATTCTCTGTTATTCATACACAGAAAAGGTTATTTTTTTATGCTACACAAGAATTAAATTAAAAAAGTTATAGCTTAACTGTAAATTAAATTATGAAAGATTTTATTTTGGTCTTTTGTATGAAAATCACTTGTATAGTAAACCAAACTGAAATTTGATTTAGCTAAATTAGAATGACTACCTCAAGTCAATAACTTCTACATTGGGGTAGTCTGATGTTTTAAACATGAAAAAATCATCATTAATTTCTTGGTTTGTAATGAATGAATCAATAATGTATTTAAAATGACTGCCTTGTTTATCAATTATAGTAAAAGAACTTATTTGCATGTTAAATTTATTTATGAATAATTCAACTTTAGAAAAAGGACCACTTTCTTCAGGGAATAAATCAATGTGATATTTTTTGTTGTCTTCATTTATAAATTTATACTTGTATCCGTTCTCATACAAGGTAAAAATTTCAGAGGGATTTAAAACGTTTTCATCATTTTCTATTTCTGTAATATTTACTTCATTATCGTCCGGAAGATAAATCCAATTTGTTTCTCCATCACAAATTATAGTTTGTTCTTTCATCTCAATTCTATACGAATCATTTTTTATGAATAATGTGCCGCTTTGTGACTCATTAATATCTGTTACTGAGCTATAAAAAGTGTTAGTAAATTTTGCTTCTATAGAAGTGTATGATTTGGTCTTATCACTTAGTTGTTCTAAAATACTTTTTGCTTTTTGGTCTTGTGCTAAAACTATACAAGGAAGTAGAAAGAATATAAAAAAATGCTTTTTCATAATTTAATTAGAGTTGTTTAATTGTTTTAATACTTCTTCCAACGCCATTTCATCACGAATTAGTACTTGACGAGCTTTACTTCCTTCAAAAGGACCTACAATTCTAGCTGTTTCTAGTTGATCAATAATCCTTCCAGCTCTATTGTAGCCTAGTTTTAATTTACGTTGTATGAGTGAAGTAGAACCAGACTGATGTTGTACGACAACTCGAGCTGCTTCTTCAAACATAACATCTCTGTCATCTAAGTTAGCATCACCAGTGCCACCCTCAGCATCTCCAACGTATTCAGGTAGTAAAAAGGCTTCGGGATAGGCTCTTTGGTTGCCTATGAAATCGGTGATTTTTTCTACTTCTGGAGTGTCAATGAATGCACATTGCAATCGTATTAAGTCACTACCTAGAGAAATAAGCATATCACCACGACCAATCAATTGGTCGGCACCTCCAGCATCTAGAATTGTTCTAGAGTCAATTTTTGATGTTACTCTAAAGGCTACACGTGCAGGGAAATTAGCTTTAATAATTCCTGTAATCACATTTACTGATGGGCGTTGAGTAGCTACTATTAAATGTATTCCAATAGCTCTAGCAAGTTGAGCTAGTCGTGCAATTGGTGTTTCTACTTCCTTACCGGCTGTCATAATAAGGTCGGCAAATTCGTCAATAACCAAGACTATATATGGTAAGTATTTATGCCCGTCATTAGGGTTTAATTTTCTAGCAATAAACTTCTTGTTGTATTCAACAATGTTTCTGCATTGAGCATTTTGTAGTAAATCATAGCGTTGATCCATCTCAATACACAAGGAATTAAGGGTATTAATTACTTTCTTGGTATCAGTAATAATTGCCTCTTCGGAGTCTGGTAGTTTGGCTAAGAAGTGTCTCTCTATTTTGTTGAATAATGTGAGTTCCACTTTCTTTGGATCTACCAATACAAATTTGACTTGCGCAGGGTGTTTTTTGTAAAGTAATGATGCTAATATGGCGTTCAAACCAACCGATTTACCTTGACCTGTAGCACCTGCCATTAAAAGGTGAGGCATTTTGGCTAAGTCAGCGACAAAGGTTTCGTTTGAAATTGTTTTACCAAAAGCAACAGGTAATTCCATTTCAGAATTTTGAAACTTATTTGATGATATTACAGCTTTCATAGATACTGTCGCTGGTTTTTGATTGGGTACTTCAATACCAATAGTTCCTTTACCAGGGATAGGGGCAATTATACGAATACCTAAGGCCGATAAACTAAGTGCAATATCGTCTTCTAAGTTTTTGATTTTAGAGATTCGCACTCCAGCTTCCGGAACAATTTCATAAAGCGTTATGGTTGGTCCAATAGTTGCACTAATAGATGAAATACCTATTTTGTAATTTGCTAGTGTTTCGACAATTCTATTTTTGTTGGCCTCTAATTCACTTTTATCAATTTCTATTTTACCAGAGCCATAGTCATTTAATAAATTTACTGCAGGTATTTTGTAATTAGAAAGATCAAGCTTAGGGTCATAATCACTGAGTTCTTCTAGTTTTGTTTTGATGTCTTTTTGACTCAAAGTATCTTCTTCATTGATATGAACTTCAATTCCTAAATCATTACTTTCTTTTTGTTTTATGTCTGGAGTAATTTCTTCTTTCTTTTCTTCTGTTTGCTGATTAACTATCTGACTAATCGGCTCGATAATGGGTTCTTGTACTTCCTCCTGAAAATCTACTTCTTCGGAAAAACTTAATTCTTCATCAGTTATTTCATTATTTTCTGTCAATTCTTGCTTGTCATTACTATTTTTATTGAATTTAAATTTTGGATTAAATCGTATGATGATGAAAGTTAATAAGGATAGAAAAATAAAAAACCCGTTTCCAATTTTTCCTATTCTTAAATCAAGAAAATCATTCATTTCATTACCAAATACTCCACCTAAAATTGAATGAGATGTGAAAAAGCCAAAGAACAAAGAAATCCAAACTATAGCTAGAATACCAAGTGAAAAGCCTTTTTTTACAGAAAATAATGTCTTGTCAAAGACTAGTGATAAGCCGCAATTTAAAAACAAAATAGGAATAATTAAAGAAGAAATGCCAAAGTAATTACGCAAAAATAAATGAGACAAAGTATTTCCAAACACTCCACCAAAATTACTAATATCATCAGTTAGCTTACCTATTTTGTCTTGGTCAATATTACCGTTGATGATATAGGATACAAAAACTGTAAACATATAAATAGAAAAAAATAGAAGTAAAAAGCCAATTATCTTTTTCGTTCTATCATCTTCAATTTTAAACTTTTGTACAAGGCGTTTAAAGATGTTTTCTTTTGTCTTTTTCTTTTTCATTCAATAGGAATTCTACCAATTTATTTTTTCTTTATTGAGAAAGGAGTCAATACCTTTTTTGCAGTCTTCATTAACTCTAGCTTTTGCATTTTCTTCTATGGCATAATCAAGACCATCTTCTAGCGACATACTTTGTAGATTTGCTATCAATTTCTTAGTACTTGCTAGAGACTGTATAGAGGCTTGATGACATAACTTTTCGGCTATATTATGTACTGTATCATCTAAAACATCCTTATTAACTACTTGGTTTATTAATCCAATACTTACAGCTTCTGTAGCTGATATAGTTTTTCCAGTAAGTAATAGTTCTTTAGTTTTACTTTCGCCAATTTTTCGTAGTAAAAACACACTTACTATAGCAGGGATAAATCCAATTTTGACCTCAGAATAGCCTAATTTAGCATCATCTGATGCAATGGATAAGTCACAAACACTAGCCAAGCCACAACCACCTGCTATTGCGTGTCCTTGTATTTTTGCGATGACTACCTTCTCCAAGGTATAAATTTGTTTAAACAACTGCATTAGACTTGATGAATCGGCAACATTTTCTTGGTGAGAAAAAGATTGTAAGGATTGCAAGTATTTCAAATCGGCACCAGCGCAAAATGCTTGGCCCTGTGCTTGTAATACAATCACTTTACATGTTTCATCTTTTTCGGCAGTTTCAAAAGAATTTTTTAATTCTTTAACAAGCTGAGGATTTAGAGCATTTCTTTTTTCTGCTCGAACCATAGTGATGAAGCCAATTCTGTTTTTGCAATGGTATGTTAGAAATTTATCTTTCATTTTAGATTAAATACATTTCAAATATATTCAAATTTATGGGTGCAAATAATATCATCCTTAAGATTTTATTAAACCCTAAAGTATAGTTAAATTTGCGACTCATTGAAAAATGATGATAGCATTAAATTTACACAATGAAACTAATCCGTTAGAGGCTGTAGTTCTAGGTTTGCCAGATAGTTTTGGTGGCACACCTAAACTCGAAGATTGCTATGATCCAAAGTCTAGAGAACACGTTTTGAAAGGCACTTTTCCTACACAGCAAAATGTTATTAACGAGATGAATGCGGTCAAATCGGTTCTTTTAAAGTATGGCGTAGAGATTTTTAGACCAAGGAATATTGAGGGTTTAAATCAAATTTTTTCAAGAGATATAGCTTTTGTTATTGATAACAAATTTATTGTGCCTAATATCATTGAAGATAGGAAAGAAGAAGCTTCAGCATTAGACACATTAATAGAAAATTTAAGTTCTGAAAACATCATCCCAATGCCTAATGATGCAAGAGTAGAAGGTGGCGATGTAATGTTGTGTGACGACTTTATATTTGTGGGTTACTCAGAGGAATTGGATTTTCATAAGTATCAAGTGGCAAGAACTAACAGAAGCGCAGTTGATTTTTTACAGCATTCCTTTCCGCATAAAAAAGTAAAAGGTTTTGAACTTAAAAAATCAGATGACAACCCAAAAGATAATGCTTTGCATTTGGATTGTTGTTTTCAGTCTGTCGGACAACACTATGCTATTATGTACAAAGAGGGTTTCAAAAATCAATCAGATATTGATTTTTTAATTAGTCATTTTGGAGAAGACAATATCATATTTATTAGTAGAGATGAAATGTATCAAATGAATTCTAATATATTTTCTATCTCACCTCAAGTTGTGATATCAGAAAAAGGTTTTGAAAGATTAAACAAAGAATTAAGAAATAAAGGAATTACTGTAGAAGAAGTACCCTATGCTGAAATTGCAAAGATGGAGGGGCTTTTGCGCTGTTCAACACTACCATTGAGAAGAAAATGAGTCAAATAACACAGCACATACTAATGATTCAGCCAGTAAGTTTTCGCTTTAACGATCAAACTGCTGTTAATAATTACTATCAAAAAGTATTAGACGGTTTGTCACCTCAAGCCACTCAGGAAAAAGCTCTTTTAGAGTTCAATGCCTTTGTAGATAAATTACGATCCAAAGATGTGAATGTAATTGTAGTTCCTGATACTAAAGAGCCTGACACACCAGACTCTATTTTCCCTAATAATTGGGTGTCTTTTCATAGAGATGGGGGTATAGGATTGTATCCTATGTGTGCTGAAAATAGACGTACAGAACGTAGAGAAGATATTTTTGATATCTTGGTTGATGATTATGGATTTCATATCGAGCAGATACACGACTTTACCGAATTTGAAGAATACAATAGGTATTTAGAGGGAACAGGTAGTATGATATTAGATAGAGAAAATAAATATTGTTATGCTGCCATCTCTGAACGAACAGACGAACAAGCAGTGATTCAGTTTTGCGATGTTTTTGGTTACAAGCCCGTTTGTTTTACAGCCAATCAAGATGTCAATGGCGAACGATTAGCGATATATCACACTAACGTAATGATGTGTGTAGCAGATAATTTTGCAGTAGTTTGTTTAGATACTATTGATGAATTAGAGGAGCGTACTCATGTTATAGAAGTGTTAGAAGAAACCGATAAGGAAATCATAGAAATATCAGAAGAACAAAAACAACATTTTGCTGGTAATATGTTACAGGTTTTGGGAGATAGGCCTTATTTGGTAATGTCAGATTCTGCCTACAAAAGTTTAAGCCCAGAACAGATTAGTCAGATTGAAAAGCATTGTCCAATCATAAACAGCTCATTGGACACCATAGAGGCTTGTGGTGGTGGTAGTGCAAGATGTATGATGGCAGAAATATTTTTACCTAAATCTAAATGATAGAGCAAGAATTACATAAAGTTATAGAGTTAGCCTTACAGTCACTTTATCAAGCTGATAAGACCAACCTTCAGTTTCAAAAAACAAGAAAGGAATTTGAAGGAGATGTGACATTAGTGGTTTTTCCACTAACAAGAGTTTCAAAGAAAAGCCCAGAGCAAACAGCTGATGATATTGGTCAGTATCTGAAAGAAAATGAAGCACTCGTTTCGGACTATAATGTCGTTAAAGGCTTTCTAAATTTAAGTATTGACAACTCCTATTGGCTCAAGCAATTTCAAATTGCTTTTGATTCAGAGAACTTTGGTTGTGTTGAACATTCAGACGATTCACAAATACATTTGGTAGAATTTTCATCTCCAAACACTAACAAACCCCTTCATTTGGGGCATATCAGAAATATTCTTTTAGGTGCATCTGTTTCCAATATATTACAAGCAGCGGGAAAAAAAGTAAAACAGGTACAAATCATTAACGATAGAGGGATTCATATCTGTAAATCTATGGTTGCTTGGTTGGAGTATGGAAATGGTGAAACTCCTGAGTCTACTCAGATAAAAGGAGATCATTTCGTTGGAAAATACTATGTCATTTTTGATAAGTATTATAGAGCAGAACAAGCTGAATTAGTGGAAAGTGGTATGTCTAAAGAAGATGCTGAAAAACAAGCACCATTATTCAAAAAAGCTCAAGAGTTGTTGCGTCAATGGGAGGCCAAAGATGCCGAGGTAATAGCACTATGGGAGAAAATGAATAATTGGGTTTACGATGGTTTTGCTTCGACCTATGATAGAATGGGTGTTAACTTTGATAAGAATTATTACGAAAGCGACACTTATATTCTTGGAAAAGCTGTTATACAAGAAGGCTTAGACAAGGGTACATTCTTCAACAAAGACGACGGTTCAGTTTGGATAGATTTAACAGAAGATGGTCTTGACGAGAAGATTTTATTACGTTCTGATGGAACAGCTGTATATATGACACAAGATATTGGCACTGCTATACAGAGACATCAAGATTTTGATTTTTCACACATGGCATATACGGTAGGTAACGAACAAGACTACCATTTCAAGGTTTTATTCTTAATCCTTGATAAATTAGGTTACGACTGGGCCAAAAACTGTTACCACTTATCCTATGGCATGGTAGATTTACCTTCTGGTAAAATGAAATCCAGAGAAGGTACTGTTGTTGATGCCGATGACTTGATGCAAGAAATGGTAGATTCTGCCAAAGGTATTGCTCAAGATTTAGGAAAATTTGATGGTATGGGCGATTCAGAGTCTGAATTGCTTTATGAGAATATTGGTATTGGAGCATTGAAATATTTTATGCTAAAGGTAGACCCTAAAAAACGCATGTTATTTAATCCCAAAGAGTCTATTGATTTTAACGGCAATACGGGGCCTTTTATTCAATACACTCACGCTCGTATTCAAACTATGGTTAAAAAGTACAACAAAGAAGTTGACTATGCTCTAGAGGGGCTAGAACTAACGGAGAAAGAAAGAACTCTTTTAAAGCAGATAAACGATTTTCCAACTATCATTCAAGAGGCTGCCAAATCATACAGTCCAGCATTAATAGCCAACTATGTATATGATTTGGTTAAAGGGTTTAATGGTTTTTATCAGAATGTTCCTATCTTGATTGGCGAAGATAAAAACCAAGTTGCATTTAGAATAGCACTCTGCCAAATGGTAGCTCGAGTAAGTAAAACAGGTATGAAATTATTAGGGGTAAATGTTCCCGATAGAATGTAAAAAATATGTTTGAAAATTTATCAGAAAAATTAGAAAAAGCCTTTAAAGTCCTCAAAGGGCAAGGTAGTATTTCGGAAATTAACGTAGCACAGACTATGAAAGAAATCCGTAAGGCATTGTTATCTGCCGATGTGGATTTTAAAACTGCTAAGCAGTTTACAGCATCTGTTAAGCAAAAAGCTATAGGTCAGCAAGTACTTACTGCTGTTGAGCCTGGTCAATTGCTTACCAAGATTATGCGTGATGAACTCGCTGAATTGATGGGTAGCTCCAAATCTGAAATTAATCTAGATGATAATCCCACAGTAATATTGATAGCGGGATTGCAAGGTTCTGGTAAAACTACGTTTACGGGAAAGTTAGCCCTTCACTTAAAAACTAAGCTAAACAAAAAGCCTTTGTTGGTAGCTTGTGATGTTTACAGACCAGCCGCTATTGACCAACTAGGCGTATTGGGAGAGCAAGTAGGCGTAGAAGTTTATAAGGAAGTAGAGAATAAAAAACCTGTTGAGATTGCTCAAAACGCTATAAAACATGCCAAAAAAAATAATCATAATGTGGTTATTGTCGATACAGCAGGTCGTTTAGCCATAGATGAACAAATGATGAATGAGATAGCTGCTGTCAAGTCAGCCACTAATCCTAATGAGATATTATTTGTTGTGGACTCGATGACTGGACAGGATGCTGTTAATACGGCCAAAGCATTTAATGAGAGGTTAAATTTTGACGGTGTCGTTTTGACTAAGTTAGATGGTGACACTCGTGGTGGTGCTGCTTTAACAATTCGCTCGGTTGTAGATAAGCCGATTAAGTTTATCGGTACGAGTGAAAAGATGGACGGTTTGGACGTATTTCACCCAGATAGAATGGCTAGTCGTATTTTGGGTATGGGTGATGTTATTTCTTTAGTTGAAAGGGCTCAACAGCAATTCGATGAAGAAGAAGCCCGTAAGATGCAAAAGAAAATTGCCAAGAACCAATTTGGCTTTGATGATTTTCTAAAGCAAATTCAGCAAATCAAGAAGATGGGAAATATGAAAGACTTGATGGGCATGATACCTGGAATGGGCAAAGCTCTAAAAGGGGTGGATATTGATGATGATGCCTTTAAAGGAATAGAAGCTATGATAAAGTCCATGACTCTTGAGGAAAGAAGTAACCCTAAAATTTTGAATGGTAGCCGAAGAAAGCGAATTGCCAATGGTAGTGGTACTTCAATACAAGAAGTCAATCAGTTGATAAAGCAGTTTGGACAAATGGGCAAGATGATGAAGATGATGCAAGGCGGTGGTGCTAAGCAGATGATGCAAATGATGAAAAATAAAGGCGGTATGCCACGTATGTAATACAAATTTTATGCAGGTAATAGACGGGAAACAAACTTCTTTAGATATTCAGCAAGAGATTGCTCAAGAAGTTCAGGCTTTAATAGATAAGGGCAAGAAGAAACCACATTTAGCAGCTATTTTGGTTGGCAACAATGGAGCTAGTGAAACTTACGTGGGTGCTAAAGTAAAAGCTTGTGAAAGGGTTGGTTTTGATTCTACTTTATTGCGTTTTGATGAAAGTATTACAGAAAATGAATTAGTAGCAGAAGTCAATAAAATAAATAAGGATGCCAATATCGATGGTTTAATTGTACAACTGCCATTACCCTCGCACATCAATGAAATGACCATTACTGAAACCATATTGCCCTCCAAAGATGTCGATGGTTTTCATCCTCAAAACATAGGGAAAATGGCACTAAATTTACCTACATTTCTTCCTGCCACACCTGCTGGTATAGTCGAATTGATAAAGCGATACAATATAGATACTGTGGGTAAACACTGCGTTGTGGTAGGGCGTAGTCACATCGTTGGTTCACCTATGAGTATCCTTATGGCAAGAAATAGCTACCCTGGTAATTGTACCGTGACTTTAACACACAGTAGAACCACCAACCTCAAAGAATTATGCCTAACGGCCGATATTCTTATTGTTGCGCTAGGGCGTGCCGAATATATTACCGACGATATGGTAAAGGAAGGTGCATGTGTAATTGATGTTGGTATTACTCGGGTAAATTCGGACAAAACCAAAAGTGGGTGGAAGTTAAAAGGAGATGTAAACTATGAACATGTTGCCCCAAAATGCGATTTTATAACTCCTGTACCGGGTGGAGTAGGACCAATGACTATTGCTATGCTTTTAAAAAATACACTTTACGCTGTAAAAGGATTTGTTGAATGAATAATATTCAAGAAAAATTAGTCGCTGAGGGGCAAATGTTACCTCTTATGGAAGCCTTCTATACTATTCAAGGTGAGGGTTACCACTCGGGTAAATCGGCATTCTTTTTAAGGATAGGTGGTTGTGATGTAGGATGCGGTTGGTGTGATGTCAAAGAAAGTTGGAACGCAAATTTACATCCACCAACAGAAGTTAGTAATATGATGAATCAAATTTTAACTTATCCTACTAAAACAGTTGTTATTACTGGAGGTGAGCCCTTGATGTGGAATATGCTACCACTTACTGACATTCTTCACAAAAATGGAATGAAAGTTCACTTAGAAACTTCAGGAGCTCATCAATTAAGTGGTAATTTTGATTGGATTTGTTTATCGCCTAAGAAAAAATGTCCTCCTAAAGAAACAATAATTTCTGAGGCAAATGAGTTAAAAGTTGTTATATATAGTAGTAATGATTTTAAATGGGCAGAACAATTTGCTAATCAATGTTCTTCAGATTGTAAATTATACTTACAGCCTGAATGGAGCAAGTATAAAAAGATGATGCCAAAAATAGTCGATTACGTGATGAATAATCCTAAATGGAATATATCCTTACAATTACATAAGTACATGAATATACCCTAACATATACCTCATTAAAATGAGAAACCTTCTTATTATATTATTGTTTATTCCTGCTATGCTGTTGTCACAAAATACCACAAAAGCTAAAAAAGCTTATGACAAAGCCGTAAAGTTTTATGAGGAGAGTAACGACAAAAAAGCTAAAGAATTAGTTCAATCGGCAATACGACATGATACCAACTATTTACCTTCATATTTACTGCTAGGTCAGATTGAAGAAGAAAATGGTAACATAGAATTGGCAATTGAAAATTACTTAAAAGGTATTTCAGATAATAACACTAACAACGCGTGGGGTTATTGGAAAGTAGGTATGTTACACATGCAAATACCAAATTACTTAGAAGCTAAAACAGCATTTAATCATTTTTTAACTTTTAAGAATCAGAGTTTAGAAAAAAGAAAATCTTCTAAAAAAGAAATTAAAAACTGTGATTTTTCAATCAATGCGATAGCCAACCCTAAGACTTTTGATTTTAAAAATATGGGAAATGCAATAAATAGTGAATGGGAAGAATATTTACCTAGTATTTCTGCTGATGGAAAGTTATTTGTTTTTACTCGAAGGAGCCCATATAAAAATATTATTTCAGAAGATTTTTATGAAAGCGAATTTATAAATGGTAAGTGGACTAAATGTCAAAACATGGGATCATCTGTCAATACTATCGGAAATGAAGGAGCCCAGTGTTTAGCTCCTAGTGGGAATCTTCTATTTTTTACAGCTTGCGATCGAGATGATGGATTAGGTCGTTGCGATATATATTATAGTATTATGAGAAACGGACAATGGTCTGAAGCTAGAAATTTAGGACCTAACATTAATAGTAAACATTGGGAATCACAGCCTACTATTTCACCAGATGGCAGAGAGCTTTATTTTGTGAGTAACAGACCAGGAGGCTATGGCGATATGGATATATGGAAAAGTGTACTTTCTGAGCAAGGTACCTTTTCTACACCTGTCAATTTGGGATCTACTATCAATACCCCATACGATGAAATGTCACCCTTTATACATACCGATAACCAAAGCTTATATTTTGCATCTAATGGGCACCCGGGTTTAGGTGATTTTGATTTGTTTTTAACTCGAAGAGATTATCCTGCCGCCAGTTGGCAAAACCCCATTAATTTAGGTTATCCTATCAACACTTTAGGTGTTGAAAATAGTCTTATTGTTGGTTCAGATGGTAAAACAGCATATTTTGCTTCTGATAAATCAGGTTTCGGTCAAGAAGATATTTTCTGGTTTCATCTACCTAAAGAAATGCAATCACAGCAAGTAGCTTATCTTAATACTAAGGTTTTTGATGCTGTAACTAAAACACCGATAAAATCAAAAGTTGAAATTATTGATTTAGCTACAGCTCATGTTATGATATCTTCATTTACTTATACAAAAACAGGAGATTTTTTTACTTGTCTACCAGCTAATGCAAATTATGCTGTTAATATTTTCAAAGATGGTTATTTATTTCACTCTGAAAATTTTTCCCTAGATAACCAAAGTGCATTACAAGCACTTAGCTTAGATATTGCTTTACAACCTATTGATAAGGGTAGTAAAATAGTATTGAAAAATATATTCTTTGATACTGATGCCTACACTTTGAAAAGTGAATCTGAAGTAGAGCTGAATACCTTACTAAATTTTATGGAGAACAATGAAAATTTAGAAGTTGAGATAGAAGGACACACAGATAATATCGGCGCAGAATCCCATAATTTAATGCTTTCTGAAAATAGAGCCAAGGCTGTTTTTGAATATCTTGTTAATAATGGAATTAACTCCAAAAGAATGACATTTAAAGGTTTTGGTCCAAGTCAACCAATTTCTAATAATGATACTGAACAAGGTAGAGCTCGCAACAGAAGGACAGCTTTTAGAATAAAATGATTTTGATTATTTTTTGAAAATTTTAATTATTCTATAATTATAACAATATTATTTGGCAGAATTAAAAATTTAAACGACCATACATAAAATTTCTTTATTTTTAATTTAAAATTTAGTTAGTTCTGGAAAACACTCTTTTAATTCCAATGCCCACATGAAGACCATAGCTTAATGATGGTATACCAAAATTAAATTGTTTAGTACAAATATATAATTGATTTTTTTCTCCCAAGTAGAAGTATTTGAATTGAAAACCTATATGTTCTACACCTCCAATATGATAACCTAATGTCATATTATGTTTTTTTATTTTTTTACTAATTTCTATAGCAAATCTTGGAGTATTGTATAGGTTAATTCGATGATCCATAGTAATAGAATATGTTTGAATAAATGATGAGTTTAAAGATTGATTAATTTTAAGTGATAATCTTGTAGGAATTTTCCATATAAAACTTTCTTTTGTATTGACTTGTAAATTATATTGAAGGCTATCAATTTCATTTCTTATGATACTATCATTGAAGTTTATGAAGTTGTCAACATATATTCCTTCAAATTCATATTGATTTTTAATATATATGTTGGTAGTTTTTTTATTCCAGTTGATGAACCCTATATCACTTATTGTAATTTGAATTGATCCTTTATCTATACTTTCTTTGTAGCGCATGCCAAATGATGCACCATAACCATTATTACTGTATGGATTTTGTCTCAAATCTATTGAATTAGTAAAGTGAGCTTCATAATCTAGTTCATAATTAATAAAGGAAGCTTGTGAGTCTGTATAAAAATACCCTTTGTTAACATTAGCATTTAATAAATGATGTCCTAAAATTAATCCTACGTTTGTTTCTATTTTTTTATTCCATTTATATAAAAATTTTAGTTGAGTATAATTAAATGCCGTGATATCAATTGGGTCCAGCTTTAAATTTTCACCCTTGAATGGAGTATTACCCAAAAGAATTAATTGTGCTAACGATTTTGAGTAGGTTGCATATGCTCCAACATTATTAGAAAGACTAAGTCCCCATTCTTTTGAATTTTTGTACCTAAAAGAATTATTCATTTCGAAAGCAATATTATTTTTTGATTTTAGAACATTTAAAATATTGTACTTTTCAGTTTCATCCAAAAATCCAAAAGACTGAAATAGCAATTCTGCATTTATGTTGTTATTGAAAAAACCTATGTCTGTTTTAAACTCAACTGAACTTTCCTGTGAATAAACCGATAAATTAAGAAATAACAATAAAATCAAAAAGTACTTTGGCATTATTCTAAGTAATAATTGAATTTGGCAACAAGTTTTAAATCCATTGTGTAGTAATCATATATAGTGATAAATTGATTTGAAGGCTGTGTGTCGAGCTTGACCTCAAAAGCTATCTTTTTACATGACAACAAGCTTTCGCTGATATTGTTAAAAGGAAAGTGTAATTCACTTGAGGTACTTGAAATTGTTTTACCGAAAGCATCAACTTCACTTGCTTGAACAATTTGTTCAGAAAAAAGATTTTCGAGAGCCAAATTATTTTCATCCATTAAAATCATTTTAATTTCAGCATCGATTGGATAACTGTTTTGCACTAATAAAGATAACGAACCTTGTTGAATATTGTCAATTGAAAAAGAAACATCTAAAGTATCTTTCAAAATTATATTTGAGCCAGAAAAGGACAAGGGTATTTCAATCTGTAATTCTGATTTTATTCCATAGTTTCTGAACAAAAAACCATCTTCTTGATTGTCATTAGGGTTGAGTAATATTTCGAAATCTACACCTATAGTTTTGGGTTTATTTTCTATAAGTTCGTCTATGTTAGAATTTTTTTCATCGAATACTAATTCAATAGTACTTGAATTTACTTCATGACCAGAGTTCAGATTTTCAGAAGCTGCATTAATATTTATGATTGAGGATAAAATATCGCTATTTAATTCAATTTCACTTTGGTCATTAATACTTTTAAAATTATTAATTTTTATATCGGCATTAGCACCAATGAAATTTTCAGTTAATAATTTCACTTCAGTGAATTTTAAATCGAATTGTCCATTAAAACTAGAAAAATTACTAAAATCCAACTCTTGATTTTCATAGACAGTATCTTTGCCCATGTAACCCCAGGCTTTGTCTGGAATAATCTCTTTTATCGTAATAGTATTAAATACGCTGTCTTCAAGTGAAATATGAGTTATAACACCAGATGAATCAATCCAGCCTCTAGATTCAGTATATATTGTGTTTATGGTATCCCCATATTTTCCTGTCATATCTATTAGATATCCTGAAAAGTCGAATAGCTTAGTCTCAGTAATTGATCCACCCTCGGGTGCTGGTGGTAATTCATAATAAAATTCAAAAGGCTGACCATTGAAAGTTGTTCCAGGAATTTTATACTCAATTTTCAGAGTATCTTGTATAGTGCTTACGCCTACTACTTCTACACCACCTTCAGCGACTAGTACCCTTTTTAGTTTGACTTCTCCAATATCAAACGCAACGACGGTATCTTCATCAAAAATTTCTTGACTTGGGAATATTGCAACACCTTCTTGAAGCTCTATATCACGTATAATTATTTTAGATGTTAACGCATCGCTATAATCAATTGTAACAGCATTCGGTGATGTTCCAACAATATCAGCACTAATTATCTCTACCTCTAAATTGCCAAATAAAGTTTGATTAGCTAATGATTGTGTAGTTGTCTTACTTTCGCCACTAACTAATGTTGGAATATTCATTGTAATAATGTTGTTACTTTGTCCAGCATTTCGAAGTTCTATAACAACATTACTCAAATCAGTTGGAAGTCCATTTTCAATTATTAATTCTATATTACCCTCGGTGAATATCATCTCTTCAAAATATTCATTTGCATCTATAGGAAAAACGTTATTAAGTAAGTCTGAGTAAGCTGGAATAATTGCTGTGCCGCCATTAGGTAATAAAAATGTGCCAAAATCTATTGAGGAAATTAAGTTTCCCAATGTTACCGAATTAGTAATTGTTGTATTTGAGAAGTTGATAGTCTCTAACTTCACATTTTTAGTCGTACTTATAGGTTTTAAATTAATTAAACTATCAAAACTGTAGTTAATTATTTCTTTTTGAAAAAGTAGTTTTAAGCTATTATCATTTAAAGTATCAAATTTTAAAATAGTGTCATTAATTATGTTGGTAAAGTCTAAACTAGTATGTATCAATGGTGTACTGATATCAGTTTCCCATGTAGGCCTTTCAAAATCGTGACGACATGACACTAATAAAAAAAATACTAAAAAATATGTTATAGTACATTTCATATCCATCGCTAATTTATACAAATCAAGTACATTTAAAAATGGTCTTTTAAATATCCTTTTTGAATTGCAATTTATTTAATTATAATTTTTGTTATTTCTTGATTAATTTTAATTAAATAAAAGCCTTTATCAAGTTGTGGTAGTTTGAGAGAAAAATTGCCATACATTTTCTTTTCGTATATTTTTTTACCTTGCAAGGTGTACAATGAAACAGATTCTGTTTGGTTGATTGTAATCGACTCACCATTTGTTACAGGGTTCGGAAATATTAGGCTAGATGAAGATTCTTTTTCTTTAATTTTTGTAGTTAGACATGCGAATTCACAATCTTCTAATGTGGAGTAGTCCCCGTCATCACCACTAAGTTCAACACAACCTTTATCTACACAAATATATGAAGCAAAAGATGGGCTAAAATCTACGAATACAACAGTATTGTTTCCGGAATTTGGTATGGCTAGGGTGTCAGTTGCTCTGTTGTAGTATATATCGGCAGGGTTGCTCATATTAGAAACAACAATAGTAGAACCACCGCTAAAATCACTATTAAATTTACTAATTGCATTGTTACTCCATGCCGAAACATAAAAATCTCCGTTATTATCCATTGTGATTCCATCACAGTTACCTAAGTTCGTATTTGTTATTATGCTGTATGAAGAGTCTGTCATGTTGATTTCATAAACCGGGGCGTTATTTCCCCAGCATACTACTAATAGTCGATCTTGTATTTCGTCATAAAAAATACCGTTAGGTGTTTTGGGTAGATTTTCTATATAAATATTGAAATTACCGCTGACCTTATTGTAGCGATAGATATCTTTTCCAACAAAATCTGAAATGAATATATTATTGCCTTTGTGAGTAATACCATTAGCAAATGTTGCACCTAAATTTACGATTACAGTTTGTTCTTTAGTAATAAGATTATATGCTTTGAGATAACTGCCACTACAGGCAAATAATTCTTCACCCACAACTTCCAGTCCGTGAGGGCCAGAGCCAACACCTGAGGCGAAAATTTCTAATTCATCGTTTAAAGCATCATAAGAAAGTATTTGACCTTGACTAGAGTTAGACACAAAATAACGCTGACTATCACTATCATAATCCACACTTTCAGGATTATCGTATGATTGTGCATAAAGGCTTGTAAAGCCTAATAATAAATAGAAAATAAATAGGTATTTCAAACTTATTTAACTATTAATTTAGTATTCATACCATTGTTACGACTAACGAAATATATACCACTTTCTAACATACCTTTTATTGAAAGACTTTTTGTCTGTAATTTATTTGAGTAAATAATTTGTCCTTGTAAATTATAGATATCTAAGCAGAAAGGTTTTTTGTAATTTTGGAAGTTTAGTAATTCATTTTTAGAAATGGGGTTTGGATAGAAGTTTATACTCTGATTATTGACTTCATCGATGTTACTAACATTACATGCTAATTCACAATCTTCAAGAGAAGAGTATTCGCCACTTCCATCTGTCGTAGACTCACATCCATCAGAATAACACTTGTAAGTAATATCTGCCACATATTCGGCATTGTAGAGTTCAATTATTTCATTGGGACCTTGACTTGGCCAGGAGTATCCATTAGTTGCCAAGTAAATTTTACCATCGGGGCTAACACATATGTCTCTGAGACGTAAAGGCTGATTATTTGAATTTCTCAAAATAACAACATCAGTTTCACCAGTTATAACATCACCACTTTCATTAAATTCAAAACGAACTAATTTTTTTCCTTTCAATACTGTCATTAGTAAAGTATTTTGAAATTCAGGAATAGAAGGATGATCATACCAAATAATATCTGAGGGTGCTATAGTAGTACTTCCATTTACATAGGCACCAGTACTCCAAATTGGTTCGATAACATTGTTATCATTACAAAATTGAGTTTCTGTGTAAGAGCTGGATAAGTCCTCGGCGTAATCGTAATCGCCAACATTGGGAGATGGTAAGTTATCACAAAGCCCTTGTGCGTTGGGCCATCCAAAATTACCCTCAGATAGTATATTTAATTCATCATCTCCACTAGGTCCATGTTCAGAACTGTAGATAATATTATTTGGCCCTAATGCCAAGCCTTGTGCATTTCTGTGACCAATTGACCACACATAGCTGTAAGGATATGGATTATCGGCCTTTGGTTGACCGAAGTTACCTCCATTAGGATCAATATCTATTCGAAGTGTTTTTCCTGTGAGAGCACTTATATCTTGGGAGGCCATCCAATCTTGCGCATCACCAGTAGTAACTAATAAAGTTGTATTGTCTATTGCTAATAGTCGACAACCAATATGTGTACTGTTACCATCGATATCATCAATTAATATAGTTTCGTTTACAAGTATATCGTTATCAAAATCGTATTCATAGTATACAATTTTTTCACTTGCACCACTTGCTGAGTTGTAGGTGTAAGCCATAAAAACATAAGGAGCGTCGTTATTGAAGTCAGGATGAATTTCCATACCCAAAAGACCAGATTCATATTGATCGTATAATTGAGGAGCTAGATTTAATAGAATATGTTGTTCTCCAGTTTCTACATTCACTCGACTGACAATTCCAGAACGTTCAGTAACCCATATATGGTCATCTGGTCCCCACTTAATTTCCCAGGGAACATCAAGACCACCTATAACTTCTCTTTCAGTTAGTGTAGTGTTGCCAACTTGAATTTGCGCAAATATGTTACTTATTTGTAATGTAGCTAATGATATGATTAGAAATTTTTTCATGAGTGATAAATTGTAATTTGGTTTATTTTTACAAATATCGTTAAAAAATACCTTAAAATGCTAATGATAGAAATTTTAATTAAAGTTACTTAAAGTAAAAGTTAGATAAAAAAGTTTAAATTTGGACACAAACTAATTTTTACAATTATGAAATTGAGTAATTATATTTTATTGATGATTGCAGCAGCAACAATTTATTCTTGCAAGACTAATAAAGGTTTGAGCGTAGAAGATCAGGGAGAGGTTTTAATAGAGCAGTATTGTTCTGGAGAAAAGTATTTTTCAGATAAAAACACCTTTAGAGGCAATGCATTAGGGGAGAGTTTGGATCAGATGACTGCAAAAAAGAAAGCGCGTTCAAATGCACAGGCAGAATTGGCTAAAACTATTAGTTCTACAATGAAAATAGTTGGTGATAATTATGTAAGTTCAACTGAATTTAATAACAAAGAAGAGGTAACGGAAACGTTTAACGAAATGAGTAGAACTGTTGTTAACGAAACTTTAAATGGCGTTATTACAATTTGCGAAAAAATGACTAAAACCTCAGATGGAAAGTATAAGTGCTACATGGCGTTAGAGCTAGCTGCTGAAAAATTAGCTTCCAAGTATCATGAAAGACTATCTAAAGATGAAAAGATTAAGGCTGATTATAATTATGAAAAGTTTAAAGAAACTTTTGAAAAAGAGATGGAAAAGCTTTCAAATAGTTACTGATAACAAAAAAATATTAATTGAAAACTGGTCTTCAAACGAGTTTTTCATTCTTTGACAAAACTATTTATAAAATCAGGAATAACAGTATTTTCTATTTTCTTGATAGCTTGCTGATAGGATTCGTTATTTGCTTTTTGAAAATCTAACTGTATCCCTTTTATTTTATTTATATTTTTACTAAAAATAACTCTATCATTTAGGTCTTTGGCTTGTACATTCATATCTAAAAATGTAGTAAACATTTTTTGCCCTTTCTTTTCTAGACCTTTTCTAGTATCAGCTTTTATTTCAAGAAATATTTGAGCATCGTTTTTATTGCCAATAGGAGAGAAGCCCATTTTACTAAGATTTGATTCTACAGCATAACGTAAGACTGAACTATTGTTGTTTTTACCAAAATGTTTCTCTTCAGATTGTACATAGATTTTTGGGGTATATACATAAATAGGCACATTAATTTGGTGTGTTTTAATCCCTTTGAACAAATTTTTTATAAAATTACTATCGCTTCCTTCGTCCAGCCAAGTCTGAAAATTTATACCTACTTCAATTTTTTGAATGTTTTCAACATTAGTTATTTTGGGTACAGATGTGATAAAAATACCATTGGTATCTGTATTTTGGCTAATATCTTTAATTTCTAATAAATTTGATGAAGTGATTAGTGGTATGTCAGATACTCGATTTCCTTTGAGTTGTACTTTTAATTTAATTTTATCCACTGAGTTGCCAATCATAGCATTAATATTTTTACTTTGGCAAAAGATTTGATAGTCATCTACGTATGATCTAAATCTAGAAATAATTTCATTTCCTAAAAAAACATTTTCTCTTTCAAATTGAGTTTTTAAAGGCTCACTAAGGAATGGTTCTAAAACATCTAAGGCTCTAACAAAATAGATATATTTTTCTTTTGCAGGAGTGTAATACAATATGGCTTTATTCAAAAAATATTTGGACTCTTCAATCGCTTCTTGTATTCGAGCCTTTCTAGTTTCTTGATATAGCTGTTTACTGAGTCTATAGTACACCCAATGTTCATTTTGTTGAGTGAATGTGCCTACCAATTCATAACCCTCAAGCATTTGATTAGCTTTAACTTGGATGTTAGATTTAAAATCTTCTTCGTAGCCATATTCTCTGTCAATTTGTAGAAATACTGACTGAGAAGAAATATTAACTTTTATTTGAGAGCTTAAATTCTGAAGCGCATTTTGCTGCGCTACTTGAATGTAGTCTTGTGGGTGAGTACTTCTGTCAGCTATACCTACCCCAACATAGTGACTGTCAGAGACAGGATATTCTTTTACCCAAAAGGGAATGCCATCATCTAATTGATTAGTTTGTTTTGAAGAATGACATGAAAATATAAAAAGGCTAGCAAGGATTAGGATAAGTTTATTCATTTTCCGGATTGTAATTATTAACCATGTGACTTATCTCTGTTGCAATTTCTTCATAGATTTCGTTTGCTAAATCGTTCACTGATAGCAGATTTTTCTTGTTCTTAAATAAATTTCTTAATGCTCTTTTTTGAGAATATGAAGTCTCTACAATATCGTTTGGACTTTGTTTAGTTTGCCACCTCCAATTTCCTGGTAAAATATTTTTATAGTTGATGTTTGATTCAGCAAAATGTACTTCATCACGACGGCTTAAATTAATTAGTTTTGTTAAAAGTATTTCTCCACTTTCTGTAGAGATAAGTTGAAACTGAAAACTTATTTGTACACTATTATTTCCTTTAAATTCTTTGTATTTTATTTTGTCATACACTGTTTCATAAAAATATTTATCAGTTTCTTTATCATATTTACGAACTTTTCTTTCAGCCCAAGCTTTTTTTTCAGTGGTGACGATTGGATTTTTTTGTTTGGAAAAAGTTACGAGCTTTCCAGAAATTATAGACTTTACACCTACAAGCTTACCTGCCTGTGCGTTGGTATTTTGTGATACTTGACCACTAAGACCTAAAATTTGTTCCTCTATAAAACTTTGAGTATAAGTTCTGTCAACAAGTTTGATGAATGGATTATTAAGTTTCATTATTTTATCGCTCAATTGTGCCGATATAGCCGATTCGCCACCTTTTTGCCGAGTAGAATTTTGAAATTCTACAATTGCAATAGTAAATTGTCCAGCTTCTAGAGCCATTTTTTTTCTTTGTTGTGTTTTCTGGTATGATTCAGGGATCTTATTATACTCAAAATAGGCAGATCGAAATTTCTCTATTTCAAGAAATTCATTAGCTTTTCTGTAAATTGGCTCATAAGTAGCTACGTTTTTAAGATTATTAACATCTTTGAAGTTCGGCTTTAAAAGTGCAACCTCATTAAGTAATTTTTCAGATTCAGGAAAATTTTCATTATCTAATAGGTTCATAGCTTCAAAATATGTGGTGCTGACGTAATCATCAACCAAGCTGTTGTAGTCATCTGTGTATGTACTTGCAATATTTATGTCTATATTGTACCTTTTTAATTTTTCTTTCATTTCATTTGCATCTCTGTAATGATATATCGCAGCTCTATTATCACCAAAGTTTTTGGACTTAAAAAAATCATCTAAATAAATATTGATTTGCTTTTGTCCTGTAGATTTTAGCCCTTCTTTAGCTGGAATAAAATCTGATTTTTTATCAAGTGCTTTCATGTAGTGTGAATTAGCATCTTGTAACAAATTTTTGTTAGCGAATTTATTACCCTTATTAGTTAATGATTTTGGAGTTTCACAACTTACAAAAGGTAAAACAACCAACATTAAAAAAAATATTTTTGAAAATGAATTGTTCATCTCGCAAAAATAGTTTTTTTTAGAAATCATTTTTTTTATTTTACGTTAAACCAAAAATAAAAATGACAAACAAAAAATCTTAATAATTAAAATAAAATTATTTAAAGATAAGAAATATAGTTTTTGCAGTTGTAGTCTGAGTAAAAAATTGGCCAACTGTGATAATGCCCATAGAAAGTCCAATGAAAACAATTGTACAAATTACAAATCACTCAAAATTTTTACTAAAGAAGATATTGAGATATTAGTTTATTCTTCCACTTGTAATAGTTAATAAATTGTAAAAAACTTTAGCTTTTAATTAAATTAGAATCAAACACAATTTTTATTTTTAAAAAAAAATAAAATGAAGAAATATTTTATGTCTACGTTATTCTTTGTAGGCTTTTTTTGTGCAAACGCACAACAGCAATCAGACAGCACTCTTACTTTAGAAGAAATCCAATTTAGAGATTCAATAGCACTAGTAAATTCAAAAAATTCGTTAATTCAGGAAGTGCAAGAATTATATAATTCTGGAACACAAGCTTTTACTTCTTCAAAATTTAAAGAAGCTATTGTTTTTTTTGAATCGGTTATTATTTTAGACTCTAATAATGTTAACGCATATTTCAATATGGCATTATCACACAAAGAATTAGAAAATTATAATTCTGCCATTTCTCATTTTGAAAACGTGCTCTCTATTGATAGTAATTATTTTGATGCCATTTTTAATATTGCGAAATGTTATGAACTAATGAAGAAAAATAAACTTGCTTTAATTAATTATACTCGTTTATTAGAATTGGAACCTGACAGAGTTGAGGCTGCTTATAATAAAGGTGTCATCTATTATTTACAAAAAGATTATTCGAATGCAATCAAAGCCTATTCAAAGGCTATTGAAATAGAACCATCACATGCTTATGCACTAAATGATCGGGGAAGTTGTTACAGAGCCATCAATGAATACAATAATGCTATTTCTGATTATTTAGAAGCATATAAATATGATCCAAAAGCCTTTATTTTAAATAATTTAGCAAGTGCATATCGTAAAGCTGGAGAAAAAGATAAAGCCATTGAATATTATACAAAAGCTGTACAATCAAATCCCAAATATGAAATATCGTATAACAACAGAGGAGCAGTATATTTTGAATTAAAAGAATATGACTTAGCACTTTCTGATTTCAAAAAAGCTTTAGAGCTTAACTCCGATTACGCTAAAGCACTTTGTAACAGAGCTGCAGTATATCATTTACAAGAACATTATACCGGTGCTTTAGCAGATCTCAATAAAGCTATTGAACTACAGCCTAATAATCCTACAGCTTTATTAAACAGAGGTATTAGCAGAGAAATGTTAAGAGATGTTGATGGTGCATGTCAAGATTGGCAAAAAGCTTACAAATTAGGCATAGAAAAAGCTAACGAATATTACATTAATAATTGTGAATAGATTCAAAAATATGAAACAGTTTTATACACTTTTATTTCTGCTAATAACATCAGGTTTATTAGCTCAAGATATTGCTTTTAAGAAAAGTAATTTTAAAGATGACAAGTCAGGTTTTGAAAAAGCAAAAGCTAATATGGTGTCTGGTGACAAATGGCTAGATAAAGGAAAAGCTAAAGTCTTAAATATGGAACACGCTGCTAATGATTACTTAAAAGCATTAGAACTTTATTTGCCTGCTTATGATTTTAATCCAAATAATTCGGATTTAAATAGAAAAATAGGTCACTCTTATTTATACACCAATACTCCCTATAAAGCCATGCCTTTTCTAAAGAAATCTTTGGAACTAGCAGGAGATAATTCAGAGCCATTTATATATTTTTTGCTAGGAAAGGCTTTTCAATTGGAGCAGGATTTTGAAAAAGCTGAAAAGTCATTTTTACGTTTTGGAACCTTAGCGAGTGATAAAGAATTAGAGCCTTACAAAAAGTTAAATAGAAAGCATATAAAGGAAAGTAAGAGTGGTGCTGAAATTTTTAACAAGAAAACCAGAGTTTGGGTAGATAATGTTAGAGAGTTAAATTCATTTTATGATGATATTGCCCCAAGCATTTCAGCTGATGGTTTAGAAATTATTTTTAATACAAACAAAAGTGGCGATTTTGATATTTACTCGGCTGAGCGTAAAAAAAGAAAGTGGCAATCTTTAAAATCACTCAACAGCCTAAATAGTAATGGTGATGATGTTTCTTCTTCATTAGCATATGATGGTCAACGAATGTTATTATTCAAATATAACGATGATCAAAGTGACATTTATGAATCTAAACTTAACGGAACTGAATGGAGTGAACCTAAGTTAAAAATGTCCAAAGTGGTAAATACTGATGCAAATGAAACCTTTGCTTCTTATGATCCTCAAGATATAAAAGTCTATTTCATTACAGATGGAGGCTATGGTGGTGACAAAAATATAAGCTTTAGTGGTAAAAAAGATATGCAAGAAAAATTTTGGGGAAAGGCACAAAGTGCAGGACAAGAGGTAAATTCAGGCTTTCACGAAGGGTCGGTTTATATGGCACCGGACGGCAAAACAATGTATTTCTGTTCACAAGGACATACATCTATAGGAGGTTATGATGTTTTTGTTTCACATCGAAATGAATTAGGACTTTGGGACGAACCAATTAACATGGGTTACCCTATTAATACTCCTTATGACGAGTTGTATTTTAGTATTTCTGCTAATGGTAAAAAAGCTTACTTTTCATCAAATAGAGATTCTGGTAAGGGAGGTATGGATATTTATTGTGCTACTTTTTGGGGTGAACCTAAAATTCCGTCAGTGGTTACTGAGGACAATCTTATCGCTAGTATTGCTTCACCTGTTGAAGAAACTTATATTCCTGAAAGTGTAGAGGTGACTGTTGCTAATAGTTTAACTGTCTTTAAAGGTCGAATTTTGGACGGTTTATTACAAGAACCAATTGAAGCAGAAATTAAGATATTTGATAATACTACTGGAGATGTCTATTCAGTTATGCGATCTAATAGTGCTACGGGTAAATTCTTATTGTCTCTTCCTTCTGGATTAAATTATGGTATTTCAGTTGAGGCAGAAGGTTATTTATTCCATTCAGAAAACTTTAATTTACCAGAGGGTTCAGCTTATAATATGGTTAATAAAGATGTAGAATTGAAGAATATCAACATCGGAAGTAAAATTGCTCTGCGAAACGTATTTTTTGATACTGGTAAGTCTGAGGTTAAGATAGATTCATATTCAGAGTTAGATCGATTGATACAACTAATGACTGACATTCCTAGTCTAAAGATAGAGCTCTCAGGCCATACAGATAACGTCGGAGATGATGCATATAATGAAAGGTTATCTCAAAGACGAGCGGAAGCTGTAAGAGCTTATTTAGTTTCTCGTTCTGTAGATGGAAATAGAATAACAGCAATTGGATATGGAGCTAGTCGACCTGTTGACAGTAATGATACTAAAGTTGGTCGGGCCAATAATAGACGTACAGAATTTGAAATCACTGATAATTGATATAACTTTAATTTTTCTATCAGATTTGAATCTTAAGAAATATTGATTTTCACATTTTTATTTAAGTAATATTTTCAATTAAAAATTTTAATATTATGTTTATATTTATAATTCTCATATTTCTTTAATCAAACAATTTTTAAATTCTAATTTTTACTTTTTTTCTTCCATAAATTCAATACAACACCTGAAATAACCATTGTAATTCCTAGTAAACTCAATAAACCATAACTTTCTCCAAATATTACAAAGCCAACTGCTAAAGCATAAATAGTACCAATGTATTTAAGACTAATCATCTTATTTGCAACTCCACACTGTATTCCTTTTGTCATTAGTATTTGAGCGATTTGAGTGAAAAGTCCCATAAGTAAAATTAAGAACCAGTCAGTTCCATTAGGTGATACCCAATTTATGTATGAAAATACTGACATAATTGGAATGGAAACCATGGGAAAATATAAAACTACTACAATATGGTGTTCAGTATCCCTAAGTTGACGAATGCAAGTGTAGGCCATACCCGAAAACATAGCTGAACAAATGCCTATGAGCATAAAACTTAGGGAAATACGTTCATCAAAACCTTTTATCAAGGCTACTCCAGCAAATGAAATACCAAAATAAAGCCATTGTTTCATTTGCATTTTTTCTTTGAGAAAGACAGCCGCAAATAGGGCAGTAAAGATAGGCGATAGGTATTGTAATGTCACTGCACTAGCTAGTGGTATGTTTTGTAAAGTGTAGAAAAATAACAATAGGGCAATAGTACCAAAAATACCTCGCATTAGTAAGATTTTTTTATTATTACCCAAAAGAGGTATGCCTAATTTTTGAATCATTGCTATACTTAATACAATAGAGATAATCGAACGAAATAAAATTAGTTCGTGTGCTGGAATATGAGGTAAGTATTTCACACATATTTGCATGAGAGCAAAAGCTAGGGTGGAGCCTAGCATATAAAAGACGCCTTTTTTCACAAAAAAAGTTTACGCAAGGCTTGTGAAGGGCTTAGTTTAGCTTCTGTAACTTGCTTTTCTAGATTGGTAATTTGACTTTGGTTTTGGCTATAAAAGTCATTTTCTAAACGATTTTTTATCATTTGGTGAAACCAATATCGATTTTGTTCTTTACGTTTTCTTTGTAATGCGCCTCTTTCTTTTGTCCAATTAATATATGCCTCTATGGTTTTCCACGTTTTGTCAATGTATTGTTTTTCCAATGCCGAGCAAATGCCGACCCTTGGTGTCCATCCGTTTGGGTCGGGAGGGAATAGGTGCAAAGCTGTTTTGTATTGTACTTGCGCTTTTTTTGCATTTATAAGATTGTCTCCATCCGCTTTATTTACAAGCAAAATATCCGCCATTTCCATAATGCCGCGTTTGATTCCTTGTAGCTCGTCACCAGCACCTGCTAACATAAGTAATACAAAAACGTCTACCATAGAATGAACAGCTGTTTCGGATTGTCCTACGCCTACCGTTTCTATTAGTATGACTTCATAACCAGCAGCTTCGCAAAGAAGTATGCTTTCTCGAGTTTTCTTAGTTACGCCACCCAAAGAACCTGCTGTTGGTGAGGGGCGAATAAAGGCAAGTTCATCAACCGACAATTCGTGCATGCGGGTTTTGTCACCCAATATGCTACCACCTGATTTTTCGCTAGAGGGGTCTATGGCTAAAACAGCTACCTTAATACCTTGTGCTGTAAGATGCTTTCCTAGGGCTTCTATAAAAGTGCTTTTTCCCACTCCAGGAACTCCAGTTATACCAATACGCAAAGATTGTCCGCTATGGGGTAAAATGTCTTGTATAATACTGAGGGCTTCTTGTTGATGCTCGTCAAGTGTACTTTCCACTAAAGTAATTGCTTTAGCCAATGCTGAACGATTACCTGCTATAACCTTTTGACTGAGCTTATTCATCGATTAATTGTTTTAGTATATCTATGGCCGCTTGGGCAATGACTGTTCCGGGTCCAAAAATTCCACTTACTCCTGCTTGGTATAAGAAATCGTAGTCTTGTTGTGGAATCACGCCACCAGCAACAACTAATATATCGCCACGCCCCATAGCCTCAAGTTCAAAAATGACTTGTGGCACTAAGGTTTTGTGTCCTGCTGCTAGAGAAGATATACCTAAAATATGAACGTCATTTTCAATTGCTTGTTTGGCGGCTTCTTTAGGCGTTTGGAACAAAGGGCCCATATCTACATCAAAGCCTAAATCGGCAAAGGAGGTGGCTATCACTTTAGCACCTCTATCATGGCCATCTTGTCCCATCTTAGCGACCATCAAACGGGGTCTTCTTCCTTTTTGCTTTTCAAAAGTAGCACTTAGCTCTAAAGCTGTTTTAAAATGTGGGTTGTCATCTATTTCCATCTTATAAACACCTGATATTGAATTGTTTTTCGCCTGATAGCGACCAAAAACAGTTTCACAAGCATACGAAATTTCGCCCAAAGTAGCTTGTTTTTGGGCGGCTTCTACAGCCAAAGCCAATAGGTTATCCTGCCCATTTTCACAGGCTTTGCTAATGGCATCCAGGGCTTGTTTTACAGCGACTTGATCGCGTTGGTTTTTGAGCTTTTGGAGTTGTTTTATCTGCGATAAACGGACTTCTGTATTGTCCACCTCCAAAATATCCAAGTCTTCTTCTTGAGTTTTATTCTTGTAAGCATTAACACCAACTATTGTATCTTTTCCACTGTCTATTCGGGCTTGTTTTCTAGCTGCGGCTTCTTCAATACGCATTTTAGGTAAACCCGTTTCTATGGCTTTTGCCATACCCCCCAATTCCTCAATTTCTTTTATGTGTTGCCATGCTCTTTGCGCGATGTCGTGTGTTAACTTTTCTAAATAATATGAACCGCCCCAAGGGTCTACCGTTTGGCATAAGCCAATATCGTTTTGTAGGTAAATCTGTGTATCTCTAGCAATTTTAGCTGAAAAATCGGTAGGTAAAGCGATGGCTTCGTCTAAAGCGTTGGTATGCAAAGATTGTGTACCACCCATAACTGCTGACATGGCCTCAATACAAGTTCTACTAATATTATTGAAAGGATCCTGCTCGGTCAAACTCCAACCACTGGTTTGACAATGGGTTCTGAGTGCCAAAGATTTTGGGTTTTTAGGATTGAATTGTTTAACAATTTTTGCCCACAACATGCGAGCAGCTCTCATTTTAGCAATTTCCATGAAATGATTCATGCCAATACCCCAAAAGAAAGACAGGCGAGGGGCGAAGGTGTCAATATCCATACCTGCTTCTATGCCCTTACGTATGTATTCCAAACCATCAGCTAGGGTGTACGCCAATTCTATATCGGCAGTGGCTCCAGCCTCTTGCATGTGATAGCCCGAAATGCTTATACTATTGAATTTGGGCATGTGATCGGATGTATATTTAAAAATATCCGAAATAATACGCATAGAATGTTGTGGAGGGTAGATGTAAGTGTTTCGTACCATAAATTCTTTTAGGATATCGTTTTGTATAGTTCCCGCCAAGTCTTTTTGGTTTACGCCTTGCTGTTGGGCGGCTACTATATAAAATGCCATAATGGGTAATACTCCGCCATTCATAGTCATAGAAACGGACATTTTATCCAAAGGAATGCCATCAAATAAGACGTTCATATCGGTAATGGAGTCTATAGCCACACCAGCTTTACCAACATCGCCTTCTACTCTAGGATGGTCGGAGTCGTAACCCCTGTGGGTAGCTAAATCAAAAGCTACGGACAAGCCTTTTTGTCCAGAAGATAAGTTTCTTCTGTAAAAGGCATTGGATTCTTTTGCCGTAGAAAAACCAGCATACTGACGAATAGTCCAAGGGCGACTGACGTACATTGAAGAATAAGGTCCTCTCAAATTGGGGGCTATACCAGCACCAAAATGAATGTGTTCAAGGCCATGAATATCTTCTTTGCTGTACTTGCTTTTGACGGCTATTTGCTCTGCCGTATGCCATAATTGTTGATCGATAATTTCAACCTTACTTTCTTGTCTTATGGATTTTAAAAAGCTTTGGGTAAGAGCTTCTATGTAGTAGCTTCCTGCACTAGGGTCTTGTACTTTTTCTAAAAAACTTTCTTCCCTTAGTATATGGTGTTGGTTACGTGCCAAACGATTCGAAAAATCGGTGACTTTTTCATAGGATTGGTTGTATGGGCGTATCATAAGGGCATCACAACCCCCAAAAATAGCTGACATACTTTCAGTAGTCGTTCGCAATAAATTGTTGTATGGCTGTTCAGTCGTTTTATTGGCTAAAGTTGTTTGTGCAAAGATAAAGGGTGTACTCTTATTGATTGTTACAAAGGCTATGAAAAAAGCCCTCATTTTAGCTATTTCTTTGAAGTAATCGCTTTCTACAATAAATACATATTGTGAATTTGGCTGACCTTCTTCAATGGCTTCATAAATATCATTGACAAAAACTGTTCGGTAAGTGTAATTTGGAAGATTTCCTTTACTTTCTTGTCCATGAAAAGCACCAAATATCTCTTCTGGCTTAAGCCCTCTTTGTTGAACTAAATCCTCAAAATCTTTAATCCTTTCTTTTGAATAATTTTCAAAATCTATCCGAATATGTTGTATTAGTACATTTTTAAGTAATATTTTTAAATCTTGTGGATTGGAAAAGCACAAAGCCGTCATTCCATTTTGCAAAGCTTCCAAAGCCTGTTGATTGCCCTTTTTTGGATCCGAGCCATCAATCCACTGTACGGATTCCCAACTTTTAGAAATTGGTAAAGGTTTAAAGTGTTTGTGCGTATCAGAATGATAAAAAGGGAGAGTACTATCTGAGCTAATTAGGCTCTCAAAAGTTTTACCTTTTAAATCATAACATAATTTGTCTTTCCATTGCTGACTGCTTACATCAGCAAATTCTGAAAATAATTTATTCATCGGAATCTATGATAACTATGATGTCTTCGTTTTCCTTTTTCATCAAGTACTTCTCTCGAGCAAATTTCTCTTGTGTTTCTTGATTATTGGTCAGGTCTAATAGAGCAACACTATCTTTTTCTATTTCGTTTTGGTAGTATTTTTTTTGTTTTTTTAAATCTTCAATTTCGGATTTCAGCTTGGCCTGTTTGAGCCAGTTGTTGGAGTCAAAAAAGGCTACCCAAATGATAAGTATTAGAGTAACAAGTATAAACTTGTTCTTAAAGATAGGGGGTAATTTATCGTAATACTCTTTCAACATTGATCTCAAAAGTAAAAAAAAGCGTTGGATTCATAACCCAACGCTTAAAATTTAATTATCCCAAAAATGGATACCTGTAGTCTTGAGAAGGAACAAAGGTTTCCTTAATGGTGCGTGGCGATACCCAACGTAATAGGTTGAGTATTGAGCCTGCCTTATCGTTAGTTCCAGAACCTCTAGCGCCACCAAATGGTTGTTGACCCACAACAGCACCTGTTGGTTTATCATTGATGTAGAAGTTACCGGCTGCATTTTCTAAAGCTTTAGAGGCTTCTTCAATAGCGTATCTGTCTGTAGAGAAAATAGCTCCTGTAAGTGCGTATTCACTCGTATTGTCCACCAGTTTTAGAGTAGCTTTCCAATCTTTTGGCTGGTAGACGTAAATGGTAATGACAGGTCCAAAAATTTCTTCACATAGGGTTCTGAACTTAGGATTGCTTGTCAGCACTATGGTAGGTTCTATGAAGTAGCCTTTAGATTTATCGTATCCACCACCAATAATTATTTCAGCATCGTTTTGTTCCTTGACGTAGTCAATATATGCTGCAATTCTATCGAATGCCTTTTCGTCTATGACAGCATTGATGAAGTTGGATGGATCTTCAGGACTTCCAATTTTAAAGGAGTTGGCATCAGCTATAATTTGTGTTTTAACTTCTTCCCAAATATTTGAAGGGATATAGGCTCTAGAAGCGGCCGAACATTTTTGTCCTTGGTACTCAAAAGCACCTCTTGAAATACCTGTTGCTACTTCACTAGGAACTGCCGATTCGTGAGCTACGATAAAGTCCTTACCACCTGTTTCGCCAACTATTCTAGGGTAGCTTCTGTATTTTTCTATGTTGTTGCCTATGGTTTTCCAAAGGCGTCTAAATACGCTAGTTGAACCCGTAAAATGTAAGCCTGCAAAGTCTTTGTGATTGAATACCACTTCGCCTAAAACAGGGCCGCTTACAGGCACTAAGTTAATTACCCCATCAGGTAGTCCTGCGGCTTTGAATAAATCCATGATGACCTTAGCCGAATATACTTGAGAGCTAGCCGGTTTCCACACAACAACATTACCCATCATAGCAGGTGCAGCACATAGGTTAGCGCAAATTGATGTAAAGTTAAAAGGAGTAATGGCTAATACAAACCCTTCCAATGGTCTGTGTTCTAATCTGTTCCACATTCCAGGTGCAGATTCGGGTTGCTCACCATACAACTGAGTGACGTACTCAGCATTGAATTTGAAAAAGTCTATGAGTTCACAAGCGGCATCTATCTCGGCTTGAAAGACGTTTTTTGATTGAGCTAACATTGTAGCGGCATTAATTTTTGCTCGAAATGGTCCAGCCAATAAATCGGCAGCTTTTAAAAAGATAGCTACTCGTTGGTACCAAGGCATAGCCGCCCACAGTTCTCTGGCTGATAAGGCCGCATTAATAGCCATATTGACATGTTCTGAAGTAGCCATACTATATTGTCCTAAAACATGTTGATGATCATGTGGAGGAACCATATTTATCTTTTCTGATGTATGAATTGTTTCACCACCAATGTATAGTGGTATATTTATAGTAGAGTTATACATGGTTTGGTATGTACTCAATAACTCTTCTCGCTCAGCATTACCTGGCTTGTATGATTTTACGGGCTCGTTGGTAGCTACTGGCACATTAAAAACGCCTTTTGACATATTTTTTTAGTTTATTTAGTAATTGTTGCAAATTTATAGGAATATACCATCATAACAAGTCTTTTGAAGTCAGTTTTTGAATTCCTATCAACTTGTCGTATGATTCTCCTGTTGGTCTATGGTAAATGTAAATATGATAATCGTTTACAGTTTGGTAATGAGTGCCTTCTATGAATCTGTTGATGTTTCCACCTTCGTATTTTTTGAGAATGTACTCGTAATTATAATAGCCTTGTTTGAGGTATATATTGGCTTCATAATAGTTTTTTTCTGTATTGTAAGTCATACGATGACTTTTCGGAAAACTATAGTCGCTAATTTGTCCGAAAATATAAAGGTCACCATGAGTAACTTTATGCTCGTATGGAAGTGTAAAACGCACTAAAGCATAATCGGCTTCTGTGGCATTTCTTGAGCTTTCTTGCACTCTAATCAAACGCTTACCATTAATATCTTGAACTAAACCTGAGTAACGCTGAAAACGTCTGCTCTCGTCAGTTCTTAATACTACTTTATGAGTATCGGCTTCAAAGCTAATGTCAGCTAATCGCTCAGAAAGGTAACGTAAGCTTTGTATATCAAAGTATCGGTATTCGTTACCACCGTCAAATAGATTTTCGTCTTCGTAATCATAAACAATCTCATCATCTTTTACAAATACAGCTTGTAAACCACTAATGGCATTGTCCCATCGAGAATTTTGAGTAATAACAGGTTTTACATCACTAAATGGATTGTCTATTTCATAACCGTTGTGATGTATACTAAAGTCAATTTCATGTTTATAGTTTCGTTGTTCTAAATCTGTAGCACGTTTTACACTACCTCTAATAGTTACTTTGTCGTCTATTATCATCATTCTTTGACTAAGGATTGGCTTATTCTTTTGATTTTCTTCAAATACGATAATCAGATAATTACCTGAAAGAATAGGTTTTAAATTTGTACTTGGAATTACAATTTGATAGTGGATATAATTTTGAATAGTATTGTTTGAGAACTGATAATTAACAATTGGTTCTTCATAAAAACCTTCTAAATATTCACTTTGCATTAGGTCAGAAGGCGTCCAGTCAGAATTACAATGTATGAGTGTATAAAAGTAATTTAAAGGATTATGAGATAATTCATCGAAAGAGAGCAATAGACTATCTTTTAAACATAATTTCATAATTGGATTACCCATTTCAATTCCTATTGGATGGAGCTGAATTGTGTGTATAGACGATTTTACTTTAATACCGTTGAAAATAGATTTACTTATTTCATTATTTTCGTTATTGTTAAATACAATAATTTCATTGTTTAAATTATTATAATCATTGTTGTTAGTTGACTTGTTGATTTTTAAATTTTTTTTTGAACTACTACAAGAAAAAAGTAAACCACAACTTAAGATTATTAATGCTAAAATATTGTTTAAATTCATATTTTTATAAATTGATCAATAATTTCATTAAAGTATATCAATTTTATAATCTAGATTTTAAGTTATTATTTAGAATGATTATAAATTAAAAATTCTTATTGAAATGATAGGTATTTAGTTTGTTACAAATGTATATTTTTGTTAGTGAAAATCATAGTTTTTACTAAAAGAGATGTCAAAAGACATAAGATTAAAAAAAGGCCTTAACATCAACCTTGAGGGTGAAGCTGACAAAGTTTACGCAAGTATTCCTCAATCACAATATTTTAGTATAAAACCAACTGACTTCCACGCTTTAACACCAAAAATGGTTGTTAAAGAGGGCGATAAAGTCAAAGCAGGTTCGTGTTTATTCTTCGATAAGTATAATGAATTTATTCGTTTTTCATCTCCTGTTAGTGGTGAAGTTACAGAAATTGTTCGTGGTGCCAAGCGTAGAATTATGGAGATTAGAATTGCAGCTGATTCAGAAGTTAGTTACAAAAGTTTTTCGCTAGACGCTAACGCAACTAGAGAGCAAGTTATCAAAGGCTTATTGGATAGTGGCGTTTGGCCATTTATTCGTCAAAAGCCATTTGACACGATTGCTAACCCTTCGGACAATCCCAAAGCCATATTTATTTCTACATTTGATACTGCCCCTTTAGCACCAGATAACGATTTCGTTTTACATGGTTTAGATAAAGAGTTCCAAGTAGGAATAGATGTTATAAAGAAATTGACAGACGGCAAGGTACACCTTAATGTTGACGGGAATACCAATCCATCAAAAGTATTTACGGATTGTAAGGGCGTAGAAATTAACAAAATTTCTGGTCCACACCCAGCAGGTAATGTCGGAGTACAAGTTCATCATATAGATCCCATTAACAAAGGAGATGTGGTCTGGTATTTGTATCCACAAGATATTCTGACTATTGCACGTCTTTTTACTGATGGTAAATACGATGTATCTCGTATGGTAGCTTTGACAGGCTCACAAGTTGAAAGACCACGTTATTATAGAACAATTTCTGGTGCATCTATCTCAAATATGATTTCTGAAAATTCTATCAAAGACGGTATCAACCGATTTATTAGTGGTAATGTACTTACTGGTACTCAAATTTCTGCTGACGGTTGTATTGGCTTTTACGATTCTCAGATTACTGTAATTGCTGAGGGTAATGAGCAAGAATTTTTGGGTTGGATTGCTCCAGGACTACAAAAATTCTCAATGTCTAAATCGTATTTTTCGTGGTTAACCCCATCTAAGAAATACAATTTGAATACAAACTACAATGGTGAAGAAAGAGCATATGTAGTTACAGGGCAGTACGAAAAAGTCTTGCCTATGGATATTTATCCTATGCAGCTTATCAAAGCGTGTATGATTGAAGATGTCGATGCTATGGAACAACTTGGTATATATGAAGTATCCTGTGAAGACTTGGCACTTTGCGAGTTTGTCTGTACTTCAAAAATGGAAGTACAAAATATTATTCGTGAAGGCCTAGATTTAGTCAAAAAAGAATGTAGTTAGAATTATTTATTATGAAATTGTTTAAAAACTTACTAAATGTTGTAAAGCCACATTTTGAAAATGGTGGTAAATTAGAAAAGTTGTATCCAGCCTATGACGCTTTCGAAACTTTTTTATTTGTGCCTAATCATACAACTAATAAAGGTTCTCACATCCGAGATGCTATTGATTTAAAACGTACAATGTTTATGGTGATAGTAGCTTTAATACCTTGTATGTTGTTTGGTATGTGGAACGTTGGTTATCAATATCATTTAGCAATTGGAGAATCTGTTTCAATTTTTGAAAATTTTATATTTGGTTTTTGGAAGTTTTTACCTTTAATTATTATTTCTTATGTGGTTGGATTAGCAGTTGAATTTGCATTTGCCATTTATCGTGGTCATTCAGTGAATGAGGGTTATTTAGTGACTGGATTGTTAATTCCACTCACTATGCCAATAGACGTACCTTTATGGATGTTGGCTGTTTCAGTAATATTTGCAGTAGTAATTGGAAAAGAAGTTTTTGGAGGTACTGGAATGAATATTTTGAATCCAGCACTCACAGCTAGGGCTTTTTTATTCTTTGCCCACCCTATATATATGTCGGGTGATAAAGTATGGGTACACGACGCTATGGTTGATGGTCATTCTGGCTCTACTATTTTAGGAGAGTTAGCAGCATCTTCTAATTGGCAATCCTTATCGTTCAATCCTTTTGATATGATGATGGGAACTATTCCTGGTTCAGTGGGAGAGACTTCATTCATTGCAATTATGTTGGGAGCTGTGATACTAATAGCTACAGGAATCGGATCTTGGAGAATTATTCTCTCAACATTCATTGGAGGTTTTGCAATGGCATCATTATTTAATTTTTGGGGCGCAAACGAACTGATGACCACACCTGCTGAAATTCATTTAATTATTGGAAGTTTTGCTTTCGGAGCGGTTTTTATGGCTACAGACCCAGTAACTGGTTCTCAAACTAATAAAGGCAAATATATATATGGATTTTTAATTGGTGTTTTTGCTATACTTATTAGAGTTTTTAATCCTGCATATCCTGAGGGAATGATGTTAGCAATTCTATTAATGAACATCTTTGCACCATTAGTAGATCATTATGTAATTCAAGGAAATATTAAAAGAAGGTTAAAACGAGCTAACGCTTAATATTATGGATGTAAATAAAAATTCTTATACTTTTGGTTTTGCTACGGTTATGGTCGTCTTGGTTGCTTCTTTGTTATCTGTTGCTGCTATTAGCCTGAAACCATTACAAGACAAAAACATAGAGTCAGAAAAGAAACAGAATATACTATCTACAGTTGGTATTGAAGTCAGTCGTGAAGATGCGGCAGCTGCATTTGAGAAAAATATCGTTAATACTTATGTTTTGAACAATAAAGGAGAAGAAGTAGAGGGAGATGCTTTTACTGTTGATTTAGGAGTTGAACTTAAAAAGCCTGCCGATCAACAATTGCTTCCTGTTTTTGAAAGCAAACAAAATAGCGAAAAAATATATATTATTCCAATGAGAGGTAAAGGTTTATGGGGTCCAATTTGGGGTTTTGTAGCTTTGAAAGAAGATATGAGCACTATTTCAGGTGCGGTTTTTGATCATAAATCAGAAACTCCAGGCTTAGGTGCTGAAATTTCACTAGGGTGGTTTCAAGAACCTTTTATTGGAAAAACAATTTTTGAAGGAACGGAGTTAGTCTCTATTAAGGTTGTCAAGGGAGGAGCTAAAGAAGATGATATGCACGCAGTTGATGGTATCTCAGGTGGAACAATAACTGCAGATGGTGTAACTGATATGTTAGCTGAGCGTTTTAGTCAGTATTTACCATTCTTTAAGAAAAAAATGTCCGAGACGATGGAATTGTCAAATGACTCCCCATTTGCAGACAGTACAATGGCCTTTAATTTAAATACCATACAGCAATGAGCGATAAGAAAGAAGTTCTATTTTCTAAAAAAAATAGAAAACTACTAACAGATCCATTAAACGATAACAATCCTGTTACCACTCAGGTATTAGGTATTTGTTCTGCTTTAGCAATTACTGTTCAATTGAAACCAGCTATTGTTATGGCTATTTCTGTTTTGGTCGTTATGTCAGTTGCCAATGTTGTAGTATCCCTTATGAGAAATTTAATTCCTTCTAGAATCAGAATTATTGTACAATTAGTAGTTATCGCTGCTTTAGTAATTTTAGTTGATCAAGTGCTTAAAGCCTTTGTTTACGATGTTAGTAAAGAATTGTCTGTATTTGTTGGACTTATTATCACCAATTGTATAATCATGGGACGTCTTGAGGCTTTTGCTTTAGGCAATGGTGTTTGGAAATCTTTTCTTGATGGTTTAGGTAATGCTTTTGGTTATGGATGGATACTCATTGCTGTTGCTTTTTTTAGAGAACTTTTAGGTGCTGGAACTTTATTTGGTTTTCCTGTTATTGAAAAGTTGGGATTATATGAAATTGGATATGAAAATAATGGAATGATGATATTACCTCCTATGGCTCTGGTCACTGTGGGTATCATTATCTGGATACAAAGAACGAAAAATAGAGATTTAATCGAATCTTAATATTAATGGTAATATGGAAGAATTAGTAAATATATTTATCCAATCTATTTTTATAGATAATATGGTTTTCGCTTACTTTTTAGGAATGTGTTCCTATTTAGCAGTATCAAAAACAGTAAAAACATCGGTCGGTATGGGTTTTGCTGTTATATTTGTTTTAGGATTTACCGTGCCTATTAATTTTTTGTTGGAAAAATTTGTTCTAAAATCAGGTGCACTTTCCTGGATTGGTGATTCTTTCATTGATGTTGACTTAAGTTTTTTAAGTTTTATAATGTTTATTGCAATTATTGCTTCAATGGTTCAGCTTGTAGAAATGATTGTAGAGAAAATTTCTCCTGCATTATATGGTTCACTAGGTATATTTTTACCTTTAATTGCTGTTAATTGTGCAATTCTTGGAGGATCTTTATTTATGCAAGAAAGAGCCTATGATAGCATTACAGAAGCAACTGTCTTTGGATTAGGTTCTGGAATTGGTTGGTTTTTAGCAATTGTTGCAATTGCTGCAATTCGTGAAAAAATACGATATTCTCATGTACCAGCGCCTCTTCGCGGATTAGGTATTACATTTATTATTACTGGACTCATGGGTATTGGTTTCATGAGCTTTATGGGTATAAAATTGTAAATATTAAATAATAATTAAATAAATGATCTTAAGTTTAAGTACAACAACAATAGTTTCAAGTGTAGCTATCTTTCTTACAGTAATTTTTTCATTAGTTAGTATATTATTATTTGTAAAATCAAAGTTGATGCCAGCTGGAAAAGTCAAAATTTCTATAAATGGTGAAAAAGAAATTGAAGTAGATGGAGGTTCTACATTACTTAACACTTTAAGTAATGAAGGAATATTCTTACCCTCCGCTTGCGGTGGTGGCGGCACCTGTATTCAGTGTACCTGTCAAGTACATGATGGCGGTGGAAGTATATTACCTACTGAGGAACCACACTTCTCAAAAAAAGAAATTGCAGAAAACTACCGTTTGGGATGTCAGGTAAAGGTTAAAGAGGATATGAAAATATCTATTCCTGAAGAAGTTTTTGGTGTAAAAAAATGGGAAGCTAATGTAGTATCTAATTACAATGTTGCTTCTTTTATAAAAGAGTTCATAGTAGAAATTCCTGATGATATGCCTTACGAAGCAGGTGGATATATACAGATTGAAATTCCTGATTGTGAAATTAATTATGTAGATATGGATATTACTGCTCACCCTGATGAACACGATGAAGCAGAAAAATTCAAATTGGAGTGGGATAAATTCGATTTATGGTCACTTAAGATGAAGAATGAAGAAGAAGTTGTTCGAGCATACTCTATGGCTTCCTATCCTGCTGAAGGAAGACGAATAATGTTAAATGTACGTGTTGCTACACCACCTTGGGATAGAGCAAAAAATACATGGGCTGACGTTAATCCTGGTGTAGCTTCTTCTTACATCTTCAGCAGAAAAGCTGGAGATAAGGTTACTATTTCAGGACCTTACGGTGAATTTTTTATTAATAATTCTGAAGCTGAGATGCTTTATATCGGAGGTGGAGCAGGAATGGCACCAATGCGTTCACACCTTTATGAGTTATTCAAAACTTTGAAGACTGGAAGAAAAGTAAGTTATTGGTATGGCGGTAGATCAAAAAGAGAATTGTTTTACTTGGATCACTTTTATAGTTTAGAAAAAGAATTTTCAAATTTTAATTTTGAAATTGTTTTGTCCGAGCCATTAGAAGAAGATAATTGGACACCTAAGAAAGATTTAGATGATAAGGAAGGTGATGGTTTTGTTGGTTTTGTTCACCAAGCTGTTATCGATCAATACCTGACCAAACACGAAGCCCCAGAAGATATAGAATTATATTTCTGTGGACCACCACTAATGAATCAAGCTGTTTTAAAGATGGCTGATGATTGGGGTATTCCTGATGAAAACGTTCGTTTTGATGACTTTGGTGGTTAATTTAAACTACTATTTTTTAAAAAAATATCACTTAGCTTAGAGTTTTTTGAGTATGTAATAAATAGAGTTATCTTTTTAAACTATCGCCGTGCATTTTAATCAATACTTAAAATTATTTTTACAAAGTTCGGCTTTTGAATCATAAAGTATTTCATTTAAATACTTAAGCCAAAAACAACTTTTCGCTATGACTAGCTTCCTTTAGTAATGTTTAGCAAATTCTGTCCAAAATTTGTATAGTTTTGAGTCAGCGAATATTTTTACTTGAAACAATCCAATAAAGTGTTTTTGTGAGGCTATCTCATAAAAGCTAATAACAAGTGAGTGCTGATATTAAAACCTTAGCATAAATTGAATTTAACACCATATAACTAAGTATTATATAGTCCAAATATTTTTCAAAACCAATAGCAAGATTGGTATTAATAATGGCTCTTATTTTATTCACTAATTCCTTTCTAATGGAAGTCTATCAAAATAATCGTCAGCTGAAATAGTATCAACTTTTATGACTTAAATTTTAAACTCTATGAAACAAATGCATAATTTTGTGTAATGAGATACTTGATTTTTATTGTTTGTTTATTTTGTGGTTGCAAAGAACTAGATAGTTCTAAAAGTTTAATTCATAATGTTGGTTTTGCTCAAGGGACTTCCTATAGTATCAAATATATGAGCTCAGACGATTATCATCATGAAATAGACAGTCTTCTTACAGTTATTGATAATTCATTATCAACTTACAATACCAACTCTTTATTAAGTCAATTGAATAGATCAGATACTAGTTTATTATTGGACACCCATTTTGTACGTGTTTTTAAAGCTTCTCAGAATATTTCTTTGCTCAGCGATGGATTATTTGATTGTACTGTAGCACCATTAGTTAATGCTTGGGGTTTTGGTCCTAATTACGGACAAGAGGTCGATTCTATACACATAACCGGTTTATTAAAACAGGTAGGTTATCAGGATTTATGGCTTAGAGGAGATAGCTTACTTTCTAATCCAAAACAAAAAAAAATAGATTTTAATGCCCTTGCTCAAGGTTATACAGTAGATGTCATTGCTGAGCTTTTGGATTCAAATTTAGTTGCGGACTATTTGATTGAATTGGGCGGAGAACTCAGAGCAAAAGGGTACAATTCGAGAAATAAGAAATGGAGAGTAGGTATTGACAAACCCTCTAATAAGATTGATGTAAATGATCGCTTTCAAATAATATTAAACCTTCAAAATAAATCGTTAGCTACCTCTGGTAATTACAGAAACTTTTACGAAAAAGATAGTCAAATATATTCTCACACTATCAATCCTAAAACAGCTTATCCTGTTCAGCATTCTTTATTAAGTGCTACTGTAATTGCGGATGATTGTATGATAGCTGATGCATATGCCACTACTTTTATGGTAATGGGAGTAGAGCAGGCGAAAGACTTTTTAAGTAAACACCCAAATTTAGACGCTTTTTTGATATTTACTGACGTGGATAAAAGCTGGGAAAGTTGGTCCACAGAAGGTTTTAAATCAATGGTGACTAAATAGCCATTTATTCTTTCTTGCACATTTCGTCAGGACTTGCACCACAAAATCCACATTTTTCTCCTTCTTTGTTAAGAAATGGGTTGTTGCTTGCGCAAGTACCCGAAAATTTACCATCTTTTTTGACGAGTATCTTAATAGCTATTCCTGCAAAACCTATAGCTAATAATGCTATTGCTAGTAAAACGACTTTCATACAAAATTCAATAAGCTGTAAAGGTATGAAATTGTTATACTACTTTTGCTAAAAATTTTAATTATGGACACACGGCTCGTAGCTTTTGAAAGATTATTGAATATAATGGATGATTTGAGGCTTAAATGCCCATGGGACAAGAAGCAAACTATTGATAGTTTACGTTACTTGACACTGGAGGAGGTCTATGAATTGTCTGATGCCATTGTTGATGGTGATATGCAAGAAATTAAAAAAGAATTGGGAGACATTATGTTACATCTTGTTTTTTATTCTAAGATAGCCTCAGAAACAAATACCTTTGATATTACAGATGTGCTTAATGGTATTTGTGAAAAGTTGATTTACCGTCATCCCCACATTTATGGAGATGTTGAAGTAGCCAATGAGGCAGAGGTAAAAGCCAATTGGGAAAAGTTAAAGCTAAAAGAAGGCAAGACTTCTGTACTTGAAGGAGTGCCTAAGTCTTTACCAGCTATGTTAAAGTCTATTCGAATTCAAGAAAAAGCTCGCGGTGTTGGTTTCGATTGGAATGATAGACAGCAGGTTTGGAATAAGTTACAAGAGGAATTAATGGAACTAAAAACAGAAGTGGATAAAGGTGATGTGAAGAAAACTAATGAAGAATTTGGTGACTTAATCTTTTCAATTATCAATTATGCTCGTTTTCTGAACGTTAATCCAGAAGATGCTTTAGAAAAAACTAACAAAAAGTTTATTCGACGCTTTCAATATATGGAAAAACAAATAAAATCTAAGGGACAAGAGTTTTCAGATTTAACATTGAAAGAGATGGACGTATATTGGAATATGGCTAAATCTATTTAGGCGCTTTATTAAGTAGGTAAAGTCCTAAAGTGGCAAATAGCAAATTGGGAATCCATACGGCAATGATAGGAGACAAATCACCATTAGTTGCAAATGTTGTAGAAACCTGCATAAAAAGTATATAAGCAAAGCTAATTAGTAGCCCTAGTCCTAAATGCAAACCAATTCCTCCTCTAACTTTACGTGATGCCATAGCCACAGCAACGATGGTAAGTATAAGTGTTGCAAAGGGATAAGCAAAACGTTTTTGTTGCTCGATAATATGAAAGACTAAATTTTTAGAGCCTTTCATGCGTTCTTCCTTGATATAATCGCTGAGTTGAAACATATTCATAGTTTCTACCATACTTAGCCTTACGTTAAAATCATTAGGATGCAGGTTAATAGTTAAAACTAAGGTGTCACCTTCGATTATTTTTTCATTTAAATGGTCTATCTTACGAATGAAATAGTTGTTTGCCGTCCAATTTTCTGTTGTTTCATTCCATTTAATATAATCACAAAACAATTTATCGCGGAGTACATTATTTTCGAATTTTTCCATAGAAAATTTATAGCCTATATTTCTTTTTGTATTGTAGGATTGCACATATATAAACTGACTAGGCTGAATTTGCATATGTATGTTATTGTCTCTGTTTTTGTAAGGACTTTTTATGTAGGTGTTTTCAAATTCTAATCGTTCACTATTGGCAGGAGGTATTATGAAGTTGCTAAGTGTAAATGATAGGATAGCTAAAAATCCAGCAGATAGCATAAAAGGTCGTAAAAACCTGTTAAAACTTACACCACTACTCAAAATGGAGATAATCTCTGTATTATTAGCCATTTTAGAGGTGAAAAAAATGACAGCAACAAAAGTGAATAAAGGGCTGAAAAGGTTACCGAAGTAAGGTATAAAATTGAGATAATAGTCGAATATAATTCCTTTGAGTGGTGCATCTTTTTCTATAAAGTCGTCTATCTTTTCTGAGATATCAAATACCACAACAATCAGTAATATTAGTGATATAGAGAAGAAAAACGTCCCTAAAAATTTTTTAATGATATACCAATCTAACTTTTGCATTTACAGACGTCTGTCAAGTTTTTTAATCATTTTATTTTTCCATTCAATAAATGTATCTGCCGCCAAATGTTTTCTAGATTGTTCCATCAACCATAGGTAAAAACGGATATTGTGTAAAGATGTTATTTGTTTACCTAACATTTCGTTGACTGTAAATAAATGACGAACATAAGCTTTACTATATTTGGAGTCCACATATGAAGTGCCATTTTCATCAATAGGAGAAAAGTCGTCAGCCCATTTTTTATTTTTGATATTGATAGTTCCTTCACTTGTAAATATCATACCATTTCTAGCGTTTCTAGTAGGCATAACACAATCAAACATATCTACTCCTAAAGCAATGTTTTCTAATAAATTAGTTGGTGATCCTACACCCATTAGATAGCGAGGCTTATCTTCAGGTAGCACGTTACATACTATTTCTGTCATTTCATACATGATCTCATGAGGTTCGCCAACAGACAAACCACCGATAGCATTACCTTTTCGCTCAAAAGAGGCTATTTTTTCTGCCGATTGTTTTCTCAAATCTTTATATATACTTCCTTGAACAATAGGAAAAAGAGTTTGTTCAAAGCCGTATTTTGCTTCGGTGCTATCAAAGCGTTCACAACAACGCTTTAGCCAACGATGTGTCATGTGCATTGACCTCATAGCGTAGTTGTAATCGCAAGGGTAAGGCGTACATTCATCAAATGCCATAATGATATCAGCACCGATATATCGTTGAATATCCATTACATTTTCTGGTGTAAAAAGGTGGTAAGAGCCATCTATATGGGATTGAAATTTCACACCATCTTCCTTGATTTTACGTTTACCTGAAAGAGAATATACTTGATATCCACCACTGTCGGTTAGAATGGGCTTTTGCCAATTCATAAATTGGTGTAATCCTCCTGCTTTTTTTAACACTTCAAATCCTGGTCTTAAGTATAAATGATAAGTGTTGCCTAAGATAATTTGTGCTTGAGTATCTTTATCTACTTCATGCTGATGAACACCCTTGACTGTTGCTGCTGTTCCGACAGGCATAAAAATAGGGGTTTGGATTTTTCCGTGTGCAGTTTTCAGTTCTCCTAAACGTGCTTTCGAGGCACTATCTTTTTTAATCAGCTTGAAATTCATTAAAACAAATTTCGCCAAAGATAGTTAAGTCTTAATAACATCTATTTTAAAGGGCTTAAAAAAATTAAATATCCGTATCATTGTAGACTATGATTATAACCTCTGTATGCTTAGTAATTTTTTCTTTTTTGTTTCTAGTACAATTGTGCTATTATATTTTTATTTACTTCAAGTTGGTAATATATAAAGAACAAAAAAAGAGCTTTTCTAAAGGCGTTTCTGTTGTTGTATGTGGTTATAATGAAGAAAAGTACTGGCAGGCATTAGTGGATAAATTGTTAAAACAAGACTATCCAAATTTTGAAATAGTATTGGTTGATGATCAATCTACTGATAACACAAAATTTGTATTTAAACAATGGGAAAACTATCCCAATATAAAACTTGTTGACATAGGAGAAGATATTAAAAAAGGTTTGGGTAAAAAGTTTGCTTTAACCTTAGGTATCAAAGCCGCTAAGTATGACTACTTGCTTTTGACTGATGCCGATTGCTACCCTAAAAGTAAGAATTGGATTAGTTCTATGGCTCAACATTTTTCTGATAAGGCTATTGTGCTTGGATATGGTGCTTATGAAAAGCATAAAGGCTTATTGAATAAGTTGGTAAGGTTTGATACATTTCAAGTGGCTATTCAGTATTTTTCATATGCTTTAATCGGCAAAACCTATATGGGTGTAGGTAGAAATTTAGCCTATAAAAAGTCCTTATTTTTTGATAATAAAGGCTTTGCCTCTCACTTACATTTACCTTCAGGAGACGATGATTTATTTATTAAAGAAGTAGCAAGTCACAATAATACCGCTATAAGTATTACTCATTCTTCACACACCTTATCTGTTCCAAAAAATACTTGGAAGTCTTGGATAAGACAAAAAAGTAGACATTTAAGTACTGGATTTTATTATAAAAACTATCATAAGTTTATGTTGGGTTTATGGTCGCTTAGTAATATTTTTTTTTGGTTGATGTTTTTTACTTTATTAATGTTTCAGAAAAGTCTTTACTTAATTTTTTCATTGTTTTTAATACGCTTATTAGTTCAAATTCTTATTTTACAACCAGTTATGAAAAAACTAAATGAAAAAGATTTAATCTTTGCATACCCCTTTTTAGAACTTCTGTCGATTTTTTTTTACTTTATATTTATATTTAATAGAACAATAAAAAAGAAAAATTTTTGGTGAAAAAAGAACTTACAGAAAAAGCAAAAGAGGATTTAAAAATTATCGAACTGGCATTAACTAAAGGTGACAATCGTGCCTTTAATACTTTAATGTCAAAGTACAGAGATCCAATTTTTTTTATGCTCTATGAAAGAGTCAATAACAAAGAACTTGCCAAGGAATTGACTATTGAAGCTTTTGGTAAAGCCTTTAATAAACTAGACTCTTACACACCTAATTTTGCTTTTAGTACATGGTTATTTAGTATTGCAAAAAATAATTGTATTGACTATTTGAGAAAGAAAAAATTACCTACTTACTCAATAGATGATACAACAGAAAAAAATGAAGGCTTAGAAACTGTCATAGAAATTCCTTTTCAAGGAGATGGTCCAGAGAAAAAAATGATAAATAAACAGCGCGTTCAAATTTTGAGGAATATTGTCGAACAACTAAAACCTAACTATCGAAAATTAGTTAAGTTACGTTATTTTAAAGAATACAGTTATGAAGAAATTTCTGTAGAACTAGATATACCTATTGGAACAGTAAAAGCTCAATTATTTCGTTCAAGAGAGCAATTATTTAAGATTCTCTCTGGTAAAAAAGATACCTTTTAATGGAAAATATCATTTTTAAACATTTTCCAGATTTAACAAATATTCAAAAAAAGCAATTCTCTGCTCTTTCTGATTTGTATTTCTTCTGGAACGCTCAAATAAATGTAATTTCTAGAAAAGATATGAGTGATTTTTTAGAGCGTCATGTTTTACATTCTTTAGGCATAGCTAAAATAATTAACTTCAAAGCTGGTACTAAGGTATTAGATGTTGGCACAGGTGGAGGCTTTCCAGGTATTCCATTAGCTATATTATTTCCTAATGTAGATTTTTTTTTGGTGGATAGTATCGGTAAAAAAATTAAGGTAGTTCGTGCAGTGGCTCATGAGTTAGGCTTGAAAAATGTTAAAATGTCACATGATAGAGCCGAAAACATTAACGAAAAATTTGATTTTGTTGTGAGCCGAGCTGTAACTTGTATGCCTGCTTTTCTTAAATGGGTAGAAGGTAAATTTTCACTTGATTGTAACAACGTTTTTCCTAATGGTGTTCTTTATCTTAAAGGAGGTGATTTGACCGAAGAAATGAGTCAAGTTATATATCATCACAATTCGTTCAATCTTTCTGATTATTTCGGTCAAGACTTTTTTGAAACTAAAAAGGTTGTTTATGTACAGATGGTTTAAGCTATCTTTTTACAGAAATATATAATTTCACCTTTAGGTAAAGCATAGCGTTCTACTAGCTTAGGATCTAGTGTATTTATGTAGTTATCTTCAACAACTTCAAAACCTGCCTTCATAAGGATATTACCATAGTCTAAGCCATAAAGTCTGACATGATCGTTTTGCCAATAGTGTTTCTCTCTTTCTCTAGGATTTGTGATACTAGGGTCATCCAGGGTTTCTTTTTTATTAGTATCGATAGGTACTTGAAAAATTCCCCATCCACCTTTTTTAATTACTCTGTAAAATTCTTTCATCACCTTTCTGTCATCTTGTACATGCTCCAAAACATGATTACACATAATGACATCAAAGCTATTATCCTTGAAAGGAATATTGTGAACGTCCATTTTTATATCTGCCCAAGGGGAGTTTAGATCGGCTGTAATGTAGTCTAAATTCTTTTGATTTTTGAAAAGCTTTATAAAGCAATATTCTGGAGCAATATGCAAAAATTTTAAATTATCACTAAATAAATTGGTTTTTTCTTTAAGGTATAACCAAATTAGTCTGTGTCTTTCTAATGACATGCTATTAGGTGCTAGGGCATTTTCTCTAGTTCTAATTCTTCCATATGGAAGTAATTTCCTATAGGTGAAGCCGTTGATAGGGTCTTCAAATTTATTACCTCTCATAAATAAAGAAAATATTTTAAGAAAAAAATGACTTACATGATGTAAATAATTTCGAGGTATTAGTCGAGTAACTAGGCTAATAATTTGTTTCATATTTTATATTATTGGTTGAACTGTAAATCAGATAGTTGCTTGTATAAGCCTTTATTATTTTGAAGTTCTTGATGAGTTCCTTGATCAATAATTTGTCCATTTTCTAATACTAATATACAATCTGCATTTTTAATTGTTGATAGACGATGCGCTATAACTATAGATGTTTTTCCTTTCATGAGTTCATTCATAGCTTCCTGAACTAATTTTTCCGATTCAGAGTCTAATGCACTTGTTGCTTCGTCTAAAATTAATATTCTGGGATTTTTTAGTATTGCTCTGGCAATAGCGATTCTTTGTCTTTGTCCGCCTGAAAGTTGAATGCCTCGCTCACCAACAAGTGTTTCCATTTTATCAGGTAAATCATAAATGAAGTTGAGAGCATTAGCTTTTTTAGCTGCTTCTTCAATTTCTTCTTCAGAAGCGTCTAATTTACCATATGCAATATTTTCCTTTATGCTGCCACCAAACAATATGATATCTTGGGGAACTACGGCAATTTGCTTTCTTAAAAAGTGTAAATCATATTCTTTAATATTTTTTCCATCAATACTAATTTGACCGTTTTCTATTTCATAAAATCCAAATAATATAGAGGCTAATGTAGTTTTTCCTGCACCACTAGGACCTACTAAGGCTATGTTATGTCCCTGCTTAATTTCAAAATTTAAATTGTTTAGTACTTTTATATCAGGTCTGCTTGGATAGGCAAAACTTAAATTGTGAAATTTTATATGACCTTCAACGGCATCATCACTTAATGTCAAATTTATTTCTTCTTTTTCTTCTTCAAGAATATCCATTAAATGTTCTGTTGAACCGATAGCTTTTTGGAGTTTTGCATAAATGTCGGCCATACCACCAACAGATGCACCAATAAATACTGAATATAGTATAAACGTAAACAATTCTCCTACACTTAGTTCGTTTGAGTTAATCATTAGTACTCCATACCATATGACCGCAACAATAGATCCAAACAAACAAAAGATAATAAATGAAGCAAATGCACCGCGATAACGACCACCTTTTTTAGCAATTTGCATCACTTCATTTGTTTTTTTGGTGTATCTTTCAATTTCAAAAAACTCATTTGTAAATGCTTTGACGTTGGAAATAGCTTGTAGAGTTTCCTCTGTAATAGTGTTAGATTCAGCTACTTTTTCTTGTACTTGTTTAGAGAATCGTTTAATATACCTTCCAAAAAAGACCGCAGCCAACATCATTGCGGGAATAATAGCTAACATAAACAAGGTAAGTTTTACAGAGGTCAAAGAAAGAAAAACAATACCACCAATAATGATAAGAACTTGTCTCAAAAATTCTGCTAAATCGGTAGTAAAAGTCTCTTGTAATAAAGATATATCAGAGGCAATACGACTGTTTAATTCACCAACACGTCTTTTTGAAAAGAAATTCATTGGTAGTTTAATTAATTGCGCATAGGTTTCTTGTCGAATTACCGCTAGTGTTTTTTCAGTAACATTTACAAATAACACAATTCTGAAATAGGAAAATATGGCTTGTAAGGCAAATAAAACTAAAAGTGCTATTGCTATTTGGTTGATGTTATTCACTAACTTATCTGAGGCGGAATCAACAAGATTTCCCATTAATGCAGGAAAAATCAACGAGGCTACAGTTGATAACAACAAAAAGAAAAGTCCGAAAGAAAACTCTATTGCATAAGGTTTTATGAATTGAAATAAGCGACCAGTGCGTTTAAATGATGTATTTTTGTTTTTTGTCATGATTTGATTGGCAAATATAATGGTTAAGCATCAAAACTGTGTCGATTAATTTGCAATTCATTATTTTTGTACTTTCAATACTTTGATTAAAATTTAACAACATTAACATGTATAAGCATATACTATTATTTTTATTAAGTTTCAATTTTTTAACTGCACAAAATCTTGAGTCCATTTTTTTAGATTCTGCTCTCGAAACACCATTATTGTCTTTTGATAAACCAGATGATATCGAAGAATTATTAAATCAAGAAGTCGTCAAAGGCCAAATGTTTAATTTTGGCAAATTTGTATTATGTGATATTTCAAGTTTTGAGGACGGTTTATGGACTGAAGTAGATGGGGGTAAGGTTTGGACATTAGCTATAGAAGCTCACGATGCTAAAGGCATTTCATTGTATTATGACGATTTATGGATACCGTCTTCTGGAGAATTATATATTTATAACCCATCGCAAACTCAAATAATAGGTCCTTTTACTTCAAAACACAACCACAACTCTGGCCGTTTTGCTACTGAAGTTATACATGGTGAAATATTAGTACTTGAGTATTTTCAACCTGAATATGAAAATAATGATCTGAAATTATCAATAGATCGTTTTGCTTATGCATATCGAGATATAAGCGGAGGTCAATTAAATGGTTATAATTCTTCAGATGAATGTCAAGTAAATGCTAATTGCTCTGAGGGTAATGCTTGGGAAAATCAAAAAATGTCAACTTGTAGAATTCAAATTGGTTCAGGTTGGAATGTTGGTTTATGTTCTGGTGCTCTTGTAAACAATACCTTAAATAATTGTACCCCGTATGTCCTTTCTGCTGACCATTGCTTTAGCGGTGGAGATATCAGTGCAAATGGTCTAAATCAGTCAATATTTTATTTTAATTATCGTTCCGTTGCATGTAATAATTCAATTCCAAATAATACATATTCAATTACAGGTTGCACAAAAAAAGCAAATAGTGGTGGAGAAGGTAATGTGGGCGATCCTGATTTTTTCTTGGTAGAATTAAATAGTGACCCTGATTTTAATCCATATTTTTCTGGATGGAATAGGAGTAATATTGGTGCGACAAGTGGCGTGAGTATACATCATCCCTCTGGAGATATTATGAAAATTTCAACTTATACCAATACACTTTCTTCAGCAAGTGGACTTGGATTTGGAAACGATAATACTACACATTGGCGTGTTTTTTGGTCAGAAACACCTAATGGTCATGGAGTAACAGAGGGAGGATCTTCAGGTTCACCAATTTTTAATCAAAATGGATTATTGACGGGTGTTCTTACGGGTGGTTCATCTTTTTGTACTGCTACCAATCAGTCAGACATATACGGTAAAATTTGGCATGCATGGGACCAGGTAGGCAACTCTGCTAATGAGCAACTTAAACCATGGCTAGATCCTGCAAACACAAATGCAGTAACTTTGAATGGAATTTATTGTAATCAAAGTGCTACCGTAACTGCTGCTTTCACTAGTTCAGAAACTAATGTATGTCTTAATTCTTTTGTAACTTTTTCGTCAATTTCATCTGGTGAGGTAACAGATTACTCATGGGAATTTCCAGGTGGAACACCATCATTCGCCACCGGTTTAGGCCCTCATAACATTACTTATAATTCACCAGGTAGTTATGGTGTAAGCTTGAGCGTAACTGGTACTGAGAATTCAGATGAATATACTATTAATGACCACATAAATGTAGCTGCTAATTTAGTAGATTTAGATTTCTTACCTGATTGTTATGGTGAAGAAACTTCTTGGGAATTACAAAATGCCAATGGCCAGCTAGTTTATTCAGTGTCCAATGGTTATTATCCTGGAGGAAATACTGCTCAAGATATGGAACCTAATCCTGAAAGCATTATTGAGAACTGGTGTTTAATGGATGGCTGTTATAAGTTTGTGGTTGAAGATGAGTACGGCGATGGTTTGTATGGTTCGCAACATACTTGTGAATTTGATGGCGACTTTACTATTTATGATAATGACGATAATATCCTTGCTGAATTAAACGAACCCAATTCTGATTTTGGTGATGATATAACGCTTAATTTTTGTGTAGAATCTGGTTTATTAACTCCAGATTATAGCGTCAACACGACACAGTTTGAATTATTCCCTAATCCTACTTACGGAGCTTTTGTTTTAGAGAGTAAAATCAATGGTCAAATTAAAATTTATAATACTATTTTGCAAGAGGTTCATTCGTCAATAAAAAGTGATTTCAAACACTCTATTGACATACAAGATTTAGAGGTTGGAATTTATCTAATTGAATTTAATAACACTATTAAAAAACTATTAAAGCAGTAGTCTTGGAACTTTCAGAGAAAGATATCGATAGGATAATAGAAATGGCGTGGGAAGATAGAACTCCTTTTGACGCTATTGAGTTACAGTACAATCTCAAAGAAAATGAGATTCGTCAGCTAATGCGTAAGTATATGAAGCGTTCTTCTTTTGTTATGTGGCGAAAACGGGTAAAGAGTAGAAAGACTAAACACCTTTTTCTAAGAAGCTTTGTAAAAGGACGCTTTAAATCTTCCAATCAAAAATTGTAATTATTGTTCAAGTTCTTTTCTAATAACCTTAATCATTTGATTAAACTCAACTGGATCAAATAAACGTGTTAGGAAGATTATTTTACCATTTCTATCTAAAACAATATTTCTTGTTACTCCAGCTTTGGGAAGGGTAAATTTTTCAAACACTTGTCCATTGGTATCCAATGCTATGGGATAAGTAACTTGCATTTCTTGAATGAATGTTGTTGTTTTTTCTTTTGATTCTTTTAGGTCAACCCCTAAAAGAATGAATTCTTTATCCTTAAATTTTTGCCATACTTGAGTTTCTAGATGAGGCATCTCTTTTCTGCAAATACCACACCATGAGGCTGTAAATTGTATAACACTTACCTTACCTAACAGCGATTCGTAGGTAATTGTTGTTCCATCTAGAAGCTCCATACTGAAATTAGGACAATTGTCACCAATTTTAACTTTGTAACCCCTATTGTCTTCATTGGTTCCACATGCAATAGAGAACGCAAAAATAGTAGATAATAAAAGAATATTTTTCATGTCTATTTTTCGTTTAAAATGTCTTTAATAGTACTACAAACCTTAATGATTTCTTCTTTAGAAATAATAAGTGGTGGAGATAAACGTACAGCTGTATTAGTAAATAAGAAAAAGAACATAATTAAGCCATGCCTATAGCCTTTTTCAACTAGTAATTGGCATAGTTGAGCATTATCCAATTCTATAGCTAACATCAAGCCTTTGCCTCGCACTTCTTTAATTTTGGGGTGTTGTAAATTTTCTCTAAAAAGTTGCTCTTTATATTCTACAGATTGAATGATGTTTTTTTCTTCTATTAAAGTGTTTAAAGTAGCAAGTGATGCGGCACAACAAACTGGATGACCACCAAAGGTTGTAATATGACCGAGTTTAGGATTATCTTTAAGCTTATCCATATTTTCCTTAGAACTGATGAAACAACCAATAGGCATACCGCCACCCATACCTTTAGCTATACATAGTATATCAGGAGTTACACCAAAAGTATCTATAGCAAATAATTGACCAGTTCTTCCAAAACCAGTTTGTATTTCGTCAAAAATAAGCAGTGCACCTACTTCATTACAACGTTTTCTTAGAGCTTCTAACCATTTTTTAGATGGAACTTTAAATCCTGTTGCACCTTGAATTGGCTCAACAACTACAGCAGCCGTTAGATGGTCTATTGATACCAGCTGTTTTATGCAATCATAATCAATCAATTCACAATCGGGAAGTAGAGGACGATATTTGGTTTTATACAATTCTTTACCCATGATACTAAGAGCTCCATGTGTACTGCCGTGATAACTGTTATTAAATGATATTATTTTATTTTTTAAAGTAATACGTTTAGCTAATTTCATAGCACCTTCAATAGCTTCTGTTCCAGAGTTTACCAAGTAGGTACAGTTTAAATTTTCAGGTAAGTTTTCTATTAGTAGTTGTGAAAGTTTGAACTGAGGTGATTGAACATACTCACCATACACCATTACATGTGAATATCGTTGTATTTGTTTATTAACGCTTTGTATAATTGCTGGGTGACTATGTCCTAATGTACAGGCAGATACTCCAGCAACTAAGTCTAAATATTTTTTGTTATTGACGTCATAAATATACATCCCCTCTGCATGAGAAATTTCCATACCATTTGCAAAGGGTGTAGTTTGGGCTTGATGTTTGAAAAATATATTTTGCCCTGATGTATATTTACTTTCTTTTGACAACTTTTAATGCAGCATTTACAATACTAATAGAGTCTAATCTATATTTAGCCATAAGCTCTTTGGGTTTTCCACTTTCACCAAATGTATCGTCTACACCTACCATTTCGATAGGGGTAGGGTTATTTTTTGAAAGACATTGTGCTATGCTATCGCCGAGTCCACCATTTAACATATGTTCTTCGGCACTTACTACACATTTTGTTTTGGCTACTGACTCTAAAATTGCTCTTTCATCTAGCGGCTTAATGGTGTGAATATTAATTATCTCAGCACTTATTCCTTGTTCTTCTAAGGCTTTTTGTGCTAACATTGACTCCCATACTAGATGGCCTGTAGCAAAAATACTAACGTCTTTTCCATCTTTTAGACATATAGCTTTTCCTATTTCAAAGCTTTGATTTTCAGGAGTGAAATTAGGCACTTTGGGTCTTCCAAAACGAAGGTAAACAGGCCCATTATGTTCTGCTATAGCTATTGTTGCAGCTTTAGTTTGATTATAATCGCAAGGGTTGATAACTACCATTCCGGGTAACATTTTCATCATACCTATATCTTCTAAAACCTGGTGAGTAGCACCATCTTCACCTAAAGTTAGACCAGCGTGAGAAGCGCATATTTTGACATTTTTTTCTGAGTAGGCTATTGATTGTCTGATTTGGTCGTAAACTCTTGATGTGGAAAAGTTAGCAAAAGTGCCAGTAAAAGGAATTTTACCTCCTATGGTCAAACCTGCTGCTATGCCCATCATGTTAGCTTCTGCTATACCTACCTGAAAAAAACGTTCAGGATGATTATCTGCAAATTCATTCATCTTCAAAGAACCTGTAAGATCAGCGCATAATGCCACAACATTAGGATTGCTTTTTCCAAGTTCAGTTAATCCCGCTCCAAATCCTGAGCGTGTGTCTTTCATTTTCATCATTATAGTTTTAGAGATACGGTTTTTATGGAACTTACTTTAAATGTTTTTTCTTTAGTGTATTCGCTCGATGAGGCATTTTTTGCCCTATAGATTACCTTGTATTTTCCTGGTAATAGATTTATGGTTTGTCTTCCTTTATTGAGATTTATATCACATACCCATTTTAGTTGATTACTTACTTTGAATATACTTCCATAAGGTGATGATGAGGCAGATAAAACAACTAAGCCTGGTTCAGGAATTTTTACATTTGTAGATTCACTTTGATTGACTCTAACAGTTTTATAAATTCGAGGTAAAGTCAAAATTTCAAGTTCATATTCACCTGTTAAATACCTTTGTTTAGTATTTAGTTGTTGAACGTTGAGGGTTTCAGTTTTGCCTTTTTCTCTAATAATACATTCTACATTAGTTTTATTAATTGCAGAACTAATACTTAATGTACCTTGTGGGCATTTTATGGGTATTGTAGTGTGTTTGCCAGGAATTAATTTCCAATCTCCTTCTGCCTCTTTCTGAGGTATAGTATGGGCAACAACTTTATAACTTAGTACTGGATCAATATTCAAGGTGTCAGGATTGCCTCTACTATTCATAGTATGTATGAAGTTATATTGTAGAATACCCGAAAAAGAATCGTAAAAGCTGATAGGTAAATTTGTTTCGGTAGGCATTTCATTTTTGTCCAATAGATTAACTTGAGCAGTAGTTGAGTTGAGTACTTGAGAAATGACTACATTTAAAATATTTTTAAACTCATTGGGATTTCTGGCATCGTAAAACGTGCCTACACATTCAAAATTTTTCTTGTATTCCTCACTAAGACCAATACCAATAACAAATGGTTTAAGAATTATTTTTTTCTCTTGATATAATCTTGATACTGCACATGGATCATCACCACATTCTTCTATACCATCTGTAATTAGAATAACAATATTTCTAGAATTCGAGGTGGCAGTTGGAAAATCTAAAGCTCCAGATTCTAATGCTTTTGCTATTGGAGTTGTACCCTTAGGTCTAAGTGTTGTAAGTCTTTGTTTTATTGCTGGAATTGTATTTGTTCCAAAATTCACTTCTAATTTTGTGTCTTTACAACCATCATATGATGGTACTGGTAACTGATGACCATAACATCTTAATCCTACTTGCAAGTTTTCATTATTGTCAAGACTGTCTAACATATTGCTGAGCAATTCTTTAGCTATTTCCATTCTACTATTACCATCCCACTTCGAATACATACTTTGAGAAGCATCAAATATGAATAACACTCGTGTAACGGGTTTATTTTTTTTGGCATGGATTTTGTAGGGTAGTAATAATTCGATGGTAATTATAATAAGTATTACTAAATAGATATGTTTGTTTAAGTTTAACATTTAATAATCACCAAGTGATTCTGGATTTTGATTAAGAGCATCTGTTAACTGTTCGTCGTTAGGTGCAACGCCATGCCATTTGTGGGTTCCCATCATAAAATCAACGCCATTTCCCATTTCAGTATGCATAATTATGCAAATGGGTTTTCCATTACCACACAATGACTTAGCCTCATTTAAAACGTCAATAACATCATTAATGTTGTTCCCTTTTTTTATTTCTAACACTTTCCAATCAAAGGCTTTAAATTTATTAGCAATATTTCCCATAGGAAGAACCTCGTCTAATGAGCCATCAATTTGCTTTTGATTATAGTCAATTGTACAAATTAGATTATCGACTTTGTTACCAGAAGCATACATTGCAGCCTCCCATATTTGACCCTCTTGTAATTCGCCATCTCCGTGCAAACTATACACTATAGACGAATCATTATTTAATTTTTTAGTAAGTGCTGCACCAATGGCTACTGACATGCCTTGGCCTAGAGAACCAGAAGCAATTCGTACGCCTGGAAGTTTATCGTGGGTCGCAGGATGTCCCTGAAGTCTTGAGTTTATGGTTCTGAAAGTCGATAATTCTTTAACATCAAAATATCCTCTTCTAGCTAACACACTATACAAAACAGGAGAAATATGACCATTGGATAGAAAAAATAAATCTTCGTCAATACCATTCATCTCAAAGTCTATATTATGCTTCATAATTTTGAAATATAGAGCTACAAAATATTCAACACATCCTAGTGAACCACCAGGATGACCTGAACTTTGAGCGTGTACCATACGAACAATATCTCTTCTGACTTGATTGCAAATAGCGTTTAAATTATCATCCATGGTCTAATTAGTTTACCTTCCAAATGTAATTTTTTTAGTAGGGGAAATTACAATTGTTAATATTTTTTCAAAAATGTTTAAATAGCTGATTATCTTTGCTAAAAATATAATTGATATGGCTTTGAAATGTGGAATAGTAGGTTTACCAAATGTTGGAAAATCAACTTTATTTAATTGTTTATCAAATGCTAAAGCTCAATCTGCAAATTTTCCTTTTTGTACAATAGAACCTAACGTAGGTGTTATTAGTGTACCTGACAAAAGACTTAATGAATTAGAACGTTTGGTAAAGCCTGAAAAAGTCCAACCAACTACTATAGAAATTGTTGATATTGCTGGATTGGTAAAAGGAGCTAGCAAAGGAGAAGGCTTAGGAAATAAATTCTTAGCAAATATCAGAGAAACAGACGCTATTGTTCATGTTTTGAGGTGTTTTGAAAATGATAATATTGTTCATGTAGATGGTTCAGTTGACCCAATTAGAGACAAAGAAACAATAGACATAGAATTGCAATTAAAAGATTTAGAAGCAGTTGACAAGAAACTTCAGAAGTATGAAAAGCTCTCTAGGACAGGTGACAAAAATTCTAGAAAAGTTGTTGATGTCTTAGCTAAATACAAAGCTCATTTAGAACAGGGCATGTCGGTTAGAAGTATAGAAATAGAAGATAAGGAAAAAGAATACGTGGCTGACTTAATGTTACTAACTGATAAACCAATAATGTACATTTGTAATGTTGATGAATTATCAATAAAAAATGGTAATCCTCATGTAGATAGGGTTAAAGAAATTGTAAAAGATGAAGATGCTTCTGTTTTGATGATTGCAGCATCAACCGAGGCAGATATAACTGAGCTTGATAGTTATGAAGAACGCCAAATGTTTCTAGAGGATATGGGCTTAGAAGAGCCCGGAGTGAGTAAACTTATTCGTTCTGCCTATCAGCTATTAAATCTTTCTACTTACTTTACAGCAGGTGTTAAAGAGGTTAGAGCATGGACTATTAAAGAGGGAATGAAAGCACCTCAAGCTGCAGGAGTAATACATACCGACTTTGAGAAAGGTTTTATTCGTGCCGAAGTCATTAAATATAAAGATTTTGTAGAGTTAGGTTCTGAATTAGCATGTAAAGAAAATGGTAAAATGTCAGTGGAAGGTAAGGAGTATGTTGTTGCTGATGGTGACATAATGCATTTTAGGTTCAATACCTAAATCTTTTATCATTTTGTAATTATTATATTTGTTTCTATGAATTACATTTTGTTTGATGACTTCAGAGGTAACTTACTACCATTAACTTACACTCGACCTGTTTCAGAAATTCGTATTGGTATACTTACCATAACTGAGAAATGGGAACGCTTCTTTAATACGAAATGTTCATTTTATACAGAAGATTATTTACAACAAAAATTTTCTCTAAAAACTAAAGAGGATAATCTTTGGGTAAATGGTTCTATTTGTCCTGATATTAATCTTGTTAAGGCAATTAAATCTTTAGCAGATAATCAGTGTTTAAAGCATAATGAAACACTTATTGCATATAGAAGTAAGCAGAGTATCCCTAGCGATGTTATAGTTTATGATGATGATTTTATGCAAGTTTCACAACTGTGGCATATTTTTGAGTACAATGATGAATGCATTCAATCTGATTTTAAACTACTTACAGCGGGAAGAACATCTGAATTAATTAGTGAAACTAATGCTTGTACGAATCTAGAAAATATATTTATTGAAGATGGTGCAAAAGTAGAAAATGCTATTCTTAATGCCTCGACAGGACCAATTTACTTAGGTAAAAATGCTGAAATTATGGAAGGAAGTATCGTCAGAGGACCATTAGCTATGTGTGAAAACTCAGTGCTCAAAATGGGATCGAAAATTTATGGGGCAACTACTTTAGGTCCTTATTGTAAAGTTGGGGGTGAAGTAAACAATTCTGTATTTTTGGGATATTCCAATAAAGGGCATGAAGGTTTCTTTGGTAATTCTATTTTGGGTGAATGGTGTAATATAGGAGCTGGCACGAATACCTCCAATTTAAAAAATAATTATGCTAAAGTTAAATTATGGAATTATTCTTCAGAAAAATTTGTAAATACAGGACTCCAATTTTGCGGTCTCATTATGGGTGATTATTCAAAATGTGGAATCAATACAATGTTTAATACTGGTACAGTAGTAGGAGTTAGTACTAATATTTTTGGCTCTGGCTTTCCTCGTAATTTTGTTTCTTCTTTTTCATGGGGGGGGGCATCAGGCTATATGACTTATACACTAAATAAAGTCTTTGAAACTGCAGAAAAAGTGATGCAACGTAGAGATATTAAGTTTAATCAAGAAGAAAAAGATATTTTATCGAATATTTTTAACCTGACAAAGTCGTACCGAAAAAACTAGTTTTGTCAGTCTTTTAAATGATATTTGTTATGGCATACTTTTTGTTATTAATCCTTGGTAAAATATAATGTCAAAATTGATAAATAATTGAATGAAAAAGGAAATATTTTTAGAATCTTTTGCTAGATCAAATTTTGATGAAGAGTCAGATTTCTTTCCATTACTAAGTAGTGTTGATGAAGAAAAAATAAACAAGGAAGAAGTTCCTAAATCTTTATCTATTTTACCTTTAAGAAACACGGTACTATTTCCAGGAGTAATTATTCCAATAACAGTCGGAAGAGATAAATCAGTTAAGTTAATTAAGGAAGTTTATAAAGGTTCCAAAACTATAGGAGTTGTTTCTCAAAAAAAGTCTGATATAGAAGACCCAAGTTTTAGTGATTTAAATACTACAGGTACGGTTGCACACATTATGAAAATGTTACGAATGCCAGATGGAAATATCACTATTATTATTCAAGGTAGAAAATTAATAAAGCTCCTAGATATGGTCCAGGAGGAGCCTTATTTGAAAGCCACCGTTACTGAATTGACTGAAGAAAAACCTGATAATGGAGATGAGCAATTTATCGCCCTTGTTGATTCGATTAAAGATATAGCCTTACAAATAGTTAAAGAGTCTCCCAACATTCCATCAGAAGCTCAATTAGCAATTCAAAATATAGAATCTCCTACATACTTAGTCAACTTTGTCTGTTCCAATATGGACGTTGATATGAACAAAAAGCAGGAGTTACTTGAGATATTTAATTTAAAAAAACGTTCAGAAAAAACTCTTGAAATCATAAGTAAAGAATTGCAACGCCTTGAGATGAAAAATGAAATCCAACATAAGGTTAAGCATGATTTAGATCAACAACAGAGAGAGTATTTTCTGAATCAACAGTTAAAAGCTATACAAGAAGAATTAGGTGGTTCAGCAGATCAAGAAATTGAAGAAATGCGTATTAGAGCTAAATCTAAAAAGTGGAATAACGATGTCTCCAGTAATTTTGAAAAAGAAATCAAAAAATTACAACGTATGAATCCTGCTATGGCAGATTACTCTGTACAAAGAGCATACCTTGAATTATTTTTAGATTTGCCATGGAATGAATATACAAATGACAATTTTAATTTAGATAAGGCTAAAAAAATACTTGATAGAGATCATTTTGGTTTAGAAAAAGTTAAAGAACGCATTTTAGAACATTTGGCTGTATTAAAACTTAAAGGTAATATGAAAGCGCCTATTTTATGTTTGTATGGTCCTCCAGGTGTGGGAAAAACTTCTCTAGGAAAGTCTATAGCTGAAGCTTTAGGCAGAAAATACGAACGTGTTTCTTTAGGTGGGGTTCGTGATGAGTCTGAAATCAGGGGTCATCGCAAAACTTATATTGG
>CAJWWC010000001.1 GCA_913048435.1 uncultured Flavobacteriales bacterium | reverse complement strand
TACAGGAAGTATAAACAAAAAGATTGTTCTTCAATAATTCTTTTTAAAATAGATTGATTAAAGCCCCGAGCAGTAATGTTCAGGGCTTTATGTAAAAGTCAAATACACTCAAAATAAGTTTTAAATCAACAACATTTGCCAAAATAAAATCTCCTCATTTATTAACTGTAATAAATTAAGACCTAAAAAAAACCAACTATTAATACAGAGATTTAGAATTTATTGAAGTATCAGTCTGTGATTACTTACACCATTAGAAGTTTTAATTGTTAGATTATAAACTCCTTTGGGATAGTTTGATAAATCTATTTGAGTATTAAATTCTCCTTTAGAATTAGTTGATTCAAAATAAACTGTTTCAGCTAATAAATTATTCACTAAAATTTCTATGTCTGAGGTTGAAATGAATTCCATATTGAAAACATTTGAAGAGGGATTTGGGAAAATTTTTACAGATAAATCGTTAACGGGAATACTTAATGGATCTATAACGTTAATGTTCAAACAAAATGTATCACCAATACATTTAAGATCAGAACAATTATATTTTTCAACAACACATAGTTTTTCAACACCATCGTTTTCTAACCAATCAATAGTGATTTCATTTTCACCTTGACCAAAAGAAATTAGACCTAGACCATTTATTAATGTCCATTCAAATTCAGAACCGTTGTTATTTTGAACGCTATAAACTGAATTTGAATTTATTGTTACATTGTTATCTCCAGTTAGTTCTAATGTTTCACTGAAACAAATTTCAAGCTCCAAGGTTGTGATAGTGTCACAACCAAGATCATTGACACCACTAAATGTGTATATACCACTTTCAGTAAAAGTAGTATCATTCCACATGTACTCTCCACAGCTATTTACTGAAAAATTATAATTTATTGTATCGACAACACTAAGATTTAATGTTGCTAAAGAGTCACAACCAAATACATTAGTAGTATCAAAAGTATAAGTTCCAGTTTCGTTGTAAATCTCACCATTCCATTCATAACTATCACACACCAATACATCATCTATTGAAGAAGAACTATTGGTAATAATTAAATTCAGCGTAGCTACTGAATCACAACCTGATTCATTATTGGTGGTAAAAGTGTAAACACCACTTTCAGTATGTGTTGTACCATTCCAAAGATAGCTATTACATACAGTAACATCAGTAGTTGATGACGAGCTATTATTGATAGTCAAAATTAATGTAGCCGTAGAATCACATCCTAATAAATTAGTAGTAATGAAGTTGTAAACGCCACTTTCGGAATAAGAGACACCATTCCAATCAAAAAAATTGCAAGCTGATATGATGCTGGTGTCAGACGATGAATTTAAAATTGTTAAATCAAGATATATTGTTGAATCGCAACCAAATTCATTTATTGTGTCAAAAGAATACAATCCGCTTGCAAAATATGTGACACCATTCCAATTATAAGTATCGCATGCAGTTACATTAATTGATTCAAGATTATTGTCGTTGATTGTCAAATCTAATGTTGAAATAGAGTTGCATCCTTGAGAATTAACATATTCATATGTGTATAAACCTGAAGTCGTATAAATTTGACTATTCCATTCATAAATATTACAAGCTGATACTATGCTGGTATCAAATGATGAATTTAGAATTGTTAAATCAAGATAAGTTGTCGAATCACAACCATTGACATTTTGTGTTAAAAATTGATAATTCCCAGATTCAACGTATAAAGAATCATTCCAAAGAAAATTATTACAGTTTGATATAATTTCAAAAACTGATGACGTATCAAGAACATTTACAACAACGCTATCAGAAAAATTATTTAAAGAAGTGTAATATATTGTTGTTTCGTTTGGTGAAACTTTAATGCTTGTATTTGAACTTAAATTTTGATTATTGACAGACCATATTAAATTATTTGAAAACTCAATTATTGCATATGCTGGCAAGTTGTTTGAAGGAAACTCAACATCATTGGCTAAAGCCCAACTACCTTCAGAATCTAATGTATTATTGATATTATCATTTGAACCATACATAATTGTGTAATTACCATTACCAAAAGGCTGAAAATCATTCCAATTCACAAAATCGAAGCTTTCACCAGATGACCATGTAAAATTATTTTGATAATTAATCAACCCTAGCCAAATATTGTCATCTGTAATATCACTAACAAATATATTTTCCGCTTCTGAATTAATTGTAACCAAATTAGACTGATATAATTGAGCGATACTATCAGCCTCAGACCATGTGGTTGGAGAATTTGATAAATAGTAGTGATTACCATCAAAAACGCCATAGTAACTGAATCCTGGTATTTCTCCAATATTTGATTGATAAGATGTTAGAGTTATGGTGTCACCTTGACAAATTGTTACATCATTTTGTTGTAAATCAATTGATGACAGCCAAAGATTCAAAACTACAATTGAGTCACATCCAAAAACACTTGAATAATTTTGACTGTAAGTGCCACTCTCTGTGTAAACAATTCCATCTATTTCCAGTGTGTCAGAACATTCAAAAACAGTATATTCACTATAATAACTTTCTTCTAATGTTAGATTTAGTATTAAAATAGAATCACACAACACAGAGTCAGATGGCTCAATTATATAACTGTAAAAACCACTTTCAGTGTAAACGCTATCATTCCAAGTAAATGAATTTTGACAAGTACTAACATTAATTGTATCAAATAGTGCATCATTTGAAATTATCAAGTTTAAAACTATACTTGAATCACATCCACTTGAAGATATAGTGTTAAACTCATATAAACCACTTTCATTAAAAATTTGTTCTTGCCATTCAAATTCATTACATGAAGTTACAGTTATTGTATCAGAAAAAGATTTATTTACGGTCAAATTCAAATTAACTATTGAATCACAGCCATTAGTATTTTGTGTCATAAATTGATAATTACCGGATTCTGTATATAAAGAGTCATTCCATAGAAAATTATCACAGCTTATAATATTCTCAATAACTGATGCAGTATCCAAAACATTTACTATAACGCTATCCAAAGAATTCTGAAAAGATGTATAATATACAGTTGTTAAGCTTGGGCTAACTGAAATATTGTAGTTCGAACCCAATAAATTTCCATAATTATCTGACCAATTCAATACGTTAGGAAACTCTAAAACAGTATATGTTGGAGTATTATTTGATGGAAAATAATTGTTGGAAACCATGGCCCAACTAGATTCGGAATTAAAAGAGTTGTTAATTGGGTCATCTAAACCATACATTAGACCCACACTTCCTAATGAATCATTTTGTAATATGTTCCAATTTACATAGTTGATCTCCTCACCAGTAACTGATTGCAATGAATTCTGTGTGGTATAAATTCCAAGCCAAATGTTAGAATTTGACAAACCATTTACAAAATTATTTTCCTCAACAGAATTTATTGTTACTAAATTAGAACCATATAACTGTGCTATACTATCTCCTTCATTCCATGTAGTTGAAAAATTTGAAATGTAATATTGATTCCCATTAAAATTACCAACATGCGTGAATCCTGGAATATTACCAATACTAGATTGGAAAGCTATAATTTCAATAGTGTCTCCTGAACAAATAGTAAATTCATCTTGAGGAATTACTGGATTGGAAAGAAATAGTTCGATTGTTAGACTTGAGTCACAACCAAAAGAATTTATTGTATCAAATATGAATGTACCACTTTGAGTTAAGGTTAGACCATTCCAAAAATAAGAATTTGCACTTTCGAACACGGTTTCAAAACTTGAGTGTTGCTCATTAATTATTAAATTTAGACTAACTAATGAGTCACACCCAGATTCATTTGTAAATAATTGAGTGTATATTCCACTCTGTGTGTAAGTTGAATCATTCCATGTATATGAATCACAAGTCTCAATTGTGATGGAAGTGTCAAAATTTGCAAATGTTAGATTTAGGTTAACAAGAGAGTCACATCCATTCGAAGATATAAAAGTATTAGTGTAATCACCACTTTCAGTGTAAATTATATTACCCCAATTATAAGATTCACATGCCACTACAGTATCAAAAAAAGTCTCATAATTTAAAATTGTTAAATCTAAAATTTCTTTTGGACATGATGATACACTAGGAAAATAATACGTTCCTGATTGATTATAAATTGAGCCATTCCAAACATAAGCAAAACAATCAGAAGCTTGAGTGTAAATATCATAATTACATGTGTTATTTTCATAAATAGCATTAGGATCATAGTTACAAGCCAAGGGATCAGTACATCCAGATGAAGTATAGAAGCTAAAAAAAGATGCAGATGAAACTGAACCGGCGCACACTGTCTTCATTTTAATTTCATATTCGGTTTGTGGATTCAATTGATTAAACGAATAACTATTATTTGTGGGAGATATATTTGCTTCATACCAACCAGTTGGAAAGTCCTGATCAAACTGCCTGATATTTATTCTAAATGCAAGAATATCAGAAACATCAGTAGGCTCTTGCCATTCAATTACAACACTACTGTCTGTAGCGTTAATTACATTAAATTGTGTAGGTGGTAAACAATCTTGAGAAAAGGCACAATCAATTAAAAAAAATGAACAAAAAAATAAAATTTTAAAAAGTTTCATAGGCACTATTTTGCTTACGCAATGTTAAAAAAAACTTGACGATTAAACAAATAGGAATTTTTATTGCTTACATAAATAATCATCAAATGCAAATTAAAAAAGTATGCATTTAAAGAGTATATTTTTTTTTGATATAATTTATTAATTTGCGTTTATGAGCGAATTACTTTTACCACATACGGGAATTTTAGGATTAAGAAAGGCTAAACATCTATTAAGAAGAGCAACTTTTAATTATTCTAAAAATAATATAAGTGAAATGGCAACAATGACAGCTTTAGAAGCAATTTCGTTTTTAACTTATGATTCTGATTACTTATTATCAGAGCCTTTTGATTACCAAAATGATGGTTTTTGGATAAGTTCAAATGAGCTGCCTAATAGTTTTTCAACTCAAGATAAAAAACGTGCTTATGTATGCTCTTGGTGGTGGTATAATGCGGTTAATCAATTTACCATAAAATATAAACTATCATACTTTTTGTTTACATCATTCACAGTTGCAAATAATAGTAATTCTGGTGCATCTACATATTTTTTTGATTATCTCAAGTTATTAGACTTTTATGCTTTGGGTAATATTAAAACATTAGCAAAAAAAATAACAAAGGATAATGCGATGCTTGAGTATCTTAACAATACGGACAATTACGCAAACAACCCGAACGAAAACTATGCAAGAGAATTTCTAGAACTATTTACCATTTTAAAAGGACCACAAATTGGAGTTGACAATTACACTAATTATACAGAGTTAGATGTACAACAGGCAGCTAAAGTATTGACAGGATTCAGAAAAATGAATGACAGATCAATAATAGATGAAGAAACAAATCTGCCAATTGGATGGAATGATATCAGTAAACACGACACCTCAAATAAAGTTTTTAGTGATGCCTTTGACAACCAAGAAATAATAGGACAAGAAAGCGAAGAAGGTATGAATCAAGAGCTAGATGATTTTGTTGAAATGATATTTAATAAACAAGAAACAGCAAGAGCCTATTGCCGAAAGCTTTACAGATTTTTTATAAAAAGTGAGTGGGACAACGATGTAGAATCTGAGATTATTGAACCTCTATCACAGCAACTTTTAAATAATGATTACAACATTTTACCAACAGTAAATACATTATTATCAAGTAAACACTTTTTTGACCAAGCGGATGACATAGATAATGACGAAATTATTGGTGCAATAGTAAAAAGCCCTCTTCAACTAGTAAATGAAGTCATTACATTTTTTAACATATCAATTCCTGATCCCAACACTAACGCAGAAGAATATTATGGGAAATTTTTTAGAAAATTTTTGCACAACTCGTATTTTTCCTCTGCAGGCATGAATTTCTTTAATCCTGACACTGTAGCTGGATTTCCTGCACACTACCAAGAACCAGATTTTGACCGCCATTGGTTTACATCAAGTACAATTATTGCTAGATATAAATTAATCGAAAGCTTAATAACTGGTAGAAATAAAATATTTCCAAATGCAAATATATTTACACAAATTGATGCGGTTACTTTTGTGAATGAAAACATACAAAACCCAAGTAATATAAATGACCTAGTGATTGAACTAGCTAGTTTTCTTTTTCCTGAATCTATAAGTGAAGATAGAATTCAATATTTTGTTGATGTAGTATTAGAAGACTATGAAGATTATTATTGGACAGGTGCGTGGAATTTGTACATTAATGAAGAGGATGATGTGATTGTCAGGACGAGACTGAATTCATTAATCACTGCAATGATTAACTCTGCTGAATTTCAACTAATGTAGCTATAAAATTAGTAAATAATGAAAAGAAGAAATTTTATAAAATTATCTGCTACCGCTTCTGCTATAGGCTTGTTACCATTTGAATTAAAGGCTATGATTAAACAGGTATCATTAGATGAATGTGATTTTTCTCACAGAAAATTAGTTCTCATAAATCTTAAAGGGGGAAATGATGGACTAAATACTATTATTCCAATCAATCAATATGATACTTATAGTTCACTAAGACCTAATATAAAAGTGGCTAATTCAGGATTAAACAGCTACATTACACTAGACAGTACACTAGCAGAAAACCAACAAGTTGGACTAAATCCTGCACTTACAAGTTTTAAGTCCATGTACGATAAAGGCTGGTTAAAATTAATTCAATCTGTAGGATATCCTTCTCACAATAGAAGTCATTTTACTTCAAAAGATATCATGTCTACTGGAAATGATGGTCATAGTTGGCTAAATGGAACTGAATCTGGATGGGTTGGTCGTTTTATGGAGCTCAAATACGCTGATGAACTTAATGAATCCTATCCACTTGCAGTTCAAATTGGTTCAAAAAGTATTGCCTTAGATTTTATTGGTCATCACAACCATGGAATGGCCATTAACATTACCGGTCAGGATCCATCTGGATTTTATTCGGTTTTATCTGGCCTTTCAGGACAAGCACCTCAATTCTTTCCAAATTCGCACTATGGAACAGAACTTGAATACATAGTTGGAGTAGATAATCTCTCAAATCAGTATTCACAATCTATTTCAGATGCTTTTAACAATGGAATAAATAGCACATCATATCCAGATTCAAATCTTGCTGATCAGTTAAAAACAGTAGCCAAATTAATTAGTGGTGGCTTAAACTCAAAAGTATTCTTAGTCCAAATTTCTGGTTTTGACACACATAATAATCAAGTTCAAGATTTAAATAGCCCAATTGGTGAACATTATGAACTATTAACTGAACTTTCAACAGCTACTGAAACGTTTTTTAATGATTTAGATAGCCAAGGAATTGCTGATGATGTAGTTGGTGTAACATATTCTGAATTTGGTCGAAAAGCAGCTGAAAATGGTAATATGGGTACTGACCATGGTCAAGTGTCTCCCATGTTTGTTTTTGGCAAACCAATTGAGCCAGGTGTCACTGGAATCAATCCTAATCTTAATGAGGCTTCTGAAAATAATAATTATCAAATTGAAACTTTACAATTTGATTATAGACAAACTTTTGCTACCATATTTCAAGATTTCATGGGTGCTAATTTTAATACTATAAATAGTGCCTTTTACGATCATACTTCTGAAGAGTCGTTTGTTGAATCTAAAATAAATGATTTGATTAAAAATTCTCATGTTGTTCCAGAAGACTGTTATGAAATTACGACAAATAATTATGTAAAGGATGAATTTTATTTCAATGCTTTTCCAAACCCCTTTAAATCTACTATTAATATAGTTTCAAATGTCAATTTAATTACATATACAAAGTTTGAAGTATATGATTTAAATGGCCGTTTAACTAAAAAAGGCAAAATATTCCGTAGTAATATTCAAACTATAAAAATCAATTTAGCTGATTTAAATATCGGCATTTATATTCTAAAAATTTATTCTGTCAACAACAAAAAAGAATTTAAGATAGTTAAATCATAGATTAATAAATATTATTAATGTTCAACATATATGCTTTGCTTTTTGTTACATTTGAAATAAAAATTAAATATGAAGTTTGAACATCACTTCGAAAAAATTCTTTGGAGTTTAAGGTACATAGTTATATTATCCGTTATATTATCAATAGTCGCTTCAATAACATTATTTCTAATTGGAAGTTGGGATATCATTTCTTCAATACTATATCATAACCCTCTAATTAATTCAGAAATAGCTAACAACAATGATTTACTTTTTAAAATAATATCTTCAATAGATATATTTTTGATTGGTATAGTATTACTAATTTTTGGATTTGGAGTTTATGAATTATTCATCAGTGAAATCGACTTTGCTAAGGGTAAGTTTAAAGACTCGACACTTAAAATAAAGAGTTTAGATCAGCTAAAAAACAAGATAATTAAAGTAATTATTATTGTTTTAATAGTTAAGTTTTTTGAAAAAATATTGAAGCTTACACCTAATTTTTCTACCCCAAACGACTTACTATTTTTTAGTGTTTCAATTCTTGCAATTTGTTTAGGATATTATCTAATCAATAAAAATTGATTCTAAAAAATATTCATTTCTGAAATCTATTATTATTTTTTAAAATCGGATCCATAACCATAACTATAGCCATAATTATATCCGTATCCGTGACTATTACTTTTGCTAATATCATTAATAATCAAACCCGTATTTTTTATTTTCCCAGAGTTAATAGTGTCTTTAATAAAATTAAGGGTTTCTTTTTCTGTATATCCATGTCTAGTAACAAATAAAATAATGTCAGATAAATGAGCAATGCTCAAGGTATCTGATACAACTAGTGAAGGTGGAGTATCAACAACAACAAAATCGTAGGATTTTTTTGCATCTGCAAGTAACTTAGCAAAGTTACCGTTTGTTATAAGTTGCGTAGGATTGGGAGGTATAGAACCTGCTAGCATAATGTCACAATCAAGAGTTGAATTTACTTTTATTAAAGATTTTTTCCAATCAAAACCATCATCAACTAGGAAGTTGCTTAAGCCATCTACAGATTTATCTGAATTAATGTAGCGGTGTATTTGAGGATTATATAAATCAGCTCCGATTAATAGTACTTTTTTGTTTAAAGATGAATAGGTTAAAGACAAATTGACTGAGCAGAATGTTTTTCCTTCGCCTTTAATTGTGGAAGTTGTAAATATAATAGTGCCCTCCTTGTTAGCACTTTTTGGGATTAAAAAATTTAAATTTGAAGATAATACTCTAAAAGACTCTGATAAAATATCTCTTTGATTTGAAGATTTTAATATTAATGTTTCGCCAACTATTGAAGGAATTTCACCTAAAATTGGGGCATCTATCTCAAGTTCTTTTAAATCTTCCTTTGAATAAATTTTTGTGTTAAAAGTAAATTTAATGTATAAGAAAATAAATGGTATTAATAATCCAAGTAATACAGATCCGATAATAATTATTGCAGGTCTTGGGGAGACTGGTATATTATTTGAAAAAGCGTATTCGACTACCTTAATAGATGGCTCTGTAACGGCGTAACTGACCTCCGCTTCCTCTCTTTTTTGAAGCAAAAAAAGATACAAAGCTTCTTTGATTTGTTGATTTCGCTCGATAGCTCTGAGTGTTTTTTCTTTTTCAGGAATATTTAAAACCTGATTATCAAATTTTTTAGATTGCAAAGAGAATTTTTGTTTAGTACTTTCTAGTTGATTAAGATAATTTTTTAAAGAAACATTTATGTTGTAAAGAATATCCTGTATTATAATATCTAATTGTCTAATTGATGGATTGTTCTGCCCAGCACTTTGCAATATTTTTTTACGTTCTATAATTAGAGAATTAAATTCTAAAATAAGTGAATTGATTTCGACATTTTCTATTCCAATATTAGCTGGGAGCAGTTCAAATTCATTGTTATTAAGAGATGCTTTTAATAAGCTGGTCAGTGAAATTTGATTTTCTAATGAAAAAATATTTTCTTGGGATTTATAACTTTGTTCTAGTGAAAGAGTAGAGTTAGCATATAAATCTACTAAATTATTATTTGCTTTAAATAATTGTTTTTTATTCTCAATTGTATCTAATTCAAGAGCAAGATATATATATCTCTCGTTCACGAAATCTATTGTTCTTTTGTGAATTTGTCTACGATCCTCTATACCATCATCGTTAAATACATTAATTAATTCATTGATAACAGTTTTTGCGTATTCGGGATTCATTGATTTGAAACCTATTTCTAAAATATCACTCTCTTTTCCAACTTGAGAAACTATTAATGATTCTTTTAATAAAAAAACAGCTTCATCTATTGGTAATAATCTAATTTCGTAGCCTTCAATATTATCATTTAAAAATCTGTTTCTCTGAAAATTTAGTATTTCAAAAGGTAAATCATGCTTAACGTTTATGCTAGAGATACCTGTAAAATTATAATTTAAACTATTTTCAGCATCATATATTTCAAAGCCTATGTCAGTAATATTAAATTCGTAAACTGATTTAGAAATACTATCAACTGGATGTTTATACACTATTTCAAAAGGATAATTGATAGACAATGACTCCATTATATCACCAATTTCAAAAACTGAGGTATGAAGATTTTTATTCCTTATTACTTGACTTAATATTGGAAAAGAATTTAAAATTTCAATTTCGTTTTCTAGATTTATTTTAGAATTAGAAAATAGTTCTGAAGCTGTGGGCAAATCAAGTAGTGTTTCTTTCTTGTCTAGAACTTTTATTTTAGCTTCAACGTAATATACTTTTTGTGTATACTTAAGAAAGATTAAAGAAATTAAAAAACATAATAATGTAGAAAAAGCAAAATATTTCCAATAATATAAATACTTTTTAAACTCCTTTTTTAAATCAAAATTATCAAATGATTCCAAATGATTATTATTAAATTTAGTTGATTGGTTCATTCTAATTATTTGTAATTAATAATGTTATACTAAGAAGTAAAGAAGCAATCGAGGCAACTGAACTAGGGCTACCGATAAAGCCAGCACTCTTAACTTTACTGTATGACGGATTAACAATAATCACATCGTTATTTTTTACGTAATAAAAAGACTTATTTAATAATTCAGCTTTAGTTAATTTTATATTATAAATCTGACGTAAACCGTTTTCTTCTCTAATCAATTTAATATCTTTTCTTTTAGCGTCTATAGTTAAATCTCCTGCATAACCTAATGCCTGAAAAATATTTAAGTTATTATCAATATAAGAAAATGTACCAGGGTTTTTGACTTCGCCTAAAATTGTAAATTTTGAATTTAATCGACTTACTTTAACTGTTGGATTGGTCAAATGATTTCCATCCAAAAGCAAAGAAGTGATTTTAGCTTCAATATCATTTTCACTTAAACCGTCAACACTAATTTTGCCAAGAACAGGAAAGTTTATCATACTAAAGTCATCGACTCGATAGCCATCGAGCTTTAGTTGATCCAAATTATTATTAGAAAAATTATTAGAGGAAATTTTATTGTATGCAATAGCAGCCTCAGGCACTACAGTTTGGACATCAATCTTTAATATGTCTCCAGGCATAATAATACTACTTTGTAATGTATGGTCAATTTTTGAAAACTTTTCATACTTATTTGAATCTTTTAAATAGATAAGTTGATTTTTAGTAGAACAAGCTGCTAAAAGAATAACTGTAAATAGTAATAATTTTAAGTTTTTCATTATTCAAAAATAATTATATAATTTCTTAATACTGGCATTGAATTGGTTTAATTTGAAAAATAGCAATTGTTTTGTTGAAATATCAAAATTAGATTAATAGACTACTCTCATTGGTATGTTAGAAAATAAATTTAACATAACTCAATATTTTTCACATATTATTTTTTTTAATTGTAATTTAAATAAATGTTATATGCTACAAAATATAAGTTTTAAGCCCCTAAACACGCTTTTAAACTAGATAATTTTGAAAGCATTTCCCCCCTCACTTTAATTGACAGCTCATCTTTCTTAGCAAATCCACATTTGAATTTCTTACCTGCAAGATTTGCTGGTTTTTTATTGAATGCTATGTTATAAATTATTCTGAATAAAAAATAATATCATCTTTTGGGGGATTAATAAATTCATACTCAAGTGTTTTATCTATTCCATCTTTCAACGAATACGGAGCTTCGAACAAATTATGCGCTTTGGTTGCGTTAAACTGGGTAGTTTTACAAAACTTTTTCACCCTAACTGAGCTAACTGACAACTTCTTTCCTGTAATCTTTGACAAAAAATCAAACCAATATCCGCCAATCATTCCAGCCCAATAAGGGATTTTCAGTTTGGGAATATTCAAATTCATTTTCTGCTCGATCACTGAAACTAGTTCATTCATGCTAAAGTCTGGTTTATCAACATAATTGAAAACTTTGTAACCTATCTCTTGTTTTTCCAGCCTATCTTTGATAAATCTAACTACATTTCTAACATAAGCCATAGATTTTTTATTTTGTCCTTTACCGATCATTAAAAATTTACCTGAGCTAATTTGTCTTAAAAGGTTGAATACATTACCCCTGTTTCTTTCTCCAAATATTACGGTGGGGCGTATGATAGTTACAGATTTACCTTCAGGATTATTAACAAACCAATTTCTTATAATTTTTTCTGCTTGCCATTTACTTTTACCATAGTGATTAAATGGATCATGAATGTGATTTTCATCTGGATTATTTTTATCTAATCCATAAATTGCCACAGAACTCGTAAAAATTAAATTTGTGACGCCTGATTCATCCATCTTTTTCAGTACATTTTTAGTTCCCTGTACATTAACATCATAGTATAACGAAGTTGGGGATACATCATCTCTGTGTTCAGCAGCAAGCAAAACAATGCTCTTAGTTTGTTTGGGTATTTTTATTTCTTTTATATTTCTGATATCTCCAATATCTGTAATATTATCAAAAAAAGGACTTGGATTTTTATCTAAATTATGAACTTTATAGTCTTGTAGCTCTTTAATTAAAAAAGACCCTACAAAACCTGAACCGCCTATTATTAAATGCATAGTTAAATATTTATAATTTGAAGAACTTCGTGTTTATATTGGTCCCATCCGTTTAAAACATTATTTAAATCATGTCTTTGTTTAATTAAGCTTACTTTATTAAAATCATATTTCTTTTTATAATTTAAAATAGTGTAGTTTTTTTCATCAACTAATAATGATTTATTTAAAGCTTCAACGTCATTCAGAATTCCGCTGTAAGAAATTTGTGAATGAGAAAAAAAAACATAATCTACACTTGCCATTAAAGAAAAATATAAATCTTTTTCAATAACTCCTGAAAACAGTTTGTGATTTTTTAAATTTATTTTAGGATATCCTTGACCAACTGTGACAAAAAAAATATTGGGATTTGATTTAACAAAATCTACAAATTTTTGATAGTTTTTATAAGGCATGTTCCTTCCAAAAAAACCCACAACAACTCTTTTTTCATTTAAGAATTTATTTATAAAATTAAATCTTAAAGAACCATGGGTTACAATATGACATTTTTTCTTAAAATAAATTTTCTGTACTTGGAGTTTTAACTTTTCAGAAAAAACACAAACATCATCTGATAAAAAAACAAGTGAATAATTAATCAAAAAAATTATTGGGTTCAAAATTCCAGAATGAGGAATGGGATCATGTAGATGAAAAATAACTTTTTTTAATCGAATTTTCAGTATAATACAAAGTAATATATTTAAAATGCTAGTATTATAAATTAAAAAATTCTTATGCTTTAATTTTAATGAATACATTAATACTACAAAACTTTTTTTAACATCCCATTTATTTGAATGTTTAATAAATTTAAAATTTAAAACATCTCTTATTTGATCTTGTAAAACTGGATTTACCCCTATACCTAGCGAAAAAAAGTTGTCAAAATTCATGCGGTAGAATATTAAAAATTATGCTAAGAGAATTAATTTAAAAAAATAAAAATAAGTAAAATCAAAAAACCTGTCTTGTACATTAGATTAAATCCATTTTTATTAATCATGTATAAAGCAAATAAAATTTGCCACGGTAAAAAAATTATAAAGTGTCTATTAGTTAAAAATAAAAAACCTAATAATATTGCAAGAGAAAGGCTACATAATAATTTAAAAACAATAGAAAAATTAGGTTGTTTAAGATGATTTCTGAAAAATAATAATCCATGACAAATTGGAGTTATTAATGCTAATTTTATCAATGCATCAAATTTAACTACAGTATTTATTGAACTCCATATCAGAAGAGAATCAGTAGATCTATAAAGAGGTTGAATTAAAGTGATAATCCATAAAAAAAATGGTAATATCGGATTCAACACCCCTGACTCATTAAGCGGAAATTCTTGTAACTTTTCATAGACAACAAGAATTCTTTCATCTCTAAAAAAATATAAATAATCTGATAATAAATAGAAACTAAGAATGAAAATGGGTATAAAAATATATATAAACCTAAAAAAATACTTGAAATTTAATTTACCTAACAAAAATATTAATGAGAATATTGGCCTCAATAAAAAAAGCATTGGAAATGTTAGTAAAGATAGTAGTTTGTCTTTTTTAAAATAAAAGACATAAACGAAAATTATCGATAAACTTAAAATTAAGGAATCCTTATAAAAAGAAAATAACCAAATATATCTTAGTGGTAAAATTAAGTAGAATATTAAAGCCCAATTTCTATATTTTATATTTAAAAATGTTTGTGAAGTTTTATAAAAACAATAATTTGATAAAACAAATAATAAGAACTCTACAAAAAAATAAAAATAAATACCTCCAAAATTAATAATAAAAAAGAGAAGTGCATTGTAAGGAGTTATAACTCCTTCTTTTGCTAATCCAGAAAGTTTAATGTCTGAATATTTTAAATTTTTAAAATTATTTATATAGTTGTAATCATCTCCATAATATGAGAAGAGAAAATTATTTTCATCATAAAAACCATTTAAAAAAAAGTACTGAATCAGCAAAGCTGTTAAACTTAAAAATACAATACTTAGGAATGATAAATTATAACGAATCATTTATTATTTGATTTGCATTTAGTGATGAAACTTCATTGTTTGAGATATCTATTTTTAAATTCTTATGAAGAAAAATACCTTTATTATCCTCAGATAGTGGTAAATATCCATGATATGCTTTCATTTTCAAAAATCCGAATAGATTTGGACTGAATGCTAATTTATCATTTATAACAAATAAAAGGTCTCCAAATTTTTTATTAGTAACACCATATTTAATTCGCTCCTCTATTGAAAAACAATGTAATGGTAAATTGCTGCTTAATTTTTTATTTATTTCAATAAGTTGATTGTTTTTGCTAGTAGAATTATCAACAAAAACATGCATATATAAACTATCATAAAAGAATTTAACATTATATTCATTTTTAATTTCTGAAATAACTTTACGAGCATCTATGAAACCATTAACATTTGACATTCCATGATCACTTAATACAATTATGCTTTCATCTGGAAATTGCTTACTGTAATCGTTAGTTAATTTATTTATGTGTTTTTCAAGAAAGTTAAGTCTATTTTTATACTCATCGGAATTTGTGCCATATTTATGACCTATACCATCTAGATCACATAAACTTAAAAATAGATTTTTATTAGGAGAATTATTTTTTAAGTGAGAATTTATATTATCAATTGCAACTATATCTCTATTTCCTAATCCGTTTTTTAAATCATCGGTTATAAAACATTGAAATTTATTTAGAATTGAATCACATTCACCGATAAAAGGATATTTACCATCTCTATTAAAAAAAGGAACTAATTTAAAAGGAATTTGTCCAAATCTTATATTAAAAAACCTTCTTAGGAAAATCTTAAATAAGGAGCTTAATTTGAAGGGAGCATATTCTAATATGTTTAAAAAGGAAAAAAAAGTCTTTTTTATAATAGAAGGATTAGGGTTGTAAAGATATTCTCCAAAAAAACCCATTTGATCTGGACTTTTGCCATTGAATATTTCATTGTGTAAATTAACACTATAGCCTAAGTTGGGTACTAATTTAGATTTTTTAAAATCTCTAATCTGAAAGTTTTTTGACGCCGGTAAAGCATCTATGAATACTATAAGCATTATTTTAAAGATTTGTAGTATTTATAATGACGTAGCCAATAAGAAAAATAACAACCATTTAACAATATGTAAGTGTAATTTGAAAATCCATATGGTTTTAAACCTTTTACAATTTTTGTATTAAATTCAATAAAAGAATTGGAATCCAAAAGTATTCTTTCATAAACATTCAAGAGTTCTCTAATTGAAAGGGCTTTCTTGTTAAAAATTCTTAGTAAAAATTGAACTAAATAACTATAAATTTTAGCAATTGAAGATTTATTATTTACTCTACTATAAATTAATTCATTATTATTTTGATTGTAATGATTAATCCAATGAATAAATATATTTTTATATACATTAAATGATCCAACATTAGAGTAATCTTCTATATTTAAGTTAAGATCAAAATGGTTAAAAGACTTTAGCTTTTCTGATTGATTAAATACAGTTTTTCTGTCAGATTTTTTACTAACCCAGTTTTTATTATGATCGTTAGACTGTAGATAATCATATGTTATAAAGTCTGAGATATTCTTTAATGATCTATTGTAAAAAACATTGTTTAATTTTTTTTTATAAAAATTAAATGATAAAGATATTTGGTTAAGTATTCTATGAAGAAGTATATCATATACACTTTTTATGTCAACTTTTAAGCCTAAAAAAAGAGAAGGTCTATTTAAATTATCAAATATTATGTCATTGTTTTTTAATGCTTCATATTCATGCACCATAAGTCTATCCTTTATTAGCTCTAGCTCTTCAAAATGAATTCCTTCAATTTCAATTTCAAAATTTTGAGTAATTCCGATATTATTTATTTTTAATGTTTGTTCAAGTTGATTTATAGAAGTTTTTAATTTTTTAAAATCTTTTTTTTCAGAAAAGACATAAAATAATTCCATGTCACTTAACAAAACTGAATCAATTACTGAAATTTCATTTCGTGAAAAACTACCAGAATAAAATAAAACTCCAGAAAAAAAAGAGTGTTTAAAATGGTTTTTTACTTCAAGCTTAATTTTGTTTAACATATAAATACTTTTTGGTTAGAACAAAATTAATTGTAACAAATACTAGTGTTGTAGCCACTAATGCATACAGCGCTCCAATCCAATCATATTTTACTATAGAAAAATATAAAATAATAATATGTAAGATAAGTGTAATAAAAATTGTGAAAAACCTTATCCAGTTATTGAAATTTTTCAAAATTAACATTGAAAAAAAAGTATTTATAGTTCTCATGTATACAATAGAGCTGAACAATAATTTGTGGAAATTGGATAGTGACACAGTATCATTTGTGATGAAAGTAATTAAAGGGCCAGAAATAAAAAAAGCAACCAAAAACAACAAAATACCAATCAAATTAAACTCTTTAAAAACTTTATTTAAATCATAATTATTAATAAAAATTTTCGCAATTCTATAATTCATTAAAATAACAGGTATCATTGTTAAATTAATAAAAAACCTATTAGGAACAGTAAAGTTACTATAATTGTCAATTTTGTCTAAATAATCAAACACATAAACATCAACATTCAGCCATAGATAACTTGTAATTGCGTAAATAGAAAGTGGCAACGATTTTAGAACTGATCGATATGCCTTATGAAATGTCTCCTCTAAACTAAATTTTAACTGATTAAATAAGGCAAGTAAGTTGGGTATAAATATACTTAATGCTAAATAATCTAGAAAATCATTAATATTTAAAACTTTAACAGAAAACAAAAAAATACATAAAGTTGAAAAATTTACAATAAAATCAAGCATATGGGTTTGATTTAGCCTAACTAAACCTTTAAATATTGATGAACTAGCAATCGCTATTGAGTATAAAAATATCTTATAATCAAGCCCTTGTAATTTTATGATTAATAAAGTAAATACACTACCTAAAACTATCTTAAAATAAAAGCTTTTTAAATCAGTTTTTTTTTCACCTTCCTGTATAAAAGAATAATCAAAACCAAAACATATAAAGTGTGAAAATATAGAGGCATAGGTAAATTGACTTAAAAGTATTGATAAGCTTGTGTTGTCAATTTTTTGTGTAGCAAAATAGACAAATAAAAAAATTAAAATAGAACGAATGCCTACGGCTAATGATTGAAAAATTAAATTTTTGGAAACAGGTAAATTAATCATTAATAATTTCAACTATAGAATTATTAAAATTTTTGAACATAAATTTCTTCTCATAAATAAGTATTAATTCATCCCGATTTATAGTTTCTAGAGAATTGATTAAAAATTTTAGTTTATTGAGAAACTCACTTTGTCTGATATCAGTCAACATTTGTGGGTAATCCTTTAAAATTTCTTCACTACCACCAATATTTGTTGCTAAGACTGGTATTCCCATACTTAAAGATTCAATAATAATTGTTGGTAATGGATCTTTTAATTGGGAACAACTTAAGGAAATATCTGCCTTGGATTTTATAAATTCTAGATGATTTTTTATATTTAAATGAAAAATGATTTTATCCTGAATTTCATATTCGATAATTTTATTTTTTATTTTTTTTAATAAATTTTCACTTTCAGAATCCTGTACTGAAGCTACAAAATTAAATTTTACATTCGGGATTTTTATTTCTTTTATTACTTCTAATAAAAATAAATGGCCTTTCCAATTTCGTAATTGAGCCCAAAAAAAGATATTAATATATTTGTCATCATCTCGTTTTATTGATTTAAACTGAAAATTAAACCCATTGTAAACAAGTAGATGTTTTTTATTCTTTTTTAATAAAGCATTGTGATTTTTAATTATGCTATTACTAACACAAATTGTTTTGTGTAAAAAAGGCAATAAAAAAAATGTATAAACAATCTGTTCTAATAAATTTCTAAAATATCCGTGAGAATGGTAGTAAAATTGTCTTTTTGGATAGAACAACTTTAATGGTATAAGGTATTGAAGTGATTTTTTATTGTTAAGAATAATTTTAGTCGGTTTATGAATTTTTATTTGACTTATTATATCAAAAACAGAATTGAACTCGTATAAATTAGATGCATCAATCTTTTTTGAAAAAAAAGAGTTTGTAGGTAAGTAACAATAAACCTGTTTTTTTTCTTTTAGTGCTAAATAAGTATTCAACATAACTTTTTCAGCACCACCATTAAGTCCAAACGAATCGATTATAACTATAGTCTCAATCATTTTAATTTTCATCAATAAAATTTACTTAATTTATCATCTAATTTAATCGCTTACGATATCTTTAATTTAAAAATTTTATAGACTACCAAAGGTATTCATTAGTTTACTATTTTATTTCATTTAAATCTGAAATAACCATCTCTTGAATTAATTCTCCCAAATAAATTTATGCTTTACATCCCAATTTTTCTTTTGCTATTTCTAGATTTTACATGTGGTTAAATCCGATTTCAGCTTCAACTTTTGGTCTTTGATAGTCAAATTTAAATTTCATAATATTTATTTTAAATAATTAAAAAATCAAAGTCTTTAGATTGACCTTTATAATTACAATCATGTCCAGGTCTACAATAATGTAGATAATTAAAATCTAATGTAATTAAAAAATTATTCTTTTTCGAAATTTCAAAATATAGCCATTGACATTTGTTTATAATATTAATGTTAATCACTACTAATATGTATTTATCGTTTTCATAATCATTAAATGAAATTTGTTCATTTTTGCAAAAAACCATTTTAACCTATTTCCTTGTTGCCAATTAGCGATATTACAATTGTATATAATTTTTCTAGTCATTATTTAAACGGGTTATTTGAAATTCAAAAATTATGATATTTCATGAACCAATCGATAAATTTTTTAAGTCCATCTTCAATAGAAGTATTTGGTGTATAACCAATGTCATTTTTTAATGCATCCACATTAGCAAAAGTTGTTGGGACATCACCTGGCTGAATTGGATACATTTTTTTAACTGCTTTTTTTCCAATATTCTTTTCAATAAGTTTTATTAAATCCTCAATATTTTCAGTTTTATTATTGCCAATATTATAAATTTTATAGTGGTGTCTATTATCAACATTTTTCTCTAAAATTCCTACAATACCCAATATAATATCATCTATGTAAATAAAATCTCTTCGCATGTTTCCATTATTGAAAACTTTAATCGGTTTATTTTTTGTAATTGCATTAGCAAATAAATAATAAGCCATATCAGGTCTACCCCAAGGGCCATATACAGTAAAAAAACGTAAACCAGTTGTTTTAAAACCAAATAAATGTCCGTATGTATGAGCCATTAATTCATTACTTTTTTTAGTCGCTGCATATAAACTAATAGGGTTATCTACATTATCAGTTATTTCAAATGGTATTTTTTTATTTTTACCATAAACACTAGAGCTACTTGCATAAACTAAGTGTTTAACATTATATTTACGACACCCTTCAAGTATATTTAAAAATCCGTTAATATTACTATTGATGTAAGCGTTAGGGTTATCAATTGAATATCTCACTCCAGCCTGAGCAGCTAAATTACATACCATGTCAAACTTTTGATTTTGAAATAAAATGTCAATTTCATCATTATCTGATAAATCAATCCTTTTAAACTTTAGATTATTAAATTTAATGCTTTTAACTTCATTTAAATGAACTTTGGCTTCATGCTTTTTTAAACCGAGCTCCTCTAATCTCGCATACTTTAAATTAATATCATAATAATCATTGATATTATCAATTCCATATACTAAATATCCTAAATTTAACAGTTTAGAGCAACAATGAAATCCAATGAAACCAGCGACACCAGTCAATAAAATTTTTTTCTTTTTCATTTTTTTCTAAGAAAGAGTATAAATCAAAAGCTATATATTTAATTTAAACTCTATTTAAAATATTTCAATTGTCAAAAACTTTAGCTAAACTCAAACATTCATAACAAAAATTTACAAATCTTAAGATTTAAACTAATTAAGCATGTGATATCTATAATATTATAAAAATTCTAAAAGTATTTTATCTATTTAAACGATTATTCAGATTAACTAAATGTAAAATATATATTATTCTCTAACTTTTTGTTAACATAAATTTTAGCTCATTTACAAATAATTTTCTAATTTTTAAATAAATTGATATCAGATTTAACCATGTCCTTGACAATTGAGGATAAATTATATTCTGGTAACCATCCTAACTTTTTCTTTGCTTTTGTAGGATCACCGATTAACAAATCCACCTCAGTTGGTCTAAAGTATTGTGAATCCACAGATAAAATTTCTTTACCTATTTTTAATTGATATTTTTCGTCACTACAGTAAGCTACACGAGCCTTTTCACAAATACCAGATCCAATAAATTCTAGTTCTATACCAACTTCTCTAAATGATAATACAACAAAATCTCTTACTCTTGTTGTTTCTCCAGTTGCAATTACCCAATCCTCTGGTTTATCTGCTTGAAGAATCATCCACATCATTCTAACATAATCTTTGGCGTGACCCCAATCACGTTTTGCATCAAGATTTCCGAGATAAAATTTATCTTGTTGTCCTAGTGCAATTCTAGCAACTGCGCGAGTAATTTTACGAGTTACAAAAGTTTCTCCTCTTCTTGGTGATTCATGGTTAAACGAGATACCATTACATGCAAACATATCGTAGGCTTCTCGGTAATTTTTAGTTATCCAAAAACCATACATTTTGGCAACACCATACGGTGATCTTGGATAAAAAGAAGAATTTTCATCGTAAAATCCTTTTTCATTTTTATTTTCCGGCATTCCACCATATAACTCAGAAGTTGATGCTTGATAGATTCTAGTTTTCTTTTCTAATCCTAACAAACGAACTGCCTCTAAAATCCTTAAAGTTCCTAACGCATCAACTTGTCCAACATATTCAGGGATATCAAATGAAACTTTAACATGTGACATGGCACCCAAATTATAAATTTCATCTGGTTGGCACAGTTGAATAATTTTGGTAATATTCAAAGAATCTGTTAAGTCTCCATAGTGTAATTTAAATCTTGGATTTTCATCATGAGGATCCTGATATATGTGATCAATACGCTCAGTATTTAAAGAAGATGATCTTCTTTTAATACCGTGGACCATATAACCTTTTTCAAGTAATAACTCAGCTAAATATGAGCCGTCTTGTCCTGTAACGCCAGTAATTAGTGCTACTTTCATGATTTTAGTTCTTTAAATTATTAATGATTTTTCTTATTGCTACTAAATTACTTAAAAGTGACTCAAGATTTTTTAAATTTAACATGTTTGCTCCATCACTTTTTGCAATTTTTGGATCAAAATGGGTTTCAATAAATAAACCATCTACATTGTTAACAACACCTGCTCTTGAAATAACCTCAATCATCTCAGGATTTCCTCCAGTAATTCCTAAATTTTGATTGGGTTTTTGTAATGAATGTGTGACATCTAAAATTAGTGGTGCAATTTTTCGCATCTCTGGGATTCCCCTAAGGTCAACTATCATGTCTTGATAACCAAACATAGTTCCTCTATCTGTTATCCAAGCTTTTTGATTTCCAGAATCTTTAACTTTTTGAACTGCGTATGTCATAGAACTTGGACTCATAAATTGTCCTTTTTTTAAATTAACAACCTTACCAGTTTTAGCAGCAGCAACAACCAAATCTGTTTGACGAACTAAAAATGCAGGTATTTGTAAAATATCTACATATTCAGAAACTTTTTCAGCATCTTTGGATTCGTGAATATCAGTTGTAGTTGGTATTTTAAATGTATCTGATACTTTTTTTAAAATGTTCAATGACTTCTCATCACCAATTCCAGTAAAACTATCTATTCTACTTCTGTTAGCTTTTTTAAAGCTTGCCTTAAAAATATAAGGAATCTCTAATTTATCAGTTATCGTAACTACTTTTTCAGCAATCCGTAAAGCCATATCTTCACTTTCTATGGCACAAGGACCACATATCAAAAAGAAATTTTGAGAATTAGTAAATTTTAAGTTTGGGATTTCTTCTAAAAAATCATGCATATTTTGTTGTAATAAATTAATTATTAAATTTAAATTCCATAATTTCTTTTGCTCTTATATAATTTTCCTCTGTGTCAATTCCAATTGATTTAAATTTTGATTCCACTACATTAATTTTAAAACCACTTTCTAAAATTCTAAGTTGCTCGAGCATTTCAATATTTTCTAAATTACTCTTTTTTAATGAACTATAATTATTAATAAAATTTCTTTTAAATCCGTAAATCCCTATGTGCTTAAAAAAAGGCACTTCATTAAAAAATTTCTTTTGATCCAATAATATTTGATTTTTTTTTGACAAATGTGGGATACATGATCTAGAAAAATATAAAGCGTTATTATTAATATCCTTTACTAATTTAACTGTGTTAGAGTCAAAAAGTTCGTCCGAGTTAAATAATCTTGTGCAAGCAGTAACTACTTGTACATTTTTTTTAATCAATTCTTCAAAAATTTTTTCAATTAATAAAGGGTTAATAAAAGGTTCGTCAGCTTGAACATTTACAGCAAAATCATATTGTAAATTTTTGAGAGCTTCAATTACTCTTTCGGTTCCCGATTTATGTCTTACACTTGTCATTATTACATTGGAAGTATAATTCAAACAACTGTTTTGTATTCTTTTACTATCAGTAGCAATATATACAACTGCATCATTAACTTTAATACATTTCTCGAATACTCGTTGTAATATGGTTTTTCCTTTAAGATCTAATAGTACTTTATTTTTTAATCTAGAAGATGAAAGTCGAGCTGGTATTATTATTACTTTTTTCATATTTAAATTCCTATATCATAAGACTGAACAATTCCAGTTAGTTGTTCTTTTTCATTTTTAACAATCAAGGAATTTATCTTCTTTGAAAACATTAAATCAACTGCAACATTTAATTTTGTAGTCTCATAAACTGATTGAGGCTTGTTAGTCATAATGTCTTTAGCTTTCAGTTGAAAAAAATTTATCTCGTTAAATTCCATAGCTCTTCTAATATCACCATCAGAGATTACGCCTCTAATCTTTTTTTTACTTTCAACAACAGCTAGTCCACATTTTCCAGAACTTATTACATTAACTACTTTTTTTATTGAATCATTTTCATTGACAAGTGGAAGATTATCTTTTTTCATTACATGTCCAACGTTCTGTAAAAGTCTTTTTCCAAGAGTGCCACCCAAATGAAACTTTGCAAAATTAACATCTTTAAAACCTCTTAAGTTCATTAAAGCTACAGCTAATGCATCTCCCATAGCCATTGTGGATGTGGTAGACGAGGTTGGAGCTAATTGCAATGGACATGCTTCTTTGGTAACAGAAATGTTTAAATTAAAGTTTGAATTTTTTGCTAGAGACGAGTCTTGATTTCCGGTAATTGAAATAATTATGTTTTCTTGTTGTTTAAAAGAGGGAATTAATTTTAGTATTTCATCTGTTTCACCTGAGTTAGAAATTAAAAGAACTATATCATCTTTTTCAACCATACCAAGATCTCCATGAAATGCATCGGAAGGATGAAGAAAAAAACTTGGTGTTCCAGTACTAGTTAAAGTTGAGGCTATCTTTTTTCCAACAATTCCTGATTTACCTATACCAGAAATAATTAACTTGCCTCTACATTTAAAAATCGAATTTACAGCCTCTTCAAAATCAATAGTTAACAGACTAGACAAATTAGCAATTTCATTTGACTCAATTTCAAAAACTCTTTTAGCGATGTTTAATAAATTCATGATTTATTTATTCATAGTTGGTGGTTGATTAACCACAAACCAATTATTAACAAGTTTCTTCCTATTGTAGATTAAATCCTTCTTTGTTATCCAATCAATTACACTACATCCAGAATGCTCACAAATAGCCTGTCCAGCAGCAGTATCCCACTCCATAGTAGGGGCAAATCTAGGATAGCAATCTGCCAAACCCTCAGCCACTAAGCATAATTTTAAGGAACTTCCTTTGGAGATTAAATTAACATTTCCTTTTATTTTCTTTTTGTTTTCTATAAAATCTAGAGTTTCATCTGAAAGATGAGAACGGCTAGCTACGATTGTATAAGTCTTATCAACTTTGGGTAAAGGTAATTTTAGTGCCGAATCAATTAAATTATTAACATTAAAATCTGCCAAATCAACAATTACTTTAAAGCTTCCTAATGAAAAAGATGAAAAATATAACTCATTTAAAACTGGTGCATACACTACTCCTAAAACAGGTTTATGATTTTCAATTAAAGCTATATTTACAGTAAAATCACCATTTTTTTTAATAAATTCCTTAGTACCATCAATTGGATCAACTAACCATAATTGAGTCCAGTTTTTACGCTCATTATATAAAATATCTTTGCCTTCCTCAGAAAGAATTGGAATATTAGTTTGATTTAAATGTGATTCAATAATTTGGTTTGAAACAAGATCTGCCTTCGTAAGTGGTGAATCATTAGATTTAAACTGTACATCAAAATCGTCAGACTCATTGTAAATCTTTAAAATTTCTTTAGCTGCTTCTAGTGCAGCAGTAATAGCTATTTTTAACAAGTCTTTGTTCACCTTATAATCATGGCTGCACCAATAGTTTCATTGGTTTGTTCATCAATAATAATTAAACTACCTGTCTGTCTATTTTTTTTATATGTATCATAAAATAAGGGCTTGGAGGTTCTTATAGACACTCTAGCAATATCATTCATTTCAACAAAATTTATGTTTTCAATGCGATGAAGTGTATTTATATCAACTTTATATATTATCTCCTTAATCATAGCTATACATTCTCTAGTTGTATGCTTGACAACAACTTTGGTTCGGGGTTGCAGAGGATTTTGACTCATCCAAGTCACTAAAACTTCTAAATCTTGGCTGACTTCAGGCACATTATTTTCTCTCACTATCATGTCTCCTCTACTAATATCAATTTCATCATCTAATGTAATATTCACAGACATTGGTGTAAAAGCTTCCTCTACAGCTATACCATTCAAATCAATTTTTTTAATTGTTGAGGTAAATCCAGATGGTAAAATTTTAACCTTATCTCCAGGTTTAAATATGCCTCCATCAATTCGGCCAGCGAAACCTCTATAATCCTGATGTTCTAAAGTATGTGGTCGAATAACAGTTTGTACAGGAAAACGACAATCTAAATGATTGTAATCACTCGAGATATGAACGTTTTCTAAATGATACATTAAGGTGCTACCTTCATACCATTCCATATTTGTTGAACGATTAACAACGTTGTCTCCATCCAATGCTGAAATAGGAATAAATTGAATATCTTTAATATCTAATTTAGATGAAAAGGCTTTAAATTCACTTACAATATTGTCATATATTTTTTCATCAAAATTTACTAAATCCATTTTATTAACACATACTATTGCGTGAGGAATCCTTAATAATGAAGCGATAAAAGCATGTCTATGTGTTTGCTCTTGCATGCCTTTTCTTGCATCAATGAGTATAATAGCTAGGTTAGCTGTTGACGCTCCAGTTACCATGTTTCGAGTGTATTGTATGTGTCCTGGCGTATCAGCAATTATGAACTTACGCTTTGGGGTAGCAAAATAACGATATGCTACGTCTATGGTTATCCCTTGCTCTCTTTCTGATTTTAAACCATCTGTTAGAAGTGATAAATCAATATAATCAAAGCCTTTATTTTTACTAGACTCTTCCACTGCGTCTATTTGATCTTGAAAAATTGATTTACTGTCGTAAAGCAAACGCCCTATAAGTGTACTTTTACCGTCATCAACGCTTCCAGCAGTTGTAAATCTTAATAATTGTATATTTTGTGATTTCATAATTTAAAAATACCCTTGTTTTTTTCTATCTTCCATAGCAGTTTCTGCTCGCTTATCATCTGCACGACCACCCCTTTCAGTTGTTCTTGTGTAGGAGATTTCTTTAATAACTTGATCAAGGCTATTGGCTGTTGATTCTACTGCACCAGTTATTGGCATATCCCCGCAGGTTCTGTATCTAACGGTCATAGTTCTCACTTCTTCACCTTTTTTTAGTTTAATAAATTTAGAATTTGCTAAAATAACTCCATCCCTTAAAACACATTCTCTTTCATGTGAGAAGTATAAACTTGGAAGTTCTATATTTTCTAATTTAATGTATTCCCAAACGTCCATCTCAGTCCAATTGGAAATAGGAAAAACTCTAAAGTGCTCGCCAAAATGCTTTCGTCCATTAAATAAATTCCACAGTTCAGGGCGTTGATTCTTGGGATCCCACTGACCAAACTCATCCCTGTGAGAAAAAAAACGCTCTTTAGCTCTAGCTTTTTCCTCATCCCTTCGAGCGCCACCCATAGCAGCGTCAATTTTATGTTCTTCTAATGTATCAAGCAATGAAACTATTTGCAATGAATTCCTTGATGCATTAGCTCCGGATTCTTCTATTACCCTTCCATTGTCAATGGCGTTTTGTACTGAACCTACAATTAACTTTACACCTAATTTTTTTACCAAATTATCCCTAAAATCTATAGTTTCGGGAAAATTATGTCCCGTATCTATGTGAACTAAAGGAAAAGGTATTTTGGCAGGGAAAAAGGCTTTTTTTGCTAGATGAGTAAGTAAAATGGAATCCTTGCCTCCTGAAAATAACAGCACGGGATTTTCAAACTGCGCAGCTATTTCTCTAATAACAAAAATTGCTTCTGATTCCAATTCTCTCAAATGAGTAATAACATAATTAGTCATATAATCTTTTTTCTAAAAATTTAAAAATTCTTTCAACTGACTCTTCTACTGAATACTTAGATGTATCAATTTCTAAATCAGGACATCTTGGAGTTTCATAAGGATCGGATATTCCTGTCATATTGTTTATTTCACCAGCTCTTGCTTTTTTATATAGACCCTTTACATCTCTGCGCTCACATTCATCTAAACTGGTATTAATGAACACTTCAATATAATTTTTCGAACCAACGGTCTTTCTTACACCCTCTCTATCTTTTTCATAAGGAGAAATAAAACATGCCAAAGTTACTATTCCTGCATCAACAAACAAATTGGAAACTTCAGCTATTCTTCGAATATTTTCAGATCTATCCTCTGATGAAAATGTTAAATCATTACAAATACCAAATCTGACATTATCACCATCTAAAGTATAAGATGATATATTGAAACTATTGAGTTTAGATTCCAAAGCATTCGCAATAGTAGACTTACCCGAGCCAGATAGGCCAGTAAACCAAATTAAAAATGCCTTGTGTTGGTGTATTTTTTCTCGATCTGACTTGCAGACATTGAAATTATGTGATACTATGTTACTCATGCAAACATTAATTTTTTAATCCAAATTTAGTTTTATACCAAACTTTTTCATGTATATAATATAAAATCATTTTAGTTATAATTTCTGCAAATCCAATTTGTAGACCTATATATGGATCTCCTGAAATAAGCCAACCAATTAAAATAGTATCAAGAGTACCCCAAAAGCGCCAACTAAAAGTTTTATAAATATGTCGTTTGGAGCTATTTGAAATTTTAGATTTATACCAAAAACGTTCATGTAAATAATACAGTACCATTTTTGAAACAACTTCAATTGTACTTATTTTAAAACCTGTTAGAAAATTACCAGTGATAACCCAAGATAAAATTAAAGTATCTAGAGTACCTATTAAGCGCCAACTAACGGTTTTGAAAAGATGTCTTTTAATTAATTTCAAATTTTACTTCTTTTAAATCAACTTTGTTGTCCAAAAACCATGTGTATGTTTTAGCTATTCCCGAGTTTAAATTGTAGCTGGGACTCCATCCTAATTGCATCATTTTTGAACTATCCAGTAATTTTTTTGGTGTACCATCAGGCTTAGTTGTATCCCATTTAACTATTCCTCTATGACCAACATGAGATTGAATTATCTTTGCTAATTCATTAATAGTTACATCAGTTCCAGAGCCAACATTGTATAGAAAGTCAGGTAATATATTTTCAAGTGCAAAAATGACGGCATTGGCTAAATCATCAACATGAAGAAACTCACGCATAGGTGATCCTGTGCCCCAAAGAGTAACATCAGAATGATTATTTTCTTTAGCTTCATGAAATTTTCTTATCATCGCAGGTAATACATGAGAGGTTTGCAAGTCAAAATTATCATTGGAACCATAAAGATTTGTTGGCATCAAACTAACAAAGTCTTTACCAAATTGTTTTCGTATTGATTCACATAATTTTATTCCAGATATTTTAGCAATAGCATACCACTCATTTGTTGGTTCTAAATAATCAGTTAGCAAATATTCTTCTTTTATAGGTTGTGGTGCTAACTTAGGGTAGACACATGAACTACCCAAGAAGATGAATTTAGAAATATTAAATTCATGAGCCGCACCGATCAAATTATTTTGAATTTGCATATTTTCCATCAAAAATTGATAAGGATATTCATTGTTGGCTAAAATACCACCTACTTTTGCAGCAGCATCGATTACAACATCTGGCTTTGTATGTCTGAAAAAATCATAGACTTGTGATTGATTTCTTAAATCTAAATCTTTTGAAATCCGAACTATTAAATTAGTATATCCTAAACTTTCTAATAATCTAACACATGCTGAGCCTACCATCCCTTTGTGACCTGCAACATATATTTTTAATGATTTATTACTTTTTTTCATTTAATCTATTTTCCTATTGCAAACACATCGAAACCTATTTTTTCAAGATCTTCTTTATCTAAAATATTTCTTCCATCAAAAACTTTTGCAGGACTAACGATTAAATCACGAATTTTATTCCAATCCAAAAATTTAAACTCATCCCACTCTGTTATGATTGCTATTGCATGAGAATTTTCGCAAGCCTTGAGTGGTTCAGAATAATAATTCAATGCCTTTTTATTTTCCTCAATTGAACGACTATTCAAACGATCTAAATCACTTAGCATTTGTTGTTCACTCACCCTTGGGTCATACACACATATTTCAGCTCCATTTTCAATAAGTATATCTGCAACATATATAGCTGCTGATTCTCTTGTATCATTAGTATCTTTTTTAAATGCCCAACCAAATAGAGTTATTTTTTTTCCAGAAACCGTACTAAAAAGTGAAGTTATTATTTTTTTTGCAAAACGCTGTTTTTGGTAGTCATTAATTTTAATAACCTGAATCCAGTATTCAGCAACTTCATTTAAACCAAGAGACTTTGCTATATAAACTAAATTTAAAATATCTTTTTGAAAGCAACTGCCTCCAAAACCGACTGAAGATTTCAAAAACTTATTTCCAATTCTAGAATCCATTCCAATAGCATGGGCAACCTCCTCAACATTAGCTTCAGTGGCTTCACATAGGGCAGATATACTATTGATAGAGCTAATCCTTTGTGCTAAAAAAGCATTCGCTACTAATTTTGATAATTCAGAGGACCAAACGTTGGTTGTATATATCTTGTCCTTGGGAATCCAATTAGAATAAATATCGACAAGTGCAGATGTTGCTGCTTTACCACTATCCGTTTGCTGACCTCCTATCAAAACTCTATCAGACTTGAAAAGATCTTCAATGGCTGTACCCTCAGCTAAAAACTCTGGATTTGATAGTACTTCAAAGCTAACATTATTTTTAGATGTATTTAGTATATTTTGTACTGCTTCAGCAGTTCTAACAGGTAAAGTTGACTTTTCTACAACTATTTTATTTGTTTTCGCAACTCTAGCAATTGTTCGTGCACAGAGTTCGACATATTTCAAATCAGCAGCTTGCCCTTTGCCTTCACCGTAAGTCTTCGTAGGTGTATTAACTGCAATAAATACCATTTCAGATTCTTCAATCGCTTTATCTATTTCAGTTGAAAAAAATAAATTACGACCTCTTGCCTTTTTAATGACATTAGCTAAACCTGGTTCATAAACTGGCAAGTTATCCAAATTATCATCATTCCAAGCATCTATTCGCTCTTTGTTGACATCAACAACATGTACTCTAATGTGTGGACATTTTAAAGCAATTACTGCCATAGTTGGACCACCTACATAGCCAGCTCCAATACAAGAAATAGATTTAATTTTCATAGTGCATTAATTTTTTGTCGTAAAGTAAAATTCCATTATCACTTGATGCAGTTGAAAATTTAACTCTTCTTCCGATTTTATTTTTTAATTTAACCTCTAGTTCGTTAATATATTTTATATTTTTATTTCCAGATATCAGCTGCAATTCAATAAGTCCTGAATCGTTTCCTCTCGCATAATCTCCAATTAATATAATCTTCTCAACATCACCAATACGTTTAACAATAATTTCAACAATTTCATCTAATCTGAGATGTTTTTTAACCAGCTGCTGTAAAACAGAATATAGTGGATGACTAGTATTAGCTCTGTAGATAACTTTATTTTGTTCTTTTTCACTAACTAAATAACCAGCATCTTTGAGTTTATTTAGTTCTTTACGAACGCCATTAGTAGACTCACCAAACTCTGTGGCAAGAGAATTAAGATGTCCTCTGTTGGCCGCTCTAATGAAAAACTTTACGAGAACTCGAAGTCTAGTTTTTGAAGTAATTAATGAACTAAGCATTTATTGATATGAAAGATTCAAATAAATTATTTGTGTAAACTAAATTAAGTAACAAAAGTACTTAAAAAAGATAAGAAGACTTATTAATTTTTGATTTACTTTTTAATTCTTGTTATCAACCATGACAATAATAAAAGAAATAATACTGATAACACTAATATTGTCATAAAATGTTGTAAAATATCAGGACTAAAAAATATATATGATGAAAGAATAATTAAAAAACAATATGAGAGGATTAAAATAGTAGATTGAATATGTGAGAATCCTGCTTTTAATAATTTATGATGAAGATGATTTTTATCAGCTGAAAATGGACTCCTTCCTGAAATTCCTCTAATAATAAATACTCTCAATGTATCAATAAAAGGAAATGCAAATAAGGCTAATATAAAAACAGGCTTGTTAGAAATAACTTCAATAGAACTAAATTTTGTAGAAAGAATCATGGTAGTAAACACAGCTAAAATATAACCAATAACTAAAGAACCTACATCTCCCATAAAAATTTTACGTTTTCCATTACTAATGTTAAATCTCAAAAAAGCTATAATACTTCCAAGAATTGATGAAACACATACAATTGCTAGTATAGATTTGGAAATTATAAAAAAATATAAAAAATAACTTAATATTAAGATTGCAATACTAGCTGCTAAACCATCAATACCATCAATTAAATTATATGAATTGATGATTATTATGAAAACAAAAATAGTGTAAAAATAAGAAACCAATTTCGGTAACTCAAAAATTCCAAATAAACCATAAAAGCTATCTATTCTTATATCCGTTAATAACATAAATATCAATGCAGAGCTTATTTCAGTAAATAATTTGAGTTTTGGAGACAAGCCAAAAATATCATCTTTAATTCCAGCTGAAAATAAAATCACAAGCGATGCTGCTATTGAAAGTAAAATCGACATTTCTCGGTTATCTAACATGAAGGAGCCAAAAACTCCAGCTATAAAAAATGCACCAAAAGAAATTCCAACTCCACCCAACTGAGGAGTATTTTTTTTGTGTGAACTTCTATCATTTGGCTTAGCTGTTAAATTTTTCTTTAAACTAATATAAACTATCATTGGAAATGTTCTGTAAGAACTGATAAAGGACAAAATTAGGGTTGTCAAAACCAATACTAACAGATTGTCATTAAAAAAAGTGGATATATATTCGCCAAAAAAGCTCATACGATATTATATAGAATGGCATAAATATAGAAAAAAAACGTAATATTTGATTTTTTTAAATGTGTTTTAGAATAAAAATTTTGCATAAATACTAGATGTGAGTTTAAATTTATTAATATTGCCATAGTCATTTTATTTAATGAAAATTTCAATTATAACAGCTACATTTAATCGAGGTCATTTTATCGAATCATGCATATTGTCTATACTTAGACAAAATGTAAAAAATATCGAAATAATAATCATTGATGGTCTTTCAACCGACTTTACTTATGAAAAAATCGCACCACTTTTAGAAAAAAATAATAACATAAAATTTTTTTCTGAGAAAGATATGGGTATTTACGATGCATTAAACAAGGGAGTCGAAAAGGCGAGTGGCGATATAATAGGTTTTTTACACTCTGACGATATTTTTTACGAAAAAAATATTTTAAATCACATAATAAATAAATTTGAAGTAAATGATCTGGATGGCATTTACGGTGACTTACAGTATATTGACAAAATTAACACCAATAAAGTACTAAGATACTGGCAAAGTTGTGAGTTTCACAAAAAGCTTTTAAAAAAAGGGTGGACACCTCCTCACCCAACAATGTTTTTAAAAAAGGAAATTTATAAAAAACATGGTAAATTTGACTTGCAATATAAAATATCTGCAGATTATGATTTCATGTTAAGAATTTTAAAAGATAGTAGTATAAAACTTAATTATATTCCAAAAGTTATAACCAGAATGAGAGTTGGTGGTATCAGCAATAAAAACATAAAAAATATTTTATTAAAAACTTTTGAGGATTACAAAGCAATCCGTAGAAATAGAATTGGAAGTGTAGGAACTTTGATTAGAAAAAATACTTCTAAAATTAAGCAATTTATCATAAAAAAAGTTTAATCAATTTATATTTTTCTGTTCATATGTCAAAATTGCAGATTAGTTAATAAAATTTAACATTACAACTTGATTTGTCAGCATATTTAAGCGTGGCACAGTAATTGTTAATATTCATAAAAAAATTATAATTATGTCTAAAAAAGGTAATATAAATGTTCAAACCGAGAATATTTTCCCCATCATTAAACAATTCCTATACTCAGATCATGAAATATTTCTCAGGGAATTAGTTTCTAATGCTGTCGATGCTACTCAAAAAGTAAAGACACTAAAATCGGTTGGAGAGTTAAAAACAGATATTAACAAACTAAAAGTTGAGGTTATAGTTGATAAAAAAAATGAAACTATTACCATAAGAGACAATGGTATTGGAATGACAGAAAAAGAGGTTGACAAGTACATCAACCAAATAGCTTTTTCAGGAGCTGAAGAGTTTGTTAACAAGTATAAAGATTCTGATGCTAAAAATTCAATTATTGGTCATTTTGGCCTTGGTTTTTACTCCTCATTTATGGTATCTAAGCAAGTTGAAATAATTACGAAGAGTCAAAAAGCTAATAGTACTGCCGTAAAATGGACATGTGATGGATCACCTAATTATACAATACAAGAAACAACAAAAAAAACAAAAGGCACAGATATAATTTTACATATAGATGAGGATTCGAAAGAATTTCTTGAGCAAAATAGGTTAAGTGAAATTCTTAACCGCTATTGTAAATTCCTTCCAGTGCAAGTTAAATTTGGAACAAAAAAAATATTTGTTGATGACCCAAAGGGTAAAAAAAACGACAAAGGTGATATTAAACAGATTGAGAAGGTTGTTGACAATATAATCAATAATACAAATCCGGCTTGGACTAAAACTCCTCAAGACTTAAATGATGAGGATTATTCGAATTTTTACAGAGAATTATATCCGACAGAATTTAATGATCCTATTTTTAATATTCACTTAAATGTTGATTATCCATTTAATTTAACTGGCATACTATATTTTCCCAAACTAAAAAATAACCTAGAAGTACAGAAGAACAAGATCAATCTGTACAGCAATCAAGTATTTATAACTGATAATGTTGAAAATATAGTGCCTGAATTTTTAACACTTCTTCATGGTGTAATAGATTCTCCAGACATACCATTAAATGTATCACGATCATACTTGCAAGCCGATGGTAATGTAAAAAAAATATCAAAATACATTACTAAAAAAGTTGGGGATAAGCTTGCTAGCATGTTCAAAAACGACAGAGAGGATTTTGAAAAAAAATGGAATGAAATAAAAGTTTTTATTGAGTACGGAATGCTTACTGAAGAAAAGTTTTTTGAAAAAGCAAAAGATTTCTGTCTCTACAAAAACACAAATGAAATACACTCTACTTTAACAGAATTAGTTGACCGCGTCAAAAACAATCAAACAAATAAAGATGGTAAAATAGTAATTTTATACACTCACAACAAAGATGAACAGGACAGCTTCATAAACAGTGCAAATGAGAAGAATTATGAAGTTATAGAATTAGATGGACCTCTAGTAAGTCATATAATATCAAAACTAGAATCAGATAACAATAATATTCAATTTGCTAGAGTTGATTCCGATACAATTGATAAACTTATTGAAAAAGATGATGTAACACCTTCACTAATGAGTGAAGAAGATGAAAAGAATCTCAAAGAAATAATTGAAAAAAAGATAGATGATAAAATGTTTAACGTTAAAATTGAAGGTTTATCAACATCTGATTCACCATTTGTTATTACTCAAAGTGAGTTTATGCGTAGGATGAAAGAACAACAAAAACTTTCAGGTGGAATGAATATGTTTGGAGATTTACCTGAAAGTTATAACTTGATAGTAAATTCTAATCACTCGATAAGCAACAAAATATTAAATGAGACTGATAAAAAAACACAATCTAAGTTAATCGATCAAGTTCTTGATTTAGCTTTATTGTCTCAAGGTTTGTTGAAAGGCAAAAGTCTGACAGAATTTATTTCCAGAAGTGTATCAATGATTAAGGTTAATAAATAATATATTATTGTAAATAGGGTTTCAGAAAATTAGCATTAGACTAATGTTATTTTTTTGTTGGTTGAGTTTAGCTTATATTTGCATGTAACTGCTAACGACAAAATCATGAGATTTATCCCTATAACCTTATTCACTTTTTTTCTTTATTTGATTTCGCATAGTCAAATCATAATAAATGAATATTCTGCTGCCAATTTTGAAAATAATCTAGATAACTATGGACAATATGAAGATTGGTTTGAACTTTACAACACCTCTAACACAGTTATAAATCTTAATGGTTATTATGTTAGCGATAAAAATAACAACCTAACTAAATGGCAGTTCACTTCTGATGTAAACATTAACCCTAATGAACATTTATTAATTTTCTGCTCTGGTAGAAGCGAAATAAACGCAGGTTTTATACATACTAATTTCAAACTGCACCAAACTAAGGGTAATGAATGGATTATTTTAACAGATCCTGATGGGACAACCATCATTGACTCTGTATTTATCAAACCATGTCTTACTAATTCGTCAAGGGGAAGATTAACTTACACAGATGCTTCTATGGGTATATTCACTAATCCTACTCCTGGAAACATAAACACAGGCGGATATATAGAATATGCTACAAAACCATCTTTCAACCCAGCACCTGGTATTAGTCCTAATCCTATTAATGTAACTATTGATGCAGATCCTGGATTAACTATATTTTTCACAACCGACGGCAGCTTACCTGATAATAGTGACAATGAATATAATGGCCCAATACCTATTAATAACACGACCGTTCTTAAAGCTGTTGCATACAGTGATAATCCAGAAATATTACCTAGTTTCATGGAATTTGGCACCTTTTTCATCGGAACTTCACATACCGTTAAAATTCTCTCTGTTTCAGGAAGAGAGTCGAATAATCCTAATACTCCTGAACTATATGAATTAATTGCTGGAGGAAATCAAATAGAGCCATTTGGAACTTTTGAAATCTATAACCCCGATGGTAGTTTATTTGATAAAGCTAGAGGTGAGTTTAACGAACACGGAAATGATTCTTGGGCCTATCAACAAAGAGGATTTGATTACATCACAAGAGATCAATTTGGTTATAACTATGCAATTAAAGGTGAAGTTTTTAATGATATTGATAGAGATAGATTCCAAAGATTTATTGTAAAATGTGCTGCAAACGACAACTATCCATTTGCTTACGGAAGCTCAGGGGCACATATCAGAGATGCTTATGTACAGTCTCTATCACAAGTTGCTAAGTTGAGACTTGATGAACGTTCACATGAATCGTGCGTCATGTATCTAAATGGTGAATATTGGGGCGTATACGAACTTAGAGAAAAAGTGGATGATTTAGACTTTACAGATAAGTATTACGATCAAGATTCTGTAGCATTTCTAAAAACTTGGGGCGTAACATGGGTAGATGTATTAACAGATGAACAAAACCCTAACGATGTTGAAAATTTATGGAATGATATAAGAAACTACATAACCGGCAATGACATGAGTGTTCAAGCCAATTACGAATACGTCAAAGATCGTTATAATGTTGGGAGTTTAATTGATTACTTCATTCTTAATTCTTACATAGTAAATTCTGATTGGCTAAATTGGAATACAGCATGGTGGAGGGGTCTTAAAGAGGATGGAGACAAAAAGAAATGGCGCTACGCTCTTTGGGATATGGACAATACTTTTGACCACGGTGCTAATTACACAGGTATTCCTAATGATGGTCCCGATGCCGACCCTTGCGACCCTGAGTCATTAGGGAATATTGGTGGTCAAGGGCACATACCCATTTGGAATGCTTTGATTGAAAATGAAGAATTTTTTGACAATTACATTAACAGATGGTCAAATCTTTCAAATTCTTATTTATCTTGTGAATTTATGATTGCTCACCTTGATAGTCTAATAGGGATAATAGAGCCTGAAATGCAAGACCAAATTGACATGTGGGGAGGTACCTACAACGAATGGATGGATAATGTCAATGACATGAAAGAATTCATGAATGATCGCTGTACATTTTTGAACGCTGCAATTGTAGATTGCTATGAAGTTGAAGGACCATTCAATGTAAACGTAGTAATTAATGGTATTGGCGAAGTTGATTTTAATAACTTTTTCGATGTTAATGAATCTAACACTCCATTGAACGGAGAATTCTTTGGTGGAATTGATATTGATTTTAGTGTCACTAGTGGCAATTTCTCTTACTATGAAATTATTAGTAATGATAATTATAACTACAATGAAACCGATACGGAATTCTCATTAGAGCTTTTAGGCGATATAACTATCGTGTTTTATTTTGATGCTAATGATATTACTTTTTTAGTTGAACCAGTTGGAGCTGGTAATATTTTAATTAACGGTAGTTCAATTACAACATTTCCCCACGTACAATCGTTTCCAGAAAATACTAACTTAACTATTGGTGCTCAACCAAATTTAGGTTGGGAAATGGGATTTTGGAGTAGTTCAAATCATTCATTTTCTCCAAATACCGCTGTTGAAAATGTCAATGTATCAACTAACAGTTCGGATACTATAATATTACATCTAAACCAACAAATGTTTAATCTAACTTACATTGTTGAACCAGCAAACGCCGAAGTAGAAATCGAAATAAATAATAGTGTAATTACATCATTTCCTTATACATCAACTGAATTTTATGGAACAAATATTAATCTGGAAGCAAAATCAAATTTAGCTTGGGATTATTTGTATATGATTTCAAATAATAATTATTTTTCAGGAGAATCAATATCACCTATTTTTTCATTTAGTGTTGACAAATCTGATACCATAACTATATTTTATGATGCTAATATTTTTTATGATGTTACTTACGACATATTTCCTATTGCTAGCGGTAAAATTAGAGCCAACAATATTATTGTTGAAGATACTACACTGACAGTTTCTTACGCTGCAGGTGAATCTGTTAATTTAGAAGCTATTGCATCTGATGGCTGGAGATTTTCTCATTGGGAACTAGAAAAAAATATCCTAAGCCCTAATTTAAATAATTTAAATGTAGGTTATGCAGTGGAGCACACAGATAATATTAAAGCTAACTTTAAAGAAATATTTGAGGTATATGTACCAAATTCTTTTACACCAAGTAATTTCGATAACTTACACAATAACTTTGAAGTATCAGTATATTCTGTTCAAGGTGTAAAATATAAATTAGAAATATTTAATCGATTTGGAGAGACTATATTTCAAAGTAATGATTTAAATAAATCATGGGACGGCTCATACAATAACGGAAATCAAGTACCCTCAGGGGTGTATTTATACCTACTAAAAGTAGAATCTAATATGACAGGTAATAAAATAGAAAAAAAGGGCTCAATTACATTATTGAGATAGTTATAAAATTTTTAAAGTGCGTAAACTGCAATTTTATATAGATTATCTGTATTATTTACTATTTAGCAAATCTAAATATAGTATTCATTCTCCATTTGTTTATGATTTTATCGTTAAAGTTTTGAATGATAAAAGCTCCAAAAAAAATCAAAATTTCAATTTTGTAAAACTAAAGTATTCAAAATTAATACACAGAATAATTAATTACTATAATTTAAAAAAAGTACTTAATCTAAAAGATATTAAAGAAAATGAATGTTTGCAAACTTTAGACTTTATATTTTTTGATATCATGAACAGCAATTTTCTAGAGCTATTTACAAAAGAAAAAAACTTAAATTTTTTTCACAATAAAAGTATTGTATTTATTTACAATATTCATAAATCAAAAGAGTATAATATATTGTGGAAAAAAATAATTTCTAAAAAAAAAATAACTGTAAGTATTGATTTATTTTTCGCAGGAATTATCTTTTTTAGGAAAGAACAAGTAAAGCAAAATTTTATTTTACGCTTTTAATTAAGTTTACAAAAATATATGGCAATTATCGAAGTAAATAATATTTCAAGGCATTTTCATGTTGGTAATGAAGTTATCAAAGCGTTGAAAAATATTAGTATTTCCATAGAAAAAAATGAGTTTGTTGCTCTTATGGGACAGTCTGGTTCAGGCAAATCAACTCTAATGAATATTCTAGGATGTTTGGACACTCCTACAAAAGGAAATTACAAGCTAGCAAATAAAAATGTAAGCTCATTAAAGGATAATAGATTAGCTGAAATCAGAAACAAAGAAATAGGTTTTGTTTTTCAAAGCTTCAATTTACTTCCCAAGTCCTCAGCTCTAGAGAATGTTATGCTACCACTAGTATACTCTGGTTTTGATAAAAAAGAAAGAAATCAAAAAGCATTAAATGCTCTTGATAAAGTAAATCTTTCAGATAGAATTAAACATAGACCAAATGAGCTTTCAGGAGGACAAAGACAGCGTGTAGCAGTAGCTAGAGCTTTGGTAAACAATCCTTCTATAATTCTAGCTGATGAACCAACTGGTAACCTTGACAGCACAACATCTGAAGAAATTATGGCTCTTTTCCAAAATATTCATAAGAATGGTAACACAATAATTATTGTAACACATGAGGAAGACATTGCACATTATGCACATCGAATAATTAGGCTTAAAGACGGTGAAATAGAAAGCGATGAAAACAATAAACCACACAAGCAATAAACTTAAACAATGAAGATTTACACAAAAAAAGGGGACAAAGGAACAACTCAACTGTTAGGAGGTAAAAGAGTAAAAAAAAATAATTTAAGAATTGACGCATATGGTACAATTGATGAACTGAACTCACACATTGGCTTAATTAGAGATCAAAATATTGAACAACAATCCTATGATATGTTAATTGAAATACAGGATCGATTGTTCACGATAGGAGCATTACTGGCTTATGATAGCACTTCCAATAAAATGAAACTTCCACTTATTGATGAAAAAGATGTCAATCTGCTTGAAAATGAAATTGATAAAATGAATGAAGATTTAGAAGTAATGAAATCATTTATTTTACCAGGCGGGCACACAATTGTTTCATATTGTCACATAGCAAGATGTATTTGCCGAAGAGCAGAACGCTTGGTTGTTGAATTACCAGAGACTACACTTCAATTTAATTTAATTCTCAAATATTTAAATCGATTATCAGACTATTTGTTTGTACTAAGTCGTTTTTTAACAAAAAAATTAAATGCTAATGAAATTCCTTGGAATCCCAGGTCATAAAAAGTCTTGTCTATTTGACTAAAAAAATTACTTTTGCAAAAAAAATTTAAAGTTATGTACTGGACATTAGAACTAGCATCAAAACTTGAAGACGCACCTTGGCCTGCAAACAAAGATGAGCTTATAGATTTTGCAATTCGATCAGGTGCACCAATGGAAGTTGTAGAAAATCTCCAAGAACTAGAAGATGATGGCGAAATGTTTGATTCAATTGAAGATATTTGGCCTGATTATCCAGATAAAGACGATTTCTTCTTTAACGAGGACGAATATTAATAAATTAGGCTGCAAATTAGCAGCTTTTTTTGTATTCAAAAAGCGATATATATTTCTTAAAAAAGTAAATTTGCTAGTCCGTTATTTAACAGTATAAATTTAAGAGATGGGACTATTTGATTTTACAAAAAAAATTTTTGGAAATAAATATGATAAGGATTTAAAAGAGATTAATCCTATCATTGATAAGATTAAATCAGTATATCCATCTATTCAAGCACTTTCTAACGACGAACTAAGGCAAAAAACCGAATCTTTCAAAAAACAAATAAAAGACGCTAATCATAAGCTAGAAAGTGATATTAAATCTCTTTATGAAAAAGTTGAAAATTTTGAAATAGAACCTCAAATAAAGGAAGATATATACAGCCAAATAGATAAACTACAAAAAGAAATCACTAATACAACCGCAGAAAAGCTTGAGGAGATTTTGCCAGAAGCCTTTGCAGTTGTAAAAGAAACAGCCTTACGCTTTTCACAAGGTAACATTATTGTTTCTGCCAATGACTTTGATAAGGACTTGGCTACAGAATATAGCAATGTAGAGATTAAGGGAGGACAAGCTACCTTTCATAACAAATGGATAGCTGCAGGAAATGAAATTGAATGGAATATGGTTCATTATGACGTTCAATTAATTGGTGGATATGTATTACACTCAGGTAGGATTGCAGAAATGCAGACAGGTGAGGGTAAAACACTTTCTGCTACCCTACCCGTTTATTTAAATGCCTTAGCAGGAAAAGGTGTTCACCTAGTGACGGTTAACGATTATTTAGCAAAAAGAGACTGCGAATGGATGGGTCCTATTTATCAATTTCACGGATTAACAATAGACTGTATTGACAGACATCAGCCTAACTCTGAAGAAAGAAGAAAGGCATATTTGGCTGACATTACATATGGAACAAACAATGAGTTTGGCTTTGATTACTTAAGAGATAATATGGCTAGAAGGCCTCAAGATTTAGTTCAAAGACCTCATAATTATGCTATTGTTGATGAGGTGGATTCAGTATTAATTGATGATGCACGTACACCATTAATCATTTCTGGACCTACACCTACAGGCGATAAACACGAATTTGGTGAATTGAAACATAAAATCAGCTCCCTAGTAGATGCTCAAAAGAAATTTGTTAATACAGTTTTAGCTGATGCTAAAAAACTAATTAATGAAGGAAACGACAAAGAAGGAGGTTTTAAATTACTTAGAGCGTATAGAGGACTTCCTAAAAATAAAGCGCTCATCAAATACTTAAGCGAGGATGGCGTAAGAACTTTATTGCAAAAAACAGAAAACTTCTACATGCAAGATCAAGGCAAAGAGATGCCAAAAGTCGATGAAGACCTCTTTTTTGTAATTGATGAACAACACAATGCTATTGAACTGACCGACAAAGGAATTGACCTAATAACCAGCAATTCAGACGATAACAACTTTTTTATTATGCCAGATGTCGGTGCTGAAATAGCTTTACTAGAAAAATCCGATTTATCAGAAAAAGAAAAGCTCGTCAAAAAAGACGAGCTAATGAGAGATTATTCCATCAAAAGTGAACGTATTCACTCAGTAAATCAATTACTAAAAGCTTACACACTCTTTGAGAAAGATGTAGAATACGTTTTAATGGATAACAAAGTAAAGATTGTTGATGAACAAACCGGTCGTATCATGGACGGAAGACGTTATTCTGATGGCCTACACCAAGCTATAGAGGCTAAAGAAAACGTAAAAATAGAAGCAGCAACCCAAACCTTTGCTACCATTACTCTACAAAACTATTTCAGAATGTACAACAAACTTTCTGGAATGACCGGTACGGCTGAAACTGAAGCTGGAGAATTTTGGGATATCTATGAATTAGATGTAGTTGTAATTCCTACAAATCGCCCTATTCAAAGAGATGATAAAGAAGACAAAGTTTACAAGACTGCAAGAGAAAAATACAATGCAGTTATAGACGAGATTGTTGAATTGAGTAAGCAAGGAAGACCCGTTTTAGTAGGTACAACCTCTGTAGAAATTTCAGAGCTACTTAGTAGACTACTTAAAATGAAAAATATTAAGCACAATGTACTTAATGCAAAACTTCATCAAAAAGAAGCCGACATTGTAGCCGAAGCTGGAAAAGGTGGTAATGTGACCATAGCAACTAATATGGCGGGTCGTGGTACAGATATCAAACTTTCTGATGAAGTCAAAGCAAATGGCGGATTAGCTATCATTGGTACTGAACGCCACGACTCTCGAAGAGTTGATAGGCAGCTAAGAGGTCGTGCAGGACGTCAAGGAGACCCTGGTTCATCACAATTCTTTGTATCTCTAGAGGATAACTTAATGCGATTGTTTGGCTCAGATAGAATTGCTAAAATGATGGATAGAATGGGTCTTGAAGAAGGTGAAGTCATACAACACTCTATGATAACCAAGTCCATTGAACGTGCTCAAAAGAAAGTAGAAGAAAACAACTTTGGTATAAGAAAACGACTACTTGAGTATGATGATGTCATGAATGCTCAAAGAACCGTCATCTATAAGAAAAGAAAACACGCATTATTTGGCGAAAGACTAGCTGTAGATATTGATAATATGATTTACGATACCTCAGAGACCATTGTTAATGAGTATCAAACATTACAGGATTTTGAAGGGTTCAAACTTGAACTTATTCGTTTTTTGAGCATTGATTGCCCAGTTGATGAAGCCGAATTCAAATCACTAAAATCTGAGGACTTAACCAATATGCTTTACCAAAATGCCATAATAAATTATAAAATAAAGTCGGATGTTATTGCGCAAAAGACGTACCCTGTCATTAAGGACGTATATGAAAACCAATCGGCGACCTATCAAAACATTGTAATTCCATTTACCGATGGTTTAAAAACCTTACAGGTGGTTACCAATTTGAAAGAAGCCTTTGAATCTGAAGGAGGAAACATACCTTTATCTATAGAAAAAGGCGTAAGTTTAGCTATAATTGATGAATCTTGGAAAGAGAACCTTAGAGAGCTTGATGACTTAAAACAATCCGTTCAAAATGCTACTTATGAGCAAAAAGACCCACTTTTAATCTATAAGTTTGAGTCGTTCAACTTATTTAAACAGATGATAGAAAAAGTGAATAAAGATATCGTCTCCTTTTTAATGAAAGCTAATCTTCCTGAACAAACTTCTGTCCAACAAGAGCAAAAAATTGCTAGAGAAAAACTACAAACTGGCCGTCAAGATATTGGTGGCAATGCAAACACTGAACCAAAAAAACAAACCCGCCTACAACCGGTAAGAGTAGAACAAAAAGTGGGTAGAAATGAACCATGCCCATGTGGAAGCGGAAAGAAATTCAAACAATGTCACGGAAAATAAATTAGACAAGCTCTTTTTTCCACTTGATATATCCGATAAACGACATCACGCAATATATAAAAGATAGAATAGAATAAATGTCTAACCCTTTTGTTAAGTACAACCCAATAGTTAATCCATTAATTATTATCCAATAAATCCAAGCTGAAAGAATTTTTTTAGCCTCAAGGTAAGTAGCAAAGAAACTGAATATAGTAGTTAGTGCATCCAAGTATGGAGAGTTGGCGTCTGAATAATTTTCAAAATACCAACCTAAACTAATAGCAGTTAGAGCAGAACCCACTATTGCCATCAAATGAAAAGCTAATCCCTTTTCACTAACCTTTAAAGATAAATTGTTTTTAGATTTATTATTGCTCCAGTAATTATAGCCATAAAATCCCATAAAAACGTAATACGTATAGAGTATCGCTTCTGAATATAATCTATTGTGGTAGAATAAAAAAATGCTTAATAAAGAGCCTGCAATTCCAAACCACCAACATAAAATATTTTGCCTAATGAGTAACACTAAAAACAATAAGCCAAAAAAGACAGAAATAACCTCTATTGCAAAATAAAAATCCAAGAAAGTATTCTTTTACTGATAAAATTCGTTTATGCCTTCTTTCAACCAAGTTTTGAATAAATCTACCTCACCATAATCTTGATAGTTAGCAGAAACCCCAAGTTGATTTTCATCATTATCCAGTATAACATAATATGGTTGAGAGTTGGTTTTGTAGTTTTCGGCTTGTAGAACTGTCCATTTATCGCCTACTGTTCTAACCTTTTTCTTTTTACCAGCTATAGTCGTCTCGTATTGTTCGTCTTTAGTCAAAGGTGTTCTTTCATCTACATACAAAGAAATAAGAACAACATCTTCAGTAAGTATTCTTTTAACCTCTGAATCTGACCACACTTGCTCTTCCATCTTACGGCAATTTACACATGCCCAACCTGTAAAGTCTATCATTATTGGTAATCCTACTTTTTTAGCATGGGCTATTCCTTTATCGTAGTCGTGAAAAACCATAATTCCTTGAGGACCTAAATGTTGACCTTCCTCTTCAGAATGAGAAGTAGTAATTCCTCCGCCTTGAGTATAACCTACACCATATGGCGATTCACTGTAGTGCATTGGAGGAGGGAAAGCATTTATAATTTTTAATGGAGCACCCCACAAACCTGGTATCATATAAACTGTAAACATTCCCGTCATTACAGCAGTGAATAATCGACCTACCGAAACATATTTTAAATCACTATCGTGCGCCAACTTGAATATTCCTAACAAATACATTGTTAAGAAGCCAAATATGATAATCCATATAGCAATAAACACTTCTCTTTCCAAAAGGTGTGTTTGCCATACTAAGTCTGCATTAGATAAGAATTTAAATGCAAGTGCTAACTCTAAAAATCCTAAAACAACTTTTACCGAGTTTAGCCAACCACCTGATTGAGGTAATGTGTTTAACCAACCAGGGAATGCTGCAAAAAGTGCAAATGGTAAAGCAATAGCTAATGAAAAGCCTAGCATACCAATAATTGGTCCCAAATAACTACCACCTGATGCAGCCTCTACCAATAAAGTTCCAACAATAGGTCCTGTACATGAAAATGATACTAAGGCTAAAACCAATGCCATAAAAAATATGCCAATAAAACCACCTCTATCAGAGGCTTTGTCAGCTTTATTTATCCAGGAATGTGGTAATGTTAAATCGAAAGCTCCTAAGAATGATGCCGCAAAAACTACAAGAAGTAAAAAAAATGCAATATTAAAATAGGCGTTAGTAGCCATACTATTAAGCACTTCAGGACCAAATGCCGCAGATACGCCTACCCCTAGTCCAACGTAAATAATAATGATAGATATACCATAAATAATGGCATTAGAAATACCTTTTGCTCTACTTTTACTTTGCTTAGTAAAATAGCTCACTGTCATTGGTATCATAGGGAATACACATGGAGTTAACAGAGCCGCAAAGCCACTTAAAAAAGCAATCAAAAATATGCTCCACATGCCTTTTCTATTAGAATTTTCATTTTCAGATTCTTCAGTATCAGTTGATACTAAATTAAGATATGAGACACTTTCTTCGTCATCAACATCCTTAGTTTCGACTTGATCAGACGCTGAGCCTAAGATGAAAGAGAAATCAACATATTCTGGTGGTAAACATTGAGTAGCATCACAAACCATAAACATTAACTCCCCATCGACTTGGGTATCAGGACTAATTGCTTTAACTTTTTGACTGAATGTAGCTTCTTTAATAAAATAAGATAAAACCATATCAAAATTAGGGTCGTATTCTTGTTTGGGCTCACCCTCTTGTGTCGTGCCAATAAGCTCATAGCCGTCTGATTCGAAGAAAGTGAAAGTAGTCGGTAAAGGTCCGTCATCTTCAACAAATTGAGAATACAAATACCACCCATCATCAATACTTGCTTTGAAAATAATTTTGTACTCACTACTTCCTAAATCCTCAAGAGAAAATTTCCATTCAACTGGGTTAAAGATTTGAGAGAAAAGAATTGATGGAACTACTAATATTAAGGAAATAAGATATTTTTTCATAATTATTTTGTTAATTGTTCTTTTAGTACTCTTAACAATTCTGTAGGTTTTTGAGTGCCTATGAGGTATTTTAGACCATCTTTATCAGTGAGTTGGACACACTCTTTTCCTCGTGTATAAAAATGGATTGCTCCTCTTAGGTGTAAGTTATATACTGCCCTATTAAAAAAGAAACGACTGTACTTTACTTTACTTATTTCTTTAATTGATGATAAATCAATTTTTACTTTTCTAGCTGTCCAAAGTCCATCCAAAATTAGACTGCCATTTTCTACTATTGTTCGGTAATGAAGGATAAAAACAAGAATTGCTGAAATGATAATTATTGATACACCTAAAAAAAATAAAAGGCTTCCTGAACCTTCAGTATCAATAGATTGACCTGACCAATAATATGATAAAAAACAAAATAAAGCTAAAACCATTCTCCTTAAAAATGAGAGTCTGTTGTAGCCTAAATATTGACTTTCTTCAAATATAATATCACTTTTCATATTCATTAATCAAAGGTTCGACAAGATATACTTTTTCTGTCTCAGGTACAAGTTTGAATTCATCATTAATACGGTGACCTACTATACAAACTATGTTATCTAACGAACAAATTACCCAAGTATTTTCTTTTTGATATGTAGAAAATTTTTCGTCAATCATAAAATCACTAATTTTCTTTTTACCTTTCATTCCTAATGGAGTAAAAATATCACCCTTTTGCCAAGGACGCAGTATTAGTGGGAAGTAAAGTTTATTGTAGTCCAAAGCAGCTAAACGACTGTTCTTAATGAGTTTGAAATCTTTGACATTGTAAATACTTAGCTTGATACTGATAGGGTAAGTTAACACTGTATCGTTAATATTAATTAAAAGCTGTTCTTTTAAATCATCTGATATTTTTGAAAGAAATAGTCCTTGTCGTTCTCTAACAATTCTGTAATCAGAGTTGGCTACATACTTACCAACTTCACTATCAATTAGAGAAAAAACATCTCGCCAAGAAAATGGTCCGTAATACTTTAGTAATTCGTATAAAATTTCTTGCTTTTCATCTTGCTTGGCAAGGTATTCAAATGGTAAGAAAATGCCACTATTTTTGTCTTCACAAAATTTAATTTTATATCTCTCACATTTTTCGAGAAGCTTGGAATAGATATTTTTATTCTTTTCTATCTCATTAAGATATTTAACTCTTTTATCTTGACTTTCATATTGCAATGATTTTCTGATAATATTTCTTTGATATTGAGCAGATGAATTAGATTTGTCTTCTCTGAATTCAATAGAATTTTCTAAAATATAATTTTGAATTTGCTTTACTCCGAAAGGCAGAAAAGGTCTTATAATATTGTCATTTTTAACTGGAATTCCTTGCATAGCGCCAATACTAGATTTTCTACTTTTTTTAATTAGTAAAGTTTCTATGGCATCGTCTTGATGATGAGCTGTTACAATTTTTTTATACCCCTCTTTATTAATCAAATTGTCAAACCATTTATATCGCAAATCTCTAGCTGCCATTTGAATGGATAATTTATTTTCAATAGCATATGTCTTGGTATCAAATGATTGAGAATAAAAAGTAACGTTTAATTTATGGGCTAATTCTTCAACGAACTTTTCATCGGCATCACTATCTTTTGCTCTTAATTTAAAATTACAATGAGCTATTGCAAAAGTATAGTCTAATTGATGAAAAAGGTGAGCCATCAAAACACTATCTTTACCACCACTAACTGCTAGAAGTAATCGATCATTAGGTTCTACCAATTGATATTCAGCTATAAAAGATTTTAGTTTATCCAGCATTTAGCACCTCCATCATAGCTTTTGCTTTTAAATAACATTCATCATACTCATCATGCGGATTGGCATTTGCAGTTATAGCACTACCTACTGGCAAAGATGCATATTGATTAGTAGAATTATAAAGTATACTTCTTATAACAACATTAAAATCAAAATTAGAATCAGGAGTAACAAATCCAACTGCACCAGAGTACAACCCTCTTTTAAAAACTTCTATCTTTTCAATAAGCTGCATAGCGCTAATCTTAGGTGCTCCAGTCATACTACCCATTGGAAAGGTGTGACGAATGGCTTCCGTCCAAGGTATATTTTCTTCCAATTCTGAAATTACTGTAGAAATCATTTGATGTACTTGAGGAAAAGAATAAATACCATAAAGCTCCTGTACTTTCACGGATAAGGGACTAGCAGTCTTGGACAAATCATTTCTAACTAAATCAACAATCATCACATTTTCAGATTGTTCTTTAGGACAGTGTAACAATTCATTTTTTAAACGATTATCTTCATCTACTTTTGCACTTCTTTTTCTTGTTCCTTTTATGGGTTGAGAAATTAGCATTTTAGAATCTTTTTTGAGAAATCGCTCTGGACTAGCACACATTAGGTGCTTATCTTGACATCTGTAAAAGGCTGCAAAAGGTGGTTTTGAAACGTTATATAAGTTTTGATAAACAGTAATAGGGTTTAAATCCACATTTTTTACGAAAAATTCTTGGCAATAGTTAACCTCATAAATATCTCCTCTAAAGATGTGTTGTTGTAATTTTTTAAATCCTTCAATGTATTCCTCCTTGCTAATTCTTGCTTCAACACTTACAGTTCCGTTGGAGGTATCCTTCAATTCAAAATGCATAATTTCCTTAAATAAAAGTTGTATTTCTTTACGCTCTACATTTGTGGGAAAATGAATCATGACTTGGTCGTCTATGATTTCAAATACCCACTTAGGTTGGAAAAAATGCAAGTGTGGAAAGTTTAAAAAATCTAAATTTTCGGATTTCAAATCTTCAATCTCGTTTTTCAAATCATAAGAAATATAACCAAAAAGCCAATCTTGTTTGTGATAATGGAAGTTAAATAAGTTATTAAAACTATCTTTTTCAGAAAAAAGCTCATCAAGGGCATCAACACCAACTAACATATCGTACTTTAAATACAAACCGCTATTTTCATCTGTAGTTCCTTGTAAAACAGCCGATTGCTCAAACTGTGAAGCCCAAGATGTTAAACGTTTTTTGAAAAATTCTATTTCTGAAATGTTATATACTGCAGTCTGACGCATGAGCACAAAACTAAACAATATTCAAGCCATTAAAATATCAAATTAAACAGCTTTATTAAATTTTTTAAAAATTATTGAAATTTTATCTATGAGAAATTATGAAAATTTGCGAAATGATTATTACGACTGTTTTTATAATTGGCAATATTCTTATAATTTTTAGGAAAAATACTAACACTATTTTAAAAAAAATACTCCAACAAATATTATACTAAATGTAGAAGCATCATCAAATAATGAAGAACAAAATTTAATTATGACCTTTTAGCCAATGCAAATAATAAAAACAATACAGAAATAAAAGTAGATATTCGACCGATATAGTCGCCGAACTTAACATAAAAAGTTTGAGTTGTGTTCGTTTCTAAACGACCTTTTATTACTGTTTCCTCATCCCATCGGGTGGCATTTGTTATTATTCCTTTACAATCAATGAGGGCGGAAACTCCTGTATTAGCAGAACGAGCAATTGCTTTCCTACATTCAATAGCTCTAAGACTAGCATAATTTAAATGTTGTTTATATCCAGGCGTATCTTTCCACCACCCATCGTTGGTAATAATTGTAAACAAATCAGCGCCATTTCTTACATACTGACTAATGAATTCTCCAAAAATAGATTCATAACAAATTATAGGTGCAATTTTTGCTGAATTAGATTCAAATACTTCTCTATAATCTTGCGTACCAAGACTGCCAGTAATTCCACCCAAGTCAATAGCTAAAAATTCAAAGTTCTCTAGAAATGCTGGAAAGGGCGTAAACTCTACACCTTGAACCAACTTAGACTTATTATAAACAGATATTTCAGAAGTATTTATTTGAATAGCAGAATTAAAAACATCATAATAATCATCTGAACCTACAAACTGGCGTGCTGTTTTGGGAATTTTGTCAGATTTAGAATAAGCTTTGTAAGTGACTGCACCAACAATGATATTCAATTGAGGGTAATTTTCAATTAATTCTAACAATCTCTTTATTTCTGTAGAATTTTCGATTTTATTTTCCCATACCCCATCAACTATAGCTGTTTCTGGACCTATTAAATAATTGGTAGATGAATTTAATTTACTTTCAGCTAATTCGATAAACTTTTCTAATTGTTGCATAGAAGTTAGGTCAGTAAATTTTTCAAAATAAGGGTCAATATTAGGTTGTACCACCACAATCTCAACGACTTTTCCTGTTTCATTCTTAGTATTAATTAAAAATGAGAATAAGATTGGCAAACCAACAACTGTAAGTGATAAAACATATTTAGATTTATTTTTTATGGAGTGATATACAATAATATTAACTAATAATATCCATAGACTTCCTCCTAAAGTGCCAGTGTATTCATACCATTGTATAAATTCAGGATAATGAGCAAATACATTTCCTAAAGTTAACCAAGGCCAAGACAAATCCCAATTTAAATGAAGATACTCAAAACTTAACCATATGCTGATAAGCGCCCACCATGAACGTCTATCGTTAAACTTTGATTTTAACCATAAGAACAGAGTAATCACACCAGCCATCAAAAAACTATTTACACAAACCGCTGCCACAACACCAAACAAACTGGCATAATAAATCCAGTAAGTTGTGAATGAGTTCCACAAAGCAAAAACCAAAAAAGAATAGACAAAAGCGAATCTTTTCTTTTGAAGGTCTTTCACAACAAAAAATAAAGGCACAAAAGCACTAAAAATGAGTAATGGAAAACCTGATGGTGGCCATGAAAGCACCAAAAATAAAGCTGAAATAAGGCAAAGTAGTAGTTTGCGAAACATCTTTTGTATTATTGCATAGCAAATATCGTATTTATTGAGCATTTTTAAACACATACCCAATCTAATTACTTTAGCAAACCTAGCATTCGGTATTTTAGCTATCCTTTTTGCCTTTGGCGGTAACTTAACATTAGCTTCTACATGCATCCTTTTAGGCGCATTTCTTGACTTTTTCGATGGTTTTTTTGCTAGATTACTTAAATCTAATGGCGAAATGGGAAAACAGCTAGACAGTTTGGCAGACTTAATTACATTTGGCTTGGCTCCTTCAATCATCGTTTTTCAATTATTATTTTTTCTAGAAACAGAAAGCTACTTTACAGCAACTAATAACCTGAGTAATTATTCAACACATTACACGCCTTACATTGCTTTTTTAATACCATTATTTTCAGCTTATCGTTTGGCAAAATTCAATATTGATAACAAACAAAGCAATTCATTCATTGGCTTACCAACACCTGCCAATGCACTTTTTTTTATTTCTATCCCATTCATTGCAGAATACAAAGAAGGGTTTGTATATGATTTAATTTACAGAAAAGAGGTTATTATAATTAATGTATTTATATTTAGTTTATTAATGATATCTAATTTAAGTATGATAGCGCTAAAATTTAAATCCTATAATTGGTCAGAAAATAAGTTCCGATATTTACTAATTACAATAAGTATAATATTATTATCAATCTTATGCTTAGAATCTGTTCCAATAATTTTAATTTTGTATATTGTGATGTCGATTATCAAAAATCAATTTAAATGAAATTTATAGCAGAAATTGACATAATGCCATTAAAGGCACTATTGGACCCACAAGGAAAAGCTGTCAGTGGTAGCATGAAAAATGTTGGCCTTCCAGAAATCACTAATGTTAGAATCGGTAAACATATAACTTTAGAAATAGAGGCAACCAGTGAGGTCGAAGCTAGTAAAAAAGTTGACAAAGCCTGTTCTGAAATACTGTGTAACCAAATTATGGAAGCTTACAATTTTAAAATTAAATCAGCTTAGAAATTATTTTCTTAATTCGAAATTCTTACCTAAATATACTTTTCTGACTTGATCGTCAGCCGCCAGTTCGTCAGCTGTTCCAGATTTCAGAATTTTACCTTCAAATAACAAGTAAGCCCTGTCGGTAATTGAAAGCGTTTCGTGGACATTATGGTCAGTAATAAGTATTCCTATGTTCTTATCTTTCAATTTTGATACAATTCGCTGAATATCCTCTACAGCAATAGGATCAACCCCAGCAAAGGGCTCATCTAGTAAAATAAATTTTGGATCAGTTGCCAAACAACGAGCAATTTCTGTTCTTCGTCTTTCTCCGCCAGAAAGCAAGTCTCCCAAGTTTTTACGAATTGATAATAATCCAAATTCACTAAGTAAAGATTCTAACTTCTCGAGTTGTGCAGATTTTGATAAATTTGTCATTTCAAGAACAGCTAATATATTGTCCTCAACAGATAGCTTTCTAAAAATCGATGCTTCTTGAGCTAAATAACCAATTCCCATTTGAGCTCTACGATACATTGGCTGACTAGTCACATTTTCTTTTTCTAGAAAAATACATCCATCGTCAGGCTTTACTAAACCAACCATCATATAAAAAGTTGTAGTTTTACCAGCTCCATTTGGGCCTAGTAACCCAACAATTTCTCCCTGTTTTATTTCAAGCGAAATTTTATTAACAACTTTTTTATTTCGATAAGTCTTAACTATATTTTTAGCTGCAATCTTCATTCTTCATCTTGAAACTTTGTAGATACCTTTATACTAACTTCATAAAGAAGCATTAGTGGAAAGGTCACCAAAATTAAACTCATTATATCAGGGGGGGTTATTATTGCTGCCATGATCATTAACATAACAATAGCATGTCTTCTGTATCGCCTCAAAAAGTCAGGAGTAATAAAACCTAATTTGCTTAAAAAATATATTAATACAGGCAAAAGAAAAACTACACCATTTGCCAAACATACTGTTGTCACAGTAGATATGTAAGAATTGAGATTGATTTGATTAACTACTTCAGGGCTAACTTGATAGTTTCCTAAAAATTGAATAGACAAGGGAGCTACAGCATAATATCCAAACAATACACCTATTGTAAAAAGAAGAGAAGTATAGAAAACAACACCTTTGGAATATCTTTTCTCATTACTATGAAGTGCTGGTTTTACAAAACACCACATTTCCCAGAATATATACGGAAAAGAAATAATAAAGCCAGCAATAACCGAAGAAATAATGTGGGTGCTGAATTGACCAGACATATTTATATTCATTAATTCAAATGGCATTTCGTTGATACACAAAGCTTGTCCAAAATTAAGTGTTTCTGACATCCAACAAAAAAATCTGTAAGTTGCAAATGAAGAATCTTTTGCTGCAAATATTATCTTATCAAATAAAATCTCAGGAAATAAAAAAGCTATGACTGTAAATAACAAAATAGCAATAAAACTTCTAATAAGATGCCAGCGGAGAACCTCTAGATGATCTAAAAAAGACTGTTCTTGCTTTTTTTTATCTGTTTTCTGCATTAATTTAGTTTCTTTCTTTTTAAAGTTTATCTTAAAAATTTAAATAAAAATTATAATTTGTCAATACCTTTAAATAAGTAAAATGTGTCCAATTCTTAAAAAAGAATAAGCAATTTTTATAATTTCTAAATTAGATTTAAACTTATTTATTTTGAATTGATCAATAAATTTATTTACATTTATAAAATAGTTAATTTGAATACAAAAGTACCAAATTATTAGCTTGGATAAATTAAATGAGTACACATATCATTTCATTGAAAGATGAACTTCAAAATTATTTTGGATTCAGTCATTTCAAAAGTCAACAAGAAACTATTATCAAAAACACTTTGGATGGTAATGACGCGTTTGTTATTATGCCAACAGGAGGTGGTAAATCAATGTGCTATCAGCTACCCGCTCTAGTGAGTGATGGTTGCGCCATAATTGTATCTCCCCTAATAGCCTTAATGAAAAATCAAGTAGATGCAATAAGAGGCTTTAATGATAATGATTGTATTGCTCATGTGTTAAACTCCTCGCTATCGAAAAAAGATATAACACAAGTCAAAGAAGATCTTGAAAATGGCAAAACAAAACTACTATATGTTGCACCCGAATCTTTAACTAAAGATGAATATATTGATTTTTTAAGAAATAGAAAAATTTCATTTTATGCAATTGATGAAGCACATTGTATTTCTGAATGGGGTCATGATTTCAGACCTGAATATAGAAATTTAAGGAAGATTATTGAAAACATAGGACGCGCACCAATTATTGCTTTGACTGCAACAGCTACAACAAAAGTTAGAGAGGACATACAAAAAAATCTTGGAATAAGTGAATGCCCTGTTTTTTTTGACTCATTCAATAGAGACAACTTATATTATGACATAAGACCTAAAATTGATGTTGAAAAACAAATCATCAAATATATTAAACAACACAAAGGCAAATCTGGAATAATTTATTGCCTTAGCAGAAAAAAAGTTGAAGAGATAGCTGAAACACTACAAGTTAACGGTATAAATGCACTACCATATCATGCGGGACTAGAGAATAAAATTAGAATTAAGCACCAGGACGCGTTCCTCATGGAAGATGTCGATGTTATTGTTGCAACTATTGCTTTTGGAATGGGTATAGATAAACCTGATATAAGATATGTAATTCACCATGATATTCCCAAAAGTTTAGAAAGCTATTACCAAGAAACGGGACGTGCTGGTAGAGATGGAGGAGAAGGAAATTGTGTAACATTTTATAGCTATAGAGACATTGAAAAATTAGATAAATTTTTACAGGGCAAACCCGTTGCAGAACAAGAAATAGGAAGACAGCTGATTCTAGAAACCATTTCCTTTGCTGAGACTTCAATGTGTAGAAGAAAATATCTTTTACACTATTTTGGAGAAACATTTGACGAAAAAGATTGTAACGAAATGTGTGACAATTGTAAACATCCAAAGCCTAAATTTGATGGAAAAATATATATTGTTAGATTAATAAATGTCGTTAAAGCTTTAAGTGAAAGATTAAAAGCTAAAGAAGTAGTTAAAGTTATTGTAGGTGAAACTAATGCATTAATTAAACAACACAAATCAGAAAAATTAGAAATTTTTGGTCAAGGTAAGGATAAATCAAAAGGATTTTGGCATGCTGTTATACGTCAAGCACTAGTCAAAGGTTTTTTAAGAAAAGATATTGAAAGTTATGGTGTTCTAAAGATAAATGAAGAGGGAAATAAATATTTACAAAATCCTCATAAAATTCTTTTTACTGAAGATCACGACTATGATGCAATAAATGCTAAAAATGCTATTACAAGTAATATTAAAAGTGCTGCTGCTGATACTATTTTACTTAACAATCTCAAAGATTTAAGAAAAAAATATGCGAAACAGTTAGGTTTACCACCAAATATTATTTTTTCTGAAGCATCACTTATTGATATGGCAAATCAATACCCTTTAAACAACGATGAACTAGCACAAATTTATGGAGTTGGACAGGGAAAAGCTAAAAAGTTTGGAGAACCATTTATGAAATACATCAAGCAGTATGTTGAGGATAACGATGTGATAAGACCTGAAGAAATGGTTGTAAAAACTGTAGCTAAACAGTCTAGCAACAAAGTCTATATTATTCAAAGCATTGATAGAAAACTTTCAATTGAAGATATTGCATCAGCCAAAGGGCTTACTGTAGAAGAATTAATTTCAGAAATAGAAACAATTGTAGAATCAGGCACTAAAATCAATCTAAACTATTACCTTGATGAAATTATTGATGAATATCAAGAGGAAGAATTATCTGAGTTTTTTAAAAATTCTGAGAGCGCAACATTTGACGAAGCAAGAAGTGAATTTGAAGAAGATGAATATTCTGACGAGGAATTGAGACTTTACAGAATAAAATTCATTTCAGATGTCGCTAACTAACTGTTTATAGCTAGCCAACTCATTATTCCAATACTATTTTTTAAAGCCGACTCATCGACATCAAAATAAGCGTTGTGCAAATGTTTTCTATCTTGGTTGTTTATACCCACACCTAGCCTGTAAAAACAAGCCGGTACATTATGCGAATAATACGAGAAGTCTTCAGCAGTCATTCGTTTTGAAATTTCAATCACATTTTTAGCACCTATGAACTTTTGAGCATTTTCAAAACATAGCTTTGTAAAAGACTCATCATTTTTTAAAAAAGGATAGCCAACTTTAATATCAATATTACATTTACCATTCATTTCTTGTGCTGTAGAATAACAAATGTCTCTTATAATTTGGTGTGCTTCTTTACGCCATTGTTCATTCATAGCTCTAAAAGTACCTTGTAAACTAACAGTTTCAGGTATAATATTGCCAGCAGAACCGCCTTCTATGACTCCAAGAGAAAATACCGATGGAGTGTCTTTTACTCGATCAAACCTATCGTATAAGGCTGTTATAATTTTACTGGCAATAACCAAGGGGTTTACCCTGCCCTTAGGAAGTGCTGCATGCCCTCCTTTGCCAATAATATCTATATATATTTCGTCTGCTGATGCCATAAACATTCCACCACGCATTCCAATTACACCACAATCTAGCTCAGGCGAAACATGTTGACCAATAATTTTATCAACTTTTGGATTTTCTAATACACCTTCGGCAATCATTAAAGATGCACCACCAGGTAATTTTTCTTCACCAGGCTGAAATATTAACTTAATTGTTCCCTCCCATTCCTCTTTCAATTCATTGAGGATACGCCCTACTCCTAAAAGCGATGCTGTATGAAAATCGTGCCCACAAGCGTGCATAACCCCACTATTTTTAGATGTATAATCTAAGTCATTTAATTCCTGTATTGGTAAAGCATCTATATCTGCACGTAAGGCGATGCATTGAGAAATTGGGCTTCTACCTTTTATGAGTCCTACAACCCCTGTTTCTACTAATCCAGAAGTAAAAGAGATACCGTATGCTGTAAGTTTTTGCTGAATATACTCTGATGTATTGTATTCTTTAAAAGAAAGTTCGGGATTAGCATGTAGGTGCCGCCTAATCTCAACAGTATCTTTGAAAAAATTTTCTGCAAGAGATTTTATCTTATTTTGAAGATTTTTCATTTGCCAAAGATTAATTTAAAGCCTCCGAAAAGTAGCATTATGCCAAAGACTTTTTTTAGTGTTTTTGCGTCAACGTTTACTGCCCATTTTGAACTTAAGTAACCACCCACAATAAAAGCCACTGAAATTATTAAGGCATATTTCCAATCAACAAAACCCGCTTTGTGATAATTCCAGGCAGCCAATATACCAATTGGTGGTAACATAACTGCTAGACTAGTCCCTTGCGCTTGATGTTGGGTCATTCCCAATAAAATCATTAATAAAGGAATGATAATTATTCCACCACCAACACCTATAAATCCACTCAACAATCCTGCTGCTAAACCTATTAAAATTAAAAAAAATAACGTTATTGTAGACATAGTATAAATTCCTTGCTAAGATATATAAATCAAATATCTTTGCCTTATGATACAAATACAAACTTTCACATTTAATGGCTTTCAAGAAAACACCTACGTTTTGTTTGACGACACCAAAGAATGTATCATAGTTGACCCGGGTTGCTATGATAATCAGGAAAAAGAAACTCTTAGCAATTTCGTTACTGAAAATAAACTTAAGCCAGTCCTTCTAATAAATACGCACTGTCACATAGACCACGTGTTAGGCAACCATTTTGTTGCTGACAAATGGAAGTTAGATTTAGCTATGCATGAATTGGATGTGTCAACACTTAATTCTGTGAAAGATTATTGTACAGTCTATGGATTTCACAATTATCAAGAAAGCCCCTTACCCTCTCATTTTTTAAATGAAGGTGAAAAAATAAAATTTGGAGAAAGTGAGTTAGACATTCTATTTACTCCAGGTCATGCCCCTGGCCATATTGTTCTTCATTCTGAGAAGCATAATTTTATAATTAGTGGAGATGTGTTGTTTCAAATGAGTATAGGCAGAACTGATTTGCCAGGCGGTGATTTTGATAGACTAATTGAAAGTATCAAAGAAAAACTTCTACCACTTGATGACAATACCAAAATTTATTGCGGACATGGTCCGACTACTACTATCGGTTTTGAAAAAACCAATAACCCTTTTTTGAAAAATTAAAAATTATTCCGCTCTTCTTTCATAATCCAATATAAGTAGATAATAAGTAAACACACCAAAAGCATAAAAAGCTGCTGTGATATAAAAAATATAAGCGTATGGCATATCCATTCCTTTTAAAAATCTAAATATTTGAGAACTGAAGTACCAGCTACCACTCCAAATAGCAGCAGTTATAGCAGATAAAATTTCTTGGTTTTCCTTGCCTACATAATTCATAGTTAGCTCTGAAGTCATGGGCGCAGCCATATTCATTAAAGGTGTACGTATCCAAAAGCATAGGATAGCCAATGGTAAAGCCCACCAATACTCAACAAAAAACTCTGTCGTAGCTAAAGCTACTAAAGCTAAAACAGCAATGGACTGAGTTAGTGTAATACCTTTTTTAAATCCTAATATATCTTTGACCTTTGGAACTAACAAAGCCATAAAAGCGACCAGCAAACTAGCTCCACCACCTATTACAGCAAACTCTGAAGAATCAACACCAAAATCGTGATAGAAAAATAAATTGATAAATGGGATAGTCAAACCTGCACCAACTGAAATTATTATAGTTGGCACTATGGCTTTAAACAACAAAATCCAGTCGTAAGACTTCCATTGAATAGCTTTCTTTTCTACTATTACATCGTCAGTTTTGATTTGCATTAGGAAAAATATACCAGTAAGCCCCACTAATGAAATGAACAAAAGGATAACCCCCTCATCGATAGTTCTAAATGAACGACTTAAAATAAATATGATAATACTACAAATAATTGTTCCAAAACTATGTGTTGCGTAATTTAAAGATATTGCATGAGATTGGTTTTCTTTTGAAGTATTTCTCATTATGTATGGTAAGGTACTGACTTGAAAACATGTAAATACTATACCCCAAAACACAAACAAATAGGGTAGAAAAACAAACATCCGATTACGGATAGCAAGTATCATAGCGATAGCCACCAAAGGAACGCCAAGACTACCTATCATAAAAAATGGTTTTAGGCGTTTACCTTTAATGTAAAACCCCAAAGGAAAAGCTAAGACCATTACCGCCAAAAAACGATAGGAGATATAGTTAGCTATTTCGGGGTCACTAAACCCCTCTTTAGCTAAATAAATATTTAGGATAAGAAAAAAAGCTGCACCAATTAGCTGGATAAAAAACTCTGCTCTTATCATTAGCAGAACATGCTTTTCTAAGCTTGCATATGATTTTAAAATTTTTCTCAAGCGATTAAACTAAGCATCAACTGTTCCACCTCATCACTCTCCCATTTATCTTCAATGTTAGGAACTTCCATAACTTTCTGCATAAGCTTTTCTTGTTGTTTTCCAATTTCCCATGCTTCAGAATAACGAATAGTGCTAAATGAAACCATAGAATACAAAGGCAACCACTTATCAGGATATTTTTTGGAAAAATGTAGTTCTATTTTTTTCTGAAGTAAGAATTTAGGGTCCGCGGTCTTATCTCGCATAACAATAAAATTGTGCATAGATAAATCTTGAACACCATCACCATCTGGCTTTCTTATTTTAGAATATTCATCAAAACAAGCCTTCCAATCTTCGCCATGTTTTTGCATTAACTGATCTAAAACAAAACAGCCCTCAAAACCTGCATTCATTCCTTGGCCATAAAAGGGAACTGTTGCATGAGCGGCATCTCCAATGAGCAACACTTTATCATCGACAGTCCAAGGGTTGCAACGCATTATAGCTAATGATGAGGTAGGGTTTTGAAAATATTCTTCTACCAAATTAGGGATTAAGTCTAAAGTATCTGGAAATACCTCTTTGAAAAAATCGTAAACCTGTTGTTTGGTTTGTAAACTGTTAAAGGAATACTCACCTTCATATGGAAAAAATAGTGTGCAAGTAAAACTACCGTCCATGTTTGGCAGAGCAATAAGCATATAGCTTCCTCTTGGCCAAATGTGTAAGGCATTAACTTCTAATTTGTGTGTGCCATCTGAATTGGCTGGTATTGTTAGCTCTTTGTAACCGTGTTCAATATAATGTTGCGAATACTGAAAACGGTCTTGCTTAATCATTTTTGAACGTATCACAGAATATGCTCCATCTGCACCAATAATCATATCAGCATCGACATTTTTCTGATTTCCATCATTATGCTCAAAGATTGCAGACGCTAACTTTAAATCTACATCAACACACTTATAGTTGAAATGCATATTCACATTTTCTTGCTCGCCAGCTAAGTTCATCAGCAATTGATTAAGACCACCACGAGATACAGAATAAATAGCCTCACCATCTTGACCGTACTGTTGGTCAGTGAGAGAACCGTCAACTGCATGCATAACTCTTTTATACATTGGAATAGCCATCTTCTCCACATCTTGATCTACATCAACCGCCTTTAGAGCATTCCAACCTCTTGCAGATAAAGCTAAATTGATAGAACGACCAGCGGATAACTCAACTTTTCTCATGTCTGGTCGTCTTTCATAAATCTCAACTTGAAACCCACGCTTGGCCAAGTAGATAGCTTCTAAAGAACCTACCAAACCGGCACCCGCTATTGTAACTTTTTTTCTCATGATAATGCTTTTTCTATGATTTGACCTAACTGATATATATCTTCAAAGGAATTGTATAGTGGGACAGGTGCAAAACGAATAACGTTTGGTTCTCTCCAATCTGCAATAACGCCTTTTTTTGTAATAAAGTCAAACATCGACCTACCCTGACCGTGACATAAAACAGACAATTGACAACCTCTATATTTTTCATCTTTTGGAGTGATAATCTCTAAATCGCAATTATCGTATCTAGATGATATATCATTGAATACAAATTCCATATAGTTTGTCAAACGTTTACTTTTAGACACTAGTCGAGACATACCTACTTCATCAAAAATATCCATACTAGCCTTACAAGGAGCTATCGCAAAAACAGGAGCATTACTTAATTGCCAACCTTGTGCTCCTTGCATCGGCACAAAGTTTTTTTCCATCAAAAAACGACGTTCTTCATCGTGCCCCCACCAACCTGCAAAGCGCAGTAAATTGGAATTATTATCATGCTTTTGATGTACAAAAACACCGGAAATACTACCAGGACCAGCATTCAAATACTTGTAAGAACACCAACAGGCAAAATCAACATTCCAATCGTGTAACTTCAATTCAATATTGCCTACAGCATGGGCTAAATCAAAGCCAACATAAGCGCCTTGAGCATGCGCTTTTTCGGTAATTTTTGCCATATCAAAGACTTGACCACTGTAATAATTTACACCGCCCCAAAAGACAAGAGCCAATTCATCTCCAACCTCTTCAATGGTTGATAATATATCCTCTTCTCTTATGGTGTGTTCTTCATCACGAGGGTAAACCTCTACAATAGTGTCATCTGGGTTTAAGCCATGAAATTTAACTTGACTTTCAAGCATATATTGGTCTGAAGGAAATGCTTTTGCTTCACAGATAATTTTAGTACGCTTGGAAGTTGGCTGATAGAATGAAACCATCATCAGGTGAAGATTAACACTAAGCCCATTCATAGCAACAACCTCTTGATTATTTGCTCCTACTAATTTAGCAAATGGCTTGGATAATATTTTATGATAAGATACCCACGGATTTTTGGCTTCGAAATGACCTTCAACCCCATATTTCGCCCAGTCATCTAACTCCTGCTGAACATATTCCCTAGTGCTTTTTGGCTGTAATCCTAAAGAATTGCCAGTAAAATAAAGTGCATCCTTCCCATTAATTTTAGGAAGATAAAAACGTTGTCTGTAAGCTGACAGCTCATCTTGCTGGTCAGAATCTTGGGCAAATTCTAAAGTATTTTGCATGATGTTAAATTAGAGGGCTAAGATACCAAAAGCCAATGGGAATATAAAAAGAAGTAAATACATTATTATACTTGCTCCTTCTACCCAGAAAGAGAAGAAGAAATTATTATTTAATTGAGAGGATTTAATTACCAAAATTCCGCTTAGAAAAGAAGTAAGGATCAGTGCTAATAAAAGCTGCCACGAAAAATGACCAACAAAAAAGTGAAATATAGAAATCAGTTCAAAAAAAGCAAGACAATACAACGCTATCATTTTTGCTTTTTGCTCACCAAAAATTTGAGGAATCGTTTTCAATGATAAATCATCATATTTTAAATCTCTAATGTCGAAAGGTATTGTTATTGCCAAAACAAAACTAAATCTACTGATAAAAAGCAATAGAGTATCAAGACTATAAAATGAATCATTTTCAAGAGTGACTAGAACAACGCTAACTATAGACCAAACTAATGCTATAAGAAATATTTTGGCTCTTGGCAGTTCTCTCAAGGAAACCATTTGACTTCCTAAAGGAATTATCTTGATTGGATAAGACAAGCTAATGATTGAGGCAGGTATCAAAAAATAAAATGTCGAAAATGACAAAGTCAAGGCATAATAAACGGACAGAAATAAGCTAATTACAGTTATTAAAATTATAAATAGTCTATTCTTATTGAGCCAGTCTAGATGTGCTGATTGTCCTTTGATTGGATTAAACCTCACTATACGTTGAAAATTATAGGCAAATAAAGTTGAGAAAAATACAAATGGTAAAAGATGTGATGAATCGACACCTATTATTATGCTAGTACTTTGACACAGTGCAAGGACACAAGATGATACAAAGACATTACTGTAAACTACAAATTGACCAAATTTTTTCAGCAAATCCACTAGCTAAAAATATAGAATATTAGTTCATCAAATTACAACTTCATTTCATATTTTTGTACTCTAATTAAATTAATAATATGAATCAGTTCTCAGAACGCCATATCGGCCCACGACCAAGCGACCAAGAAAACATGCTTAACAAGATTGGAGTTTCTAATATTAGTGAGCTTATCGACCTTGCTATTCCTCAAGCTATCCGACTAACAAAGAAAATGGATTTGCCTAAAGCTCTTAACGAATCTGAGTTACTTGATCATATGAAAATGCTAGGTCAAAAAAATAAAAATTATAGATCTTACATTGGACTGGGCTATTACAACACTATTCTTCCTGGCGTTATTCAAAGAAATATATTAGAAAATCCGGGTTGGTATACGGCTTACACGCCATATCAAGCTGAAATTGCACAAGGCAGACTTGAGGCTTTATTGAATTATCAAACCATGGTAACTGATTTGACTGCTATGGAAATTGCTAATGCCTCATTGTTAGACGAAGGGACTGCAGCGGCTGAAGCAATGATAATGCTATTTAATGCTAGACACAAAGACAAGAAAAAAGCCCAAGCTTGTACATTTTTAGTTTCTAAAGATTGCTTTCCTCAAACTATAGATGTCCTAAAAACAAGAGCTACTCCTATTGGCATAAAACTTCAAATTGTTGAACATTCTGATTTCATTTTTTCTGATGATGTTTTTGGTATGTTAGTTCAGTATCCTTGCAAATATGGTAATATTGAAAACTATAAAATTTTAGCGCAAGATGCTAAAAATAATAATGTTGGTATTGCTGTGGCAGCCGATTTATTAAGCCTTACTCTTTTAACACCTCCTGGTGAATGGGGAGCAGATGTCGTAGTTGGAACGACCCAACGTTTTGGAATACCTATGGGTTATGGCGGTCCTCACGCGGCCTATTTCGCTACAAAAGAAAGCTATAAAAGAAATATTCCTGGCAGAATTATCGGTGTCACAATTGATGCTGAAGGCAATAGAGCATTGAGAATGGCTCTTCAAACAAGAGAACAACATATCAAGCGAGAAAGAGCAACGTCTAATATCTGTACTGCTCAAGTGTTACTGTCCGTTATGGCGGGAATGTACGGTGTATATCACGGTCCAAAACGATTGAAAAATATTGCTAGAAAAATACACGGCCTAACATGTGTATTAACTGAAGGTTTAGAGCAATTGGGCTACAAACAACTCAATAAAAATTACTTTGACACTATTTTAGTTAATATAAATGACGTGTCTATTGATACACTCAGGGTATTTGCTGAAGATGCTAAGATGAATTTTAATTATATAGATGATAAACATCTTTCTATTTCAATTGACGAAAAAGATGGTCTTCAAAATATAAATGATATTCTAACAGTATTTGCAAAAAGCTGTAATCACTCTGACCCAACCGAATTAATAAAAAATGTGTTGAGCGGAAATTATTTAGATGCCAATTCCTTTATCCCAAAAGAATTGTACAGAGAAAGCCCATATATGCAACACAAGGTATTTAGCACTTACCACAGTGAGACCGAAATGATGCGCTACATTAAACGATTGGAGAACAAAGATTTAGCATTAAATCATTCTATGATACCATTGGGATCATGTACTATGAAACTAAATGCTGCTGCTGAGCTTTTTCCTTTAAGTTGGAGTGAATTTAGTAATATACACCCATTTGCACCGATAAATCAAGCTCGAGGCTATCAAATTATGTTTCACGAACTTGAAGAATCCCTTTGTGAAATTACTGGTTTTGACGGTATATCATTACAGCCCAACTCGGGTGCTCAAGGTGAATATGCTGGATTAATGGTAATAAGAGCATATCACCAAAGCAGAAATGAAAGCAATAGAAACATTTGCCTTATTCCTTCATCTGCTCACGGAACGAATCCAGCTTCAGCAACAATGGCAGGCATGAAAGTAGTTGTTACTAAATGCGATGAAATGGGTAACATTAATGTTGATGATCTTAAAGCAAAAGCAGAAGAACACAGTGAAAATTTAGCTGCTTTGATGATTACTTACCCATCTACACATGGTGTATTTGAAGAATCAGTAATTGAAGTGACAAGTATCATTCATCAACATGGAGGACAAGTGTATATGGATGGCGCTAACATGAATGCTCAAGTTGGATTAACAAATCCAGCTATTATTGGAGCTGATGTATGTCATCTTAATCTTCATAAAACATTTGCTATTCCTCATGGAGGAGGAGGTCCAGGGATGGGACCAATAGGAGTGGTAGAGCATTTAAAACCATTCTTACCCTCCAACCCCCTTATTCCAACAGGAGGTGAAAAAGCAATTTCTGCAATTTCTGCAGCACCATGGGGTTCATCACTAGTGTTGTGTATTTCATATGCCTACATCAAAATGTTAGGTCAAGAAGGATTAACAAAATCAACTGAAGTAGCTATTTTAAATGCCAACTACATAAAAAAAGAATTAAAAGATGACTACAACATATTATATACCAATCCCAATGATTTAGTGGCTCATGAAATGATACTAGATTGCCGACCATTCAAGGATATTGGTATAGAAGTTACGGACATAGCAAAACGACTTATGGATTATGGGTTCCATGCACCTACAGTCTCATTTCCTGTAGCTGGAACGCTTATGGTTGAACCCACTGAAAGTGAAAGTAAACAAGAATTGGATAAATTCATTGCAGCTATGAAATCTATTAGAAATGAGATTAATAATGTTGCAAGTGGACAATATGACGAAAAAGATAATGTGTTAAAAAATGCTCCACATACAATTAATTTGATAGCTAGTGATATTTGGAAAAAACCATACAGCCGAAAAGAAGCAGCATTTCCGCTTTCTTTTGTCAATGAGAATAAATTCTGGCCAAATGTAAGTCGTGTTGACGATGCTTTCGGAGATAGAAATTTGGTGTGCTCATGTGAGAGTATCGATAATTATAATTAAAATAACACAAATACTTGTTGACCATTGTAGGATTTATTAAAAAATACCGTAAATTCGTGGACACATAACTGATAATTTCTTAACTATTTAACTATGAAAAAAATTTATTCTATTGTAGCCTCTTTTATAATTGTTGGTTTTTCATTTGCCCAAAATGTTAATACTAACGTTAAAATGGCGAATAAAAAATCAATCGATAATAATCTACCTAAAGTAATCAAAATTGCAATGGAACAAAGATCAGCTGCTGTTGATTGTTCTGATGAGTTTTATTGTGAAAATTTCGAGAATGTAACAGTACCTTCTTTACCTGATTCCATGTCAACGTCAAGCTCGGAACAAAATTACTTTATACCTTTAGGAGGAAGTACAGTTCAGGTTAGTGGTTTTTTTACTGGTAATAGTCAAGATGCTGGTGCCGGTGGATATTGGACTTACCTAGACGATCATACAACATTTGCCATGACAAATGATGACTCATGTTTACCAGGTGGAACGGCTCCGAACGAAAATAATAATTGTGATCTATCATTTGAAGTTTTAGAATTACCTGAATTTGATTTTACAGGTCAATCAAACATGTGGCTTTTGTTCGAATTTTATCATGATAAAAACTGGGGTGGTGGTGATGCTTCAGTTGAGATTAGTGTTGACAGCGGAACAAGCTGGGAAGACATGAGCGGTCCACTTCCTGAAACTCAGGCATGGCAAGCAGCTGCTTTTGACTTAAGTGAATATGTTGACTCAACATCATCTAATGTTAAAATACGATTCATTTGGTCGGATGGTGGCAGCTGGGCTAGTGGTTTCGCAGTGGATGATATAGTAATCAACCCTTTACCTGAATTTGCATTGAAGTTAAACCAAGCTTTACATCTTTTACCAAGTACATACTTTGGAGGCACTTCATATCCTACAGTTCCAAAATCACAAGCTGAAGCAACAGCTTACAATTTTGCTGGTTACATTCAAAATATGGGTTTAAATACCCTTGATAGTGCAAGAGTTTATGCCACAATTACAAATGAAGGCTTTAGTACTCAAAGTGATGGTGTTAACACTATTTCATTAGATCAAGACACTTTATATTGCAATGATTTTTTTACTGCTACAAGCGCGGGAATATATACTGCAGAAATGTACGCAGCTGATGAAAATGGAACTCAGACTGAAACAAGTTCAGTATCTTTTGAAGTTACTGAATATGAATACGCTAGAGACGACGCTGGTATGTCTGGCGACTACACTGGTGGATCATATGTAAATAATGAGGGTAGTGAGCAAAGAGGTAATGTATTCGATATATATGCCGATGCTACGATTTACGCAATTAAAGTACGTGCTCATCCTGCTACATCACCAAACTGTATGGTTAAAGGTATATTGAATACAGTTATTCCAGGAGATGGTACAGAAGCTAATCCCACAACATATGCTTTTTATACTGAAACGCCTGAAATTAATATTGGTGAGTATACTGATGGTTGGACTAATATAATGTTTGACCCACCAGTTCAAGTGTTTGCAGGAGATGTTATTCTGGCAACTATATCAGCTGCATATAATGGGGTTGATACATTAGTAATTGGAACTTCTGGAAACACAGATGTGGCTGAAACAATGTTACAGGATATCGATGGCACTCAACCAAATGGTAATCCAGGAGATTGGTACTATACAACTACAGCACCAATGGTAAGATTAAATTTTGATCCAAATGCTACTGGACCAGCTCCACCGGCTTCGATAGCTGAAAAAGGTAATCAGGTAAAATTCAATATTTATCCTAATCCAAATAATGGTGTATTTAATCTTGAAATATCAAATGCTGCTGAAAATCAGTTATTAGAAATCTCGAATGTTTTAGGGCAGATAGTTTACACAATGTATATTGAAAATAACATTTCATACAAAGTTAATTTATCTGAACTTAAAACAGGTATATACACAGTGTCACTAACAAATAGTGATGGAATAAGTAATATTAACAAAATAATTATTAAGTAATTTTAAAAAAAATCTTAAAAAAAGCAGGCTAATGTCTGCTTTTTTTATTCTAAAAATATAATCATGAAATATAATTTATTAATTTTTGGGGTGTTGTTTGTAAACTATTCTTTTTCGCAAGAAACTTTTAAATCGATACTGAGCACTGCTAACAACAACTCTACTTATGATCAAATACGGTCCCTTGAAATTTCTAACTTAGATAGTGCTGATATCATATGGTATGAGGACTTTAGAGAAGGCCTTGACGGTAATAACTCCTCTCTTAATCCAGCATGGACTACAAGTGGAGACGATGGTAATATTTGGTCACAAGATTTTGACGGCTCTAATGGAGACTATGCAGGTGAAATACCTTATTTACTGGAATCTGAATCTGCTTCAAATGGTTGGATGATTTTTGATGCTGATGGATCTAACGCAGGTTTACCTGTGTCTGCTTATACTGAAAAAAAAGGCCAACTAACATCACCCTATATTGATTTATCAAATGATTCTAATGTAACATTAAGCTTTGAACATGCTTACAGATGGTGTTGTTTTAGTTCGCATGAACTGGTAGTAAGTATTAATAATGGTTCTGGTTGGGAATCTGCAACAAGTTTTCAAGTTAATGAAATAGGCACTGTAAATGTTTTATCAGGAACCGTAAACTTTGAAGTGATAATAACTGAAATAGCTGCGCTACAAGATAGTGTTCAAATTCGTTTTGATTGGGCAGTGGGTGAAAATACTGCTTCTCACTATTATTGGATGATTGATGATGTAAAAATTATCAAAACTCAACCATACGCATCAAATATTCTTAATAGCTTTAATAATGTTCCAAGCGCATATTTTGGAGGCACATCATACAGAATTATGCCATTAGAACAAATCTCTGCCACAGAGTGTTTTTATGGGGGTTACATTGAAAATGTGGGTTTCAACACCATTGACAGTATGAGAATACATGCTGAAATACCATCTGAGAATTTTAATGCTCAAAGTATTGGTCTTTCACTAATTTCAAGTGATAAAGACAGCTTATTTGTTAATGATGGATTTTCGCCAACAGAAATTGGTACCTACACAGCAAACATAATTGGAAAAGACGATAACGATTATGTCATTACAGATACCCTAAGGCGAACTTTTAGTGTTTCTGACCATATCTATGCCAGAGATAATGGAGATAATGTTACCAATTTTGGAAGATATGCAATAAATGGTGATGGATCAAGACAATATGGAAACGTGTATGATATTTATTCAACAAGTACATTGTACAGTGTAAAAGTTCGATTGGATGAAAGAACCACCCCAAATGCGCAAGGAACAATACGACTTAATACGGTTGACACACAAAGCGGCGAAATTAGTTTTCTGGTAGAAACAGAAATGCTAAATTTTGGTGATTTTGCTGGAGACTGGTTTGATATATCATTTGATCCACCAGTTATTTTAGATGCTGGACAAGTTGTTCTTCCAACAGTATTTGCCAGCTATAACGGAGTCGACACTGTGTTTATAAATACTTCAGGTAATAATCCAAACAATAGCGAAAGTTTAGTTCAAGATATTGATGGTATTCAAGAAGGAGTGGATCCAGGTGCTTGGCTATATACAACCTTTGCTCCATGTGTAAGATTAAATTTTGACCCTAATGTAGTGGGTGTAAATGTAAGTACCAATGAATACAGTAAAAAGATAAGTTTATCAGTTTATCCGAATCCATCAAAAGGAGAATTTAATATTCAAATATTTACCAATGAAACAGTATATGGTCAATTAAGAATTACAGATATGATGGGAAGAAAAGTTTTGTCAGAAGATATTAATATTTATGGCTCAGTGAATAAAAATATCAGCTTAAAGAATTTTGAAAAAGGAGTTTATTTTATTAGTCTAAATAAAATAAATGATAATAAATTGATTAAGAAGATTATCATTCACTAGAAAAAATAAATTTTACTAACAGCCCAAAATTGGGCTGTTTTTTTAAATTTTTAGTTTTTTAAAGAGTTTAGAAGCAAATACAAAATCATTTAACTCTTTTAAATTTGAGTGCAAAATAGACTCTTTATCTCCACTCCAAGCTAGTCTTCCTTTATCAATAAAAGCAATGTTCTGCCCTATTTCCATAACTGAATTCATATCATGAGTATTGACTATTGTTGTAATATTATACTCTTCAGTAATTTCTTGGATAAGATTATCTATAATAATTGAGGTTTGAGGATCTAATCCTGAATTGGGCTCATCACAAAATAAATATTTCGGTTTCATAGAAATAGCTCTGGCAATAGCTACACGTTTCATCATACCACCACTTAATTCAGAGGGAAATAACTTATTAACATTTGTTAGATTAACTCTTTGTAAACAAAAATTAACTCTTTCTCTTTTTTCTTCGTCATGCATGTTTGTAAACATAGTAATAGGAAAAGCTATATTTTCTTCAACCGTCAAATAATCAAACAATGCTCCTCCTTGGAAAAGCATTCCAATTTCTTTTCTTAATTTTCTCTTTTCCTTTTTTGCTAAATCATTAAACGATGACTCATTAAATAATATACTACCAGAATCTGTTTGGTGTAAACCTACCATACATTTAATTAGTGTTGTTTTACCAGAACCACTAGCTCCTATAACAAGATTGGTCTTACCAGCATGAAATGTAAAGTTAATATCATTTAACACTTGATTTTCACCAAAATTCTTGAATATATTTTTTACTTGGATCATGCCAACATTAATTGTGTAAGTATAAAATTTATAATTAGAATAATTATACAACTGTAAACAACAGATTTGGTGCTAGATTTTCCGACAGCCAAGGCGCCTCCTTTTGTATAGTATCCAAAAAAAGATGAAATAGATGAAATAGCAAACGCAAAAAAAACTGTTTTTACCAGAGCATAAAAAATATAAAAAGGTTCAAACCAATATATGAGTCCTTGTAAAAATTCTGGCTTACTGATTATACCTCCAAGGGTTGCGGCTAAAAATCCACCAAACATGCCTATTCCCATACTAATAGTAACAAGAAAAGGGAAAAATAATATAGATGCAATAATTTTCGGCTGTATGATAAAAGCTGCAGAGTTTATACCCATAATTTCTAAAGCATCAATTTGTTCTGAGACCCTCATTGTTCCAATTTCAGATGCAATACTAGAACCTACCTTACCAGCTAAAATAAGAGCAATCATAGTAGGAGAAAATTCTAAAATGAGTGACTCTCGTGTAGCATATCCTATTAAATATTTAGGAATAAAAGGATTACTTAACTGCAAACCTGTTTGTATAGTTACGACGGCACCCATAAACAACGAAATAATGGAAACAATCGTTAATGAATTAATCCCAAGTTTGATAATTTCATCTACAATTCGCTTTAAATAAACCTTTTTATTTTCAGGTCGACTAAAAACGTTTCCCAACATATTGAGATACAAACCAAAAGTTTTTACGCTATCCATCATTTAACTTCAAAAATAATAATATTTATGTGGCTTACTTAAAAGCATATTAGTATTTTTGACGGCATCAGATAACAATGCAATATAAAAATCAAATATTAGTTTTATTTTTTATCATTTTGCTTGTGTTTAGTTTTAGCTCGTGTAGTATATTGAAAGAAGACTGTAATTGTCCATCATTTTCAACATCGAAAAAATTATAAAATTAGTTTAATAATCATAAAAATTAAATGGACTTTGAAATTTGGTCATTTATACTAGAAAATCTTGATGCTTCTGGTGGTATTGGGGGCTACGTTTCCATATCAATTGTTGGTTTCGCTTTAATTAGTTTTATAACTAAAAAAAAGCTTAAAGAAAAGTTAAAACCAATATACAACAAATGGACATTCTCGGCAATAGGTTCTTTATTAGGAGCTATTCCTGGTTGCGGAGCAACAATAGTAGTGGCATCTCTCTACAAAAATAAAAAAATATCATTTGGAGGTTTGTTCGCCTCATTTATTAGTACGTTAGGCGAAGGGTCTTTTGTTTTATTAGGAGCTTCAAGTGAGGCAGCTGATATTAAAGGCAATATAACAGCATACATTACAATTACTTTGATTGGATTAATTGTTGGATTTGTTGCTGGTTTTATTTGTGATAATTTTGATATTAGCCCAAAATACGAACAACAACATAGATTTCATACGTATAATAATACAATTGAAACTAAAAAAAACAATCATTTGAGTGTTTTAATTGATAAAGTTGGTTTCTATAGTATTGTGTTGATGTCAATTTTTTTAGCTCCAGGCTCAATTATTGCATTGTGGGGAGGAAGTTTTGATATAATTTCAAATTTAACATATTGGGTCTCAATATTTCTAAGCATTACATGTATTATATATTATTTAATAAAGAGATATTATCATAAAGGAGATTGTTTTTGTGAGGACGATGATCTAAAATCAACTTTATATCATGCTATAATGGATGTTGCATTAGTTGTTTCGTACGTTTTTATAGCTTTATTGATTACCAACTTTGTAATTGATATACTTGTTGGAGCTCAAACCTTTAATGAATGGATGTCTTCTTCAGCTTATATTATCATCTTAATATCAGCTTTTATTGGAGCAATCCCAGGATGTGGGGGCATGATTGCAGTTGCAGTTGCATATATTACAACCCCTGGTTTCCCTATAGAAGCATTAATAGCTGCCGCAATAGCTACTAGTGGTGATGGAATATTTCCATTAATTGCAGAAAATAAAAAAGATGGATTAATTATATCTGTTTCAGGCTTTTTAATAGCTATAATTACAGGTTACACAGCGTTTATTTTTGGTCTATAGTCAAACTAAATATAATTAAACACTTTAAAATGGAAGATTATAAGTCGTTCATCCCAAATAATGCTTATTCTATAATAAAAGGGTGGCTTTCAAATTATAATTGTAAAATAGTTATTAAAAGCGCTAGAGAGTCAAAAAATGGAGATTATAGGAGTCCATTTAAATCAAATACTCATACTATAAGTATTAATAATAATTTAAATAAATACTCATTTTTAATTACGCTTACTCACGAAATAGCGCACATGATCACATGGGATAAGTATAAAAATAAAGTCAAACCGCATGGAAAAGAATGGAAAAAAACTTTTAAATTTTTATTATTAAGAATAATCTATATTTTTCCCGATGATATACAGCAATGCTTGTTAATTCACTTGAAGAATCCTATGGCCTCTAGTAATTCAGATTATAATCTTGTAAAAACACTAAGAAAATATGATGAAAACCCAACGCTTACCATTTCTGACATTCCGTTTGGCAGTATTTTTTCAACTCCCAATGGAAAAAAGTATATAAAGAACAAGAAAATTAGAACACGTTTTCAGTGCAAGTCCTTGAATAACAATAGAATTTATCTTTTTAACCCATTAGCAGAAGTGCAAATTTGATTTTGTATTTTTGGAGAATAACAAACATAAAATGAACACTAATAACTACGGCGTTATAATGGCTGGTGGAATTGGCTCTAGATTTTGGCCAATGAGTAGAAATACATTTCCAAAACAGTTTTTAGATATACTAGGAACAGGTGAGACACTAATACAACAAACTTTTAGACGATTAGCGAAGTCTTGCCCTGTAGAAAACATCCTTATAGTTACTAATGCAAAATACAAGGATTTATGTTTAGAACAACTCAGCGATGTATTGGAAGACAATATTTTATGTGAGCCATCGATGAGAAATACTGCTCCATGTATTGCCTACGCATCTTTCAAAATTAATCAAAAGAACTCTGATGCTAATATCATTGTAGCGCCTTCAGATCATTTGATTAGTAATGAAGAGGAATTCACAAAAATTATTACTGAGTGTTTTGAAGTATGTTCAAAAAATAATTTGCTTTTAACTTTAGGCATAAAACCCTCAAGACCAGATACTGGATATGGCTATATTCAATTTAACGAAGAAAATTCTAAACAGCATAATAACATACATAGTGTTAAAACATTTACAGAAAAACCTGATCTAGAACTAGCACAAAAATTTTTAGAGAGCGGTGACTTTTTATGGAATTCTGGAATATTTGTTTGGAGTGCCAAAGCTATTACTCTTGGGCTAAGAAAACACTTAAGAGATTTATACGATAGATTTGAAGATGGTAACGATTATTACAATACGGAAAAAGAAGAAGAGTTCATTAATCGTATTTTCCCTGGGTGTAAAAACATCTCAATTGATTACGGCTTAATGGAGAAAGCTGATAATGTATTTGTTTACCCTTCTGACTTTGGTTGGAGTGATTTAGGAACTTGGGGCTCATTATATAGTCATTTAAAACTAGACGAAAGTCAAAATGGAATTATTGGCGAAAATATTATGATTTATGATTCTAAAAATAACATTATCAATGCGCCTAATGATAAAGTAGTTGTTGTTCAAGGTTTAGAAAACTATATTATTATCGACAATAAAAACACCCTACTTATCTGTAAAAAAGAAGATGAGCAACAGATTAAACAATTTGTAAACGATATAAAAAGGGATAAAGGAGACGAATATGTATAGTCTATTTCTTTAGACTACCACACATTTCTTCTGGGCGAACCCACTCATCGAACTCTTTGGGGGTAAGGTATCCCAAATTGACAGCCTCTTCTTTTAATGTTGTCCCATTTCGGTGAGCCGTCTTAGCAATTTTTGCTGCTTTTTCATAACCAATTTTGGTATTCAAAGCAGTAACCAACATCAAAGAATTATCTAAGTTCTTTTTTAAATTGTCATAATTAGGCTCAATACCTTCTGCACAATTGACCCTAAAAGATACACAAGCATCTCCAATCAGTCGAGCCGACTGTAAAATGTTAGCGGCCATCATTGGCTTAAATACATTAAGTTCATAATGACCTTGCATTCCACCAACACCAATAGCTACATCATTACCCATAACCTGGGCACATACCATTGTTAGTGCCTCACATTGTGTGGGGTTAACTTTACCTGGCATTATTGACGATCCAGGTTCATTAGATGGTATGATTATTTCACCAATTCCACTTCGTGGTCCTGATGCTAGTAAACGGATATCGTTAGCTATTTTATTTAGAGAAACTGATAATTGCTTTAAAGCATTGTGAGACTCAACAATAGCATCGTGTGCCGCTAAAGCTTCAAATTTATTATCTGCTGATACAAATGGTAGCTGTGTAAATTCAGCAATTTTTTGGCAGACAAGATTGGCGTAACCTTCTGGAGTATTGATTCCTGTTCCTACAGCTGTAGCACCAAGAGCAAGTTCTGAAAGATGTACTAAAGTATTTTTAAGTGCTTTTAACCCATGGTCCAGCTGTGACACATATCCAGAAAATTCTTGACCTAATGTCAATGGTGTAGCGTCCATTAGGTGTGTTCTTCCTATTTTAACTATATGCATAAATGCTTTAGATTTTTCATCTAAGGTGTTTTTCAACCTCTCTACCCCAGGAATAGTAATTTCAACAATCATTTTATAAGCGGCAATGTGCATACTTGTAGGAAAAGTATCATTAGAAGATTGAGATTTATTAACATCATCATTTGGATGAATAACTTTACTTTCATCACTTAGACTACCACCATTTAAAACATGAGCCCGATTAGCTATCACCTCATTCATATTCATATTAGATTGTGTCCCTGAGCCTGTTTGCCATATTACTAATGGGAATTCATCATCATGCTTGGCTTCTAATATCTCATCGCAAACAGCACAAATTAAATCTCTTTTTTCATTTGAAAGAACACCTAATTCGAAATTGGCATGTGCCGCTGCTTTCTTAAGGAAAGCAAAACCATAGACCACTTCTAGAGGCATACTTGCTGATGGACCAATTTTGAAATTTTTCCTCGAACGTTCTGTTTGGGCACCCCAATACTTTTTGGCAGGTACTTTAACCTCGCCCATGGTATCTTTCTCAATTCTATAGTTCATGATTTTTATATTAGAATATTAACACTTACTTTTGTACAAAGTTAATTCAAATATAATAAGATATGTTTATAGGTTTTGTGCTATTTTTAATTATAGCTGGAATGGCTTTCTGGCTACTAACCTTTATTGTTGGTTTTTTACCATATTGGATTGGGGCTTGGTTTGTCGAATCATACAAAAATCGCGACTTAGTAGATGATCTTGAATAACCTAAATAACTTCTAGTACCCTTTCCAAAGGTCTTGCTACGACTGCACCTTTTTTACTTTTTACTATAGGTCGTTCGATTAGTATAGGATTTTGAACCATAGCTTCTAAAATTGCTGTATCGTTCAAATTTCTTTCTTTAAATTGCTCTTTCCAAATACTTTCATGTTTACGAACAAGCTCAATCGGTCTAATATCTAAATCATTAAGTAATGCCATTAGATCTTCAATTGACATTAAGTCTTTCAAATATTCTACAACCTTAACCCGGTACGACTTTTCTTTTAGAAAAGATAAAGCTTCTCTACTTTTTCTACATCTTGGATTATGATAAATTGTTATTTCCATAATTTATTTTTGGCCAAATTCCATTAAATATGCTTTGATAAAATCATTAATTTCACCATCAAGAACAGCTTGTGTGTTAGACGTTTCATGTTCTGTTCTTAAGTCCTTAATCATTTTATAAGGATGCAAAACATAATTTCTAATTTGAGAGCCCCACTCTATTTTTTTCTTGCCACCTTCAATTTTATCTCTTTCCGATTGTCTTTTACGCAATTCTATTTCATATAATTGAGACCTCAATAGTTGTATAGCTTTCTCTTTATTTTCAAGTTGAGACCGTGTTTCTGAATTAGTAATTATAATACCAGTAGGTGCATGCTTTAATCGAACTGCTGTTTCGATTTTATTAACTCCTTGTCCACCAGCACCGCCAGATCGAAATGTATCCCAACTGATGTCAGCAGGGTTAATCTCTATTTCTATAGATTCATCTACCAAAGGATAGACAAAGACAGAAGTGAAAGATGTATGTCGTTTAGCATTTGAGTCAAAAGGAGAAATACGAACTAAACGGTGTACTCCATTTTCTCCTTTTAAATTTCCAAAAGCGAAATCACCATCAAATTGTAAGGTTACCGACTTTATTCCTGCTGCATCTCCAACTTGAAAATCGAGCTCTTTGACTTTAAACTTATTTTTTTCTCCCCACATGATATACATTCGCATCAGCATTTCAGCCCAATCTTGACTTTCTGTTCCTCCGGCACCCGGATTTATAGTCATTACTGCCGAAAGGTTATCTTCTTCGCCACTTAGCATATTTTTGAACTCTAAGTCAGTAACTTTAATTAAGGTAGAGTCAAAACTTTTATTTATCTCATCTTCATCTGCTTCTCCCTCTTGAAAGAAATCAAAAAGCACAGAAAGGTCGTCAAAAGCACTTTGCACCTCTTGAAAAGCAACAACCCATACCTTTTGTTTATTAATGTTTTTTAAGTGATTTTCGGCAGATTTAGGATTATCCCAAAAATCAACAGCTTGTGTTTTTAACTCCTCAGCGGCTACAAATTCTTTTTTTTCTTTTATGAACAAAAAGCTTTCTAAGTCAGCTATTCTTTTTTGAAGATCATCTATCTGTTCTAATGTAACCATTGAGGCAAATTTAGTGTTTTAAAGTTTGTGAACGTAAGACCAAACCAGCTCAGATTCGTAACCCTTTCTTAATAAATAATCAACAACTTTCTTCTTTCTTACATAGGTGTTTTTGTCCTTTAATAAAACCATTTTCTTATTAACTAAATGCTTTATAACATCCTTGTAATCTGCTTCATCAATCTCCAACATGCCAAGTAAAATACAGCTTTTGGGTACTTTCAGTTTAGATAGTTCGAAAGCTATCTTTTTTCGTCCCCAGCGTTTTATTTTGAATTTTCCGCTACAAAAAGAACGTGCAAAGCGTTCTTCATCAAGGTATTTGTTCTGTATCAATTCAATTAAAATTTCATTAGCTAAAGTATCACTTACTCCATAGGACTTAAGCTTTGTGATTACCTGATATTGACAACGATCTATTACTGCACAATAATGTCTTATTCTCTCTTTTACAATTTTTACGTCGTATATTTTATCGTTCATCATTTCAAAGGTAGTATTTTTGTACCCAATGAAAAATAAAAAAGCAATAGGCTTATTATTTGTAGCTAATATCATATCAGGCTTTGCTCAAGGCATTAGCATGATTGCTATTCCTTGGTATTTTGCTGATATACTCGACATGGGAGCCACATATGCTAAAGCTTATGCTATTTTAACATTTATGAGTCTATTTTGGGGTTTATACTCAGGTACTCTTATTGACAGATATTCAAGAAAAAAAATGTTCTTATATTCTAATTTAGCCTGTGCTTTTATTATAGGAAGTATCGCTTTGTATGGAATGAGTTTTGGCCATACACCATGGATATTAGTAATGGCAGTATTTGGAACGACAATGTTTCATTATAATGTTCACTATCCTAACCTATATGCATTTGGTCAAGAAATAACAGAGCCAAAAAATTATGCTAAACTAAATGCGTATATAGAAATACAAGGGCAATCAACTAGTATTTTTGCTGGTGCTTTTGCAGCTATATTATTGACTGGCACTCAAAATGGCATCTTAAATTTATTAGGATTCAAGATTCAAATGCCTTTCGATATACAGGCTTGGCAAATACACGAGATATTTTTAATGGATGCACTTACCTATGTTTTGGCTTTCATAATTATCATATTTATTAAGTATAAGCCCATAGTAAAAAAGAATATTGAACAAGGAAACATGTTCAATCGATTAATAAAAGGATTTTCTTTTCTAAAGGAGAATTCCCTGATTTTTATTTTTGGGGTTTGTTCTTATGCAATTTTCACTTTTTTAATCGTAGAAATGTTTGTTTTGGTTCCTGTTTATGTAAGCAACTATTTAAAAGAAGGTGGAGATGTCTTTGCATCTTCTGAAGTATATTATTCTATAGGCGCTTTATTAGCAGGTTTTGGAATACGCAGAGTTATGGGTAAAAATAATATCGTAACAAACATCATCATTTTGATTATATCAACAATTGGAGGTTGCCTGCTTCTAACTTATACAAATAGTGTAGCTGCTTTTTTCGCTGTTAGTTTTTTAATTGGACTGAGTAATGCTGGCACACGTATTTTAAGAATCACATTCCTTTTTGAAAAGGTATCTAACGATATCATTGGAAGAACAGGTAGCGTCTTTAATTCAGTTAGTATTATAATCAGAACAGGATTAATCACTTGCCTATCCTTACCTTACATTAATTGTGGTGATAATGTAAGGTATGGCTATTTATTAGGAGCTATATTTTTGTGCATAGCAGTAATTCCACTGATAAAATACCGCAAAAAATTAAGTGAATTAAAAAGTGTTAATACTTAGGTCGTAATTACTTTACGCTCCTTGTTAAAAAAGCGATACTGTAATAGATGATAAGTGGTATCTTCTTCTACCTGCAGCTTACATCCGAATTCTTTAGACCAGGTTCTTCTTTGATTTTTGAACCAACCTTTATTAATAAAACTTGCAACAAATGGATGGGTTTTTAAGATGATATCGTTACTCTTGTTGGTGGCCTTAGCTAATTTTTGTTCAATTTCGTCAATTAATAAAATACTTGCTTCTATTTTACCCGTTCCCTTACAAGTAGGACAACCTTCCTTGGTTTCGATATTTAATTCTGGTCGAACACGCTGTCTTGTTATTTCGATAAGTCCAAAACGTGATGGTGGCAAAATATGGTGCTTAGCCTTATCATCAGCCATAAATTCTTTTAACGCTTCGAATAACTTTTTCCTATTCTCACCATTATACATGTCAATGAAGTCAACTACAATGATCCCACCCATATCACGCAATCGTAACTGACGTGCAACTTCTTCAGCAGCAATTAAGTTTACCTCTAAAGCATTAGCTTCTTGGTCTTGTTTTGAATTGACACGTTTTCCACTATTGACATCGATGACGTGCATAGCCTCCGTATGTTCAACAACTAAGTAAGTACTTTTACGCATAGTAACTGACTTTCCAAAGGAGGACTTAATTTGTCTTTCTATTTGGTATTTTTGGAAAAGTGGAATCTTGCCAGTGTACATACGTACAATTTTTGCTTGACTTGGAGATATTGTAGTTATATAATCTTTTATTTCATCATGAATTTTTTCATCATTAGCAAGGATACTAACAAAATCATCATTCAACACATCTCTAAGTAAAGATGCTGTTCTTCCAAGCTCTCCTAGAACTTTAAAAGGAGGGGTTCCTTTTTTAGTTTGCTTAAATAAAGTTTGCCATTTTTTGTATAGATACTTAATATCAGCATCTAAGTCAGCCACTTTTTTGCCTTCAGCAACTGTTCTTATAATAACACCAAAGCCTGGTGGCTTAATGCTTTGAACCAGTTTTTTTAATCTCTTTTTCTCCTCGTTTGATTCTATCTTTTGAGAAACTGAAACTTTACTAGAGAAAGGAACTAAAACCATGTATCTACCCGCAATGGTTATATCAGCAGTTAATCTTGGGCCTTTTGTTGAAATTGGTTCTTTTGCAACTTGGACAAGAATTTGATTACCAGATTGGAGAACATCTGTGATTGTACCTGATTTATCAATTTCTTCCTCTAGTTTGAAGTTTTTTAATGAAGCCGTATTAAGTTTTCCTCCTAGATTTCTTTGAGTAAATTTTTGAAAAGTTTTGTATTTAACTCCTAAATCTAGATAATGCAGGAAACCATCTCTTTCATAGCCTACATCTACGAAAGTAGCATTTAAACCGGTAATGATTTTCTTAACTTTTGCTAAGAAAACATCACCAACGGAGAATTTTGTTCCTAAAGGTTCTTTGTGTAGCTCTATTAATTTTTTGTCTTTCAACAAAGCAATTATGACCTCATTTGGCCTAGAGTCTACTAACAATTCATATTTCAAAATAATAATGGCTGCGAGAACAAATATGTTTAATAATTGAACTCAAATTGATAATAAAATAGTTAATCGGACTATTTTTTCTTGTGTCTATTTTTTCTTAAACGTTTTTTACGTTTATGAGTAGCCATCTTATGTCTTTTTCTTTTTTTACCGTTTGGCATAACGTTATATTTTAAATATTCTAAAACGTTTTGTTATTATAACTGAACGTTTGTTTTAACTTTTTTAATAAATTCTTTTGAAGGCTTAAATGCAGGAATGTTGTGAGCTGGAATAACAATTGTTGTATTTTTTGAAATATTTCTTCCAGTTTTCTGCGCTCTTTGTTTGACAATAAACGAACCAAACCCTCTCAAGAATACGTCTTCTCCGCTAGATAAAGAATTCTTAACTTCGTACATAAATGCTTCAACAACTGCTTGCACATCAACCCTTTCTACACCAATTCTATCAGATATTAAATTTACGATTTCTAGCTTTGTCATAATTTGTTTTTTTTTAAGATACACAAATACCTTAATTTAGCGTGCAAATATACTTACTTTTTTCTAATTCTAGTAAGTTTTAGAATTATAACTGACTAGATTTTACGACTTTATGGATTTTTTCTCTTCTGAAATTATTAAATGGTACTCCCTTCACAAAAGGGAATTGCCGTGGAGATATACCAAAGACCCTTACAAGATATGGATTTCAGAAATTATTTTACAACAAACTCAAGTTAAACAAGGACTACCGTATTATCAAAAATTTATTAATGCATTTCCAAGCGTTTCGAAACTAGCAAATGCTAATGAAGAACAAGTTTTAAAATTATGGCAGGGGTTGGGTTATTACTCTAGAGCAAGAAATCTACATTTTGCTGCCAAACAAATACACCATGCTGGTCTCTTCCCAAATGAATACAAGGACATCATCAAGCTTAAAGGCGTCGGAGAATATACAGCAGCTGCAATTGCATCATTTGCTTTCAAATTGCCTTATGCTGTAGTAGATGGTAATGTTTTTAGACTACTTTCACGCTTTTATGGAATTGACACCCCTATTGACACCTCCAAAGGTAAAAAAGAATTTTCTGAGATAGCTCAAAGACTATTGGTCAAAGAAGAACCTGACACCCACAATCAAGCAATTATGGAGTTTGGCGCTCAAATGTGTAAACCAAAGCAACCCAATTGTAATAGTTGTCCATTAAGAGAGCAATGTATTGCTTTTGCTGATAACACCATTCATCTTTTACCTTTTAAAAATAGTAAAGTCAAGGTTAAAACCGTTTTTTTTGAATATTTCTTTTTCAAAATGAATGGATACACTTTAGTCAATAAACGAGCAGATGATGGTATATGGCGAAACATGTATGAATTCCCACTAATAACTACTAAAGAGTTAAAGAATGCCGAAGAAATTTTAAACTATAATCAATTTGAATTATGGGTTAAGGATATTGACTTTAGTGTAGAGTCAATTAGTGAATTTAAGCACATTTTGAGTCACAGGAAAATTAATGCTCGATTTTGGGAGATTAAGTGTCAAAAAATGCTTCCCTTTTCAAACTTTCAAAAAATTAAAATTGAAACAATAGATAAGTTTGCCGTATCAAGACTAATCGAAAAATTTATTCAAGCTAAAATTTTATAACTACAATAATTAGGCTATATTTGACTTTAAGCAAAACTTAAAAATATAAATAAATGGCCAGCGTAAATAAGGTAATTTTGGTTGGAAACTTGGGTAAAGACCCTGAAGTAAGACACTTCGAAAATGGCGGCTCTTTGGCAAGATTCCCATTGGCAACTTCCGAAACATACACTAAAAAAGACACTAACGAAAAAGTCACTCAAACCGAATGGCATACTGTTGTTACTCGAGGTGGATTAGCCGCAAAAGTGGTAGAGCCTTACCTTAAAAAAGGAAATAGTGTCTATATAGAAGGGCGACTACGTACACGTTCATGGGAAGACAAAGATGGAGTTACTCGATACACTACCGAAGTTATGTGCGACAGTTTAGAGATGTTAGGTAAAAAATCAGACAACATTGAAGGCACTGAAACTGAAGCGACTACCAATTCAACACCACCTATTCAAGATTCAGCTGATGATGATTTACCGTTTTAAGACTAACTAAACACCCTAATTTTGGACGAAGGCCATCAGCAACTCACACTTTTAATACAAAATTTAACTGCTAATAGCATAGACTTAAACATGTTATTGGCAAGTATTGCAATGCTATCCTTGTTGTTTTGCTCTGCAATGATATCAGGTTCTGAAGTAGCTTATTTTTCATTAGACGCCTCGAAATGGAAGGTAGAAGAAGACAAAACAAGTGTCATGCAGATTAAAAAACTACTACAGAAACCCAATCATCTTTTAGCAACAATATTGATATCAAACAATTTTATCAATGTAGCCATTATTATACTATCTACCTACATGACTGATAGTTTATTGGATTATGCTCAGCATCCAATTTTAAGCTTTGTTATTCAAGTTGTTGTTGTCACATTCGCATTACTTTTGTTAGGTGAAGTCATACCAAAAGTTTATGCCAATCAAAAAACTTTAACATTTGCTAAAAGAATGAGTGGTCCATTAAGCATGCTAAGCACTCTATTTAAACCAGTTAGTCAACTTCTTGTTTCATCAACATCTGTAATCGAGAAACGTTTTAACGCCAAGGGCTATCAAATATCTGTTGATGACTTGTCATCAGCACTAGATTTGACTGGAGAAAATGACACCAAAGAAGAAGAAAAAAAAATTCTTAGAAGTATCGTTGAATTTGGCAATATTCAGGTAAAAGAAATTATGAAATCAAGAGTCGAAGTAAGTGCTCTTGAGCAAAACACCCCATTTGAAGTTGTAAAGAAATTAGTTATTTCAAGTGGCTATTCAAGAATTCCTGTATTTAGAGAGAATTTTGACACAGTAATAGGTATACTTTACATTAAAGACTTATTACCATTTCTGGATCAAACAGATTTTGAATGGAGTAATTTAATAAGAACACCGTTTTTTGTTCCCGAAGGTAAAATGATTGATGATTTAATGCGAGAATTTCAAGAAAAAAAAATACATCTCGCCATTGTAGTTGATGAATATGGAGGTACATCAGGGATAGTTACACTTGAAGATATTATTGAAGAAATTGTAGGGGACATTAACGATGAATTTGATGATGATGGTATACAATTCTCTAAACTAGACAGCTCAAATTATATTTTTGAAGGCAAGACATCTTTGAATGATGTACTAAAGACTTTAGATGAGGAAATTGACTTTTTTGACTCTATTAAAGGAGAATCCGACACTCTAGCTGGACTAATACTTGAAATCAAAGGTAACATACCTGAAAATGGTGAGATATTGAACTATGAGCAATATTCTTTTACAGTGGAATCGGTAGATAAAACAAGAGTTAAAAGAATAAAAGTTACTATTAATGAGCAATAAACTTTACCTTTTTTATGCTTTAATCTTTATTGGTTGTAACAACGATTACACCCCTAAACCTTGGGGGTATTCTAGAGTCGATTTGCCAGAGCAAAACACAACATTATTTGAAAGTAATTGTCCATATAGTTTTCAGCAACCCAATTATAGTAACGTCAATTTTAAATACAAAAATGAATGTTGGTTTGATTTAGAATTTAAAGACTTTAATGGTAAAGTACATATGAGCTATAAACAACTTAAGGGTGATTTGAATAAATATACAGAAGATAGTAGACTACTTGCCTACAAACATGCCCAAATTGCAGAAGCTATTAGCGAACAAGTATTTGTTAAAGATTCTTTAAAGGTGTATGGAACGGTTTATACTTTTCAAGGAAGTACAGCAACGCCTATGCAGTTTTACTTAACCGATAGTCTAAATCATTTTGTTAGAGGTGCTTTATACTTTAATTCAGCTCAAAACGATTCAATTACTCCAATTATTAATTTCATAAAACATGATATATATCGACTTATTGAAAGTTGGAAATGGAAATGACACACAATTTCAAAATAATCAATGTAAAGAAAATATAGTGTTAAAGTATTTTCTGAAAAAAAGTATTTATACGTGAAAATTATGTCATAAATTAATTTTGTAGTATAGATTTTACAATTTTTGCAATAAGTTTACCCTCTGCTTTACCTGCCAACAGCTGATTAGCTAGGCCCATAACCTTACCAATATCAGCCATAGTACTAGCTCCTACTCTTTCAACTACATCGCTAACAACTTCTCGAATTTCATCTTCACTTAACTGCCGTGGAAGAAACTCTTCTAGAATGGAAACTTGTGCCATTTCATCATTGGCTAAATCTTCTCTATTTTGCTCTAAAAAAATGGCAGCTGCATCTTTTCTTTGTTTGACTTGCTTTTGTATTATTTTCTGCATAGCAACTTCATCAAGTATTCCAGCACCTTTTTCAGTTTGTGCCACTAAAAAGGCTGACTTAATAGCTCTCAGAGATGACAAACGTACTGAATCTTTTGCCAACATTGCTTCCTTTATTAATTGATTAATATCCATAATTAGTCAACGTTATCGTGTAAAAAATTGTTTGGTTTAAGACCTACCTTTTTATCATCATCCTCGCCTAAAACATAGGAGGAATTTTCTGACTCTGAGGAATGAGCTACGTCTTCTAACTCAACATCTCTTCTTTTGTAAGCTGGTTCACTTTCTAAATCTGTGAGTCCAGATGGAGTTCGTAATTTGACCGTTATTTCTCTAAGCCTTTCCATACGCTGACGACTTCTTAAAGCCATTTGCTCAGCAGAAATACCATGATTTATTTGTGTAAACTCTTCCTTTTCTACATTATCTTTTAAATCTGTAATTACATCTTCTGGAGATTCTTCCAATTCAAGAGTATGAACTACTACTTCGTTATCATCTTCATTTTCAACTAATAAATTGATAGGTTCATCGTTTATATTACTCTCTACATCAATTGAAAAATCTTCCGGAAATTCATCATTACCTTCTTTTTCGATTTTAATATTTAAAAGAGGTGATTCTTCTTCAGTGTTAAAATTCAAAGTTCCTTGAGGTTCATTTATAGAATCAACTGTTGTAATTTCCTCTGAGCTAAGCCTCGCACTTTGTTCTTCAGTTTTTTCATCTTTATCAAGATCATAAACTTTTGGACTAATAGGTTTAGCTGGTCCAATATTTTTATTGACCTTAAAACCAGTTGCAATAACTGTTACACTTATTTCATCGTCCATACCTTCTTCCACACCAATTCCTTCAATAATATTGACATCTGAGCCGGCAACATCTTGAATATGTTTTTTTATACTGAACAACTCTGTCATTCTAATTTCTTTTTCCCCGGATCCTGTAACTATTTTCAATAAAACTTGCTGAGCGCCCTTGATATTATTGTCATGTAACAAAGGTGAATCTAAAGCTGCCTCAATAGCATCAATAGCACGGTTTTCACCAGATGCATAAGCCTGTCCCATTACAGCACTACCACTATCTTTAAGTACTCGCTTTGCATCATTAAGATCAATATTTACCATCAATGTTTGAGAAATAACCTCTGCAATACCTTTTGTGGCGGTATTCAACACTTCATTGGCTTTAGCAAAGGCTTGACTTAAAGTCAAATCGCCATATACTTCAATAAGTCTATCATTATTGATAACCAGTAGAGTATCAACATTTGCTCTTAAATCTTCCAACCCTTTTTCGGCATACTTTTTTCTGTGACCTCCTTCAGTCCAAAATGGTACAGTAACTACACCCACAGTTAATATTTCTTTTTCACGAGCAGCCCGTGCAATTACAGGCGCAGCGCCTGTTCCTGTTCCACCGCCCATTCCAGCAGTGATAAATAACATTTTGGTATTACTTTCCAGTAGTTCTTCAATTCGTTTGATACTCTCTTCTGCAGCTTGGCGACCGACCTCGGGATTAGCGCCTGCTCCCAACCCTTCGGTTATCTCAGCTCCTATCTGAATTTTTGTGGTTATAGGACTAGCTTCAAGAGCTTGTAAATCAGTGTTACAAACCGCAAAATCTACTCCATCAATACCATTTTCAAACATGTAATTTACAGCATTACTTCCACCTCCACCTACTCCAATAACTTTAATCACTGAAGATTGGTTCTTTGGTAAATCGAATGCTAATACGCTTTCATTTGTCATTGTTTTAATTATTTAATATTAATAGTTCTGTTTATTCGTCATTTGTTAAATATTTATCAATTTTATCGAGCATTTTCTTAAAAAAATCACCTAATCCTGCATTACCCTTAGTTCCTAATTGAACAATGCTCGTTTCATCACTAGTTCTTTCTTCTAAAAATTTAATTACTAAACCTACACCTGTTGCATACATCGGGCTAGTAACATCAATTGGTGAATTAGAACTGAGGTGTTCATTTGGATAACCAATTCTACATTCAATACCGGTATGAAACTCAACTAATTGACTAATATGCTTTAATTGACTCCCTCCACCAGTTAAAACAATTCCCGTAATTAGTTTTCTTTCATAGCCAGAGTTTTTAATTTCATGATGAACTAATTCAATAATTTCTTCAACTCTAGCTTGAATTATGTTAGCTAAGTTTTTTAAAGATATTTCTTTAGGCTCCCTTCCTCTTAAACCAGGTATTGAAACAATTTCATTTTCGTTATTTTGACTTGATAAAGCTGAACCAAACTTTATTTTTAAAAGTTCAGCTTGGTTTTCTAGTATTGAACAACCCTCCTTTATATCTTGAGTAATAATATTGCCACCAAACGGGATTACGGCTGTATGACGTATGATGCCATCTTTAAAAATTGCTACATCAGTTGTTCCTCCACCTATATCTACTAAAGCTACACCAGCTTCTAGTTCTTGATGGTCAAGAACAGAAGTTGCTGAGGCTAAAGGCTCAAGTGTCAATCCTGTCATAGCTAGACTAGCATTATTAACACATTTCTTGATATTTGAAATCGCAGCAGTCTGACCTGTTATAATATGAAAATTGGCTTCTAACTGAACACCTACCATACCACGAGGATCAGGGAAGTTGTCCTGTTTATCAACTATGTATTCTTGAGGTATTACGTGAATGATTTCTTCACCAGGCACCATAACAAGTTTATACATATTTTGCATCAACTTATCTATATCAGCATCATTAATTTCAGTTTCTAAATTTTCTCTAACTAACTGCCCTCGATGCTGTAAACTTTTGATGTGTTGTCCAGCAATACCAACATTGACATTCTTAACTTGCATACCAGAAGAAGTTATAGCCTCTTCTAAGGCTTTGTTGATAGACTGTGTAGTTTTATCAATATTGGCAACTATCCCACGCATAACACCTGTTGACGGGGCTTTACCCATTCCAAGTATTTCAATCTTTCCGTATTCATTTTTTTGACCAACGATTACAGTGATTTTGGTTGTGCCAATATCTAAACCGACTGCTATTTTTGTATTGTTTTCCATAATTATCTTTTTACACAAACAATTTGATTCCTAAATTTTAGGTTAATTTCTTTATAATCATTCCACCCAACTTGATTAACCCCTTTCTCATAAAACAAATAGAGCTTTCTGAGTTTCTCTTTAAAGTTAGTTATGTCTCCTAACAATATAGTATGATTACCAACTCTTGGGACAAGTTCTATTTCTTTATTCTCTTTTAGATAAATCTGTACAATTTGAGCATTCCAGAGGCTATCAGAAGATAGGTATTTTGCCAAGTCCAAAACAGTCATATAATCTGTGCTATCTTGTATGTTACCATTAGCTACGAGTAGATGCTCTGTGTAGTTATGTGACAATCCAAAGATTGAACCTTCAGAATCCATGTAAAAGTCTTTACCTTCTTTTGGGCTTATTCGTACAATAGCCTTTTTCTGAATAACATCTATATGTAACATTCCTTCCATATTGATGTAAACCTCAGCGTTTTGCACATCATTTAAACTTTCTATTTTACGCTCAATTTCATAGATAGGTACTTCAGTAATAGTTGTGCCTACAACACTATCTTGAATAGACTCCATATGTAATATTATCTCACCTCGAGTTATGAGTGAAGTGTTTTCGTCAGCTAGATTTATACGGTAATCTACACAGGTCTTATTGCTGTAGCGGGTATTGGTAAAAGCTAACAGAAAAATGATACCTCCTACAAATAAAAATTGTGATAAAATTTTAATCCATTTCATTGACGTAATAGTGTTTTAATGGTTCAACGAATTGGTCTATATCTCCAGCGCCTAGCGTCAGTAGAAGTTCTCTTTTAGGGTTAGTTAATTCCTCAACTAGATCGGATTTCTTAAGCAAGGACTTTTCACAATCTACTACTTGAGTAAGTAGCATTTCAGAATTTACTCCTTCAATAGGCATTTCTCTTGCTGGATAAATATCCAACAACAACACCTCATCTGCTAGTGATAAAGAGTCGCCAAACTCAGCGGCAAAATCTCTAGTCCTTGAGTACAAATGAGGCTGAAATACTACCGTTATCTTTTTTTCTGGGAAAAGCTCTTTAGTCGCTACTAGTGTTGCTTTAATTTCTTTAGGGTGGTGGGCATAATCATCAATGTACACATACTTACCTTTAGCATGTAAATCGTATCTTCTTTTTACTCCTTTAAAATCTTTAATAGCAGCTTTTATTTTCTCTGGCTTAGCTCCTAAAGAAGACGCTACAACAATAGCCGCAATAGCATTTTCGACATTATGTTTTCCTGGCAATTGTAGTTGAATATCTTTTAACTCGTATTCATACACTTGGCCGGGCATAATTTCCTTAAAATTAGCGTCAAAATACTGTGAGCCCTCTTCAATTCGTAAATTGAAGGCTATGTTATCTGCTCTAACTGTTGAAGAATAAGTCATTAAGCTACCATCTAAGGGTGCTTCAAAATCAACATCGATGGATTTGTTTACCAACAGCATACCATTCTGCTTAGTATTTGATGCAAACATTTTAAATGTATTCTTCATATCATCAACATCGTTGTAGATGTCTAAATGATCGGCATCAAGAGATGTGATGATTGAAATATCAGTAGATAGCTTTAAGAAAGAACGGTCGTATTCATCGGCCTCCACAACTACAATATCACCTGATTCGGAAAGAATTAGGTTAGTATTGTAGTTACTGCTAATACCTCCCAAGAATGCTGTGCAATAGATATCAGTATACTTAAGTATATGGGCTAAAATACAAGAAGTGGTTGTCTTGCCATGAGTACCAGCAACTGCTATTGTGTAAGCGTGTTCTGTAATTACCCCCAATAACTCAGCTCGTTTTAGAACAGTCCATTTTTTAGATGCAAAAGAAGTTAGCTGTGGACTGTCTTGAGTTACTGCAGGTGTATAAACTATAAGGACTGATTGAAAATCAGCATCTTTAATATTCTTAGGGATATGATTTTCATCAAAATGTAAACTTATACCTTCTGCTGTTAATGCATCTGTAATAGGCGATGGTGTTTTATCGTAGCCGCTAACTTGCTTGCCTTTAGCGTTGAAATATCGTGCTAAAGCTGACATACCTATACCTCCAATTCCTACAAAGTATATATGTTCGACTAATTTAATATTCATTTTTCTTGTACTAATTTTAACACCTCATCAACAATATGTTTTGCTGAATTTGGCATGGCTAACTTTTTAATATTGTCTCCTAAGTTTTGTTGAGTGTTTTCATTTTCTAATAAATCGAAGATAACTTGACCTAATTGCTCTTGTGCTTCGCTATCCTTAACCATCAGGGCAGCATTTTTTTCAATTAAAGCCATTGCATTTTTGGTTTGATGGTCTTCTGCTACATTTGGAGATGGAATTAATAGGGCTGGTTTACCGATAAGACAAAGCTCCGAAATTGTACTAGCACCAGCTCTTGAAATAATTATATCAGCAGCGCTATATGCTAAATCCATATTGTAAATAAATGCATGGGCTTGTACATTAGAAAGAGATTGACACAAATCCTTGGCAGCACTTTCATAAGAAAGGCCTGTCTGCCAAATAAGTTGAATGTTTTTTTCTTCGAATTGCTGAACAAGCTCGGCTATGGAATGGTTAATTGTTCTTGCCCCAAGACTACCTCCTACTACCAATATCGTTTTACGACTCAAATCTAAATTGAAATGCTTGATGGCTTCTGTCTTTTTATCTGCAGAATCATGTAAATCTTGACGAACGGGATTGCCCAACATCATCAGTTTAGATTTAGGGAAGAAGCGCTCCATCTTATCGTATGAGACACATATTTTTTGAACCGACTTCGACAACAATTTGTTGGTAATACCGGGATAAGAATTTTGTTCTTGTATGAGGGCAGGAACAGAAAGTTTAGAGGCTACAAATAATAAAGGTCCACTGGCATAACCACCCGTACCCACGACAACAGAGGGTTTGTATTTTTTAATAATCCAATACGACTTAAATAGACTAGATATCAATTTAAAAGGAAACCATATATTTCTAGCATCTTTCCAACTCCTTTGCAATCCACTAATGTTAAGCCCTTTGATAGGGTAACCAGCCTTAGGTACTTTTTCCATTTCCATACGGCCTTTAGCACCAACAAATAAAATATTGATATCCTTGACTCTTTGATTCAACTCATTAGCAATAGAAATTGCAGGGAATATATGTCCCCCTGTGCCACCGCCACTTATAATAACTCTAACTGACATTGGCACTTATTTTAGAAACGTTAACACTTCGACTGGTACTAAGAATTACCCCTAATGAAATACAAGTGAAAATAACTGATACACCACCCATACTAATCAATGGCAAAGTTTGACCTGTTACTGGAAAAAAATCAACCGCAACAGCCATATTTATAAATGCTTGAAGAACCATAGATAAACTGAGACCAACCCCAAGATAGGCTGCTAATGGATCACTTGCTAAATTAAAAATCCGTTTACCCCGCAATAGTAAAACCACATAGGCAAAGACGACTGCAAAACCTCCTAAGAACCCCCACTCTTCTATTAGAATAGCATAAACATAATCTGAATTAGGTAAGGGCAAAACATTACGCTGTGTACTTTTCCCTGGTCCTCTACCCTTTATTCCTCCGTTTACAATAGCAACCTTGGCATGCGCCACTTGATAATTTTCATCACTTTTAACAGTCTTATTTTCAGAGAAATTAACAATCCTATTGACCCAAGTTTGTGCTCTAGGGAATGTTTTTTGCAAGGCAGGGACTGTCAAGGATAAACTGATAACCAAGACTCCTAATGTGAGGATACTCGCAAACAATAAAGCCAAATACTTAAATGGCACACCTCCAAGATACAATAGCATAAGACCTGCTAAAAATATCATCGCTGAAGTTGATAAATTCGCTGGAAATATAATAGCACAAATCAATACTAATGGAGCAAATAATTTCCAAGAAACCGTTTTCAAATCACTAAGTTCATCTTGACATCGCACCAACTGACGAGCTAGAAAAACAGTAATTGCAATTTTTCCAATTTCAAAAGTGTTAATCGGCATATCAGCAATGGTAATCCAACGATTAGCATCGTTCATGGATGTACCGAATGCAACAGTATAGATAAGTATAGGTATGGCAATAATGAACCCTAATTGCCCTAAACGAGAGAAATATTTATGTGGCACTTTATGAACAAAATACATTAATACAAGTCCAACAATTAAAAACTTGAAATGCTTGAAGAACAAATGCCAGGTGTTACCACCATAAGAAGTATAGGCTAAACCACCCGTTGCACTATATACGACTACAATAGATACAATAGATAGAAAAAATACAACCCCCCAAATGCGAGTATCGCCTTCTAAGTTTATGTATTTTTTTAGCTTACTCATCTTTATAAACTTCTTACTGATGATTTAAATTCATAACCTCGGTGCTCGTAATTTTCGAATAAATCGAAACTAGCGCATGCTGGCGATAACAAAACAGCATCGCCCTTAGTAGCGTGTTCATAAGATTGATTGACGGCTTCTTCCATAGATGAAGCAAATAGCATATCAACATCTAAATTTTCAAATGCTGCTTTTATAGAGTCTACATTTTCACCTAGACAAACTATCGCTTTTACTTTCTGATTGACTAAAGGAATTAGTGATGAGTAATCGTTTCCTTTATCAACACCACCGACAATCCAAATGGTATCTTTAGTCATACTTTCCAAAGCGTACCATGTAGAATTGACATTGGTAGCTTTAGAGTCGTTAATGAACTCGATACCATGTACTTTAATTACACGTTCTAATCTGTGCTCAACATTTTTAAAATCAATAAGACTTTCTCTAATCAAATCTTTGTTTAAATCTAAAATCCTAGCTGAAATAGCTGCAGCCATAGAATTGTAGATGTTGTGCTTGCCCTGAAGGGCTAATTGTTGAATGTTCATATTAAATGATGCTTGGTTAATATTTATTTCTATCTCGTCATTGTTTAAACTAGCGCCAATCTCTTGATTTTCTTTAATAGAAAATGGCAAACATTGAGCCTGAGTTTTTAAATTCATTGTTATGTTATTATCATCCGAACAGTAGATTAAATAATCTTCTGAAGTCTGATTCATTGTAATTCTCATTTTTGATCGAATGTAGTTCTCCATTTTGTTGGCATATCTGTCCAAATGGTCTGGCGTGATATTGAGTAAAATGGCGATATGGGGCTTGAAATTATCTATGCCTTCCAATTGAAAACTGCTCAATTCTAACACGTAAAAGTCATGAGATTCATTGGCTACTTGTAAAGCAAAACTGTCACCTACATTTCCAGCAATACCTACATTTAAACCCGCTTTTTTGAGCATATGCCCTACTAATAATGTAGTAGTGGTTTTGCCGTTGCTTCCTGTAATGCCAATAATTTTTGCATCGGTATATCGTGCAGCAAATTCAATTTCAGAAATGATAGGCACTGAAGTTTTTTTCAAATCTTGTATCAAAGGAATAGTATCAGGGATACCTGGACTTTTGACAATTATATCTGCCTCGAAAAAACGCTTTTCAGAGTGTTTTTCTTCTTCCCATTCAATCGCATTATGTGTAAGAACATTTTTGTATTTCTCCTTTATCTTTCCGAAATCAGAAAGAAATACCTCAAATCCTTTTTGTTGTGCTAATAGTGCCGCCCCACAGCCACTTTCTCCACCACCAAGCACAACAACTTTCCCCATTATCTCAGTTTTAGAGTGACAATGGTTAGTATGGCCAACATGACACCAGCTATCCAAAAGCGAGTAACAATTTTACTTTCGTGCATAGCTAACTTTTGAAAATGATGATGTAATGGTGCCATCTTGAAAATTCGACGACCTTCACCGAATTTCTTTTTAGTGTATTTGAAATAACCCACTTGTAGCATAACTGATAAATTCTCTACCAAGAAAATACCACACAACACAGGTATCAATAATTCTTTTCTAATAGCAATAGCAAATACTGCAATAATTCCTCCTAGTGCTAAACTTCCTGTATCGCCCATAAATACTTGAGCTGGATAGGAGTTGTACCATAAAAACCCTACACAAGCTCCTACAAATGCCGCCATATAGATAACCAGCTCACCAGAGTTTGGCAGATACATTATGTTGAGGTAGTCGGCAAAGAATACATTACCAGACACATAAGCTAAGATTCCTAGTGTAGCACCTATTATGGCTGAAGTACCCGTTGCGAGACCATCTAGACCATCGGTCATATTAGCGCCATTACTTACGGCAGTAACCACAAAAATGACCATTAAGACAAAGACTATCCAAGCGTATTTCTTGCCCGTTTCTCCCATCCAACTTACCAAAGTGGTGTAGTCAAATTCATTATTCTTTACAAAAGGTATGCTTGTTTTAAGTGATTTTGTTTCTTCCCCAAAAACAACTTCTGTATTGGCTTTGTCAATATTTCGAAGCTCTTCTTTTATAGTAATCCCCTCATGGAAATACATAGTAAGACCTATGATGAGTCCTAGACCTACTTGTCCAATAATTTTAAATCTTCCCGCTAAGCCTTCCTTATCTCTTTTAAAAACCTTAATGTAATCGTCAATGAATCCAATTAGCCCTAACCAAACTGTAGAGATTAGCATTATGACGATATAGATGTTTGAAAGTTTGGCAAATAAAAGTGTTGGCAACAGAATAGCTGCAAGTATAATTAAGCCTCCCATAGTAGGCGTTCCTTTCTTTTGTGCTTCTCCCTCTAAACCTAGAGTCCTGACTTCCTCTCCAATTTGTTTATTTCTAATTAGATTGATAATCTTACCACCAAACACCATAGAAACCAATAAAGAAGTAATGACTGCTAAGGCTGCCCTAAATGAAATGTATTGAAACACTCCTGCTCCAGGTAACTGATATACGGATTCTAGATATTCAAATAGGTAATAAATCATTATTTTCGAAATAGGTTAAATGTGTTTTTTAATTCTTCTTTATCGTCAAATGCTAACTTATCGCCATTGATTTCTTGGTATTTTTCATGACCTTTTCCTGCTAGCAGAATAACATCTCCTTCGTTAGCTAGTGAGCAAGCTGTTTTAATAGCCTCTTTTCTATCAGAAATGCTTAGTACCTTTTTAAGGTGTTTAGGGTTTACTCCCTGTGCTATTTCATTTAATATATCATCTGGATTTTCAGTACGAGGATTGTCACTAGTAATGATGACTCTGTCACTAAGTTCTGAAGCAATTTGCCCCATTTTGGAACGCTTGGATTTATCTCTATCACCACCACAGCCAAAAACTGTAATCAATTGCTGATTATTCTTAATCTCATTGATGGTATTTATCACATTAAGTAAAGCATCGGGCGTATGAGCATAATCTACAATACCAATACAACCATCATCTGCTATGTATACATCAAATCTTCCCTCTGCACTAGTCAAGACGCTGAGACTTGTTAGTGATTGAAAACTGTCTTCTCCCAAAAGAAGGGTTGTAGCATAAATGGATAGTAGGTTATAAGCATTAAATTCACCAATAAGCTTAGTCCAAACTTCTTTGCCATCGACATTTAAAAGCATACCGTCAAATTGATGCTCAATAATTTTAGCTTTAAAATCTGCTGTAGACTTTAAGGCAAAAGTGTATTGTTTAGCTTCACAATGGTGTAGCATATTCAAACCGTGTCTATCGTCCTTATTAACTAATGCGAATGCATCGGAAGGAAGTGAATCAAATAGTACTTTTTTGGCAAGTATATAATCGTCAAAGGTCTTGTGATAATCCAAGTGGTCGTGAGTGATGTTTGTAAAAACAGCACCTTTAAACTGTAATCCTGAAATTCGGTTTTGATGAATAGCGTGAGAACTTGCTTCCATAAAACAAAACTTACAACCCTCATCAACCATTTGAGATAAAAGCTTATTGATACTTAATGCATCAGGAGTAGTATGTGTTGATGGAACTTCTTGGAAACCAATCTTGTTTACTATAGTTGATAGAACTCCTGTTTTGATAGCTAATGATTGGTAAAACTGATGCAATAAACTGACAACCGATGTCTTACCATTAGTGCCTGTTACAGCAACAAGATTTAATTTTTGAGAAGGATTATCATAAAAATTAGAGGCAATAACCCCTAAAGCTTTTGAGCTATCGTTTACTCTTATGTAGGTAAGTCCTTCTGGTTTTGTTAAAGGAAGTTCTTCAGCAACTATGGCAACTGCTCCTTTTTCAATAGCCTGATTGATGTACTCGTGTCCATCACTTATTGTACCTCTAACAGCGACAAATAAAGCATCTTTCCCGACCTTTCTAGAATCAAAATAGACGTTTGGAATAGCAGCATGAGTTGAACCAGCAACTTCAAGTATCTCTACCCCAAATAATATGTCTTGCAATAATTTCATGAAAGTACAATGGTTAAATTTTGTCCTTTTCTTATGTTTTCTCCTTTATTGATGGATTGCTCTTTGACACTACCACGACCTGAATAGCTGATATTCAAACCATAATTTTCTAATAAAAACAACACATCATTTAAGCCCATACCTTTTATGTTGGGCATTTTATTTTTTTCTAAATCTCTCGTGATATTTCTTGTTTGGAGTTTTACCTGTTCTTTTTGGGATTTAGTAAGAACCCATTGCGCTCTATCGTCATCGCTAGAAATTGGTACATCAAAAGTATTGAAGACATTAGCCAAGTGCCTTTTGTAGCCATCTTTAGAAACTGGAATTTGTCGCTTTTCGATAGTATCTGTAGGTTGTAGACTAAAGTCCGTATTCATTACATAATCAGAAATTGTTCTAAAAACAGGTGCTGCAACATCACCACCATAACTACCGTTTTCTTGGGGGTCGTTAATCATGACTATACAAGCATATTTAGGATTGTCTGCAGGAAAGTACCCGACAAATGATGCTAGGTGTCTTTGGTTGTCGTACACCCCATCAATTATCAATTGAGCTGTACCTGTTTTACCCGCTATTTTATACTGCTTAGATTTAATGCTTTTAGCAGTCCCATTTTCAACTACATTCTCTAGCATTTGCTTTACTTTTTTAATGGTAGTCATAGAGCAAATAGATGGGTTTAAAACCTCAGGATTAAAGTTTTTTTCTGTTATACCATTTGCCATTATTGACTTTACAAAAAGTGGTTTCATACGCTGTCCGTCATTAGCGATAGCGGCATAAAAACTTAGAATTTGTAATGGCGTCATTTTTATTCCGTAACCTATTGACATCCATGGCAAAGTAGTTCCAGACCAATTGGAAGATTGTTTAGGATGTCTTATAGCAGGCTTAACCTCTCCAGACAATGCAATACCAAGCGGCTCATTAATTCCCATACTATAAAGTCTATCTACGAATTGCGAAGGCTTGGCTTTATAGTGTTTATTGATAAGTTTTGAAATTCCGACATTAGAAGACTTAGTAAATGATTCCTCCAAAGAAATTACACCATAGCCACCTTTTTTAGAATCACGCATAACTCTATCATAAAAGCTATGTTTTCCACCTGTTGTGTTTACAGAATCGTCCAACTGTAGAAAACCATCTTCAAGTCCTGCAATGACAGAGGCTAACTTAAAAGTAGATCCTGGCTCAATACTTCTTCCTATAGCAAAATTGTAAAACTCAACATACTTATCTTCATCGACTTTTTTGAGGTTTACAATTGACTTTATTTCGCCAGTTGCTACTTCCATAAGTATTGTAGCACCAAAGTCTGCATCATGAAAATATAACCTATCCTCGAGGGCTTGATGTGCAATATCTTGAAAACGAATATCAATGGTAGTAATCACATCTTTGCCAGGAAAGGACTCTCTTTCTCGAATAGGCATCCATTCATTACCTGCCAATCTATGCTCTAATCTCTCGCCATTCTTGCCTTTCAAATCGTAATTGAAAGCACCTTCGATACCAACCGACTTGGATTGTTTTTTATGATAACCTATGGTTCTACCTGCCAGCTGTTGAAATGGCTTTTGACGTTTGTTCAATTGCTTATACTGAAAGCCTCCTTTATATCGACCTTCACTAAAAATTGGGAACTGCTTTAATAACTTAAGCTGATTGTAGTTTACTTTTCTTTTAATGAGAGCATAGCGACTCTGTTTAGCCCATACTTTTCTTAAATAATCGGAATAATCTGAGGCTGGTTTATCATCAAAAAGGGCCGATAATTTAGCCGATAATTCTTCAACCTCATCAAGAAATAATTCTTTATCGACTTGTTTAGCATCCCAACGTATCTCATATTCAGGTATTGAAGTCGCTAATAGCGATAAATCATCAGAATAAATATTACCTCTTGATGCTGGAACTGTGACAGTTCGTGTGACATTGTAATTCTCAGTATTGTATAAATGTGACTCAAAAATCTGAGTATATAGTGGTTGGATGATAATAACAAGCGCCAACAAAATCATAAAAAGGTATATAGCAACAGCTCGTCTTTTTATGTTTTTAGAGTGTTTCATTAGTTAGCACGAATTATAAAAGGTTGAGAATCGCTTTGTTGTAGTCCTTGACTAGCCACTAAAGATTGAACTTCGGTTTGCTTACTTTGAAACATCAGTAAAGACTTAGTTGTAATGTATTCTGAACGTAGGTCTTTGAGCTCTCTTTCTAAAGATGAAATTGTTCTTACATAACCTTCGGCTCGGTATGAATTATTGATGTAAAACACTATGAGCAAACAGATATAAAGAGAGAAAGGCAATAACTCAAACAAGCCTTTTTCAAGAACTTTACCACTCAATAAATCGGAAAGTCCGTTTTGAAATACTTTCTTAGGCTGATATGTGTGTTTTAAATCCTTCATACCTTTTGACCTACTCTTAATTTTGCACTTCTAGAGCTTGGATTACTATCTAATTCTTTTTGTGTTGCAATGATGGGTTTCCTATTAATAGAATTTAGAACAAGCTTAGGAACACCATAAAAATCCTTTTCTATTTCTCCTTCGAAATTGCCTGACTTTATGAGGTTTTTCACCAATCTATCTTCTAAAGAATGGTAGGATATCACAGATAATCTACCCCCCTTTTTAAGCAAATCAACAGACTGACTTAGCATATCTTTTAAAGCATTTATTTCATCATTGACTTCAATACGAATTGCTTGAAAAAGCTGAGCTAATATTTTATTTTTCTTGTGTGGAGGCACATGTTCTTTTACGGCATCTTTCAAGTCCTCAGTCGTTGAAATAACCTTTTCTTCTCTGTAATTAACTATTGCTTTTGCTAAAGCATAAGCATTGTTTAGCTCCCCAAACTTTCTAAAAATCCGACTTAATTCGTTAAGGTCATAGTCGTTTACTACGGTTTTGGCAGACAGTTCTTGCTCTCTATTCATTCGCATATCCAAATCACCGTCTTCTCGAATGGAAAATCCACGTTCTGCAGTATCAAATTGATGTGAAGAAACACCCAAATCCGCAAGAATACCATCAACCTCATGGACACCTTCTAGACGTAAAAACTTTTTGATAAACCTAAAGTTCTGAGCAATTAAAACTAGGCGATCATCATCAAAACAATTTTGTTGTGCATCGCTATCTTGGTCAAAGGCAAAGAGCTTGCCATTTTCTAGTTTTTGTAGTATGGATTTGGAATGACCGCCACCGCCAAAAGTGACGTCAACATAGATTCCGTTAGGTTGGATAGAAAGGCCAGCTATTGATTCATCTAATAAAACTGCCTTATGATATACCATTAGTCTTCTTTTTCAATGTTACCCATTACTTCCTCTGCCAAATCAGCAAAATCAGAAGTCGCATCTTTTAATACTTGCTCATATTGTTCTTTATCCCAAATCTCAATCATATTGACTGAACATGAAATCACAACTTTTTTTGAAATGTGAGCAAAGCGGATTAGATCCTTTGGAATTTGGATTCGAGCATTAGAATCCGTGTCTAATATTTTAACACCAGCAGTAAAAAGACGTATGAAATCATTATTTTTCTTTACAAATCGATTCAACTTATTTACCTCAGACATCAGGACACTCCATTCGCCCATAGGATGAACTTCAAGACAATTACTGAATACAGAACGCTTCAAAATAAAGCCCTCTGCAATGACATTAGCTAACTGTTTTTTTAAGACTGCAGGCAGCATGAGTCTACCCTTTACATCTATCTTACATTCATATGTCCCAACCAAGTTTAGCATTAAAATTTTATGTAAGCTGTAAATATATAGAAATTTACTCCACATTTCACCACATTTTACCACATTGTTAATAAATCATTGCTCATTTCTTAAAAAAACATAATCATAGTGGTTTAATTTGGTTGAAATATGATGATCAATTTTTTACGTATTTTTGTAAAAAATAATCTAAAATGGATTTTCAAACAATTAAAGCAGATGGCTATGAATACATTGAGGTTGGCGAAGGTCCTGTAATTGTTTTACTGCATGGTTTAATGGGAGGTTTAGATAATTTTGAAAGTATCATACCTAAAATTGCCTCGAATGGATTTAAAATTATTGGTCCAGTTTTACCATTATTTGACAAACCGATTCTAAAAACAAGTATTAAACACTTTTCTGATTACATACACGAATTTTTGAAATACAAAAAACTTAAAAAAGTTACTTTGTTTGGTAATTCACTAGGAGGTCACATTTCACTAGTTTATTCTAAAAATCACCCTGAAATGGTCGATGGTTTAGTACTAACTGGAAGTTCTGGATTATATGAAAATTCTATGGGTGACACCTTTCCAAGACGAGGTGACTACGAATATATTCGTAAAAAAACTGAGGAAGTTTTTTATGACCCTAAAATGGCAACAAAAGATTTAGTAGACAATGTATTTGAGATAGCAAATAACAGGAATTCTGTGATTCGATTACTAACTATGGCAAAATCAGCTATTCGACATAACATGAGTAATGACATTCCGCACTTAGATTTCCCAGTATGTTTAGTTTGGGGAAGACAAGACAATGTAACACCCCCTGAAGTTGCCGAAGAATTTCATAATCTTTTCAAACGTTCGGAATTGTATTGGATAGATAAATGTGGTCATTCACCCATGTGGGAACATCCAGAAGAATTTTCTAAAATTCTTTGTAGTTGGCTGAACGCCAATATCAAGTAAATATATTATGATAATCAAACAAGCTGAGTTCATTATCAGTAATACAGACATTAATAAATGTCCTAAATCCGATAAACCGGAATATGCTTTTATTGGGCGTTCCAATGTTGGGAAATCTTCTCTTATAAACATGCTAACCGAGAGAAAAGGTTTAGCTAAAGTTTCAGGTAAGCCTGGAAAAACTCAACTTATCAATCATTATCTAATAAATAAACTTTGGTTTCTAGTAGATTTACCAGGATACGGTTATGCTGGAGTATCAAAAACTCAACGCTATGAGTTTGCGCAGTTTATAAAAAAGTATTTACTTAATAGAGAAAACTTAATGTGTCTGTTTGTACTATTAGACTCACGTCTAAAACCACAAATTATTGATTTAGAATTTATGCAATGGTTAGGTAAAAATAATATTCCTTTTGTAATTTGCTTTACTAAGCAAGATAAGCTGTCTAAAAAAGAAAGTTTGGACAATCTTAAACACTACAAGGAAGAATTACTCGAAAACTGGCAAGAACTCCCTCAAATATTTTTAAGCTCAGCAACTAAAAAAAATGGGAAAGAAGATATTCTAAGCTTCATTATAAATACAAACAAACTTTTTAAATTAACTTAATAATTTTTCTGCAAAATGGTGACAAAATTCACGCATATCAGCTGCCATTTTATCCTCATTAGTTGCTCTCTCTAGAGCATCTGCCATAGACAACAGAGTCTGATGAAAAAAGTGCTTCATCTCATCGGTTCTCATATCCTTGGTCCATAAATCAATACGCAAAGTGTCTTTTGATTTATTGTCCCAAAAAGACAGAAAAGCAGCTTTACACTCACTTAAATCATGCCCCCCGTCAGATGCTTCCCAAAAAAGTTTCTCAGGAATATTATTGTCATCTAATTGTACTTTTATTTTTATTTGAGATTCTTTAACGCTCATCATGGTTTATATTTAGATTGATTAAGAATGTATTGGGCATCGTTTATTTGAAATAATTCTGAAATTGTAACCTCACTATTGTTTTCCATAAACTCATCAACAATATTCCAGCCCATCCAAATTGCAACTTGTCCTGGAGATTCACGAGGCATACCCTTGGAATAAGGAGCAGGCTTCATGTATTTTCTAATTAAGTACTGATCCTTGGAGTATAGTAAGCCTTGTTCTATAAGAAATTTCCAAATTGAAAATTCGCTGTTTTTACACCATTCCATTTGAGCCTCTGTAAACCCCATTATTATATTTGATGGAGCATCTACTAAAAATTTATTGAGAGCATATTTTATTTTTCCAAAATGAATCATTTGAAACAAAAAACTATCAAAAGCAACAGGAAATTCAGACTCTAACCAACCATTAATAGCAACAGAAGTTAAATATTCTGGATGAAATTGATGATGCATATATTTTGGAAATTTATGAGTCAAATTAGAATAATAATTATTGTTACCTAAAAACATCTCCAAACCAATTCCCAGCGTACTGTCTGTTACAATAGCAACATAATTAAAGCCTCCAAAAAAAGTAACAATCGTCGGAATTAACTTATTAGGAAATGCCAAGTTATAATGGTAAAAAGCTCTAGATAGTTTCTTGTGTTGAAGACTAAAATCTTGATATTGATTAATTACATCTTTATAGGGCTTTGCAAAGTCTTGTTCTTGCTGAAAACTACTCAAAGAATCGGCAAATGATTTTGAAGGTAAAAAAATCACATTTTGGCTGTAAACATCCCAAAAATAGCCATACTCATTAGCATAATCTTCATATGATGTATTATATGGATCAGCCGAGTAAATAGCATCTAAGCGTTTCACTTTGAGATTAAAATTAGTGGATTCATTGTGATTACATGACATTAATAGGAAAAGTGAAATAATAATAAAATAATAGATGTTGTTTTTCATGTTGTAAAATTACGATTTATTAACTTTGTACTGCTATGAAGACAAAAGAATGCATTAATTATATCACTAATTGGCTTTTAAACTACGCAAAAGATTCCAAAACAAGAGGATTTGTAGTGGGTATTTCGGGTGGAATTGACTCGGCTGTCACCTCAACATTAGCCGCTAAAACAGGACTAAATATCTTGTGCTTAGAAATGCCTATACACCAAGAAATTAATCAAATTGATAGAGCCAAAGAACATATAAATTGGTTAAAAGAAAACTTTAAAAACGTATCTTCATTTTCTAGAGAATTAGGAGAAACTTACGACTGCTTTAAAAAAACTGTTATTAAAGGTATTGAAGAGGATAAATATCAAATAGCATTAGTCAATTCTAGAGCAAGACTAAGAATGACAACATTATACTTTTATGCTCAACTCAATAATTATTTAGTATTGGGAACTGGTAATAAAGTTGAAGATTTCGGTATTGGTTTTTACACCAAGTATGGCGATGGGGGAGTTGATTTAAGTCCCATTGCAGACTTACTTAAATCTGAAGTTTTTTCAATCGGTAAAGAACTTTGTGTAATAAACTCAATTCTTACTGCTGCACCTACAGATGGATTGTGGAATGACAACAGAACAGATGAAGACCAAATTGGGGCAACTTATGAAGAACTTGAGTGGGCTATGGCGTTCGAAGGAAATACTGATGATTTAAACGAACGTCAGCAAGAAGTTTTAGATATTTATAATCGTTTAAATAAAGCTAATAAGCACAAGATGATTCCTATTCCAATCTGCAAAATACCCAATCACTTGAAATTACAGACCACCAATCAATTTTCAGATTAAACTAAAAAATATCACACAACTTGTAATCAATTTTTTCTGTTTTACTGTATTGTCCAAGTGTTAGATCCTTTAATTAAGTCGTCTAAATTACCTTTACCTTTGTCCTTTACAGCTTCGTCTATTTGTTTAATTAAAGCATCTTCATAAGTTGGTTTATTTTTTGAGTAAAATACTCCGAATGGACGTGGAAAATCAATATCAAAAAAACGTGTTAACAAGCCTGCTTTCACTCTATCACTTTCATCATGAACCCATAGGTCATCTAGTGAAAAATCATTTAAAGATACAATCTCTGGCTTGAATCCATCTAAACGAATACCCTTGTGTTCATTTTCACCAAAAACTAAGGGTCTTTTATTTTCTAAAAACAACGTCTGATTTAATTTAGTAGCTTTATCAGTCATTCCAAAAAAAGCACCATCATTAAAGACATTACAATTTTGATATATTTCAAGCAACGATGTTCCCTTATGATCATTGGAGCGAATTAACATTTCTCGCATATGTTTTGGCTCACGATCCATTGATCTTGCAACAAAGGTAGCATCCGCGCCAATACATAAAGCAAGAGGATTAAAAGGATGATCTATTGACCCCATTGGAGTGGACTTAGTCTTTTTTCCTTTTTCAGAAGTTGGTGAGTATTGTCCTTTTGTAAGTCCATAAATTTGATTATTAAACAATAAAATATTTGTATCGAAATTTCTTCTAAGTAGATGAATTAAATGATTTCCTCCAATCGATAATGAATCACCATCTCCGGTAATTATCCAAACAGACAGATCTGGCCGTGCAGCTTTTAGTCCACTTGCAATGGCTGTAGCTCTCCCATGAATTGAATGCATACCAAATGTTTCCATGTAATAAGGAAAACGAGAAGAACAGCCAATACCTGAGACAAATACAATATTTTCCTTGGGAACACCAATTAGGGGCATTACTGACTGAACTTGTTTAAGTATAGAATAATCACCACATCCGGGACACCAACGTACCTCTTGATCTGAAGAAAAATCTTTTGCTGTATACTCTTTATTCTCCATCATGCAATTCAATAATTCGATTTTTAATTTCTCTTGCCTCAAAAGGAATACCTTGAATTTTATTCATTGGAATAGCGTCAACTAGATACTTATCACGTATTAACTTTATTAATTGTCCATTATTTATTTCAGGTATTAAAATCTTGTCGTGTTTACGAATTAGACTACCTAAATTTTTAGGAAAGGGATGTATATATCGTAAATGAGCATGAGCTACTGAATATCCTTCATTTAATAATTCTTTGACTGCTGTTTTTATTGCACCATAAGTCGAACCCCAAGCTAGTACGAGCACTTGAGCATTTTTTGAACCAGCATCTAGTTCTTGTTTAGGAATATAATTGGCTATTTCATCAACTTTTTTTGCTCTTGTTTTAACCATAAATTCATGGTTACTTGAGTCATAGGAAACATTTCCAGTTAAATTCTCTTTCTCTAAACCCCCAACTCTATGTTCTAATCCCGGCATTCCAGGAATCGCCCATTCTCTAACAAATTTTTTATCTCTTTTGTAAGGTAAATAATTTGAATTATTGACTTTTGTCATTGGAACACTAATTTTTTTTAAATTTTTTGAATGAGGGTATAACCAAGGCTCTGCTCCATTGGCAATATAACCATCTGAAAGAAAAAAGACAGGAGTCATATGTTCAATAGCTATTCTACAAGCTTCCATGACAGACTCAAAGCAATCCGAAGGGGTAGACGCAGAAACAACAGGTACCGGGGCTTCTCCATTTCTTCCGTAAACGGCTTGTAATAAATCAGACTGCTCAGTTTTAGTGGGCAAACCTGTTGATGGACCTCCTCTTTGAACATTTACTATTAAAAGAGGTAGTTCTAACATAAATGCTAATCCAATTGCCTCACCTTTGAGAGCAACACCAGGGCCGGATGTGGCTGTAACACCAAATAACCCACCAAATGATGCGCCAATACAAGCGCTAATGGCAGCTATTTCATCTTCGGCTTGAAAAGATCGTACGCCAAAATTTTTATGTTTTGATAATTCATGTAAAATATCAGAAGCAGGTGTGATTGGATATGAACCATAAAATAAATCAAGACTACTTTGTTTAGAAGCTGCGATTAAGCCGATCGCTGTCGCTTGGTTCCCCATAATGTTCCTATATTTTCCTGAGGTCATCTTTGCAGGTTTAACTTCAAATCTACTACTTGAAATTTCACAAGTATTAGCAAAATTATATCCAGCTTTAAGAGCGCGAATATTAGCATCTAATACATCTGACTTATTTTTAAATTTTTGAGTTAAAAAATTTATTGTATGGTCCAAGGAACGGTTATACATCCAATAAACGAAACCTAAAACAAACATATTTTTACAACGATCTTTTTCTTTAACTCCGAGATTGACATCTAACAAACATTCTCTAGTAAGCTTAGTTACATTAATTTCAATTACCCTAAAATTTGTAAGAGAATTATCTAATAATGGATTTTCATCATTTTCGTAACCGGCAAGACGAAGGTTTCTTCTATCAAAACCATCAGAGTTTACTACAATTGTTCCTCCTGTTTTTAGTCTTTTTAAATTTGCTTTCAGAGCTGCAACGTTCATTACGACCAAGACATCGCATTCGTCACCTGGTGTAAAAATTTCAGTACTTCCAAAAGATATTTGAAATCCTGACACACCAGCTAGTGTGCCCTGAGGTGCACGTATTTCAGCAGGAAAATCAGGAAAAGTACTGAGATCATTACCATGAAGTGCTGCTGTATTTGTAAACTGCGAGCCTGTTAATTGAATACCATCTCCAGAATCACCAGCAAAAAATATTACGACTTTTTCTACTGTTTCTTGAGTCATTAATCATCTAATTTATCAATGTCAACTACTTTCTTAACCTCGGGTAAAACTTTTTTTATTGCTTGTTCAACCCCAGCTTTTAAAGTCATCATACTAACGTGACAATCACTACATGCACCAAGTAATTTTACTTTAACTATATAATCTTCAGTAACCTCTATAAGACGTATGTCACCACCGTCCGACTCCAAAAAAGGACGAACCTGAGCTAAGGCATCTTCTATTTTATTAATTATTGTTGAATCAGTTATTATTCCCATTACTAATTTGTTGAACAACCATTGTTGTTTATAATTTCAACACGTTTAGTTGCTTCTAGTTTGTTTCTTTTGTTCATTTCTTCAACCACTTTATCAGCAAAATCTAAATAGGCAATGGCTACAGGTGTTGAGCCTTGTAAAACAGCGGGACGACCAACGTCTGCGGCTTCTCTGATACTTTGAACAAGTGGTATTTCAGCCAATAAAGGTAGTTCTAATTTTTCTGCTAACACTCTAGCTCCTTGATTACCAAATATATAATATTTATTATTAGGTAATTCCTGTGGGGTGAAATATGACATATTTTCGACTATCCCCAGCACAGGTACATTAATGGAATCCATTTGAAACATTGCCACACCTTTTCTTGCATCTGCTAACGCAATGTTTTGAGGTGTGCTCGCTACAATGGCAGCACCAACAGGAATGGATTGTACTAATGACAGATGAATATCACCTGTTCCAGGCGGCAAGTCTATTAGCATATAGTCTAAGTCGCCCCAGTCGGCATCCCAAAGCATCTGGTTTAGGGCCTTAGATGCCATAGCACCGCGCCAAACTACGGCTTGGTCGGTGTTTGCGAAAAACCCCATAGATAATAACTTTACTCCATAGCTTTCTACTGGTAAAATTTTACGTTTACCATCGACTTCTCTTCCGTTAGGCTTAGCTTTAACAACATCAAACATTATAGGCATAGAAGGTCCATAAATATCGGCATCGACTAAACCTACTTTGTAGCCTTTATCGGCAAGAGCAACAGCTAAATTAGCAGTAATGGTTGATTTTCCTACACCTCCTTTACCGGAAGCGATAGCAATAATATTTTTTACTCCCGGTATTTCGTTACCCCTAATTGTATTTAGTTTTTTTTCAGGGGCTTGAACAATAATATTAACCTTTACATCTGCTTTTTCATAAACATTTTTGTGAATAGCTTTAATGCAATCTACTTCTACTTTCTTTTTATATTGAAGCGTTGGGTTATCAATAACTATATCCAATAAAATCTCTGTACCGAAGATTTGAATATTACGGATAGCATTAGTGGAAACTAAATCTTTACCACCTCCAGGAAGTGTAAACGTAGAAAGGGCTTTTAAAAGCTGTTCTTTACTAATTTTCATCGGGTACAAAGATACGGAATTGCAACATTATTTTTTTAGACGAAATCTTAAATAACTTATAGGCATATTTTTTACTAGAAAGAGTTTTTCGTAATGTGTTTTAATTTCCATATTTTCTCTTTTTAAAACAGCATTATAAATATCATGTTCGGCATCTTCTAAAGTATGTCTGTACCCTTCAATTATGCCCAATGTATAGCCATGTAAAAATTGACTATCTGTTTTTAAATGAATCAATCCATTGTCTTGCAGGATATTTGAATAAAGTTTTAAAAATTTAGGGTGTGTCAATCTATTTTTTGCTTTTTTCTTTTTGATTTGAGGATCAGGAAATGTAATCCAAATTTCATCAACTTCACTCTTAGCAAAACAATATTCTATAAATTCTATACGTGTTCTTAAAAAAGCTACATTAGACATACCTTCATTGATTGCATCAATTGCACCTTTCCACATTCGTGACCCTTTAACATCCATACCTAAAAAGTTTTTATTTGGATATTTCCTTGCTAAACCAACCGAATACTCGCCTTTTCCACAACCCAGTTCTAAAACTAGTGGATAATTATTTTTAAAGATATCAGACTTCCATTTTCCTCTAATTGAAAAGCCTGTTTTTAACTCTTCAAATGTGGGCTGAAATACATTAGAGAATTTAGCCATTTGAGAAAACTTACGATGTTTGTTTTTTGCCAATTTTTAAATTTTTCCAAAAATAGGTCAATTTTTAAGTACTTTCGAAACGTGAATTCTAAAAAACGAATACTTATTGCACCATTGGATTGGGGTCTAGGACACGCTAGTAGATGTATTCCTATTGCTAGGGTCTTAGAAAAAGAAGGTTTTGAGGTAATATTTGCTACAAGCGGAAGGCCTTTAGAACTACTCATTAAAGAGTTCCCAAAAAATGATTTTATAAAACTTGAGGGATATAACATTACATACCCAAAAAATGGACAAATGGTAATGAGCATGTTGAGTCAATTATTTAAAATTTGGAAAAGTATTCGCAAAGAACACATACAACTACAACAAATTATTGATGATTATGATATTGACGGTGTGATTTCAGATAATCGTTATGGCTTGTATTCTAAAAAAGTGCCTTGTGTATTTATGACTCATCAACTGAAAATACAATCGCCCATATTTTATGAAACTTTACAGAATATTAATTTCAAATACATTCACAAATTTGACGAGTGTTGGGTTCCTGACTCAAATACGCATTATTTGAGTGGTCAACTTTCAAATGCTAAAAATACTCCTTTTAAATGTCGATATGTCGGTGCTTTATCACGTTTTGAAAAGTTAGAAAAAACAGAAAATTTAGATATTTTAGCCATTATTTCTGGTCCTGAACCTCAACGTAGTATTTTTGAGGAATTACTAAAAAAACAGTTAATAGCATCAAAACTAAAAGCATTATTAGTTTTAGGTAAAACAGAGGAAAACAAAGTAGAAAAAATAGGAAGTCTGAAGTTAGTTAGCCACCTCAGTGCTAAGTCACTAAATCAACAAATGGTAAATGCAGATGTTGTCATTAGTCGTTCCGGTTATTCTACTGTAATGGACATTGCAAAACTGCATAAAAAAGCCATTTTTGTACCAACTCCAGGACAAACTGAACAGCTATATTTAGCCAAATACTTTTACGATAAAAACATGGCTTTTGCAATGCATCAAAATGAACTGGATATTCAACACGCCTTTCAAAAAGCAGAGAATTTATCTCCATTAACAAGTGATAATTTCGAAGTCGATTGGTACGATTTACTAAGCCTTTTTAAGAGTGAATGAAAAGGTAGTTCCTACATTTTCAGTACTTCTTACATTAATTGTCTGACGATGCGCTTCAATAATATGCTTGACTATAGATAAACCTAAACCAGTTCCACCTTCACTTCGAGAACGGGACTTATCTACTCTATAAAATCGTTCAAATAAACGAGGTAAATGTTCAGCTGTAATACCTGCACCATTATCAGCAATTTCAATTAATAAGTTGTCTCCCATATCAAAAAGACGCACTTTGGTATGGCCCCCTTCATTACCATACTTAATTGAGTTTTCAATAAGATTAATTAGTACTTGTGAAATTTTATCTCTATCTGCCTTAACAAAATTATTTGTTGACTGATTGTCAACACTTAAGCTTACACTACGCTTCTTTGCTTTCATCTCCAACACATCAAAAATTTCTGAAATATGATCAATAATATTCCAACGAGTAAACTCTAATTCAAGTTGATTAGATTCAATTTTAGAAATCATCTCTAAATCCTCAACAATATTTATCATTCGGTCTACACTTTTACTAGAACGATTAAGATATTGCATATTTACATTTTCATCTTTTATGGCACCGTCAATAAGTGTATGTATATAACCTTGAATGTTGAATATAGGTGTCTTTAGCTCGTGTGAAACATTTCCCAAAAATTCTCTACGAAAAGACTCCATACTTTTAAGCTCCTCTATTTCTCTTTGACGTTCATTAATCATTTCATCTACATCTTCGTCAACCTTATCTAAATCTGTCTCTAAATCTGTACTTACGCCTCTATGTCGAGTCAGAGTTTTGTATATAACCTTGACTCTTTCGTGAATGTATTTCTTTAAAAAAGAATAAGAAATAAAGTAAATAGCAAGAGCTAATGAAGCTAAAATTAAAATTATTTGCAAGCTTGGTATTCTAATTTCAAAGCATAAAAAAATTAAAGCAAACAATGCAAAAACAGGCACAGCTAAGGCTAGTGTTAATGCAATTGCAATTTTTTTAGGAGTAGTCCATTGCATCAATATTCAAATTTATAGCCAACACCTTTTACGGTTTTGACATAGTGGTCAGCTAATTTTTCCCGCAATTTACGAATATGTACGTCAATAGTTCTATCTCCTATTATAATATCTGATCCCCATACTTTTTCAAGAATTTCTTCTCTAGTATATACTTTGCCGGGCTTGGAAATTAATAATTTCAAAAGTTTAAATTCTTTTTTTGCAAAAATGACCTCTTGACCTTTGTAGGTAGTCAAGTGTTTTTCTTTGTCAATAACAATATCCCCCAATTCAATAATAGCATTAGTATCTTTAGTAATACCTCGGCGTTTTAGTAATGCTTTTACTCTGCTTACAAGTACTTTCGGTCGGATTGGTTTAGTAATGTAATCATCTGCACCAGCTTCAAAACCTGCTATTTGAGAATAGTCTTCAGAACGTGCCGTTAAAAAAGTAACTACCGTTTCTTTTAATGAGGGTATTTCTCTGATTTTTTCACAAGTAGTAATACCGTCCATATCTGGCATTTGAACATCAAGTATGATAAGGGAAGGTTGCTCTTGTTTTGCTAATTCAATGGCCAAGATACCATTATCAGCAACAATAACATCGTAACCTTCAGCGCGCAGATTATAACTTAGAAACTCTAAAATATCTTCCTCGTCATCAACAACAAGGATTTTAATATTATCGTTCATACATATTTAAAATTAACTTATACAAAAATATCATATAAAGTCTTTCATTTAAGTAATTTACAATTTTTTAACATAGACTTAATGTGGGTCAAGTAAATGTAAACTTATATTTGCACAAATAAATAAATAACCAATAAATTTAAAATGAAAAAAATCTTAAACATATTAGCCTATACATTTATAGGTTTAACTGTAATGGCTCAAGGACAGCCAAGTGCAAAAGTATTTTCTAATTTCAACTACAATATTTCTGATGAAGATAATAACTTCAAAGCATTTGAAGTTAACAGAGCTTACCTAGGATATAGTTATGCTTTAAGTGATGAATTCACTACAAAAATCACTTTCGATATTGGCAACAACAGTGCAGGAAGTCAATACACCGCATTCCTAAAAATTGCTTCTGTTAGTTGGAAAACTAATGACAACATGAATATCAATTTTGGTATGATTGGTACTAAAAACTTCAAGTTTATGGAAAAAGCATGGGGACACAGATACATTTATAAGTCTTTACAAGACAAGCATAAATGGGCTAGCTCGGCTGATGCGGGTGTTTCTGTTGATTACCAATTTAATGACAAATTAAGTGTCGATGCTCAGGTCCTAAATGGTGAAGGCTACAAAAAAGAACAAGAAGCTAATGGTTTGTTCAGAGGTGGAGTAGGCTTAACTTACGATGCTTCGGAAAATGTGATAGTACGAGTTCACAGAGATGTTGTGCCAAGAGAATCATATGCTGACAACGATGCCCACCAAAGTACAACTAGTGCTGCTTTAGCATACAAAGGAGATGGCTTTAGCTTAGGGGCTGAATATAACCTTCAAGAAAATGCTAAAAATGTATTGGATCAAGAGCGTACAGGTATTTCTGCTTATGGTAGCTATAATTTAAACGAGGGTATGTCATTTTTTGCTAGATATGATGAGTTAAGTTCAGAAAATGACTGGAATTTATCTAAAGACGGTACATTTCTGATTATTGGTATAGAAAAGCAAATGGTGAAGGGATTAAAAGTCGCCTTAAACTACCAAAGCTCGACTGCAGCAACTGAAAACGCAGAAGCTGAAAGTTCATTATTCATGAATTTAGAGTTTAAGTTTTAAACTATTCTTTTTGTTAATAAAAAAGCGAGGCGAAGTCCTCGCTTTTTTTTATTTACCATACTTAACAAACCAAGAGTATGAATCGTTAACAATTTCTTAACATTAGGTTTACTTTCAATTAACTTGGAGTATGATTTGTTTGTGTTCATTTGTTAAAATAAATAAAATAAAATCTATTTAATGGAAACTTCTCAAAACAAAACAGACATAAGCAAATTATTATATGTAATTATTATGATCACAGTATTTACTATAGCTGTAATTTAAATCAATATATTAAAAATATTTTTCTAATTGAAAAAACTATTTTCAAAATTTAGTTACCCAACTAACTTATGGGTTCAAAAAGGGGAAAGAAATTTCCTTACTTTCATAGTATTAGCTTTTATTCTAGCAATGTTTGTCTCTCCTTATCCTCATATAGCAATGTGGGTTGGATTTGTATTTGCAGCTTATGCTGCCGTAGCTAACGACAGTATACAAACCTTAGGAACATTTATTGCGTCAAACCAAGATAAAAAATGGTGGGTTTTATGGATTTTTATAGGTGGAGTCTTTGTTGCTACACACAGCTATAGTTGGCTTTTTTCTGATTTTACTGGAGCAATTGACGCTGCAGGTAATCCAATTGGAGACGGAGTAGCCGATGGTGATGTTAGTCATGGAAGGTTACTTGCAAAAGGTTTTGAAAATGCTCCACAGAGCTTTCATTTCTTGCAAATTGCGGCTCCTATATTTTTATTAATTCTTACTCGTTTAAGAATGCCTGTCTCTACGACATTCATTCTACTTACTTCGTTTGCTGCTGCACCAGCCGCTGTGGGTAAAGTACTTGCAAAGAGTATGAGTGGATATGTTCTTGCCTTTTTTATGGGATTCATAGTCTTTATGATCATATCAAAATGGGCAAAAAAGAAATTTGTTGGAGAAGCAAAATTTGGTTGGACAATAGCACAATGGATTACTAGTGGAACATTGTGGTCAGTATGGCTAATGCAAGATGCAGCTAATATTGCTGTATATCTACCAAGAAGCTTGTCTTTTGGTGAATTTACTGGCTTTGCTGGTGTTGTTGTTATTGGTTTAGGACTATTATTATACTATAAAGGCGGTAGAATTCAGAAAATTGTTACTGAAAAATCCATTGTTACAGATGTCAGATTTGCAACTATTATTGACTTTATATACTGTATTATTTTGTTCTATTTTAAATTATACTCACAAGTTCCAATGAGTACAACCTGGGTATTTATAGGATTACTAGGTGGTAGAGAAGTTGCCATGGCAATTAGAAACTCAGGAGAAAATAGTACAGCCACAGCAATTAAATTACTACTCAAAGACTTCTCATTTGCTCTTATAGGACTATTTATATCAATAGCTATTGCTATTGGTGTAAACGATCAATTGACATTCAGTTCAATGTTGGTAGAACTTCCAAGTGAATTTATTGCTGGATTCAAAAAGTTCTTTACTAGACTCGGATTATAAATTATCAAATTATCATTATAAGAAAGCTCCCTTAGAGGAGCTTTTTTTATACCTTAGTGCTATGCATTGGGTTTTTGACAACAACATCTCTTTCGAAGAAAAAGCACTAAAGATTTTTAGACTTCAAGCCGAAGATTGCTTGATTTATAAACACTATTTAAACCTTTTAAAAATTGATGTTGACAAGATTAACTCTATTCAAAAAATACCTTTTTTACCAATAGATTTTTTTAAATCTAACATCCTATTATCAAAGGATAAAACTGCACAAATAACATTTAGCAGTAGTGGTACAACTGGTCAACAACGTAGTCAACATCATATTGCTGAACTGTCTATATATGAAGATAGCTTTAGACAAAGTTTCAATTATTTCTATGGCAGTCCTAAAGACTATCGCATTCTTGCACTTCTACCATCTTACTTGGAAAGAGAGGGATCATCACTAGTATATATGTGTAACCAACTTATAAAAGATAGTCAGCACCCACAAAGTGGGTTTTATCTAAATAACCTAAAAGATTTATCAGAAATATTGTCTCAGAATTGTAATAGTAAAACATTACTCATTGGTGTGAGTTATGCACTATTAGACCTTGCTGAACAATTCCCTCAACACTTGAAAAATACTATAGTAATGGAAACAGGAGGTATGAAAGGTAAACGTAAAGAAATGATTAAAAGCGAATTACACCAAAAACTAAAATCATCTTTTCAAGTTCAACACATTCATTCCGAATATGGTATGACTGAATTACTTTCTCAGGCCTACTCTAAAGAAGGTGGAATATTTGAAAGCCCTGCTTGGATGAAGGTATTAATTAGAGATACTGAAGACCCTTTTCAGCTTATTTCTCACAACCAAACAGGTGGACTTAATATCATTGACTTAGCCAATATTAACTCTTGTTCATTTATTGCAACGCAAGATTTAGGTAAATCATTAGATGATAGTCTTTTTGAACTTGTAGGTCGTTTTAACCAAGCAGACCTTAGAGGCTGTAACTTAATGCTTGAAGAGAATGATTATACGAAAAGCTGAAAAACAAGATCTTGACGATATTATGCAGGTTTATAAATCATGCGTTGATGGAATGATTGCTACAGGAATAGACCAGTGGGATGAAACCTACCCTAATCGCGATATCATTAAAAAAGATTTAGAAATTGGCGACTATTATGTAGGACTTATTGATGATGAAATTGTTGCAGGAATAAAGATTGATTCTGTGCAAGACCCATCATATCTTTCAATAGATTGGGCAGACAAAACAAATAATTTCATGGTAGTGCACAGACTATGCTCCAAAACCAAAGTATGGAATCGAGGTGTAGGCAAAAAAATGATGGAATTTGCTGAAAAACTAGCAAAAAAGAACAATTGTGTTTCAATACGATTAGATACATATATCAATAATCCCAAAGCAATTACATTTTATAAAGGCTTAGGGTATAATCAACTTGGAAATATTAAACTTAAGCCTGAAAAAGACATTTATTACTGTTTTGAAAAATTACTTTTAAAACACTAATAAATTAATATATTGCAATCATGTTAAAAGAAGATATTTTACAAATACAAGAAAAATGGGGAAATGGAGTAGTTCAAATAGGAAAAAATGAACTTGATGCCAAAAATTTTGTGAATAAAATGTATGCAACTGAGGTACTGATGAAACCCACAATGGCTAAAGAACAAGCATTTAGAATGAGCCATACTGATATTATTTCATATTTTATTGGTGGGCACATATCAGAAGATAATGGATTTGCACTCAAACCTTGGACAAATGTTCGATTTGAAAATGAAGCGATTCACTTTAAAAACAAACAAGCCTTTGCTGTCGGACATTACTTTTTTACTGATTATAATGGAGAAGAAACAAAAGTAGAATACAGCTTTGGATATATAATTGAAGAGGGTAACATTAAAATTAATTTACACCACTCTTCTTTACCTTAAATTATAGTTATTAAAAAGTAATTTTTCTTACCCTTTTGAATTAAAAGGTATTTATTAGAAATTAAATTTACATCTAATAATGATACTTCAGTTCCTATTTTTTCTTTATTAATACTAACCGCGTTACTGTTAATCATTCTTCTAGCTTCGCCTTTTGAAGAAAAAACTTTAGTTTTTTCGGTAAAAAAAGTAAAGATGTCACAATTCAAATCTTTACTACTGATCTTAAATTGAGGAACACCCTCAAATACTGATAGAAGAGTTTCCTCATCTAGTTGCATAACATCATCAGAAGTGGATTTACCAAATAATATATTTGATGCTTTAAAGGCTAAATTAAAATCTTCTTCCGAATGAACTCGAATAGTAATATCTTTTGCTAAGGTTTTTTGTAATAACCTTAAATGAGGGGCTTGATTATGTTGTTCTTCAAGGCTTTCAATCTCATCTTTAGAAAAAAGTGTAAAAATACGAATGTAATTTTTCACATCCTCGTCAGATGAATTAAGCCAAAATTGATAAAACTTATATGGTGATGTTAATTGCTTGTCTAACCAAACGTTACCATCTTCAGTCTTTCCGAATTTTCCACCATCAGCTTTCTTTAATAATGGAGTAGTAACAGCAAATGCTTCACCCCCGACTTTACGTCTTATGAATTCAGTTCCAGTAGTAATATTACCCCATTGATCCGAACCTCCCAATTGTAACTTACAGTTTTTGTTTTTAAACAACCAATAAAAATCATAACCTTGAACCAACTGGTAACTAAATTCAGTGAAACTCATACCAGTCTCCAAACGAGATTTAACGGAATCTTTTGCCATCATGTAATTAATAGGTATATGCTTGCCAGCATCTCTGATAAATTCTAAAAAACTAAAGTCTTTAAACCAATCGAAATTATTTACGATTTCAGCACAGTTATCACCACATTTAAAATCTAAAAATCGCTCCATTTGTTTTTGAACACATTTTAAATTGTGTTGTAAAATATCTTCTGAAAGTATATTCCTTTCTTTAGACTTACCTGATGGATCACCAACCATTCCAGTTGCTCCACCCATCAATGCTATCGGCTTATGACCGCAACGCTGTAGATGAACCAATATCATAATCTGAACTAATGAACCAATGTGTAAAGAATCTGCTGTAGGATCAAAACCGATATAAGCCGTCGTCATTTCTTTTTGTAATTGCTCCTCAGTACCTGGCATGATATCATGAATCATACCTCTCCATTTTAATTCTTCAACAAAGTTCATTGGTTGTTATTTCTTAAAACAAATATAAATATATGTAAAACATTAGGGCTATTTTTTGTCTAACTTTGTTCTCGATGATATTTTTAACAGGTGGAACAGGTTTAGTTGGGGCGCACATACTCCTAAAATTAACAGAAAATGGTCATAACGTCAAGGCTTTAAAAAGAAAAAAAAGCTCCTTAACTGTCATTGAAAATATTTTCTCTCATTACAATAAAGTAGACTTGTTACAATCTATTGAATGGATTGATGGTGATATATTAGATCCATTTTCTCTAGAAAAAGGTATAAAAGATTGTCAAATTGTTATACACTGTGCAGCTGTTGTTTCATTCAACCCAAAAGATTTTGAAAAAATGATGATTCAAAATGTGGAGGGTACTGCGAATATTGTTAATCTATGCATAGATTATAAAATCAAAAAGTTAGGCTATATCAGCTCTATTGCTACTCTAAGTAATTCTAAAAAGAATAATCTTAGAACTGAAAATGATTTTTGGAAAAAAAGTAAATCAAATACACAATATGCCATTAGCAAATATTTATCTGAGCAAGAGGTCTGGCGTGGTGTGTCGGAAGGTTTAAATTCCATTATTGTTAATCCATCCGTAATATTAGGCCCCGGTGATTGGACGAAAGGGAGCTCTCAAATGTTTGAAAAGGTTTGGAGTGGTTTAAAGTTCTACAGTACTGGAAGCACTGGATATGTTGATGTATTAGATGTAGCTGAATGTTTAATTAAACTCATAAAGAGTGATATTGTAAATGAACGATTTATAATAAATAGTGAAAATATGAGCTACAGGCAGATATTTGATTTAATTGCTGAAAATCTGAATAAAACTAAGCCTCACATAAAAGTTACACCACTTTTGAAAGAAATAGCATGGCGAATAGAATGGCTAAAATCAAAAATAACAAATAAAAGCCCATTGATTACTAGAGAAACAGCCAATACTTCAATGACAAATAAAAGTTTTTCAAATAAAAAAATTGTAAATGCTTTGAATTATAAATTTATACCTATTTCGGACAGTATAAAAAGGTATAGTCAGTGGTTTATGCTAGATCACACTAATTTTTAGACTTTTGCTGAACAATTTCCAACTCCTGTAATACTTTGTCATAAATAATCAATAATTCCACATTGTCATCTGAAATATAATAATTCCAACTTTTATCGAAATCATTGTCGCTATAACCAAGAGAAAGATAACAGTTGGATAATAACGAATCAATATAATTTTCGGATATGTCGCCTTCATATTGGAATGTGTTTAATTCTGAAATAACAATATGTCTTTGTGTTAAAATTTTAATCATATCCTCTGATGAAATAATATCTTTTCTTGATTTATTTGATCCATTTGTACAAGATTGAATTATTAAAATAATAATTACTAACAAAATATTTTTCATTTTTCGAAGACAGTGAAGTAATTTGATAAACTATTAAGATTATATTTGTCAAGTTTATTAAAAATAAAAATAACACACAATGAAAAATTTAGTTTATGTTTCAGCAATAGCATTTATGGGCTTAATAGCTTGTGGCGCTCCTGCTGGTCAAAATGAAGAAGCTTCTGAAGAAGCTGTTGATACTATGGAAGTAAGCGTTGATGTGGTAGAGGAAGATTCTACTGCCGCTGAAATGGACTCTACTGCTACCGAAGAGGAAGTAACAGAGTAAACCAAAAAAAAGGGGCTAAGGCCCCTTTTTTTATCTATCAAAAGTTAGTCTTTGTCCTTTTAGGGATTCATCAAAAATACCGTTTTGAAAAACTAAATGGCCATTGACCCAAGTATGTGTTACCTTTGACTTGAATATATCTCCTTCAAATGGTGACCAACCACATTTGTATAAAATATTTCCTTTATTGACTGTCCAAGAGTCATTAGTATCAACAAGAACTAAATCTGCAGCATAACCCTCTCTTATAAATCCTCTGTTTTCAATTTGGAAGCATATAGCCGGACCATGACACATTTTCTCAACAATTTTCTCTAAACTTATTTTATCTTGATGATAAAACTCTAGCATTGCCACTAACGCATGTTGTACAAGCGGACCACCTGAAGGTGAACTAAAATAAGAATTATTCTTTTCCTCTAAAGTATGGGGAGCATGGTCAGTAGCTATAACATCGATCTTATTATCCAACAAAGCCTGAAAAATAGCCTCTCTATCTGACTTACTCTTAATGGCAGGATTCCATTTTATATGAGTTCCTTTTTTTGAATAATGACTATCATCAAACCATAAATGGTGAATACATGCTTCTGCTGTTATCTGTTTTTCTTTTAGTGGAATATCATTTCTGAATAATTTCATTTCTTTAGCAGAAGAAAGATGAAAAATATGTAGTCTAGTATTGTATTTTTTAGCTAATTCAATAGCCATTGATGACGATCTATAACAAGCCTCATCGCTTCTAATCTTTGGATGCATTTCGATAGGTACATCATCGCCATATATTGATTTATAGTGAGCAGTATTGTTCTTAATTGTTGTTTCGTCTTCGCAGTGTACAGCAATCAACATTTTTGATTTTTTGAAAATGTTTTCTAAAACACTTTGATCATCAACAAGCATACTACCTGTTGAAGAACCCATAAATATTTTGATTGCACCAACTTTTTTTGAATCTGTTTTTAAAACTTCATCTAAATTGTCGTTAGAGGCTCCCATAAAAAAAGAGTAGTTAGCTAATGATACTTTTTGAGCTCTTTGATATTTCTCTTCTAGAAGTTTTTGAGTAAGAGTCTGAGGATTAGTATTTGGCATTTCCATAAATGAAGTTATACCACCTGCTACTGCTGCTTTTGATTCAGTATAAATATCTGCTTTATGAGTAAGTCCTGGCTCTCTAAAGTGAACTTGATCATCAATAATTCCTGGAAATAAATACTTTCTTTTAGCATCAATTCTATGATCTACTTTTACATCTAATGAGTGTCCAATTCGAGAAATCAAACCTTTTTCAATCAACACATCAGAAAGAAAAATTTTACCTTCGTTTACTAAAAGTGCATTACTAATTAAAGTACTACTCATGTTTAGACTTTTGTTTGAATTTGGAAAATAAGCTAGAGATTTTCATTTGAATAACTCCGACAAATGCCTCGAAAAAAATTGAGGAATCCATTTTAGAACTGCCCTCTTTTCTATCAGTAAATATTACAGGAACTTCAAGAATATCAAAATTAGATTTCCAAGTCTTAAATTTCATTTCAATTTGAAAAGCATAACCAACAAATTTGATTTTATTTAAATCTATAGTTTCCAAAACATAGCGTTTATAACATATAAAGCCAGCTGTAGAATCATTCACAGGAAGCCCTGTTATAAACTTAACATATTTTGAGGCAAAAAATGACATTAATAATCGACTCATTGGCCAATTGACTATGTTAACTCCATTTTTATAACGTGAGCCAATTGCCAGATCTGCACCATCATTTTTACAAGCAGCATACAATCTCAGTAAATCGTCTGGATTGTGCGAAAAGTCGGCATCCATTTCGAATACAAAATCATAATCTCTATTTAAAACCCATCTAAAACCATGAATATATGCTGTGCCGAGACCTAATTTACCTTTACGCTCTTCAATGAAAAGTCCTTTAAACTGAAGTTGAAGAGCCTTTACTATGTCAGCTGTACCATCTGGAGAGCCATCATCTACAATCAAAATATCGAAAGAGTGACTGAGCGAAAAAACTTTTCGAATTATTCGTTCAATATTTTCCTTCTCATTGTAAGTAGGTATTATTACTAAACTATCTGACATTTGATGGTTTCTATTTTGTAAATATATACAATTTGTTAATTGATTTTTGTTAAGTACCGATGTAAAAAATAGCTGTTAAAATTAAAAAAATGTTAATTTTAAAAATGCATTAACTTTCTTCTAAAAATAAAAGAAATTTAAATTAAATTTGATGCAATTAACAAAATACCCACATTTATGAAACTAATTTTATCTTTTATTTTAACATTTTCTTCTTTCAACTTAATAGCGCAAGATTGCTCTGAGCTTTTTTTCTCTGAATATATAGAAGGTAATTCCAACAATAAGGCTGTTGAAATTTACAACCCAACCGATGCTCCAATTGATCTGAGCAGTTACAGTATTGAACGTTATTCAAACGGTTCTAGTTCAATTTCTGACGACATGAATTTATCAGGCACAATAAATCCCGGTGAAACCTGGGTAGTTACTAATTCTGATACTAACTCATCCAATGAGTTTGGTTATATTATGGTTGAACTATATAATATGGCCGATCAATGGGCGCCTACTTACCCATCTCCATTATATATGAATGGTAACGACGCTATGACACTTTCAAAAAACGGATCTATCGTTGATATAATCGGTAAAATTGGTGAGGACCCAGGTGATGCATGGACTGATGATGCAACGTCAGGATTTACTGATGGAAACGGCGGCGCATGGTGGACAAAAAATCATACTCTTGTAAGAAAAGCAAGTGTTAAATCAGGAATAACTACTAATCCTTTACTATTTAATCCAGCTGCTGAATGGGATTCGTTATCTATTAATACTTGGACTAATCTTGGAACACATGAGTGTGATTGTTCTTCTGGAGGGCCGTCCTCTATAAAAGATAAATTAACTTCTTTTATACTATTTCCAAACCCAGCTACAAACTACCAAACAATAAATATAAGTGCTAACAAAGCGATTAAATATTTTGAGTTGATTAACGCTCTTGGACAAAAAGTTGAATTAAATTATACTCATTCAAATTCACAAGCTTACATATACACTCAGGATATAAATAGTGGTATTTATAGTTTGACAATATTATTTGAAGATAATAGCATAAAACATAGCTCAATTGTCATAAACTAAGACTATTAATTTAAACTGCTGATAGAATTCTATCAGCACTTTTTTTTGTATAATTATTGAATGAAACTTCATCTTATCTTATTACTTTTTTTAGTATCAACAGCGAGTAATACTTTAGCACAAACACGTATTAGTGGTAGCATAACTGATAATACTACCAACAACCCTCTGTTTGGAGCAACAATAGCCTATGATGGAAAAGGAATTATTACTGACTTTGATGGGAATTTTGCCTTTGTTTCAAGTAAAGAATCTATTGAGGTGACATTTTCTTATGTAGGCTACGAAAAAGTAACAAAAAAATTAACACTAAATGGTAAGCCAATCAAGTTAGAAATTAAATTGAATACCATTCTTTTAAATGAAGTACAAGTTGTTGCGGATGTGGCTATTGATAGGAAAACACCAGTAGCCTTTTCTACTATTCCACTAAAAAAGATTAACGAAGAATTAGCATCACAAGACATTCCCATGGTGCTAAACTCAACTCCTGGTGTTTACGCCACTCAACAAGGTGGTGGTGATGGTGATGCACGAATAACAATTAGAGGCTTTAACCAACGTAATGTAGCCGTAATGATTGATGGTATTCCAGTAAATGATATGGAAAATGGCTGGGTATATTGGTCCAATTGGTTCGGATTAGACGCGGTAACTAGTAATATTCAAGTACAGCGAGGTCTCGGAGCTTCTAAAATAGCAATTCCTTCAGTTGGTGGCACCATGAACTTACTTACTAAGGGTATTGATAGCAGAAAAGGTGGAAGTTTCAAACAAGAATTAGACTCCTATGGAAAATTTAGAACTTCTTTAGGATACAATTCAGGTAAATTAAAAAACGGTTGGGGGTTTACCTTTGCCGGTTCATATAAAAGAGGTCGTGGATTTGTAGAAGAAACATTTAGCGAGGGCTTTTTCTATTATGCTAAAGTACAAAAGAGCTTAGGAAAACATACTATCAGCTTGTCTGCACTTGGTGCACCTCAACAACACGGACAACGTTCCTACAAAAGCGATATCGCAACCTATTCGGCAGAATACGCTAATGATTTAGGCATAAACGACACTTTGTTCGGAGAATACTCAAATAAGGGTATCAACTACAACAAACACTGGGGTAACATAAATAGATGGTATCTCAACTCCAATGGAGATACTATTTCTAATTTTGAAACTCTCAACTCAAAAAAGAACTATTATCACAAACCTCAATTTTCGTTACGAGATTTTTGGGTAATTAACGAAAAACTATACATTTCAAATATTGCCTATATATCAATAGGTCAAGGAGGAGGTACTAATTTGAACGGAAATAGAGATAATTATGACCTAAATGGACGATATAACTTTCAAGATGCCTACGATTTTAATAAAAACAATATAAATCCATTATATAGTTTTACAGAAAAAGCTTCAGATACTTATATATATAGCTCTAGAAATAATCATTATTGGTACGGGGCTTTATCTACCGCAAACTATCAAATTGATGAAATTTATACTTTCTCGGGTGGCATTGACCTTAGATATTACAAAGGTGAGCATTTCAGAGAAGTATATGACTTATTAGGAGGTGACTATGCTGTTGATGAAGGCAACAATTTACTTCAAGAAAGTCAAATAAAAAAAGTTGGAGACAGAATTGGTTATCACAATGATGGCGTTGTTAAATGGGCAGGATTATTTTCCCAATTGGAATATGATAAAGATGATTGGAGTGTATTTGTGAATTTCTCAAAGTCTAATTCGGCCTATAAAAGAATTGACTTCTTTAAAAAGAAAGATTTAGTATTAGATGATACGACTTATATTGAAGCATTAGGTACCTCTGTGTTTACTGAAATAGTATATGACGAAAGTGGAAATATCATTGGTGCTGTAAAGACCATGCAAGAAGATACTATTATTCATAATGGTAATGCTTACACCATGAACTCTCCTGAAGCTAGACTACAAGAAACAGCTTGGAAGTGGATAAATGGCAACACCATTAAAATGGGAGCTAATTATAATATTGATCTAAAAAATAATATTTTTTTTAATGTAGGGTATATATCTAAAGCACCCAGATTCAATAATATCTATGATTACTCTAATAACTTATATAGAGATATTAAAAACGAAATTGTAAAAGCTTTTGAAGGTGGCTACTCTTATCGTTCAAAAGATTTTTCATTAAATTTTAATTTTTATAACACGAGCTGGCAAAACAAACCATCCAATGGAGGAGTAACAATTTTACTAGATGACGAACCAATCAGAGCAAATATTAATGGTATGGATGCATTACACAAAGGTTTTGAAATTGATTTCGCACAAAAATTAAAAGAAAACTTTACTGTTGAAGGATTAGTTTCTATCGGTGATTGGACATGGAGATCTAAAGATAGTGTTCGTTTTTATGATGATAATAATAGTGCTATAATTGATGATTTTGGAAATGAAGTGGTAGAATCATTTGATGCAATAGGAGTTCATGTAGGTGATGCTGCGCAAACACAGTTTGGAATGAGCATACGTTATGAACCACTAGAAAATATATATTTAAAAGTTAGAGGTACACATTTTGACGATTACTACTCTGACTTCGATCCTCTTTCTTTAGATGGTGAAAATGCTGGGCGTGAATCATGGAAAATACCAGCTTATTCTTTGATAGATTTTCATGCTGGATATACTCTAAAATTAAATAAAGTAAGTAAAATCAACTTTCGTTTGAGTGTTCTTAATGCCCTTAACAAAGTATATATTTCAGATGCTCAAAACAACGACTCATACAATGCAGAATACGCTGATTTTGACGCCAAATCCGCAGGTGTATTTTTTGGAATTGGTAGAAGAATTAATTTATCAGCAAAATTAACTTTCTAACATTAGATTTATGAAAAAAATATTTTTATTAGTTGGATTTATTGGACTACAACTTAAACTCTACACTCAAGATATAGCAACTGCTCGATCTGAAGGTGAAGGAGCAATCGTCACTGTAAGTGGTATTGTAACTAATGGTGATGAATTAGGTAGTCCTATCCGATATATAGAAGACGCTAGTGCGGCTTTAGCTATTTATGACCCAGAAATTATGGCAAGTGTCAATAGAGGTGATAGTATAACTGTAACAGGAGAACTTATAGATTACAATGGATTACTTGAGATTCAACCAGTAAATAACTTGTTAAATCATGGCAATGGATACAGTATTGTTCCTCAAATCATAACACCAAATCAAATTGGAGAGAATACAGAATCTGAACTTATAAGCATCGAAAATGTAATGTTTGAAAATGCAGGTCAAGTTTTTAGTGTTGGCACTCATAATTTTTCGTCTGAAGGTCAAAGTGGAATTATTTACATCAAATCAGGATGTAGTTTAGAAAACACACTTATCCCATCATGTCCAGTAAAAATGACTGCTATTTCTTCACAATATTCATTTACAGGATTTGATGGCTACCAATTACTTGTGAGAGATGAAAATGACTTTGAATACAGTGGAGATATATGCTTTAGTTCAGCAGTCACACAAAGCAATATTACAACATCAAGTTTTGATGTCAATTGGAATACAAACATTGAAAGTTTCTCCAATGTTGCTTATGGATTAACTCCCGAATTAGAACTGGGAGAAATTAACGACCTTGACAACCAAGCTTCGCTTGAACACTCGATCAGTTTAGAAAATCTGGAAGCTGGAACAATATATTATGTACAAGCTTTTTCCAATACTCAAGAAGAAATAGGCTATTCAGCATTATATGCCTTTGCTACACAGTCAACTTCATCAGGAAAAATTCGACTATGTTTTAATAATTCTGTTGATACAAGCGTAGCAACTATCGAAAATGCTCAGTTCTCTGGCGTATACACAAACGATTCTATTAAATCATATATCGATAAAGCAATGAATAGCTTAGACATAGCTGTTTATAACCACTCAGACGCAATGATTACGTCGGCTATCAATGATGCTTACGAGAGAGGAGTTAGAGTTAGGTATATTACTTGCGAATCTACTGCTACAATGGCACTGGGAAGTTTAAATAGCAATATACCTGTTTTAGAGAGACCCGAGGAAATGGGAATTATGCACAATAAATTTATTATTATTGATGCCGATATTGCTGATAGTTCCTGGGTTTTAAGTGGCTCAACTAATTGGACATCTGAACAAATTTTTAATGATCCAAATCATATCATAATGGTTCAAGACCAATCAGTTGCAAGAGCTTACGAATTAGAGTTTAATGAAATGTGGGGGAGCGATGGTAATGAGCCTGACACTAATAATTCTAAATTTGGAAATGATAAATCAAATAATACGCCGCATCATTTTATTGTTAATGGTAATGAGTTTGAGGTATATTTTTCTCCCTCTGACAATACCACATTAAATATTTCAAATGCTCTTAAAAGTGCCGATGAAGAAATTAACTTTGCTTTATTAGTATTTACAAACAATCAGTTAGGTAATACCATTGTTGAAAAACAAAACGAAGGAGTTAACGTTAGTGGTATAATTGAGCAAATTAATACTCAAGGTTCAGAGTACGAATATTTATTGGATGAAGGAGTCAACGTAATGTCACACCAAGGTTTTGGTGATAGCTTTCATCATAAATACTGTATAATAGATCATGCCAATACAGATTCCGACCCACTAGTAATTACGGGTTCTCACAACTGGTCCGGTGTAGCAGAGACTAATAATGACGAAAATACAATGATTATTCATGATGCTAATATTGTTAATCAGTTTTATCAAGAATTTCAGGCGCGTGTGAACGAATTGGAAAATCAAGTAGAGGCTTCATATAACTGTGTTGGTGAAGCTTGTATAGATCCTATGGATGGAAGTGGCACATATTCTTCACTGGTTGCTTGTGAATTTGTTTGTACTTATACCTCAATTGATGAGTCAAAAACACAAGAAATAAATTTTTATCCAAACCCAAATAACGGTACGTTTACTTTAATTCTAGTTGGTCTAGAATCAGAAAATATAGAATATAAGATTATCGACATCCAAGGAAAGAATATTATTACAGATTACACAACTATCACTAACGGGCTCAACAAAATTGAAATTAGTACGAATTTAAAAGCGGGTTTATACTTTATAGAATTTGATAATGATCGTATTAAATTCTTTGTTCAATAACTATAAACAAAAACGAACAGTCATTTCAAAAAATTCTAGAGGTTTTTCAGCGTGAAGCCAATGCCCTACATCATCTAATGTTTGTATTTCGGCATCAGTAAAATGCTTGAAGATTAGTTCTTCGTCATCATCTTTTATATAATTTGATTTAGCTCCTTTAATAAACAAGGTAGGAATTGAACACCTTGCTCCACTTTCCAAAGCCTCTCCAACATTAGCAATATTTTGTGAAATGGATTTAAGGTTAAATCTAAAGTCTAATTTCCCTTTTTCTTTCCAATACATACTTTTCAATAAGAATTGGCGAACATCACCATCTTCAATATATTCAGATAAAATAGAATCAGCCTGTGAGCGAGACTTAAGAACTGAAAAGTCAAGTATTTTTAGACCTTCAATAATTTTATCATGATGTATAGAATAAAAACGGGGTGAGATATCAACTATGATTAATTTATGTAAAAATTTAGGATAGCTAACCGCAAATTGCATAGCTGTTTTACCTCCTAATGAATGACCCATGATAATGAAATCACTCAATTTATTATCAATGATGTATTGATGTATGTCATTAGATAAATACAAATAAGAAAATTCATCTGTATGAGGAGAACGTCCGTGATTCCGTTGATCAATAAGATGTACCTCAAAATAATCAGCATATAATTTAGCTAAAGATTGCCAATTATCAGACATACCAAATAATCCATGAATGATAATTAATGGTTGCCCTTTACCTAAAACTTTAGAATATAGCTTCACTTTTTCAAACACTTTTTATAGCTCTCTATAGTCTTTTCCAAACCCAAATACAATGCATCTGATATTAAAGCATGACCTATTGACACTTCCTCCAAATGAGGAACAAAAGTGGCAAAGTATTCAAGATTCTCTAAATTTAAATCGTGACCAGCATTTACACCCAATTCCAATTCCTTAGCTAAAATAGACGATTCTACAAATGGTTTAACAGCTTTTTCTTTATTAATAGAAAAATATTTAGCATAGCTTTCTGTATATAATTCTATTCTGTCAGTTTCTATTACTTTAGCTCCCTCTACATACTTGGGTTCAGCTTCAATAAATAAAGATGTTCGAATTCCAGCATCTTTAAAAGTTGAGATAACGGATTTCAAAAATGACTGATGAGTAAGCGTATCCCATCCAGCATTAGAGGTTATGGCATCAGGAGCATCTGGAACCAAGGTCACTTGATGAGGTTTTGTAGACAGTACCAACTCAATGAAAGACTCTGAAGGATAACCTTCAATATTGAATTCTGTCGTAATTATTGGAACTATTTGACGTACATCACTATAAGTAATGTGTCTTTCGTCGGGACGAGGATGTACCGTAATACCGTCAGCACCAAAGCGTTCACAGCTTACAGCAGCTTCTACTACATTAGGCATATTTCCCCCTCGTGCATTACGAATTGTTGCAATTTTATTAATATTTACGCTTAATTTTATCATTAATTGGAGAGATTATAAATGTGGAGACAAAGTTAAAAATACTATGTTTGCCAAGTGTTATGATTACAAAAAAACTCATTTCAAAAGAAATACAAACAATAACTCTAGACTATTCTGGAGCTGAAGCATTATCTATTATGCAAGAATACCATCTTTCTCACATAGCCATATTGTCTAATAATGATCTTTTGGGAATAATTTCTGAGGAAGACATATGGAGTATGCACGATGAAAGCAATAAACTAGAAAGTATTAAAGAAAAAATACAACACTTTTTTATGCCTTTGGGTAAGGATGTTTTTGAAGTCATTAACTATATGGACGATCATAAACTGAGCTTACTCCCTATGCTAGCAAATGGAAAATATGTTGGTTCTATAACTCATAAATCGATAATTAGCTCTTTGGCATCAATTGTAGCTATTCAAGAAAGCGGTGGCGTTATTATCTTAGAAATGATGAAAAAAGAATACTCTATGAGTGAAATTGCTCAAATTGTAGAAAGTAACGGAGCGCGTATATTGAGTGCTTATATAACCGATGTTGATGATAGAGACGTAATAAAGCTTACCCTTAAGCTAAATATAATTGATATCGCTCCAGTTATTCAGACTTTTGAACGCTACAAATACAATGTGGCTGCAAGTTATAATCAGTCGGAAAACAAAGATAATCTAGGCGACAGATACGATTTATTAATGAGGTATCTTAACCCCTAATGCGACTGATCACAACGTTTTTTGTAATAATTATTCCTTTTGCCTGTTATTCTCAGAAGGTATTTAGAGTAAACTCCATTGAAATAACTGGTAATAAGATAACAAAAAAAACAACAGTTTTGAGAGAATTGTCCTTTCAAATAGGCGATTCCTTGACACTAGAAAAGTTTAACGAAAAACTCAAACAAAGTGAATTACATATTAGCAGTCAATGGCTCTTCAACTTTGTGGATATTGTCCCCTCCTATAATCAAAATCAAATTGATGTAAATATTGAAGTTGTAGAACGTTGGTACGTTTGGCCTTATCCAATTTTAGAAATTTCTGAGCGTAATTTTAATATCTTTTGGGATAGTCTACAAAACTCTAATTTCACTAATTTTTCAAAACTTAACTATGGTATTTTTCTAAATTGGTATAATTTCAGAGGGCGCAATGAGCTTTTGAAACTAAAATTTAGAAAAGGGTATAAAGAACATTATTTATTTGAATACGATATTCCATACATCAATAAAACTAAAACACTTGGAGCAGTACTCAACATAGAATTGTTTAGAATGAAGCAATTTCACTACAAGACAAAAGAAAATAAGTTATTATTTAAAAGTTATGACGACCAATATTTTTTAAATTGGAATAGTGCCTTTACTCTTCAATATAAAAAGGATTTAAATCTAACTCATAAAATTAGTATTAAATATTCGTGTTTTGAAGTTCCCGATGATATTCAAACATCAAATCCTGATTTTTTAGGAAATGAAAGAGATGAATTTAAGCTATCAATAATAGAGTATCATTATGAAAATGAAAAAAGAAATTCTGTTTCTTATCCAACAAAAGGTTCTTTTAATGAAGTGTTAATTTCTGCTAATTTCGGTCAAAATTCCGATTTCAATAACTTAAAAATTATCGCTAAAACTGAAAATCATTTTACTCCAAAATCTAGATTGCTCATTGGTAATAGTATTAAAGCAAAAATGCAAACTAATTCGACTATGCCTTACATTTTAAACGAATCACTAGGTTTTGAAGATTATCTCAGAGGCTACGAATATTATGTAATTGACGGAGAACATTATGCTATGACAAAAACTGCTATTAAGTACGAACTTGTGCCTAAGCAAAAATTAGATATTCCATATTTGAAAATGGAGCAATTCAAAAAAAGCTATTATTCTTTTTACTTCAGTATATTTGCTGATATGGGATTAGTCATTGACAATCAATACGCTGACGAAAACGCCTTGAACAATAGACTGTTGTTTAGTCAAGGTGTGAGTTTAGATTTCATAACGTATTATGACAAACTCTTGCGACTAGAATATACAAGAAATCACCTCAACGAATGGGGCTTATTTATTCATTTTTCAAATCCATTTTAAAATGAGAATTGCACTTTTTGGTACTCAATTTAATTCTGCTAAAACAAAATATATTCAGCATTTAGTTAATAAGCTAGAAAAAGAAAATATTAAGTTAATAATTGAAAATCAATTTTATGAAAATTTAACAGATATTAACTTCAAAAAAGAGTTTGAAACCTTCGAAACACCTCAAGAACTAAAAGAAAAAGCAGATATTTTATTAAGTATTGGAGGTGATGGCACTCTACTTGGGGCAATTACTCTCGTTAGAGATTCTGATATCCCTGTTTTAGGCATAAATACAGGAACCTTAGGTTTCATATCAAGTATTTCAACCGACCAAATTGAATATGCTATAAATCATTTACTAAAAGGAGAATATAATATTCAGCAAAGAACCTTACTTCAATTAGAAAGTGATAATAATCTATTTGGTGATGCTAATTTTGCTCTTAACGAAGTTACTGTACTCAAAAAAGACACTTCATCCATGATCCGTATTCACGCTTTTTTAGATAATGAGTTTATAAACACATATTGGGCGGATGGACTAATTATCTCAAGTCCAACAGGTTCAACAGGATATTCTCTGAGTTGCGGAGGTCCGATTGTACTTCCCGGCACAAATAATTTCATAATTACACCCATAGCACCGCACAATTTAAACGTACGTCCATTAATTGTTTCAGATAAATCAAAAATAACATTGAAAGTGTCAGAACAGGATGAACTTGCTTTAGTTGCTTTAGATAGTCGTTCACGAGCGATAGGTCCTGAGTTAGCACTAACAATCCGTAAAGCCGATTATAAGGTTCAATTAATACAATTTGAAAAACAAAGTTTTATTTCTACAATTAGAGAGAAATTGATGTGGGGTAAGGATAAAAGAAATTAATACAATTACATCATAATTGCCTATATTTGCGCGTTATGCAATAAATGCTATATTTCAAATAGATGATAAGGCTAATTATTTTTATTTTTTCTACTTTAACTTTCACATCATTTAGTGCTCACTCGCAAGTAACGGAAACTTATAATGAAGTTGGTGTTGTAATTGGGTCATCATATTACATTGGTGATTTAAATGATAAACATTTTCTATTAGCAAGACCAGCTGTGGGTTACAATTACAAATCAAATCTAAATAGAAGATTTTCTTTAAGAGGTGGAATTGTATTAGGTGAACTAAGAGGTAGTGATAAACTTAATAATGTAGATACAGCCAAATTCAATAGAAATTTACACTTCAAATCTCCACTTTATGAACTTTCTGGTATTGTAGAGTTTAACTTCTTTCCTTATGAAACTGGTAACCCAAGATACCCATTTACTCCTTTTGTATTTACAGGAGTTTCATTGTTCAACTTTAACCCTCAGGCAAGAAAATTTGATACAGAAAATCCTTTTGACAACGATGGTAATCAAACTAATAATGAATGGCTTGAATTACAACCACTAGGAACCGAAGGGCAGTATTCAAGTGAATACCCAGGAAGAAGACCTTATCAACTAATACAATTTGCTATTCCTGTTGGTGTAGGATTTAAAGCAAGTTTAGGTAATAACTTTAGTATGTCAATTGAGTATGGTCTTCGTAAAACTTTTACGGATTATTTAGATGATGTTGGAGGTTATTATGCAAGTCCAGCAATACTTTTAATGCAAAATGAAGATGCAGCCAACTTATCTGATAGAAGTAATGCATTATATGAGTACCTTGCTAATAATCCAGGAGCGAATATTTCTAATTGGGTTGGCAATACTATGACCGATGAGTATACACTAGCCCCAAAAAAGAGAGCCAATGAAAACTTGTGGAATGATTGGTATTATTTTGCTGGATTGACAATTTCATATAAAATTAATTCTAAACCTAAAGTCTGCCAATATTAATTCATGACAAGCGCTGAAATTAATAAAGACACATTACCCAAACACGTTGCTATTATTATGGATGGTAATGGTAGATGGGCTAAAAAACAATCAAAAATTAGAATTTTTGGTCATAAAGTAGGTGTTAAAGCTGTCAGAGACACGGTTGAAGGAGCTGCACAAATAGGTTTGAGCTACTTAACATTATACGCCTTCTCATCTGAAAATTGGAAAAGACCAAAAAAAGAAATAGATGCACTAATGGAATTGCTTGTTAATACTATTATCGACGAGACTAAAACTTTGATGGAAAATAATATACGACTTCAAGCAATTGGTAATTTAGAAGATTTACCAAAAAAATGTCTTCAAAATCTTAATAACACTATTGAAAAAACCAGTAAAAACTCTCAAATGACATTAGTTTTAGCATTGAGCTATAGTTCAAAAAAAGAAGTAGCTCAAGCAGTTAAAGACATTGTTAAAAAAGTCCAAAATGGTAAATTAAATTCTAATGATATAAACGAAGAAACTATTCAAAATCATTTGTTTACACAAAATATTCCAGATCCTGAATTATTAATAAGAACAAGTGGTGAACAACGAATTAGTAACTTTCTTTTGTGGCAAATAGCTTATTCTGAATTATATTTCACAAACATATTGTGGCCAGATTTTAGAAGAGATAATCTTTTCGAAGCTATTGTAAACTATCAAAAAAGAGAAAGAAGGTTTGGAAAAACTAGTGAGCAAATTGAAAAAGAAAATGTTTAAGAAAAGTTTACTTTCATTTATATTAATAGTTTTTTCAAGCCATTTTACACTGGCTCAGGTAAATCTTTCCAACATAGAAATTGATTATGAAAATCCAAGAAAATTTATAATTGGTGGAATAGAAATTGTAGGAACTAAATTTTTAGATCATAAAACACTTATTCAACTATCTACTCTAGAAATTGGTTCAAGTATTTTGGTTCCCGGAGACAAGCTAACTAAAGCTAGTCGCCTTTTATGGCAACAAGGCTTATTCTCAGATGTTCAAATAAAGGTCAAGTCAATTCAAGGAAACTCTATTTTCCTTACCCTTTTACTTGAAGAAAGACCTAGACTATCTAAGTTTAAATTTGAAGGCATAAAAAGATCTGAGATTGATGCAATTCGTGATAAAATTAAATTAGCTAGAGGTAAAATAATTACTGAAAATGTAATTATTAATACCAAAAACATCATTTCAAATCACTTTAAGGAAAAAGGGTTCTCGAATATAAATACTGTTGTTAGTAATATAATTGATACAATAACAAAGAATCACGTTATTCTTGTACTAAAAATCGATAAAGGCAAAAAAGTAAAAATCGGACAAATTAATTTTGAGGATAATTTAGTATTTACTGAAAAACGACTTAAACGCTTGATGAAAGACACCAAAGAAAAAAAGTTTTTCAGAATTTTCAAGACATCTAAATTCATGCAAGAAAGCTACCAAAACGATAAAGAAAAAATTATTTCTGAATACAACGAAAAGGGTCTTAGAGACGCTGAAATTATTAGTGACACCATAACTTACAATAAAGAAGAAGAATTAATTAATATTACTTTAAAAATAAATGAGGGTAAAACTTACTATTTTGGAGATATAACATATGTGGGAAACACTAAATATACCAATAACGAATTAGATGCATTAGTTGGTATTAATAAGGGTGATATATTCAATCAAAGTCTGCTTGAAAATCGAGTGTTAGGTAGTCAAGATAGTAGAGATATTCACTCAATGTATCTTGACAATGGTTATTTATTTTCTCAAGTAACACCAATTGAAACTGAAATTCGTAACGATACAATAGATATTGAAGTCAGAATTTATGAAGGGCTTCAGGCTAGAATAAACAGAGTTTCAGTTAGTGGCAACTCTAAAACCAACGATCATGTTATTATGCGTGAGATACGTACTAAACCTGGTGATTTATTTAGTCGTTCAAATATTATGCGTTCACAAAGAGAAATTGCAACACTTGGTTACTTTAATGCTGAGACATTGAACATTGATGTTGAACCAAATCAAGATGATGGTACTGTTGATTTAAATTACATTGTAGAAGAAAAATCCTCTGATCAAATTGAACTACAAGGAGGGTACGGAGCTGACAGAGTAATTGGAACCTTTAGAGTATCCTTTAATAACTTTTCTGCTAAAAATATTTTTAAAAAAGGAGCCTGGTCCCCCTTACCCTCAGGTGATGGTCAACGTCTAAGTCTTTCAGCAACATCAAATGGCATACAATTTCAATCTTATAATATTTCATTCACTGAACCTTGGCTGGGGTCAAAAAAACCAAATTCACTAACTATTGGCGCCTACCATTCAATAACTTCTAATGGATTAGAAAGAAACGATGAAAATAGAGGGCTATTTAAGGTAACGGGCGCATCTTTTGGATTAGGTAAACGTTTGAAATGGCCCGATGACTTTTTTACACTCTATCAAAATATCAGCTTGAAAAAATATATAGTTGATCAATACAACTTAGGTAATTTTGATGACGGAACATTCTATAACATGTCATACTCTTTTGTACTAGGCAGAAATTCAGTTGACCAACCTACATTTCCAAGAAAAGGCTCAAATATGAAACTTTCCATTCAATTAACTCCACCCTACTCCTCTCTTGATGGAATTAATGAATATTCAGAATCTGAAATAGATGACTTAAATACTTGGGTAGAGTACCATAAATGGAATTTTGGTGCTAACTGGTTTAATAGCCTTGCTGATAAATTAGTACTCAAAACAAATTTAGAATACGGTTTGATAGGAAAGTATAATAAGAATAAAGAGCTTACACAATTTGAAAGGTTTTACGTAGGTGGTGATGGACTAAGTGGTTATGCTGTAGATGGTAGAGAAGTTATTGCTTTGAGAGGGTATGAAAATAATTCGCTATCTCCAAGTAACGGAGCAACTATTTATAACAAATATACTTTAGAACTTAGATATGCGTTATCATTGAACCCACAGTCTCCTATTTTTGCACTTGCATTTTTAGAAGCTGGAAACACCTGGAGTATGACTAAGAAATTTAACCCGTTTGATATAAAACGTTCTGCTGGAGTTGGAATTAGAATGACCATTCCTATGATGGGAATAATGGGTGTGGACTGGGGCTATGGCTTTGATGCTATTGATGGCAGCCCATCATCTAGTGGTAGTCAGTTCCATTTTTCAATTAATCAACAATTTTAATACTTTTGCATCAATGAAAAAATTAATTTTTATTTTTATAATGTCAATTGCGACTTTAAGTGTCTATGCACAAAAGTTTGCCTATGTCGATTCCGATTACATACTTGAACGCATGCCTGAATATGTCTCTGCTCAAGATCAGCTTGATAAATTATCATTAAATTGGCAAGAGGAAATAGAAGAGTTGTATCAAGAAATCGATCAGCTCTACAAAAAATATCAAGCAGATAAAGTTTTGCTTACTCAAGAAATGAAAAACAAGAGAGAAGGTGAAATCATAAATAAAGAAAAAGACGCTAAAGAATTACAAAGAAAAAGGTTTGGTCCTGAAGGTGATTTATATACAAAACGAAAAGAATTAATTCAGCCTATACAAGATAAAGTATATAATGCAATTAGAGATTTCTCCAACGAAAAAAGATATGATATTATCTTTGATAAATCTAGTAATTTAATCATGCTTTTTAGTAATACTAGCCTTGATAAAAGTGATGATATCTTAAATATTTTAGGATACAAATAAAGTCATTAATTTAAATATTAAAAAAAATGAAAAAAATACTCTTAAATCTATTGTTCTTAACCACAATTTTATCAACACAAGCTCAAAATAAGTTTGGTTATCTTAATTCAAATGAGCTATTGGCTATGATGCCAGAGAGTCAATCAATGCAGGAAGAATTACAATCTTATGCAAAAGGCTTAGAAACTCAGTTGACTGCCATGCAAGCAGAATATGAAAAAAAAGTAGTTGAATACCAACAAAATGAGTCAACATACACTGATATAGTAAAAGAGGATAAGATTAGAGAAATTGAAAATATTCAACAACGTGTAGTTGAATTTCAAAAAAATGCTCAACAATCATTAGCTGAAAAAGAAGCCGAACTTTTTACTCCAATTAGAGAAAAAGCCATGAAGGCTATTGACGATGTTGCTGAAGAAGGTAATTTTACTTATATATTTGACTCAGGATCTGGAGGTTTTTTATACGCTGCAGAAAGTGAAAATATAATAAATTTAGTAAAGTCGAAACTAGGCTTATAACAATTTTAATATCATTTAATAAAGCAGTTTTATAAACTGCTTTTTTTATGCTATTACTTTTAAAAAATGAATGAGAACAATCCAATAGGTGTTTTTGACTCAGGAATAGGAGGTCTTACAGTAGCTAAAGCGATTCGCTCACTTTTACCCAATGAAGGTTTGCTTTATTTTGGAGATACCAAGCACCTGCCATATGGTGAAAAATCAGTACATGCAGTTCAAGAATTTTCAAAAAACATCGCTTTTTTTCTAAAGCAAAAGAATTGTAAAATGATTGTTATTGCCTGTAACACGGCGTCTTCATTAGCCTACGAAACTATAAAAAATGAATGCCCAAATATTGAAATTGTAAATGTTATAGACCCCATAGTCAAGCACATTACTAACAACATAGACAAAAAAATTATAGGCGTTATTGGAACAAAGGGAACAATCAATTCAAATGTTTATCCTCAAAAAATAAAATCTATTAATCATAAAATTAGCGTTAAATCATTAGCCACCCCACTATTGGCTGTCATGATAGAAGAAGGCTTTTTTAACGATAAAATTAGCCAAGCTATCGTTCATAATTACCTGAAAGACCCAGCTCTAGAGGGAATTGATAAATTAATTTTGGCTTGTACACATTACCCACTTATTTACGAAGCAATAAGGAATTTTTACCCTAAGGAGATAGATATTATAGACTCTGCGAATCAAGTCGCTTTACACATAAAAGATGTTCTAATCGATAAACAATTACTCACTCATCAAAGTCAAAAGCATAGATTTTACGTTTCGGATTATACCCTTTCTTTCGAGAGGTCCGCTAAATTCTTTTTTGGAGAAGATATTAATCTTGAGGAGGTCAGCTCTATTCACTAAACCAAGAAGAGTATATTACATAATTGTTGGCAATACCTTCAATAAGTCGAGCTGTTTGTTCTTGACTAAGACTTTTTACCCGTTTAGCTGGAACACCAGCATAAATACTACCACTTTCAACCTTTGTACCTTCTAAAACAACAGCTCCAGCAGCAATAATAGAATTGTTTTCAACCACCACACCGTCCATAACGACAGCACCCATACCTATCAAAACATTGTTATGAATGGTACAGCCGTGAACCAAAGCATTGTGACCAATTGATACATTATGACCAATTTCGGTGGCGTGATTTTGATAAGTACAATGAATAACAGCCCCGTCTTGAACATTAACCTTGTCACCCATCTTAATATAATTTACATCGCCTCGAACTACAGCATTAAACCAGACACTACAAGATTCACCCATTACAACATCACCAATAAGAGTCGCATTTTCTGCTAGAAAGCAACCCTTTCCCGTTATAGGGCTTTTACCATTTACTGTTTTAATTAGAGCCACAATTTTATTTCCAAAGATAAAAGAATGGCGTAACTTTGCGAAAATCTTAATTATGACTAAAATACCTACATCACTATACAGCGAAGCAACACCAAACCCAAGGGTGATGAAGTTTACGGCTAACCGCATATTAGTTAATCAAAACATATATGAATTCAATAATAGAGCTGAGGCTTCAGCCTCTCCTTTAGCTTTGGAATTATTCAGCTTTCCTTTTGTTGAAAGTGTATTCATCAGTAATAATTTCATTTCTATCACTAAAAAAGAGAATGGCATAGAATGGAGTGATATTATTTTGGAAATGCGTGAATTTATAAGGGATTATCTAGTCGATGGAAGAATCATTATTAATGAAGATGCTTCACCAAAAAAAAGCAAAAACATTACTCACAAGAAGAAACTCAAAAGAGAGTTTAGTGAAATAGAAAAGAAGATTGCTGATTTATTAGATGAATATGTTAGACCGGCCGTAGAACAAGACGGAGGATTCATCTCGCTCAAAAAATTTGAAAAAGGTATCGTAACCGTATCTTTACAAGGGGCATGTAGCGGTTGCCCATCATCAAGTATGACATTAAAATCTGGTATAGAGGGTTTGTTAAAAAGAGAAATGCCAGAAGAAATTGTGGAAGTAATTGCTGATAATGACTAAATCTACAGTCATATCATTCTTGCTAGTTCCATTTCTGTTATTGGGACAAAGTAAGACCAAAAACTTCGATTTTGGCTTACAATTTAAGCCTATAATTCCCGCTGCCTATTTTGATGCTGGTAATGAATCTGCACAATGGGAAAACTTCAATTTTAAATTATCGCCACGATTTGGGCAATCCTTAGGAATGATATTAAAATACCATTTTAACACTACTTTTTCTACTGAAACAGGCTTGAACCTTGTCAATAGAAGGTATCAATTAAGTGTTGATAATAGTGATATAGGATTGCAAGATTTGAGTAGGTTCACCTTGCGTTCCTATGAATTACCTTTTCAGGTTTTGTCCTATGTAAAAGTTTCAGACAAATATTATTTAAATGCTGCATTTGGCAATTCCTTCAATATTTTTGCTTCAGATATCATAAGTTTTGGCGAGGAAAATTCTTTTTTCTTTCAAAGTACCTCAAGAAGAAAGCGCACTCAATCGGCATTGATTGCTAATTTAGGAGTAGAATATAGAACCTTAAAAAAAGGAATTTTTTATTTTGGTTTTAGCTTACATAGGCCCTGGAAAAATACGGCTAGAAGCTTCCCTGAATTTGATGATGGCACCAATATGTTTAATACTCAAGGCCCGACAAGTAATAATGCTAAATATTTAAATATTTCGGGAAATTATTTAACAATAGATTTGCGTTATTTCTTTGCGCAAAGGAGTTAATTAATTTTCTGACAACAGTTTTCATTAAATTTTATAACTATATTTATGAATTATTATTTATAAGCTATAATCTTGCAGTTTTACAACGCGTCAAATATAAATTTCATTACAATTTTTGTTTGTCTAATATTTTGTACCCTTTATTCTTTTGCACAACCACTGACAAATGGAATGGGTATAATTACACATTGGACAGGTTTTGATGGAGGTTGGGATGCTTTTAGCATATATGAAACAGAAGATAATGCATCTGCTCCTCTTGGACAAAATTGGGAAACAAATTTTATAATACCTAATGATCCTGCAGTTCATGCGACATGGAAGGGAACCAATATGGGTGATGTATTTGGTATTGCTATTGATGCCGAAAAAAACATCTATTTTAGTGCAACCAAATCAATATCCTCAAGCGGTTCGACAGGCACATCAGCAGGTTTAGCCGGAGATGGAGGTGTTTATAAAATGGATGCAAATACTTGGATTGTAAGTCCATTTATTTTTTCAGGAAATGGCACTAATGAAATCCCTAATCAAGGAAACGGACTTGGTAATATTGCATATGACAAATGGAATAATCAATTGTTTATTACCAATTTTGAAGATGGTAAAATCTATCGCTTCGATATGCAAGGTAATTTATTATCAACCTTTGACCCTTTTAATGTAAATACTACCGAGTTAGGTGTTTTTAGTGGGCACGGTGAGGCTTTATGGGGTATTAATATATATGGCGATAATGAAGGAGTAAAGGTTTATTTTTCATTATGGACAGAAGACAATTCTTTATCTGATGCAAGTGGTGATAATAATTCAGTTTGGTCAATAGATTTGGATGCATCCGGAGATTTTATAGGAAATGAAAATTTATGCTTTACATTAGAAGATAATACAGGAAGTTTTATGGGGAGTATTGTTGGAGCATCTTATCCTATTTCAGATATTACCTTCAGTAGTGATGGTAAAATGTATGTTTGTGAAAAAGTTCAAGGAGGTTGGGGAGCATTTGGTGGTTGGAACGATCCTTTTACTCCTGGCGCACATAGTTCACGACTATTTGAATATCAGAAAATCAATAATGTATGGACACGTACAATTAAATATGCTGTTGGTAATTATAATACTCCTAATGACGCGGATAATACTACGGGAGGCGTAGCGTTAGGAAATAAACAACTTTCTAATGGTGAAATAGAATGTGAAAAAATTATTTGGGCCTCAGGAGATGCCTTACGATTCAGCGGTTTTAATGATTTAGCGGGACAAGAGTATGTATATGGCTTAACAGGTATTCCAATAGAAGGGAACTCTAATGACCCAATTGATGCCGATTATGTGCAACTTAGTAGTATTTATATTGATGTGGATTATACTGGAACAGGTAGTAATGGTGGACAAAAGATGTCTTATGGAGATATAGAAATATATTCCGACGCTGTTAGTGAAGCAAATTTTACTGTTAGTCCTAATACAACCATATGTCCTGGTACATCTGTACAACTAAATGTAAGTGGTGGTACTAATTACGAATGGAGTCCGTCTGCAACATTGGACGATAATACCTCAGACAGCCCAACTGCTAGTCCTACTGAAAATACCATTTATAACGTAACAGGAGAGGGAAGCTGTGGCGGAAGAGATACTGTTAGTGTCAGTATAACTATTGATGATTTTACCTTTTCTTTAGGACCCGATTTAGCTATATGTGAAGGCACAAGTGGTGTTTCTTTAGATGCTGGAAGCAGTGCTATATCATACATATGGAACACAGGGCAAACCTCTCAAACCATTAGTGTAAACGATGAAGGAATATATAGCGTTACTGTAACTAGTCAAGCCGATTGTAACTATACAGACGAGGTATTAGTACAATACAAATTACCTCCCACTGTAGTATTTAGCACTCTTATCGACTCGGCATGTTCTCCAGCTAAATTTAGCCTTATTGATGAAAGCATACCTCAAAATGGCGACCCCATAGTAGCTTGGAATTGGCAAATTGACAACCAAAATTTCAATACCTCATCCACTAATGTGAACTTAGCCAACTCAGGCAGTTATGACGTAAGTTTAGAGGTTATAACAGAATTAGGCTGCATAGCAACTTTAAGTCTGGAAGACTACCTCACGGTACATAATCTTCCAAGCCCAAACTTCATTGCAGAGCCAGAAGAAATTAATAACTGCGACAAAACAATTAAATTAATCAACCTCTCTACTGGATACGATTCTTTAAGCTGGAACTTTGGTGATGGCGTGGTGAGTAGTGAAGACACTACTGACTATTACACCTATTCGGAAGTAGGTAACTATATCATACAACTGAATTTAGTTAATGAATTCGGATGTGAAAACGTCCTTTACAGAGAAATTAATCCAGTAGGAAGTATTCCTTTTTATGCGCCCAATGCTTTCACACCAGATGGCGATGAGCTCAACGAAACTTTCATACCACAATTGGGCTGTAGCGATGATTTTGAATTTTGGGTGATGAACCGTTGGGGCGAAGTTATATTCTATAGTAACGATATCAATGTAGGCTGGGACGGCACCTACAACAAGCAAAGATGCCCTCTAGGTGTGTACACTTGGAAAGCAAGATACAATGGCGCCAAAACTAACGAAATCAAATTGGGTGAAGTACATCTTATTAATTAATAACTAATTTTCTTATAATCTCGCATTTGCTTAGTAGGTTCTAAGATATCATAGCCTTGCCATAGGCTATCATCAAACTGTTCTACATATATAACCTTCATTTTTTTACTCTGCTCAAAATGGTGGTAATCCCAGGGGCTAATATCCTCATAAGATAAAAGTAAACATTCAAAAGACTGCTGACTCCTTACTTGCATATCTATAGCCCCTTTAAGCTCCAATAGGGTTTTATCAAAAAGTGGTTTCTTTCTCTTTTTCAATAGAGCAAGTTTTCTATCAATACCAAAGCTAGAAACCTTTTTGAATGAAAAGTATTTGAGATGATAACGCTCATCTGCTTTCTCAAAATTCACAGATATTTTATATTCTTCTTCTTTAAAACTAACTCCCATCAACTTGAAGTTCCTGCCATGTTTGCCCTCAGCATATTGAAAGTCGGCTCTGAGCAAGGCATAAGACGATAGACCGATGTATAACCTACCCTCATAAAGTCCTTTGTTCTTGGGCACAAAGTCTATTATGTAAATATCCTGTCCTTGAAGTCGTGTGCCACCCACCAAAGTGAAGCTATAACGAGAAGGTTTGTGTAAAAAGTCCCACATGTCTTCTTTATCAAATTGATAATCGTTCAAATCGTAATACAAATTAGTAGCAAAGTCCATGACTGCTATTTCGTCCTCTTGTAAATTCAAAGTCGTATCTCGAAAATCAAGGCCTAACTTACCGCCAATAATTCCAGTTTTTATTTTCCAATATTCTAAGCTATCGGTTTTCTTAAAAGCATCTTCAAAAACTTGAGCTAATTGGTCTATTTCTGTAATGTCCTTGTCATTTAAACTAACTACCTTTTTAGGCTTTATCTTAATACGAAGGCTATCAGTTTTTTCTGGTGAGCTTAGCATTTCGCCTAAAAAGTCGGTGTAAGAAGTAGAGTGACGAGGCATTTTTTGCTGTGCCATAGCTATAGCGTCTTGGTCTATTTCCGAAATGGTGCTTTTCTTATAGTCTAAATTAAACAACAATAAATCCGACTCATCTCGTTTTCTGACAAATACTTCAGATGCCGAATAATCCTTGTGGTAATTGCTATCAGCATACAGCAAAACTTGTTGGACAATGAAATCGGGATCTTGCTCACTGCCAAAAATAAGAGTTTCGCTTATATTAATTATGTTTTCTTCTAAATAAACATCGGCAGAATGCAATAATTCGCTAATTGCAACATCTTTAATCTGATAGCCCATATACTGAAAACGAATACTATCTTGTAATCTAAAAGAAGATATATCAATAGCGTATTGCCCTTGTTCGTTGCTAATAACTCCAGTGTTGCTGTTTATAACAAAAATACTAGCATACATCAAAGGCTGTCGACTGTTATGGTCATACAAAACTCCTTTCAATGGGCTGTTTGGATGATCTTGAGCAAATGACTGTATGCTTAGGCATAGCAATAAAGCAAGTAGTTCATACTTTTTCATAGGGCTTGAATTTTTGTCATAAACGTTCATTTTCTCAAAAATTTTAAAACAAAAAAAAGCCAACTTTCGTTGGCTTTTAACATTAGAGTCCTAAACTCTTTTTAACGTCTCCATTCAGTAAATGAGTCCTTGGATCTTCTAAGCATTCTTTAACTCTGACTAAGAAACCTACCGATTCTCTACCGTCAATGATACGGTGATCATAAGATAAGGCTACGTACATTATGGGTCTTATCTCTACTTTCCCGTTGACTGCCACAGGCCGTTCTACAATATTGTGCATTCCCAATATCGCCGACTGTGGTGGGTTGATAATTGGTGTGGATAACATAGAACCAAACACCCCACCGTTAGTAATGGTAAAGGTCCCGCCTAACATTTCATCTGGGGTAATTTTTCCATCTCTAGCACGTAATGCCAAACGCTTGACTTCCGATTCTACTTCTTTAAAATTCATCAATTCGGCATTGCGAATAACTGGTACCATCAAGCCTTTAGGAGCACTTACTGCTATACTGATATCGGCATAGTTGTGGTAAATCACTTCCTTGCCATCTATTTGAGCATTAACATCTGGAAATTCCACCAGTGCCGTAGTTATAGCTTTGGTAAAAAAGGACATGAAACCTAAAGTGACATCGTACTTATCTTTAAAGGCTTCTTTGTATTCTTTTCGGATAGCGAAAATAGCAGACATATCCACTTCGTTGAAAGTGGTTAGCATAGCTGTTTCGTTCTTTACAGATACCAAGCGCTGAGCCACTTTTCTTCTAAGCATAGACATTTTCTTACGCTCTGTGCCTCTTGGCCCATCGGTCTTGACAGATGCCATAGCTTCCATCACATCGTCCTTCAAAATCTTTCCTCCTTCTCCGCTTCCTTTGAAATCATTTGGTAGCAAGTCATTTTGTGAAATTATGGCTTTGGCTAATGGAGTGACCTTAGAATCTACTGACTTAGCAGCCCTTGACGCGCTATCTAATATTGATGACTCTTGAGCTGGAGCCTTAATTTTAGTTTCTCCAACACCATCAGTATTGATTATACACACCACTTGACCTACCTCAACAGTATCACCTTCTTCGGCTACCAACTTAATGATACCACTTTCCTCAGCTGGCAATGCTAATGTAGCTTTGTCCGAATCTACTTCAGCAATTTCTTGATCTTTTTCAACATAGTCGCCGTCTTCAACCAACCATTGAGCGATTTCAACTTCGGAGATAGACTCTCCAGGACTAGGTACTTTCATTTCTAACAGCATAACCTTCTATTTAAAAACTTCTTCTATAATTAATCGTTGTCTGTGAGCAGCTTGCTTAGACGAACCAGAGGCAGTGGCTGCACTGGGTCTAGAGGCAATTAACTCAAACGGTAAGTGTTGTAATCGATTTAGGATATGTGTCCAAGCACCCATATTTTTAGGCTCTTCTTGTACCCATATCAATGACTTACCTTTATACTTTTCTAATACAATATTTATTTGTTCTTCTGGTAATGGATAAAGCTGTTCTAAGCGAACTAATGCCACGTCCATACGAGCTATTTTCTCTCTCTCTTGAAGTAATTCGTAATAGATTTTACCACTGCAAAAGACTACTTTTTCTACTGCCGATGGCTTAACTTGAATATCATCTATTAACTCTAGGAATCGCCCCGCTGACAAATCTTCTAATGTGGATACGCACAAGGGGTGTCGCAATAAACTTTTAGGAGTAAATACAACCAAAGGCTTTCTGAACTCTCTTCTGAGTTGTCTTCTCATAACATGGAAAAAGTTAGCTGGAGTGGTGCAATTGACCATCTGCATATTGTGCTTAGCACACATCTGCAAATATCGTTCCATTCTAGCGCTGGAGTGTTCAGCACCTTGCCCCTCATAACCATGAGGTAAGAGCATAACCAAACCATTATAGGTTTTCCACTTGTCTTCAGCACTAGAAATAAACTGGTCAATCATAATCTGAGCACCATTGCTAAAATCTCCAAATTGGGCTTCCCAAATGGTTAGGGTATTAGGTAAGGCCATAGCATATCCGTAATCAAAACCTAAGACTCCATATTCTGATAATAGGGAATTATAAGCTTCAAAACTAGCCTTAGGGTTTATACTATTCAAGGGTACTATTTCTTGCTCCGATTGTTCTAACTTCAATACAGCATGACGGTGTGAAAAGGTTCCCCTTTCTACATCTTGCCCACTCAAACGTATAGAGTTGCCTTCATGTAATAGCGTACCATAGGCCAACAATTCAGCAGTTCCCCAATCCAGTTGGTTTTTTACCTCTACCATCTTCTTCTGTTCCGCTAATAAACGTTGGGTCTTTTTAAACAGTGAGTCGTACTGAGCCACCGTATATATTTTTTTAGCTACCTCTTTAAGTGTATCGATAGGGACTGAAGTGTCTGGCGAGGATATAAAGTCAGTATCTTTAGATTTTCTAAAGCCTTCCCATTCACTTTGCATAAAGCGAGTGATGTGAGCTTTTTCAATTTCTTTAGATTCATCAAAGCGGTCTTGTAACAACTGCTTAAATTCTTGCTCCATCTCCTTGACAATGTTAGCACCAACAATTCCTTCACTAATTAATTTTTGGTTATAAATTTCTCTAGGGTTAGGGTGCTTACTAATGGCTTTATAAAGCATAGGCTGCGTAAAACGAGGCTCGTCACCTTCGTTGTGACCATACTTTCTGTAACACAATAAATCTATAAATACATCTTTGTGAAACTTTTGTCTGTACTCTACCGCCATTTCCATAGCATGTACTACAGCTTCTACGTCGTCACCGTTGACATGAAAAACGGGCGATAAGGTCACTTTACCCACATCGGTACAATAAGTGCTAGAACGGGCATCTAAATAATTGGTAGTAAAACCTACCTGATTGTTTACTACAATATGAATGGTGCCTCCTGTTTTGTAGCCATCTAATTGTGCCATTTGAACGACTTCATAGACTACGCCTTGCCCTGCTAAAGCCGCATCACCGTGAATAAGAATAGGAACTATCCTAGAGTTGTCTCCATTATGATTTTGGTCAATTTTTGCTCTTGCTATTCCTTGCACAACAGGATCAACAGCTTCCAAATGCGATGGATTAGGTGATAGAGACATTTTTACTTTCTTGCCATTATTACAGGCTTGTTCGGAAGTATAACCCAAATGGTATTTTACATCACCAGCAAATAGACGGTCTTCGTATTCTTTACCCTCAAACTCAGAGAAAATATCTTTGTAAGTTTTGTTGAAAATATTAGCCAAAACATTTAGTCGCCCTCTATGTGCCATGCCCATAACGAATTCTTCAACTCCTATACTCGCCCCTTTTTCAATCAGTGCATCTAATGCTGGAATAAGGGCTTCAGCACCTTCTAAAGAAAAACGTTTTTGACCGACAAACTTAGTATGCATAAAATTTTCAAAGGCTACTGCTTGATTAAGTTTGCGTAGAATTTGTTTCTTTTCTTGAGGACTGAAAGTAGGAGTATTACTATTTTTATGCAATCTATTTTTTATCCATTCCACTTGGTCGGGCTTACGGATATACATATACTCGACGCCAATAGATTGACAATACACCTGCTTAAGGTGTGTAATGATATCTTTTAAACTAGATGGCCCTATACCCACTTGACTACCCGCTTGAAAAATAATTCCCATATCGGATTCTTCAAGCCCAAAATTTTCAATGTCTAATGTGGGGGAATATTTTCTTCTCTCACGAACAGGATTGGTATGGGTAAACAAATGACCACTTTTACGATAGGCATCAATAAGATTTATAACTTGAAACTCTTTCTTAAAGGTTTCTGGGACTTCGTCTTCTTCAGAATAAACTTCTTTAGCAAAATCGAAACCTGTGAAGAAGTTACGCCATTCTTGATTTACCGATTCGGGGTTTTCAATGTATTGTTCATACATGATTTCAACCATATTAGTATGAACTGCCCCTAGAAAAGAAAATTTGTTTGCCATCAATTTTTCGGTTAAGACAAAACTATTGAATTTTATTGATTTTTCTACCTATAATTGGCTCTATTTTAAGAGTTCAAGGTTAGCTTTAGTTTTCTCTTTTCTTTAAAATAGAAGCAAATAACTTTAATTCAGTAAGGTCAGCATTTATAAAATTTAAAGACTTAATGGCTTCTGAATAATAATAATCAATCAAATTATCTATATGTTCTTTTATATCCATTAAATTATATATAGTCTTAACTCGCTCCACTTTTTCGATATCATTTAACGATTGTGAACTGTAAAGATTTACGAGTTCCATTTTTTGCTTCCCTTCGGTAAGAGAAAGCGCTTTAAGGTAAAGACAGGTTTTTTTGCTAGCAATAATATCGCCTCCTACCTGTTTCCCAAAGCTTTGTTTATCACCAAAAACATCCAGTAAATCGTCTTTAAGCTGAAATGCAATACCAATGTTTCTCCCAAACTCATAGAGTGTGTCAGATTGTTTTTCATTAGAACCACCAATGATAGCTCCCATTTTGAGAGCTGCTCCCAATAAAACTGCCGTTTTAAGTTCGATCATTTTTAGATAAGATTCCATATCAACTTCAGCTTGTATTTCAAAATCCATGTCATATTGCTGCCCCTCACAAACTTGTAAAGCCATTTTATTAAATACGTCTAAACACTTGATTAATTTATCTGATGGTAAATCGCACAAGTATTTATAAGATTGTATGAGCATTGCGTCACCTGATAAAATGGCAACATTTTCATTCCATTTGGCATGCACAGTTGCTTTGCCCCTTCTAACTGGTGCTTTATCCATAATATCATCATGTAACAAAGTAAAATTGTGGAAAAATTCTATCGATAAAGATGGCTTGATGGCTTTTTGGACATCCTTATCGAATAGTTGATAGGCCAACAACAAAAGAATAGGACGCATTCGTTTACCTCCTAAACACATAATATACTCTATGGGTGAATACAAATCGACAGGAGAACTAGGATATTTTAAGCTATACAGCTCCTGCTCTACTAATGTTCTTAGTTCGTCTATAGATTTCATTGCTATTTTAACAGAGATATTAAATAATTTCCATAACCACTTTTCAATAGTGGCTGTGCTAGTTGTATCAATTGATGTTCATCAATTAAGCCCATTTTATATGCCGCCTCTTCTATACATCCTATCTTACGTCCTTGCCTGCTTTCTATTACCTCAACAAACTGACTTGCTTGCATTAAAGATTTGAACGTACCAGTATCAAGCCAAGCTGAACCTCGTCCTAATGTTTTGACTTTTAGCATGCCTCTTTTAAGATACTCTAAATTGATGTCTGTGATTTCGTATTCTCCTCGAGGTGAAGGAGTAATATTTTTAGCAATCTCGACAACATCATTATCATAAAAATATAAACCTGGAACAGCAAAGTTAGACTTCGGATTTTTGGGTTTCTCTTCAATGCTAACTACATTTAAATTCTCATCGTACTCAACAACACCATAACGCTCTGGATCGTTCACATGGTAACCAAAAACTAAACCCCCTTTTAAATCCATGCTAGATTGGAGAATTTGACGTTTCATATAAAAAATATTATCACCCAAAACCAAACAAACCTTATTATCGCCAATAAAGTCTTCTCCTATAATAAAAGCTTGAGCTAAACCATTAGGAGTTTCTTGGGCTTTGTATTCAAAATTACAGCCTAAAGAGCTCCCATCTCCCAAAAGTCGCTTAAAAACTGGTAAATCATGAGGTGTAGAAATAATTAATATCTCATTAATACCTGAATATATTAAAGTAGTCAATGGATAATAAATCATAGGCTTATCATATACAGGTAAAGCCTGCTTACTAACTGATAAAGTAAGAGGATGTAGCCTAGTGCCTGAACCTCCAGCTAAAATAATTCCTTTCATAACTTATTATTAATAGTCAATTCTTTTAATTCAATATCTTCTTCCTCATCAAAAACATCAAGTAAAGGATCACTTATAGCTTCTTCAATAAGAGACTTTTCTAAACTTAATAACATTGCGGGCAAAACTATTAAATTTGATAATAAAGCAATTAATAAAGTGATTGAAACTAATATGCCTAAAGCTAATGTTCCTCCAAACTGTGAAGCTAAAAATATAAAAAACCCGAAAAATAAAACAATTGATGTATAAAACATACTAACACCTGTTTCTTTTATAGCAGAAACAACTGAGTCTTTTATATTATTATTTTTATATTTTAGCTCTTGTCGGTACTTTGCTAAAAAGTGTATAGTATCATCAACAGAAATACCAAAAGCAATACTAAATACTAATATTGTAGAAGGTTTAATAGAAACACCAAAATAACCCATTATAGATGCAGTTATAAGTAATGGAATTAGATTTGGAATCAAAGAAACAACAACCATTCTAAATGAGTTGAACATCCAAGCCATGAAAAATGATATCAATAAGATGGCTAAAAATAGACTAATAAATAGATTTTTTACTAAGTATGTTGTACCTTCTAAAAAAACAACACTCATACCAGTTAGTATCACTTTGTACTTTTCAGGGTTGAAAATCTGATCAATTTTCACACGTAAATCGTTTTTTATCTCTTTCATTCTCGAGGTACCTATATCTGTAACATATAAACTTACTCGACCTACTTGTTGATTTTCATCTACTAAAGCATTCATCCATTCACTAGGGGATTCACTATTGATGGTATAATCAAAGAGCCATTTTTTTTCTTGAGAATTGGGTAGAGTATAAAATTGTTCTTCACCGTTATATATAGCTTGCTTAGAATATTTGATAGGGTCGACAATTGAAATTGGCCTAGAAAACTCTTCATATGTCATCAAAGTATCGGACAATTTGTTGATGCGTTTAAGGGTAGATAGTTTAGTAATACCGTTCTTTCTATGTGTGTCAATAATAATTTCGAAAGGCATAACGGATTTGTAATGCTTTTCAAAAAACTTTATGTCTTTGTAAAGTATTGACTCTTTGGGAATATCATCCGTAATATTTCCAGCAATATGCATTTGAAAAAGTCCAAAAATAGCAATGGAAATAATCACAATTGTAGTGGCATATACTGCTGTTCTCTTTTCGGTAACAAAGTAGGTAACTTTTTGTATTAATTTATTTAGCCATTTTCTGTCAAGATGACTAACATGACGTTTATTAGGTGGTTTTAAATAGCTAAGAATTATAGGAATGAGCAACAAAGACAAAATAAAAACTGCTAATATATTTATAGAGGCAACTAAGCCAAATTGTCGTAAATCTTTACTAGAAGTTAGAATAAATGTAGCAAAACCCAATGCCGTGGTGGTATTAGTTAGAATGGTAATGTTACCCACACGTCTAATCATCTGAACTAGAGATCTAGACTTGTTTCCATGCTCTCTAAATTCATTGTGATATTTATTAATTAGGAAAATACAATTGGGGACTCCAATTACAATTAAAAGTGGTGGTATTAATGCAGTAAGTATTGTTATCTCGTAACCTAAAATTCCAAGACTACCAAATGACCAAATAACACCAATGCCAACAACTAAAATTGAAATTATCATAACTTTTATTGATCTGAAAAAGAAAAATAAGATAATGGCAGTAACCAAAAGAGCCAAGAAAATAAATAAACCAACTTCTTTTCGTATTAGTTCTGAGTGCACGGTCCTTATGTACGGAAGACCCGAATATTTTACTTCTTTTTGAGTTGAATTAGAATAGATTTTTCCAAAATTGGTAATAGAGTTTATCATATTAACTCGCCTATTACTAGTCACATAATCATTACTTAATGATACTAGCATCAACATGGCCTGATCATTAATTAGCCTATTATCATAAAATGGCAATTGTTGTAATTTTGAAGCTTTTTGGTCAAGAGATTTTTGATTTGTTATATTTTCAAATAGCGCCTCGATGACTAACTTTTTTTCTGTTTTGCTCTTTTGTAGGTCAACCGCATCTGTGATTGAGAAAACCTCCTCAACACCAGGAATAGATTTTAAACTATCCTCAAAATTTTGCCAGTACTTAAAATTGTCTAAATCAAAAAAATCTTCGGATTCAACACCAATGATCATAATATTATCCTTGATACCAAACTTTTCTACAAAATAATTGTAATTTAATTGTATATCAGAATCTTTAGGCAGTAATCTAGCCATTGAATAGGAAAGATTAACGTTATTTGACTTTTGTACCATGAGGTATGTAGAAACCAATATAAGCCATATGAATACGGCTCTAAATCTTAGAATTACTCGAGCTACAGTTAACCACATTGTATTTGTAATTGATTTAAATTAATCATAAATTTTTAACAAAAAAGCACAGTGAAATATAGTGCTATGATAGTATGAGATTGGATTAAGTTATATTGTTAAAATTTCTTCTTCTTTTAATGAAAAAAAACTATCAATTTTTGAGGTGAAACTATCAGTTAAATTTTGAACTTTGTTTTCTGAATCTTTGAGAATATCTTCAGAAATACCATTTAATTTTTTAAGCTCATCATTTGCATCTTTTCTGGAACTGCGAATACTAACCTTAGCATTTTCTGACTCAGACTTTGCTTGTCTTACAAGTTGTACTCTACGCTCTTCTGTTAATGGTGGTACATTAATAATTATCGTTTCACCATTGTTCATGGGGTTAAAACCAAGATTTGCATCAATAATTGCTTTTTCCATAATTTCGAGCATGCTTTTGTCCCATGGCTGAACAGAGATAGTTCTAGCATCGGGTGTATTAATGTTGGAGGCCTGTGATAGTGGTGTTTGCACACCATAATAATCTATGTTAACGTTATCAAGCATTTGCGGATTTGCTTTACCTGCTCGGATTTTTGAAAAGGCTATCTCTAAATGTTTTATAGTGTTAGTCATTTGTTCATTTGTACTTTCTAATATAAATTCTATTTCCTCCATAATAATAATTCTAAAAATTGACTTTAGTACCAACAGATTCTCCTTTAAGCATCTTAAATAAATTTTGTTTTTTATTTATATCAAATACAACAATTGGTAATCTATTTTCATTACATAAAGTAAATGCAGTCATATCCATAATATTTAATTCTTTCTCATAAACCTCTTTGAATGTAATTGTATCGTATTTAGTTGCAGTTTTGTCCTTCTCAGGATCAGCAGTGTAAATACCATCAACTCGAGTTCCTTTGAGAATAACATCAGCCTCAATTTCTATTGCTCTGAGAGTAGCAGCAGTATCTGTTGTAAAATAAGGGTTTCCTGTACCACCACCAAAAATAACCACTCTGCGTTTTTGTAAATGACGCATGGCACGGCGACGTATGAATGGTTCCGCTACTTGTTCCATTTTAATAGCTGTCAACAAGCGTGTTTCTACGTTAGCTTTTTCTAAAGCTGACTGAAGCGCCATTCCATTAATTATTGTTGCCAACATTCCCATGTAATCACCTTGGACTCTATCTAGACCTTGACCTTCAATCTGAACACCTCTGAATATATTTCCTCCTCCAATAACTACGGCAAGTTCAACGCCATAATCCACAGCGGTTTTTATTTCATCAGCATATGCTGATAACTTTTTTGTATCAATGCCAAATTGGTTGTCGCCCATCAGGGCTTCTCCACTTAATTTTAAAAGAACTCTTTTGTATTTCATAGTGTGCTAATTTAAGGCAAAAAAAAGAGAGTGAAAAACACTCTCTCAATTGATTTAATCAAAATTATACTCCAAGTCCAACTCTTTTAAAATCAGTTATTGTTAAATCTTTTTGAACCTTATTTAAATATTGAGATACTGAAGTTTTAGATTCCTTAATAAATTCCTGGTTTAATAAAGTATTTTCTTTAAAGAATTTATTCAAACGACCAATGGCTATTTTCTCAAGCATATCTTCAGGTTTTCCTTCTTGACGAGCTAAATCTTTAGCCACATCCATTTCGTTGTCTATCGTTGCTTGAGAAACAGATTCTTTATCTAAAGCGATAGGGTTCATAGCCGCTACTTGCATAGCAACATCTTTACCTACTTGCTCATCAACAACAGAGTTGAGGCCTACTAAAGTTGCTAAACGATTTCCTCCATGGATATATGCAGCTACCTGCGAAGATTCTATAGTTTCGTATGATGATAAATCTAATTTTTCACCAATAACACCTGTTTGCTCAATAATTTTTTCTTCAACAGTCATATCACCTAATGAACAGGCTTTTAGTGCAGCTAAATCAGTAGGTTTGTTTGACATTGCTACGTCTAAGAAAGACTGTGCTAATGCAATGAAACTTTCATTTTTTGCTACGAAGTCCGTTTCACAATTAAGTGCTATAAGAGCTCCAAATTGGCCATTTGTTGAAGAGAGAACAACTCCTTCAGACGCTTCTCTATCAGCTCTTTTTGCAGCTACTTTTTGTCCTTTTTTTCTAAGAATATCAATCGCTTTAGCCATATCCCCTTTGGCCTCTACTAAAGCTTTTTTACAATCCATCATTCCAGCACCAGTTTGTTTTCTTAGTGCATTCACCTCAGAGGCAGTAATTTTTACCATTTTGTGAAATTTTAATTTGTTATAGTTTATTCTGATTCAGAAGATACTTCAATTTTATCTTCAACTTTTACAGTATCAGCAACTTCTTTTTCTGAATTTCTCTCTGACAGACCTTCTTGAATAGAATCTGCAACTTTAGAAACTATTTTTTCAATAGAACGACTTGCATCATCATTACCAGGAATACAAAAGTCTACTAAGTTGGGGTCAGAATTAGTATCAACAATAGCAAAGGTTGGAATACCTAATTTTTTAGCCTCAGCGATTGCAATGTGCTCTCTGTGAATATCTACTACAAATAAAGCTGCAGGGATTCTATTCATTGAGGCAATACTACCAAGGTTTTTATCTAGTTTATCACGTGTTCTTGACACTTGTAAACGTTCTCTCTTAGATAAAGTATCGATAGTTCCATCGGCTTTCATTTTGTCAATGGAATTCATTTTTTTAATCGCCTTGCGAATAGTAGCAAAATTGGTTAGCAAACCACCAGACCATCTTTCAGTAATGTATGGCATGTTTACTCTTTCTGCATGAGCAGATACCGATTCTTTAGCTTGTTTCTTTGTAGCAACAAACATGACTTTTCTACCAGACTTTGCTAAGTGTTTAAGTGCTGCACAGGCATGGTCTAACTTGGTAATAGTTTTGTTGAGATCGATAACGTGGATACCATTTTTCTCCATAAAGATATAAGGAGCCATTTTGGGATTCCACTTTCTTGTTAGGTGACCGAAGTGTACACCTGATTCTAATAATTCTTTAAAATTTGTTCTAGACATTTTTAAAATTGTTTACATTCATTAATTAACAATCACTTAGTAGTATAGTTTATAGTCTAAGTAATTTAGATACTAAACAATATCCTAAGATATTAACGCTTACTAAATTGGAATTTCTTACGCGCTTTCTTTTGTCCTGGTTTTTTACGTTCCACCATTCTTGGGTCACGCGTCATCAAACCTTCAACTTTAAGAGCTGGACGGTTTTCAGGATCAAGCTGACATAAGGCACGAGAAATTGCCAATCGTACTGCTTCTACTTGACCAGTAATACCACCACCACTTACGTTCACTTTTACATCAAATTTTCCTTCCATATCAACTAGGCTGAAAGGTTGGTTTAATTTGTAAAGTAAAGTAGCTGTAGTGAAATACTTGTCTGATTCACGGTTATTTACTGTGATATTTCCTTTGCCTTTGCTCATGTAGATACGAGCAACAGCTGATTTTCTTCTTCCAATGGTGTGTATTGTATCCATCGTTATATTTTAATTTTTACTTCTTTGGGTTTTTGTGCTTCGTGCTTGTGGTCAGTACCAGCGTAAACATGTAAGTTAGAATAAAGTGCATTGCCTAATTTATTCTTTGGCAACATACCTTTAATAGCTTGACGGACTAATGATGTTTGGTCTCTGTCGAACAATTCTTTAGGGGAAACCCTCTTTTGTCCGCCCGGATAGCCCGTGTGTTTAAAGTGCTCTCTGTCAGTCCATTTGTGTCCTGTTAAACGAATCTTATCTGCGTTTATAACCACTACATAATCACCACAATCAGCGTGTGGGGTGAAATTGGTTTTGTGCTTACCTCTGAGTATAGATGCTACTCTAGAAGCTAAACGACCTAAAACCAAATTTTCAGCATTTACTAAAACCCACTGTTTGTCAGCTGTTTTTTTATTTGCTGATACCGTTTTATAACTTAGTGTATCCACTATAAATTATTTTTATTATTAGCACACTTTGAAATACCACATTCCAAAGGGTCGGCAAAAGTAGAACTTTATTTTAATTCAACAAAATTTTATTAACCATAATTAGTTGATAATTTTCATTTCCTTACCAACCTTAATAAAAGCAGCTATGGCTTTATCAAGGTGCTCTTTGTTATGAGCTGCTGAAACTTGAACTCTAATTCTGGCCTGATCTTTTGGCACTACAGGGTAAAAGAACCCTATGACATAAATACCCTCTTTTAATAATTTATCTGCCATTATTTGAGAAGTTTTGGCATCGTATAACATAACTGGTACGATAGGGTGTACGCCCTCCTTTATATCAAAACCTGCTTCAGTCATTTTACTCCTGAAATAAGAGGTATTACTTTCCAGTCTGTCCCTTAGCTCTGTAGAATTTGACAGGATATCAAGTACTTCGATAGCTGAACCAACAATGGATGGCGCTAAAGAATTAGAAAATAAATATGGCCTAGAGCGTTGTCTTAAAATATCAATAATTTCTTTCCTTCCAGAAGTAAAGCCTCCCATGGCTCCGCCCAATGCCTTTCCTAAGGTTCCGGTAATAATATCAACTCTACCCATGACATTGTGGTATTCGTGAGTCCCTCTTCCCGTTTTGCCAACAAAACCTGTTGAATGACATTCGTCCACCATAACTAAAGCATCATATTTATCAGCTAAATCACAAATTTTATCTAACTGAGCAATGTAACCGTCCATTGAAAACACACCATCAGTGACAATAACTCTATTGCGTTGGGCTTGTGATTCAATCAATTTTTGTTCTAAATCAGCCAAATCATTATTGTTGTAACGGTAACGAACAGCCTTACATAAACGAACACCATCTATTATTGAAGCATGATTTAAAGAGTCAGAAATTATGGCATCATCCTTTAGGAAAAGCGGCTCAAATAATCCTCCATTTGCATCAAAAGCTGCAGCATAAAGAATAGTATCTTCTGTACCTAAAAATTTAGTTAATTTGTGTTCAAGAGTCTTGTGAATATCTTGAGTGCCACAGATAAACCTAACTGAAGACAATCCAAAACCATGAGTATCTAAACTATCTTTGGCTGCACTAATTACTCTAGGATGAGAAGATAATCCTAAATAATTATTCGAACAAAAATTAATGACCTCGTCACCACTATTAACACGTATGTCAGCCCCCTGTGGAGTAACTATGGTTCTTTCATTTTTGTAAAGACCGGATTCTTTTATTGAGTTTAGCTCCTCAATCAATTGATTTTTTAATTTTCCATACATACTATTAAAAATATTTTAAGAATAGAAAAAGGGAGTCTCCTCCCCTTTACTAAGAATTATTTTCCCAATTTAAACAACCCCCTGGTCAAGCATAGCGTCTGCTACTTTAACAAAGCCAGCAATATTGGCTCCTTTAACATAGTCGACAAAATCGCCGTCTGAACCATAGGTTACACATGATTTATGAATATCTCTCATTATTCGTTTTAACTTTTCATCAACCTCTTCTCTTGTCCAATTAATTCGTATTGAATTCTGCGACATTTCTAAGCCTGAAGTTGCAACTCCACCAGCATTGGAAGCTTTTCCTGGAGCAAATAAAATCTTGGCTTCATGAAAAACCTCAATAGCCTCAGGAGTTGAGGGCATATTTGCTCCTTCCGAAACACAAATACATCCATTATCAATCAAGTTTTTAGCTTCATCGCCGTTCAACTCATTTTGTGTTGCACAAGGTAAAGCTATATCACATTTCACAGACCATGGTCGCTGACCTTCAAAGAATTTACAATTAAAATGATCTGCATATTCTTTAATACGACCTCTTTTTACATTTTTTAAATGCATGACGAATGCCAATTTTTCAGAACTAATTCCGTCGCTATCAAAGATATATCCTGACGAATCAGAAAGAGTTACGACCTTAGCTCCCAATTGTGTTGCTTTTTCACAAGCATACTGAGCAACATTTCCAGAGCCAGAAATGGCAACTAATTTCTTGCTTAAATCTAAATTTTTGGTTTGCATCATATTTTGCGCAAAATAAACTGTCCCATATCCTGTGGCCTCAGGACGAATTAATGAGCCTCCCCAATTTATACCTTTACCTGTTAGCACACCAGTAAATTCATTTCTTAATCTCTTATACTGTCCAAATAAATATCCAATTTCTCTTCCGCCAACACCGATATCGCCAGCAGGAACGTCTGTATTTGGCCCTATATGACGACTAAGTTCTGTCATAAAAGACTGACAAAATCGCATCACTTCATTATCGGTCTTTTCTTTTGGATCAAAATCTGAACCACCTTTACCTCCACCCATTGGAAGAGTAGTCAAAGAATTCTTAAAAACTTGCTCAAAACCTAAAAATTTAAGAATGTCTAAGTTTACAGATGGGTGAAATCTTAATCCTCCTTTATATGGTCCTATTGCTGAATTAAATTCAACTCTGTAACCTCGATTTACCCTTACATTGCCATTATCATCTATCCAGGGCACTCTAAATATAATTGTTCTTTCTGGCTCAATCATACGCTCCAATAAATTGGAATTTTTATATTTTGGATTGCTTTCTGTAAATGGAATAATCGCTTCTGCAACTTCTCGAACTGCTTGGATAAAAACAGATTCGTGCGCATCTTTTGCCAATACTTTAGCCATAAATGCGTCAATTTTATCTTTATATTTTAAAGACATAATATCAGTTTTTGTGTTAAAACAAATGTATGATTTTTCAATAATCAAACGATTTTTTTTTGAAAATTTTAAGTTTATTATATTCACACATATTATTAATTTCTTTTTTGAGAAAAACTGACTTTAATTTTTTTAATATTTATTCATTTAAAAATACAAGTCCACAAAAATTAAATTATAAATTACAGAAAGGTGCTATAAATTTGTACTTTGCGTGAATAAATATTTTATTCATGAAAAATCTCTGGTCTTGTTTTATTGTTCTCAACATATTCACATATTTGAATTCAAAAGGACAAGAAGTAACTGGGCAAATTTTCGACAAACTAAGTAAAGAAACATTAACTGGAGTAAATATATTAATAGATGGCAAAGGTGTCACTTCCTCTGACATTGATGGAAAATTTAGTATTAATACATCGGCTGGTGATCACGAATTACTCTTCAAGTTTATAGGCTACAAGGAACAAAAGATAAATTTTAATCTCTTATCAGAAATTAAACACTTTGAAGTTGAAATGATTGAAGACGCCAAGCAAATAAAAACTGTTGTAGTGTCTGCAGGAAAGTTTGAACAACGAATTGAAGAAACTACTGTTTCAATTGAAGTGATAAAGCCAAATTTGATTGCTGATAAAAACACAACGAATATACAAACAGCCATTGATCAAGTTCCAGGCGTAAATATAACTGATGGCCAGGCAAATATTCGAGGGGGTAGCGGATGGAGTTATGGTGCAGGCACACGCGTTCAAGTATTGGTTGATGATATGCCGCTTATTTCTGGAGATGCAGGGCAAGCTCAATGGAGTTTAATATCAACAGAAAATATAAATCAAGTAGAAATCATCAAAGGGGCAACATCAGCATTGTATGGATCATCCGCTCTAAACGGGGTAATTAATATTAGGACAGCTTATCCAACTAAAAAGCCAGAGACTAGAGTTAATCTGCATGCTGGATTTTATGATAACGCAAGAAGGAATAGTTTAAATTGGTGGGGCGACAATAAAAGAAATATTTCAGGGATGGATTTTTTGCACAAACAAAAAATTGGCAATTTGGATCTTGTTTTAGGTGGATTTTTACTTTGGGATCAAGGTTACAGATACAAAGAAAAAACGTCTAGTAAAAGAATCAATTTTAATACACGCTATATAGACCAAAAAATTGATGGACTATCATATGGATTGAATGCTAATTTTTTATTTAATGAAACTGCATCAGCACTTATATGGGAAAGTTATGAATCAGCATTCATTCCACTAGACAGTTCCGTAACTAAAACTAGTGGGGATGTGTTTAATATTGACCCATACATTACTTACATAAATCCGAATAATTCAGATAAACACAGTCTGAGAACACGTTACATGAAAGTTATTAATGATAATGAAACAAAAAATAATCCCGATGGACAAGATAATCAATCTAAAACTTATTATACAGAATACCAATATCAAAAGTACCTTAACAAATACAGACTTAATTGGACATCTGGAATTATGAATGAATATGTTGATGCTGTTGCAGAATTATTTAATGGTACTAACTTCAGGCTTAATAATGCGGTTTTTACTCAACTAGATAAAAAAATTGGTAATAGAATAAACTTATCCTTTGGAGCCAGATATGAACAGTTTAAGCTAGAAACAAGTGAACTATATCAGATAGACGGTGACAGTATTAGTTCATTTAAAGCCGCTAAGCCTGTTTTTAGAGCAGGTATAAATTATCAAATAGCTGAAGCCACATTTTTGAGATCATCATGGGGGCAAGGGTATCGTTTCCCAAGTATAGCTGAACTATTCATCGAAACTGAAGTAACTAGTGGAATTTATGTTTATCAAAATCCAAATTTAAAACCCGAATCAGGTTGGAGTTCCGAAATTGCGATAAAGCAAGGTTTTAAAATTAGGAATTGGGGTGGTTTTTTAGATTTTTCTGGCTTTATTATGGAGTACAAAAACATGATGGAATTTAGCTTTGGGCAATGGGAGCAAACAACATCTGAAAATCTAGGATTAGGTTTCAAATCAATTAACATTGGCGACACTAGAATTTCAGGAGTTGAATTTTCTTTAAGTGCTGGCGGTAAAATTGGAAAAAATGAACTTTCACTTTTAGGGGGTTATACTTACATAGATGCTGTTCCCATTAGTCCGCAAATTGCCTATGGAGAAGATATAAATGGAAATGAATTAAATTATTATAATACCAGTTCATTGGATTCAAATTCTCTTTTTTTAAAATACAGACATAAACATGTTACTAAATTAGATATGCAGTATAAATTTAGAAAATGGTCAATTGGAACAAGTTTTAGATACAATAGCTTTATGCTAAATATCGATAGAATATTTGTTGAACCATTTTTTGAAAATTTAGTGCCGGGTATACCTGAATCAAGAGAAAAAATTGCTAATGGTGACTTTATTATAGACTCTCGTTTTATATATGATTTTAATCAATCAATCACTTTCTCATTAATAGTCAATAATTTATTAAATAGAGAATATCAGTCTCGTCCAGCCAATATGATGGCTCCAAGGAATCTATCATTTAAATTGGGTATTTCAATTTAAAACAAAAAAAAATAATGAAAGATTTGGGGACGGTGACTGATTTTGATAATTTAGCTGACGATGAAAACAAAAATTAATAACTACATATTATCACTACTACATGAACACAACTGTGTTATAATTCCTGGCTTTGGGGGTTTCGTTGCAAACTATAAGTCAGCCAGAATAGAAAGTAGTTCACACTCCGTGTATGCTCCTAAAAAAAGTATTTTGTTTAATAAAAGTTTACAAAGTAACGACGGATTACTTGTCAATGAAATTGCATTTTGCGAGGGATTGACATTCAAACAAGCTAAAAAAGAATTGGATAAATATGTACTAGACTTGAAAGAATCCTTAAAACTATATAAAAAGGTGATCATCCAAGAAGTTGGTACATTATTATACACTTCTGAAGGTAACATCTTATTTGTTCAGAGCAACTCACATAATCATTTGCTAGACAGCTTTGGGCTAAGTACAGTACAATATCCAGCCATAAATAGAACATCTATACAAGAACAATTTGAAGAAAAAATAAAGCGCATAGACAAGAAACGTATTACTAGTAGCAAAAAGGTTTGGTTGAAAGCTGCTGCTGTTTTTTTACCATTATTTATGTTAAGCGCTTTAGGTATTAGCAATAAAGAGAAGATACAAACCACTTATGCCAACCTTTCACCTTTTTCTTCATCAACTACGGAAATTGTTGAAACTAGTAAATCATATAATCCAAATAAATTTGATATTGAAAGCCCAACTAATAATATTGAACAGGCAGTAATGTCCTTTTATGAGGCCAAAGACAATATGGTCACTACATCTATCAACTTAGATAAACACTTCATCATTGCTGGTGCTTTTTCATCTGATAAAAATGCACAAAAAATGATTGTAAAATTAAAAAATGCTAAATTTGGCAAGTCCAAAATAGTTAATCAAAGCCATTCAGGGCTTTACAGAGTATGTTACGATGGCTTCAATAATTATACAGAAGCTTTGTCAGCCTTACGAGAAATAAGAAAAATGAATCCTTCTGCTTGGATCTTATCAATAAACTAAAACAATGTCTTCTAGAACTTCTTTACAAAGTTTAGCTACTCTTACTGAGATGGTACTTCCTAATGACACTAATAACTTGGATAATCTTATGGGCGGTCGTCTACTACACTGGATGGATATAGCCGCTGCTATATCTGCACATCGCCATTGTGGTAGAATTGTTGTTACAGCTTCTGTCAACAATGTGTCTTTTGAAAAGCCTATTCCCAGAGCCAGTATTGTAACTCTTGAGGCAAAGGTTTCGCGAGCTTTCAAATCTTCTATGGAAGTGTTTGTAGATGTTTGGATGGAAAATCAAACTACTAAAGGTCGAGTAAAATGTAATGAGGCCATCTTTACATTTGTAGCGGTTGACCAATTAGGCAACCCTATTTCTGTTCCTTCGATTATTGCCGAATCTAAAGTTGAAAAAAAACGCTACAACGCAGCATTAAGAAGACGTCAATTAAGCTTAATACTTTCAGGAAGATTAAAACCAGAAGATGCTGATGAGCTAAAAGCTCTTTTTATCAAAAAATAATTGTAATTTCATTAATATTTCTTCTGAACTAATACTTGTAATACATTTATTTTTTCCACGACACTTTTGGCCATGTCTTGAACATGGTCTAGAGTATTTTCTTGAAACAACAAATTCTGAAAAATTATTGCTTTGATATGGATAAAATCCTAAAGAAGGTTTAGTACAACCCCAAAAAGAAATAATAGGTTTCTTTAAAGCTGCTCCTAGATGCATCATTCCTGTATCATTAGATAATAAAATTATACAATTGTTAATAATTGCAGCTGATTCATCTAATGTTGTTTTTCCACAATAATTATGTATTTTTTTGTTGTGACTTTTTACTAATTTATCTGCTAATATGAAATCATCATTACCGCCTATGAATACAATTGGAATATCAATTTTTAATAATACTTCATTAATGATTTTAAAAGTTAGCTTTTTATTATCGTGAGACCCGGAAAGCGACCAAACAATATACTTATCTTCAGTTAGATGGATTTTTACGCTATTGAAATCAATAAAAAAGTCGAGCCCATTGTCGTCATATTTATCGTTAACTAAAGTGCTTATAACTTTTAAATTTCTGTTAACTACATGCTGATTGTTTAGTAAATCAATACCAAAATTTATAAATAAAAATTTAGCTAAGTTATTTTTTCTGATTTTAAGAGTTCTTACACCTAAAATTATTCTTAAAAAATTTGATCTTAAATTATTATGTAAATCAACAATTACATCATAGCTTTCTTCTTTTAAATCACATACAATCTCATAAATTGATTTATTGATTACATATATTTTATCAATAAAAATATTATTCTTAATAGTTGAAATATTATTGAACTTAGTTAAAAAATGTATGATAAAGTTTTTTTGTTTAAGTTCTCTAACGACTGGAGTAGTTAATATAATATCACCAATAGATGAAAATCTTATCACTAAAATTTTCTGTTTTTTAATCATTATCAAAACTAATAAATAATTCTAATTTTGTAATGTGCACTTTATTGATACACATACTCATTTATTTTCTTCCCGATTTGAAAATGACAGACACCAAGTTGTTCAGAAAGCCATTGAGCTAGGCGTTAACAAAATGCTATTGCCAAATATCAATAGTGAAACAGTAAAAGCGATGCATCAACTATGCCAAGATTTTCCACAACATTGTTTCCCTATGATGGGACTACACCCATGTGATGTCAAAGACGATTATGAGCAAGAATTAAAAATTGTCAAATCTCACCTCAATAAAGGGAATTTTATAGCAGTGGGTGAAATTGGTATCGATTTGTATTGGGACAAAAGTACATTAGATATTCAAAAAAAGGCTTTTCGTCAGCAATTGATATGGGCTAAAGAATACGACTTGCCGGTAGCCATACATGTAAGAAAAAGTTTCGAGGCAATTTTCGAAGTGGTAGAAGAAGTCAATGACCAAAATTTAAGAGGAGTTTTTCATTGTTTTACAGGAACTAAAGAGCAAGGGCAAAAAGCTATAGACATGGGTTTTATGCTTGGAATAGGTGGAGTCGTTACCTTCAAGAATAGTGGTTTAGATAAAACCTTAAAAGAGCTTCGAATAGATAAAATTTTATTAGAAACCGATAGCCCATATCTTGCCCCCACTCCACACAGAGGACAGCGCAATGAAAGTTCCTACATTACTTTAATTGCACAAAAATTGGCAGAAATCTATGGCCTAAAAATCGAAGAAGTAGCAAAAGTAACTACACAAAATGCTAAAACACTTTTTAAATTATGAAACAATCCAATTCTGTCTTACTTATATATACAGGTGGTACAATTGGCATGTATAAGACCAATAAAGGGAGCTTAAAACCTTTCGATTTGGACACCCTTAGCACACAAATTCCTGAGCTTAACACCTTTGATGTCGACATCAATGCCATAAGTATAGCACAGCCCATAGACTCCTCTAATATGTCTAAAGAAGTATGGATACAATTGGCAGAAATTATTGAAAAAGAGTACAACAACTACAACGGTTTTGTTATTCTTCATGGCTCAGACACTATGGCATATACAGCATCAGCACTTAGCTTTATGCTAGAAAATTTGAATAAGCCCGTTATCCTTACTGGTGCACAATTGCCCATTGGAGTGCGCCGAACTGATGCTAAAGAAAATATCATTACCTCTATAGAAATTGCTGCTAAAGGCAATATACCAGAAGTATGTGTTTACTTTGAATACCGACTAATGCGAGGCAACCGATGTACCAAAGCCAATGCCGAACATTTTGAAGCCTTTAAAAGTCCTAACTTCGTCTATTTGGCAGAAGCAGGTCTTGATATAAAGTACAGCCCTATAAAATACTCCCATACACACAAAGACTTAAAAGTACACACTAATTTATGCGAAGACGTTCTTATTCTAAAACTGTTTCCAAGTATGAAAAAAGAATACATCGCAAGTGTATTGAACTTTTCATATAAAGGTATCGTTTTGGAAACTTTTGGCGCAGGTAATGCAACTACAACAGGCTGGTTTTTAAAGTCTGTACAATCTGCTGTTAGAAATAAAAAATTAATATTAAATATTAGTCAATGTATTTCGGGAAGCGTGAGTCAAGGCTTGTATGAAACAAGCTCAAAATTAGAAGAACTAGGCGTGATTAGTGGTAAGGATATGACATCAGAGGCAGCATTAACCAAAATGATGTTCTTGTTAGGAGGTGACTATTCACTAAAAGAAATAAAACACCGACTTCAAATTTCTTTAAGAGGAGAGCTTAGCAATTAAAATGCATTTCTTAGTTTTGTTAGCTTATTGGAAAGGTGGCCGAGTGGCTTAAGGCGCACGCTTGGAAAGCGTGTATACGGAAACGTATCGGGGGTTCGAATCCCTTCCTTTCCGCATTAAATAAAAGTGCCTAAAGGTATTTTTCTTTTAAGTAATTTGAAGACAAGTTAAAAAAATAATCAACATTACTTAAGATTTAATTTTCAAGTACATTTTTTTAAACTATTAATTTGTGTAGATTTGTATTGAGTTTAAAAAAACAATATAAAACAAATATTAAAATGAAAAATCTATTAGCTCTTTTTATGCTGACTTTTTCTTTAACCTTTGGGGTAAGTCAAGCAACCTTTGCTACAGTACAAGATAAAATTGACACAACAACAATCGTAGAAGAAATGGAAGCTGTTGAAGAAGTAGTGGAAACAAGTATTGAGGCATCAAGTGCTGAAGTAACACAAAGCCCTTCTTTTCACCAAGTTATCAAACAAAAATTTATTGAAGGTGGTCCATCATTCATGGGTATAGTTCTTTTGTGTCTAATTCTTGGATTGGCACTATGCATAGAAAGAATAATTTACCTAAATAAAGCAACAACTAACGCTGATTTATTATTATCTGACATCGAGGGAGCTTTATCATCAGGTAATGTAGATACTGCAAAAGATTTATGTAGAAATACTCCTGGCCCAGTAGCAAGTATATTTTATCAAGGCTTAGACCGTTCTGGTGAGGGTATTGATGTGGTTGAAAAGTCAGTAGTGGCTTACGGAAGTGTACAAATGGGCTTATTAGAAAGAGGTCTTTCATGGATTTCATTATTCATTGCTTTAGCGCCAATGCTTGGCTTTATGGGTACTGTAATTGGTATGATTGGTGCTTTTGACGCTATTGAGGCAGCAGGAGACATTTCTCCATCATTAGTTGCTGGAGGTATTAAAGTAGCACTTTTAACTACTGTATTTGGTCTTATCGTAGCTATGATATTACAGATCTTTTACAACTATATTGTTGCAAAAATTGATAGTATCGTAAATACTATGGAAGATGCTTCAATCTCATTTGTAGATATTTTAGTAAAAAACAAAATTAAATAAGCATGTCGGATTTTTTAATCAACGCCGGACTGATTCTAACCTACGCAATGATAGGTGTTGCTGCCCTAGCAGCCGTTATCTATCCTTTGATGTTCTTGGCTAAGAATCCTTCAAAAGGCAAAACAGCATTGATGGGTGTTGGTGGACTGCTGCTTATTGCAGTTGTATCTTACATCATCTCATCAGGAGATTTAATGACTTTCCCTGGTTCTGAAAAGTTTGGAATGACAGAAGCCTCCACTAAAAGAGTTGGTATGGGTTTAATCACCTTCTACATACTTTCTATTGGTGCTGTTCTAGCCGTTCTTTACGCTGAGTTAGGTAAACTATTTAAAAAATAAATTATGGCAAGAAGAGCTAAAGGTGCATCAGAAATCAATGCTGGCTCTATGGCAGACATCGCCTTCTTACTGCTTATATTTTTTCTAGTAACGACTACTATGGACGTGGATACTGGATTAGCTCGTAAGTTACCTCCTATGCCAGAAGAAGATATTATCCAAGATGATTCTCAAATCAAAGCTAAAAATATCTATGTGGTATTGATAAACTCTAACAATCAATTGCTAGTAGAAAACGAATTTATAGACATCACACAACTTCGTGCAGGTGCTAAAGCTTTTATCAACAATAATGGTCGTAATCCCGAATCATCGGACAACCCACAAAAAGCTATTATTTCATTACAGAACGACAGAGGAACATCTTACGAAACCTACATACTGGTACAAAACGAATTGGCGGCTGCATACAGAGAGCTAAGAGACGCTAAGGCTATGCAACGTTTTGGTATGATGTATGCTAATTTGAACAAGACACAGCAGAAAGAGATAAGAAAGGAGTACCCTCAAAAAATATCTGAAGCAGAACCCAAAAATATAGGAAACTAGTTATGTCTAAATTCAGAAAAGATTCTAAAAAAGATACGCCAGGAATATCGACAGCATCGCTACCCGACATCGTATTTATGCTTTTGTTTTTCTTCATGGTAACAACCGTAATGCGTGAAACTACAATAATGGTACAACAAAGTTTACCACAAGCCACCGAAATACAAAAGCTACAAAAAAAATCTTTAGTAAGCTATATCTACATAGGTAGTCCAGTTGAGAGAATGCAAGGCACTTATGGTACTAAAGCACGTATTCAGCTGAACGACGCCTTTGCTACTGTCGATGATATTCCACAGTACATTACTGCCGAGCGTACTGCTCGTGATGAAAAAGAAGTGCCGTTTATGACCACTTCTATAAAGGCTGACCAAAATACTAAAATGGGAATTGTAACTGACGTCAAGCAAGAGCTTCGAAAAGCCAATGCTCTGAAGATTAACTATTCTACAAGAAAGAAAGTTCAGTAAGAATTGTTCAATTTTTTAAAGTTGAAGACTCGTTTTTAAAGTTTTTTTAGTTCGATTGAGGTTTAGAAATCATCTGGAGCAAATACAGCAACATGAGCAGCCCCAATAAAGCGATGATAAGCATGGACAGCTGACCATCTTTAGCTCCTAGTTGCTCAACCTCTTTGGAGATGCTTTGTTGGTTAATGAAGTAACTCAAGATAACTGCTCCTGCATTATTTACAAAATGAGCCAAAATAGGTAACCATATTGAACCACTCCAATAAAACAAATAACCCAACAAGCCACCGATTAGAAAGCGAGGGATAAAACCTAAAAATTGTAAGTGCATGGCACTAAAAAGAAAAGCTGTTATCCAAATACTCAAGTGTATTTTGCCATTTCTTGAAAACAACTCTTTCTGTATGACTGCTCTAAATAATAATTCCTCACCAAGTGCTGGAATAACACCTATAATTAGGATGTTGAGCAATAATTCCGACCAATGATCAACCTTTAAAAAGGCCTCCGTTATCTGCATAGCCTGACTTTCTGCCGAACGCATCCAGTCTTCTAGGCCAGACAAAAAAGATGGTAAATGCAAACCCTCATTCCACAAAGCTAAGGCATTAATCAAAGGGAAAGCAAAGCACATAATAGCTACTGTCAACAGAAATTGCTGACGACTCACTGCTTTAAAATTTAAGGACTTAGACGTCAAATAGGCAAATAAAAAAGGGGGCACAATAAATATTCCTGTAGAGCTAAATGCTTGTAAAAACTTCAAGGATTGTATGGTAGCTTTATTCTCAAAATCACTAAGAGAAGGAGCATCAATTAGGCTAACGCCTATCATACCTAAAGCGTTGAAGACAATAAAGCTCACAAATAGCGACATAAATAAGATAAAGACTTGCTTAATGGGCTCATAATCTTTATAAATGCCTTTAAGATTCATATCGAATTATAAATTAGTTAATTTTGCAAAAATGAGTGTAAAGATAGGTAATATCATTTTAGGTGATTTTCCATTATTATTAGCCCCCATGGAAGATGTCAGTGACCCGCCATTTCGTGCATTGTGCAAACGTCATGGAGCAGATGTTATGTACACAGAATTCATCTCTTCAGAGGGTCTAATACGTGATGCGGTAAAGAGTACTCAAAAATTGGATTTCTTCGACTACGAACGCCCACTAGCCATTCAAATTTTTGGACATGATATAGAGTCCATGAAGCAAACCACTAAAATATGTGAGAAGGTGAACCCTGACTTCATAGATATCAATTATGGTTGCCCAGTAAAAAAGGTGACCTGCAAGGGAGCTGGTTCGGGCATACTCAAAGATATCCCAAAGATGGTATCCATGACTAAAGAGATTGTCAATGCCACTCATTTGCCTGTAACCGTAAAAACACGATTGGGATGGGACGATAATAGCAAACACATCGTTGAAATTGCTGAGCGACTACAAGATGTTGGTATCAAAGCTATTGCAATACACGGTCGTACACGTAAACAGATGTATAAGGGAGAAGCCGATTGGAGTCTTATTGCCGAGATCAAGAACAACCCACGCATGCACATTCCTGTATTTGGAAATGGCGATGTGGATAGCCCACAGACTGCACAACTAAAGCGTGATAAATACGGTGTTGATGGTATTATGATAGGTCGTGCTGCCATTGGTTACCCTTGGATATTTAATGAAATAAAACACTTTCTAAAAACAGGTCAAGAACTGTCTAAGCCAACTATGAAAGAACGCATAGATGTATGTAAAGAGCATTTGGAATTTTCCTTAAAATGGAAAGGTCCTATCTTAGGTGTTGTAGAAACAAGACGACACTACACCAATTATTTTAAGCATATTCCAAATTTTAAAGAATACAGAATGCGATTAGTGACAGCACAACAGCCAGAAGAACTTTTTGAGATTCTTTACGAAATAGAACATACATTTGGAGAATATGAATTTGCTTAAACCACAATCCATTTTTATTATTATGGTAGCAGTTTCCTTATTTTACTCCTCATGCAAAGAAGAAGAAGGCTGCACAGATTTACTAGCCCTAAATTATGACTTAAATGCCGTAAAAGATAATGGTTCTTGTAAGTATTTGAGTGAAAATTTTACAGGTATATATTCCATTAATGATAGTATTACTGGCGGCATGATTCCTGGTGAATGGGAAGGCCAACGAAACTACACGATAGAAATTGTTCAAAATAAACATAACCCCAGTCAAATTAAAATCAGAAATTGGGCAAAAGTTCACACTTATACTGACAACCCCACAGCAGATTATACACAAGTTTCAGCTCAAGTCGATGGAGACAGTTTGTTTGTCGAATTTCAAGAAATTATTAATACCGACGTCTATAAAGCCCACAATAGCAGTGGTAAAACAATAGGTGATTCTATTTTTTACGATTTTGAATACGAAAACTTTTTTGGGGGACAGCTAATGGCATAAAATCGAATGAAAGAAACACGCATCAATAAATATTTAAGTGAAGTAGGCTATTGTTCTAGACGAGCTGCCGATAAACTTATAGAACAAAGACGAGTGACCATCAATGGCGAAGTACCCCTTATGGGAACTAAAATAATAGAAGGAGATAAGGTGTGTGTTGATGGTAAGGCTGTAAGTAAGTCGGAAGAAGCAGCGGTCTATATTGCCCTAAACAAACCAATTGGCATTGTATGCACTACTGATACTAGAGTAGAAAAAGATAACATCATAGACTTCCTCAACTATCCCAAACGTATTTTTCCCATTGGCAGACTAGACAAAGCAAGTGAAGGGCTTATACTTTTAACCAATGATGGAGATATCGTAAACAAAATACTAAGAGCCAGAAACAACCACGAAAAGGAATATATTGTGCATGTCAATAAAAAAATTGATACTGACTTTGTGAGTAAGATGAGTCAAGGTATTCCAATTTTGGACACCGTTACTCGCCCTTGTAAAGTCAAAAAAATAGGAGATTACCGTTTTAAAATTATTCTGACTCAAGGATTGAACCGACAAATTCGCCGAATGTGTGAATACTTAGATTATCATGTAGTCAGACTCAAGCGTATTCGTATAATGAATATTCACCTCGATTTGAAAGTGGGTGAGCATCGTGATTTGAGAAAATCAGAACTAAAAGAGTTAAATCGTCTGATTGAATCATCTTCAAAGACGGTTTAGAAATAGCGTTTGACCAACTGCCTAGCTGGTATTAGACTTGCAATACAGCCTATTCCAAAGACTGTTATAAGCACAAATAATATATCTAAAGATTCTATAACAACAGGATAACTATCGACTACAAAAGAGCCATTACCCATTTTTATTAGTCCGAACTGAATTTGTAGCCAAGCGATGAAAATACCCAACATTAAACCTGTAATTGCCCCAACAGCAGTCGTTAAAAGCCCTTCAAAGAAAAAAATACGCTTTACCAATTGAGGCGATGCACCAAGGTGAAAAAGCAGTTTTATATCGTTCTTCTTTTCTATCATTAGCATTGTTAAAGCTCCGATAATATTAAAGGTCGCTATGATGAGAATAAAGCTCAAAATGATAAATACCGCTAATTTTTCAGAGTTTAATATCTTGTATAAAAAAGCATGTTGCTGGTATTTACTCTTAACGCTAAACGATTCGCCTAATATTTCTTGTAAATCGGTCTGTATCGTGGATATATCGGCATCAGTACAGCGTATTTCTAAGGAAGAAGAAGACAAGCTATCTCTGTTTAGTACTTCTCTAACAAAAGCAATATTGGTTAATACATATTCAGCATCAAAATCGGATTGTATAGCAAAAACGCCTACTGGTAGAATACTTTTTTGAATGAAGGATTTTTCTGGTCTTAATAAGTTCTTTTTTTCTCTGTCTGGAATATACACTTGCAGTTGGTCGAATATATTTCCGATGTTCATAGAAAGGTAGTAAGCCACTCCTTGACCCACAACTGCCGTATGTTTAGATGAATAAATGTCTAAATAATCACCAGCAATGAGCATAGTATCCACAGCATTAATGGCTTTGAAATTAGCATCAACTCCTTTAAGAGTAGCTATGTATTCTTTGTCTTGATAGCGCAACAAGACCTTTTCTTCCAATACCTCAGAATATAAGATAGTCTTATCGTCGAGGTAATTTTTAGCCTCTTGAAAGTCTGACACTTTGCCATCGAGAACACTCACTTTGATAGGTGGATCAAAAGAATTGTATAACGACAAAATAAGTTGTTCAAAACCGTTGAATACCGATAGTACAAGAATCAAAGCAGCAGTACCGATGCCTACGCCAATCATAGAAGCTAAGCTCACATAATGAACAACGTTTTTGGACTTTTTAGAGAACAAATAACGCTTAGCGATATAAATGGCAACTTTCAATCTTACTTTAATAAATCTTCTATCTTTAAAGAGTAATCGACAGAATCGTCAAGAAAAAACTTCAGTTCGGGTACTTTACGCATTTGGTTGCGTATGCGTTGCCCTAATTTTTTGCGAATAGCATAAGACTGTTTATTCATTTTAGCCAATAAAGCGTCTTTATCTTGAGTGCCAAAAACACTAATATATACTCTAGCAATTGATAAATCAGGAGAGATTCTAACTACCGTAACGGACACTAAAGAAGTGCCTATTAAGTCCCTTCCTTTGAGTTGTAATATTTCTGACAAATCCTTCAACAACTGCCTAGAAACTTTCTTTTGTCTTGTACTTTCCATAGAACAAAGATAAATTTTTAGAACCTTAAAAAGAGCAATTTAAATACATTTGCACTATGAAGGATTTTTTAAGGGTGTTACGTTTTGCTAAACCTTACTGGAAATATGCTGTATTCAATATTATCTCTAATATCCTTACAGTACTCTTTTCCTTGGTTTCAATAACGATGATTATTCCTTTCTTAGGTCTATTATTTGGTACTCAAGAAAAGGTTTACCAAGCACCTCCTTTGGCATTTAGCACAACATCTATTACAGAGAATTTCTACTTTCAAATTACACAAATAATAGAAACAAGAGGTCAAATTGACGCCTTACTTTTTATATGTGGTCTAGTACTCGCTATGTTTTTATTTAGAAATCTTTTCCGATACTTAGCCTTATTTTTTCTTACGCCCATACGCAATGGTGTAGTGAGAGATATGAGAAATGCTTTGCATAAAAAGGTACTCCACTTGCCCCTTGGCTATTATACTGAAAAAAGAAAAGGTGACATCATTGCACGAATGACAACAGACCTTGTAGAGATAGAATGGTCCATTATGAGTTCTTTAGAAATGATTTTTAAAGATCCGCTTAATATCATCATATTCTTAGCCAGTTTAGTATTAATTAGTCCTGAGCTAACCATATTTGTTATTGTCTTATTTCCTATTGCTGGATTTCTCATTGCTCGTATTGGCAAAAGTCTTAAAAAATCATCTCAAAAAGGGCAAAGCAAGATGGGAGAAATATTGTCAAATATTGAAGAAAACATTGGTGGATTACGCATCATAAAAGCCTTCAGAGCTGAACATATCGTACAATCCCAATTTGAAAAAAATAGCGATGACTATCGTAAAACTATGACTAAGCTTTTACGTAAAAAAGATTTGTCATCTCCAATGAGTGAATTTTTGAGTACGATAGTACTTGTTTGCGTAATGTGGTTCGGTGGTCAATTGGTTTTGGGCAGTGAAAATAGTCTATCACCCGAGGCATTTATTGGCTACATTGCTATCTTTTCTCAAATTATACCTCCTGCTAAATCCTTTACTACGGCCTTTTACTATTTACAAAAAGGAAGTGCTTCATCTAAAAGGGTATTAGATATTTTAGAAACGGAAAACAGCATTAAAGACCCTAAGGTTTCCAAAGGTAAAGGCTTTAATCAGCAATTGAGTTTTAAAAATGTTAGCTTTCAATACGACACTCAAACTGTTTTGAAAAACATCAGTTTCGACATAAAGTTAGGTCAAAACATTGCTTTGGTAGGAGAATCTGGAAGTGGTAAATCTACTATTGCCGATTTATTGGCACGTTTTTACGATATCGAAAAGGGAGAAATTACTATTGATGGTGTCAATATTAAAGACTTTAAACTTTCTGAATTGAGAGGGCTGATGGGTATTGTTTCTCAAGACTCTATACTGTTCAATGACAGTGTATTTAATAACATCACTTTAGGCTATGAAGACGCCAATATAGATGATGTTATTGACGCTGCCAAAGCCGCCAATGCTCACGATTTTGTGATGGAAATGGCTGAAGGATATAATAGTAATGTTGGCGAAGGAGGCAGTAAATTGTCTGGCGGACAAAAGCAACGTCTAAGTATTGCCAGAGCTATTTATAAAAATCCTCCAATACTTATACTAGATGAGGCCACCTCATCACTAGACACCCAGTCAGAAAAATTGGTACAAGAAGCCTTGGGGCAACTCATGAAAAACAGAACCTCTTTAGTCATTGCTCACCGACTTTCTACCATTCAAAATGCCGATAATATATTAGTAATTAAAGAAGGAGAAATTATTGAGCAAGGAACCAACCAAGAGCTTATCCAAAAAGAAGGGCTTTACAAGAGTTTGCAAGACTATCAAAACTTGTCTTAATTTTTTGTCTTTTCTTATTATCTTTGAGTTTAATAACCTTTACAAAAGAAATGATACGATTATTTTTTATCCTTTGCCTAAGTGTTAGTATAGCTTTTGCTGACAATGGCGACACGACCACAGTTCAAGTACATGATAATGTCGATATGACTTGGTATGGCCATTATAAAAAGTGGGGTGAATTCCCAACAGAAGGTTCATTCCGAAAAGTGTTGATGCACTTTGATATGGGTTGTGCCTCAACAGGGTGTAGCGGTTGGGATTATGACGTACATATCCTTCTTAGAAACAGAACCAATAAACTAGACTCTAACCTTGTTTTAGCCCCTAGCTATAGTTTAGATGGTATAAGTTTAGAAACTATACAATTCAGCTACAGCCCCACTTATGTAACTACTTGGGACAGTGTTAGTGGATATACAGTTATCGCCAATGATACGCTAGTATTGGTATGGTATCAAGATGCCAGTGACCCTTTTTTAGCGACTGATACTCAATACGTCTATGCTGCAAACTACTACAACATGACTTATGACAGTGCTGGATTAGTTATTGATTCAGTTTGGGTAGCTGCAGATACCTCTTTATATTTGAACAATACCAACACCTATAACGTATACGAGATTATAGAAGATTTTGAACTCGGTAGAGCTATTACTCCTTATGGCACCTATATGAATCCTGCCAATGGTAGTTATGGCACCAATGGATACGATGAAAATTGGAAACACCGTTTCACCTACGATGTGACTGACTTCCAACACCTACTCAAAGATTCTGTTGAAATTGATGCTTTTTATTCGGGTTGGAGTAGTGGTTTTAGTGTCACGCTCAACTTTGAATTAATAGAGGGAACACCCCCAAGAATGCCTATTAGTTTAAGTAACGTATATAAAAATGGAGCTGCAAGCTATGGATATACTAATTCAGCTAATTTTGAAAGCCAACAAATGCCTGAAGTCAAAGTCGCTACCTCTCAACATGCCTCCAGCTTCAAATTACAATTCGTGCCATCAGGTCACGGACAAGCAGGCGAATTTACTCCTAACGTCAGTTATACTGCTAAAGTAAATGGTTCGATAGTGGGTGGAGAAACAATCTGGAAAGACGATTGTGGTTTCAATGCCATTTGGCCACAAGGGGGTACTTGGATTTTTGACCGTGCCAATTGGTGCCCAGGGGAAGCTGTACCCATATACAACCACGAAATAACACCTTATGTCACGTCTGGTGATTCCGCTCGAGTAGATATTAACTTAAGTAGCTACAACCCAAACGGAGACGCTTCATACTCTTGTGCCGTACATTTCTTCCAATACAAAGAACCCAACTTCGAATTAGATGCTGAAGTTTTAGACATTATTAGTCCCTCACTCAAAGATAAGTATTCTAGAACAAACCCTATTTGCTCCAATCCTATAATAAAAATCAGAAACTCTGGTACTGAAGAATTGACTTCACTGACTATTGAGTATGGCGTTAAGGGTGGGACTATGCAAACACAACAATGGTCGGGGAATCTAAAATTCATGCAAGAAGAAGAAGTTACTCTTGGTGAAATAATTGATGATGGCAGCCAAAATACCTTTGAAGTAACAGTATCTAATCCAAATGGAACTACTGATATGCATAGCGATAACGACTTCATGTCATCAGATTTTGAGAGCGTTCCCGTTTACAAAAATCAATTTTTAGTACGTTTGAAGACGAATAACTATGGCAATCAAAATTCATGGAAAATAGAAAATAGCCAAGGTGAAATTATATACTCAAAAGACAATTTTTCAAGCAATACATTATACGCTGATACTATAATTTTAGGAAATGGTTGTTTCAAATTTACCCTTGAGGATAGCGGCGGGGATGGTTTGGATTTTTGGTATTGGGACAATATTGGTGAGCCTGATGGTTCTGGGTTTATTAATTTTATGTATTTCGATACTGTTTCAGTATTTAAAACCTTCCACAAAGATTTTGGCTCTCGAATTGTGCATTCATTTAGGGTACAAAATGCTACTTCTATAGATAAGCAATCTATGGATAAATTTGAAGCGTACCCAACACAAACTAATGGGCTAGTGCACATAAAATCGACAGCAAGTAAAGAGGAGAAAAACTTACGATTGTTCGATGTTAAAGGTCAATTACTACTACAAAAACAATGGCTTGAGGCAGAAACAGATATTGATTTAAGCAACTTTTCCGAAGGTATCTACTTCATCAAATTCAAGACTAACAACTCTTTGCAAACGGAAAAAATTATATTTAACAATTATTAAATTTTTCATTTGTCTTTTTTGATATTTTTGTTTCGATGAGTAAACCTCCCTATTGCAATAGTTTAGTAGAATATTCTCGTTTTCGTACCAGAGAAGTTATGGTCGGCAAAGTAGGTGTTGGTGGAGATAACCCCATACGTGTACAATCCATGACTACTACAGATACAATGGATACGCAAGCTACTGTTGAACAAAGTATCCGAATGATAGAGGCTGGTTGTGAAATTGTACGTATCACTGCACCGAGCAGGAAAGATGCCGAAAACCTACAAAAAATAAAAGATGAATTGAGAGCAAGAGGTTACGATACCCCCTTAGTTGCCGATATACACTTCACGCCCAAAGCTGCCGAAATAGCTGCACGTATAGTAGAAAAAGTTAGGGTAAACCCAGGAAACTATGCAGATAAGAAAAAGTTTGAAGAGATAGAATATACCGACGATACCTACCAACAAGAATTGGAACGGATCAAAGAACGCTTTGTACCCCTGGTACGTATCTGCAAAGAAGAAGGTACTGCCATGCGAATAGGCACCAATCACGGTTCGCTGTCGGATAGAATACTCAGCCGTTATGGCGATACCCCTCTTGGTATGGTAGAATCCGCCCTAGAGTTTTTACGAATTTGTAGAGAAGAAGATTTTCACAACATCATCTTGTCTATGAAAGCCAGTAACACCCAAGTAATGGTTCAAGCCTATCGTTTGCTCATTCAGAAAATGAAAGAAGACGGTATGAATTACCCTTTACATTTAGGCGTAACAGAAGCTGGAGAAGGCGAAGACGGACGTATAAAATCTGCCGTAGGTATAGGCACACTCTTAGAAGATGGTATAGGCGATACTGTTAGGGTATCCCTCACTGAAGAACCCGAATACGAAATTCCCGTAGCTCGTGATTTGGTGGACCGTTATAAAGATAGAATAAAGCATCAAGCTATTACTGAGGTAGATCAAAACCCTATTGATAGCTACAACTACCAAAGAAGAAAAAGCAGCTCACTACTTAACATTGGCGAAAAGCAAGTTCCTATTGTGATGGCAGACTTTTCTTTTAAGAAAAACATAACCCCAGCCAGTTTCTTTGCCTTGGGTTATCGTTATTCGGTGCCCACAGACAAGTGGAACATTGGCGATATGGCATGCGACTACATCTTTTTGGGAAGTGTAGAAATTAACTTTGACATACCAGGAACTTTAGGCGTCATTTACAATCACGATACTTGGCTCAAACATAAAGATAAGGAAAGAGTCTATCCCTTTCTGACCAGTAAGAACTACCTTGAAGGCGGTGTCTTTTCTGAACAGATGAATGTGGTTTACGCCTGTTTGGAAGATCTCAATACCGAGCTAATGAGCCGACTCAAAGCAGACCCAACGGTCGTATTACTCATTGATACTTGTAATGCCCACGGTATGGCAGAGCAAAGGCGTTTGTTTATGGAATTGATGAATGCCGATTGTCAAGTACCCGTAATTATTGGTCGTGCTTACGGAGGACTTTCCGAAGAAAAATTACAACTGCAAAGTGCCACCGATATGGGGGCTCTTTTATTAGACGGTCTAGGCGATGGTATTTTTATTGCTGCTGAAAATTGTGGTAGCGACGAGAATATCAACCAAACCGCTTTTGGCATACTACAAGCCACTCGAACACGTATCTCTAAAACAGAGTACATCTCTTGCCCTTCATGTGGACGTACACTATTCGACCTACAAGAAACGACTGCCAAGATTAGAGCTAAGACTAACCACCTCAAAGGTGTAAAAATTGGTATTATGGGCTGTATTGTTAACGGACCTGGAGAGATGGCAGATGCTGACTACGGCTATGTAGGTACAGGTGTAGGAAAAATAACACTCTACAAAGAAAGAGAAGTTGTACAACGCAACATTCCAGAAGAACAAGCCGTAGATGCCCTCATTGACCTCATTAAATCTTATGGCGATTGGGTAGAGGCAAAAAGTGATTAAAATTTTTTAATTTATGTGAGAAGTATTTAGCCCCACAAAGGTGTAGGATAAACGCCCTTCTTAATTTGTTTGGCAATAGCCGCCACCGCCATAGGTTTATCTTCTTTGTAAGTAACTCCAAACCAAGTGTCGGTAGTAGGAATAACCTTAACCACCATTGTCCCATCATTAATTTTTTCGGTAACAATATTCGGAATATAGTACTCTGCCTTAGGGTCTTGAGCATTGGCCTTCATAAAGGCATGAAGTCCTTGTTCTATCTCAGCAAAAATGGAAGGATGAAAACCCCAATAATTCATAGATACACTAGCTTTAGGGTTTAGCTCTGCGCCACCATCTTCGCCAACATTATATTCTACTTTACCGTCTAATTTGGCAATCTTGGTACGCTCAATGACTTCTATAAGGTTACCACTTTCATTGACTTCGCAAACTCCCCTATTCACTGTGCCGTGCTCCGATAGGGTATTGTCCAAAACATAGCCCAACATAGACATGACAGAAGGCGAACAGTCGTTTTGTAAAAAGTCCACCATTGTCTTAAAAGAATTGTTGCCGTAATAATCATCGGCATTAATCACAGCAAAAGGCTCATTGATAAATTCTTGAGCCACCAAAACAGCGTGAGAAGTACCCCACGGTTTTTGTCTTTCTACCAAATCTACCCCCTCTAACTCTACTTGTACAGGCTGATAGGCGTAGGCTATGTCTATCTTGTCCTCAAACTTAGAGAAACGAGAGCAAAAAGCTTCATTAAACTCTTGGCGAATGACAAAAACTATTTTGCCAAAACCCGACTGAATAGCATCATAAATAGAGTATTCTATAATGGGTTCTTCATTTGGTCCAATACCATCGATTTGTTTGAGTCCACCGTAACGACTACCCATTCCTGCTGCTAAAATTAATAGTGTTGGTTTCATTGATACACAAAGGTTAATTCGCCACTAAAGTAGGTAAATACATTGGTAAATCAACTAGATATTCAATTAAATTCTACCAAAACTGACACTATTTCTATCCGTCTTTCTCGAGCCGCCTTTATGCTATACACCGAGTTCCTTCTGTCCTTAGGATTATCACTCACGCCTATACTAACTTGTGTTTCCCCTAAAGGGAGTTCGCTAATCTGTAAGTGCCCGTTTTGAATGTAAGCTAAGAGTGCCCCATCATTGTATTGCATAAGAAAGTTTTCTACGCTAGAAATACGGCGTCTTGCTAATAGGTTGTTGTAGTCGGAAGCCGTTAAGGGTGAGGTATAGCCTTTGAGCTTTATCTCGACTTTAGCTTCCAAAGATAATGCTCTTTCTAACTGCTCGGCAAATTGTAACAGTTGCTCATGTCCTTCATATACAGTTTGTTCGAAGAAATCACGCATCTGACGTTCTATAGTGTTTCTGGCTCTACCTGACATTACCGAAGAAAAACGCTTGACGTATTCCTCTTTTTGTGTCATGAAAGAATTATAGGCATCGGTATAAGTTAAAGTGGTGACGCTATCCATCGTTTTGGGGTTAGGCTCGTCGTTATGAAAATATAAACTCAAAGGTAAGTTCAATTGCATAGCGGTAGCCAAGCTATCTACCTCAACACAAACACACTTCACTTTTTTTACAAAACTGTAAATATCGTTACAACAGCTTTCTTGGCTAATGGTCTGCGAGCCTAGCCTATTGGAAGATAAAAAGCCCTGATGAAAACTGTCTATCAAAGCAACATAATACAAATCGTTAGCACTGCTATTGAGGGGTTGTCCTACATTTTGTACTAAACCCCATTGTTCATTCCATACCGATTTGAAAATATCTAAGCCTCCTATACCGGGGTGAAAGTCTGAACTGAAATACAAGACCTTTTCTGCCGAATGATAAAAAGGAGTCACTTCTTTGCCTGTCGTATTGATACCGTTTCCTAGATTTTGAGCTTGTCCTGTCATAGGCACAAACCAAATGTCTAAATCGCCAAATCCACCCGCCCTGTTGGAGGCTATAAACAAGCCTTCAATCCCATTCCACAAAGCCCATTGCGGATGGGTGTTATTGCTATAAGGAACATTAAAGCGTTGGTCCATAAGTTGAGGAACAGACCACAAGCCATTGCGGTACTGACTACTATAAATCTGACAGACCATCTCGCCTTTCTGATTTTTACACTTGGTAAAATAGGTCTCCTGACCGAAAGGACTGAAAGTGATGTTCGCCATGTGGTAGCTTTTATCGTTGAATAACTTATAAAAATCGGCAACAGCCCCATCTCTAGATCGCATAAATTGAGAACGGTGACCGATATATAACTCCTCAGCCAAACCGTCATCAGCAACCATAGAAGAAAAATATAAGATCGTATCACCTAAGGGAAAAGGTGCAAAATCGGAATATGCGGAGTTAATGTGCTCGCCCATAACTTGGACTTGAATATCTTTACGCTCTTTCATAGTCAATGCCATCTGAGCCCCTTTCCATTCCATCATTGCCTTTCTATACCAATAATCTGAAGGGCGTAAACTTTCATCTAAAAACTGTTTTAAATAACTGGAGGCTTCCTCGTACTGTTCAAGGTTTTTGTGTAAAACGCCTAACCACAATAAGGTATTGGGAAAAACGTATACTTGCTTACTTTCAAGAACTTTTTCATAAGCCATAATCCCTTTACTATACTGGTTGGTTTGTCGATAACTTTCTGCTAAAGGATACCAATCGCTAAAAGATGTACTGTCCTTTTGGAAAGAGAGTTCGTAGAAATAAACGGCTGAAAAGTAATCTTGTGTGTTGTAATAAAAATCAGCTTCGGCATCAATTTCTCCTTTTTTCTGAGCGAAAGAAAAGCTAGTCAAGAATACTAAAAAGTATGTTAGAATATATTTTTTCATAAGAAAGTAGGGCAGGTTTTATACTTGGGCTTGGATAATACTTTTGACTGTATAATGTGAGCAAATGACAATTCCCAAGCACCCAAATAATTACTAGCTGGAACTAAGTCGGAGGTGTTCCAATCGTAGCAAAATGCCACATGCGATTGCTCAAATTGTATGCCAATTAAAGACGTCAAGGCATCTCCAAAACGGTAATAACTACCTAGCTCAAGGACTATATATTTGTAGTAGTATTCGCTGATATCAAAACTAATCTGTGAGCCTAGCATTAACTCCCTTTGGTTTTGTTGGCTGGTATAATGAATTGATGGGCTAAGCTGCCATTTTTCATTCAAATCGTAATCTAAACCGCTGGAAAACTGATGGCGAACAGCTAACTTATCTTTCGATGATATAAAAGAACGGTTTGGACTATTGATGTGAAACAAAACGTATGCGACGTTCAATTCACTAGAAAAAAAACTGAAAGTTCTATTGATGCCCATTCCTATGTCAATATAATTCTTAATTTCTGTACTGATGGATTCGCCATCATCAATAAATATCAAATCGGAGTAGTCAATACGACGTTGTGCAAAGCCCAACTGAACCCCAAATTGCCAATCTTTTAAAAAACGAGAAAGGGAAAGGTTAAATTGTGTGAGTGACAAGCGAGAACTACCCGACTGGTCATGAAGAAATTGAAGCCCTAAACCCCAATTTTCTATGGGCATATCCAAGCCCACCGAAGTAGTACTGAATGGAACACTCACACTCGCCCATTGCTCACGCTGATGGGCTGTAATACGATAGTCTCCATCGAAGTCAACGGTTAAAGCGGGATTGCTAAATAAAGGATTATTAAACCACTGGCTAAAATGTACATCTTGCGCCATTAAAGTAGTGCCTATACAAAGAAATATGAGAACTATTTTCTTCATCGTATTAGACTAATGTTACCTTTTTTGAAAAAGGATTTTTCACCTCCAATACAGCCAATATTGAGATGGTAATCGAAGACAGAAGAAGGTTGTAACTTTCCTTTAAAATAACCGTCCCAAGGCTCTTTTTTATCTCGAGTGTAAAAGACTTTCTGTCCCCATCGGTTGAATATATTGAGTTCAAAATCTTGAACGATATTCAATTCATCTTTGATTCGGAATTTTTCATTCAACAAATCGCCATTTGGAGTAAAAGCATTGGGAATAAGTATATTATCTTCGCTACAACATGCTTCGGCTAAGGCAACATCTATTCTTCCTTTTTCATTGCACCCAAACTGCCTAACTTCCATATAGTATGTGCCAACAGTAGAAACTACTAAAGTATCTTGGTCCACAGGTAAAGAATGTCCCAAAGCTGTTGTCCATATAATTTGTGCTGAATCGCTAGTTTCTACCCTCAAGACAATAGGAAAACCGCATATTTCTGAGTTTGCAGAATAATCCAAAGGTACTTTCTTAACTGCAACATACTGACTGAGTGTATCAAAGCAATTATCAGACTGACCTATGAAATAATAAAACATAGAATCTGTAGGCGAGGCATAAGTGCTAGATTCTGAAGAATTAGCTATAGCAACATTGGGCGACCATTGATAGGTAAAACCGTCGATTTCAGTTCCCTGTAAAAGTACGCTATCGCCTTCACAGATAAATAAGCTATCCAATTCTTGGTATTTATTATCGTCTATGGTAATATTCTTGATGATGCTATCCACCAAATTGCATGAGGTGGGGTCATTAGTAACAAGTAACACTTCGTAGTTCCCTACAGTCTTGAAGGTATGAGTAGGTGTCATTTCTGTAGAAGTTGTGCCATCTCCAAAATCCCAATAGTAGGAGTTGTTTTCTCCCAAACTTAGATTTTCAAAAACTACTGTCCAATTGCAAGTCAATTCTGGAGCATTGAAGTTAGCAACAGTCAAAGGGAAGTCTGGATCAAACTTAAAGACTGCATTATTACAATTCGCCCCATTGGTATTCGATACGGCATTGTCAGTGGTAGGAAAATCAGAAAACCCCCCACAACCCGCACAAACGGACTGATAAACGATGCCTTTTTTATCAAAACGACTTGTTCCACCATCTACGTGTTCGGCAGCTTGATCCCCTCCGAAAAAGGAAGCGAAAGATAGGGTGTTTGCATCGTCCTCAAAAATAATGAGGTAGAAATCACTTCCGTCTGTTTCATCTTGAAAAGCATCAAAAGTAGTAACCAAATCGAAAGTGCTACCACCAGGTCCTAAATGTATAGAATCGTTTGTAGTACCTCCCCAACCCGAACAATAAATCCTATTACAAGCATCGACCAAAAAAGCCGTAGGTGAGATGTCTATTCCTCCACTTCCAGATCCAAAAACAGTAGAAAAATCTAAGGTGTTAAGCTCTGAGTTTAGCTTACTTACAAACTGTCCACTGTTGGGCTGAGAAAATACCGCATTAAATATCAAAGTGTTGTTAGGAGCTAAACTTTGTCCAAACAAATACACTTGGTCTAACTTATCCAACTCAATAAAATAGGACTGATCGTATTGGTCAGAACCGTAATAGGTTGAACTCAAAAGTGTCTGGCCATCTTTAGAAAAATGAGAAACAAAAGCATCTACTGAGCCTCCTAAATAATCTGTTGCATAGGCCCCATTCGTAGTTGCTAAATTATCAGATGATGTGCCTCCACAAGCGTACAAATCGTTATTGGAATCAAAGGCTAATGAATACAAAGCATCGTCGCTACTGCCCCCAAAATATGAACTCCATTGAATGGCACTCAAATCTAAATTTAGTTTTACTATTATACCATCTTGACCTCCATTGATGGCGGGTTGAATTAAGCTATTGACAATAGGAAAGTCTGAAGAAAAAGTTGATGAAGCGATGTAACAATTTCCATCAGTATCAATGTCTATTTCGCCTCGCATCTGGTCGGCATAGTTGTAACGTAAAGTACCCGAGCTATTAAAGCCATCGTTGTCTGTCCCCCCTAAAAAGGTCGAGGATAATAAGTCTGTCCCTTCTGCATTAAGGCGACTGATAAAAATATCACAACCGTTGGTGTAGTTGATGCCTACCCCATTGACAGCAAGAGCCTGTCCGCCATTGAAGGTATTGTCAAAAGCCCCTTCGCTAGTTGGGAAGTCCACTGAACCTGTTGTGCCCATAACAAATAATTCTTCATCAAAAACAATAAGACTATGAGGTACCTCGTCGCCAGAACCTCCTAAATATGTGGAATAAAGCATATATGTTCCACTAGTATCATACTTACTCAACACCACATCATTACCCACAACACCACCGTTATATGCAGTTTGGTATGCCCCAACAGTAATAGGATAACCTATGTTATATGCTGTCCCTCCAGCATATAAAAAGCCGTAGTCGTCATAGGTGGCAGTATATCCAAAGTTACTTGCTACTGAACCAGAGTATGAAGAAAATATCATTTCAGGGTCAATTATCAATTCCCTATTTCGGTCATAACCCTTTGGGAATTCAAAAGATAAGCGTTGTTTTTTCCATACAAAACGACAAGCTACCTCAACTTTTTCGCCATTATACCATTGATAGGCATAAGGCCATTCTTCTCTAATTTCATTCAAAACAGTACGCAATACCAATCTGCCATCTTCAATACGTATATCTTTTACTCCTTCAAGACGTAGTTTAATATCTTTGGGATCAGCGTTAGGCTGAACTATCCAATCGTATTTTAAACCTCCAGCATATTCATAAATGCTATAATCTATGCCGTCATACAAATTATTATAATTGACTTTTTTATAAGTTCTGACTTCGGATACTAAGGGCTTAACATTGAAAAAATTAATTACCCCTTTTCTTTCTTCCTCAAAGCTGATGTTGGGAGTATTGGCTCTAACAAAGTGCCATTTGAAAGCATGAGCTTGAATGCTATCGACCATGGTGTCGTAATCGTGTGAATGGCTAAAATAAGTAGCGTCAATGAAATTAAAAGTAAGAGCTTTATTTTCTAGGAACATAGCCCCATTGACTAAATTAACTTTTGCTTTGACAGCTTTATTCCATTGGCCTTTGTTTGGAGTAAAAAATACTTGGGCCGATAAGTTGCACCAGCATAATACCATCACTAATGTCAGCAAAGCTCTCATAGGATAAAGATACTGATTTAAGTGGACTAAAAATTACTTGATATAGATTGAATAACATTCATCATGCTGTCTTTTAGCATGGTATAAGCTTCTAAATTTTCTTTTTTAACTGGCTTAGATGGGGGTAGCTTCTGTTTGTAGGGGTCTACCTGACGACCATTTTTCCAAAAACGATAACATACATGAGGTCCTGTTGCTAAGCCTGTACTTCCCACATATCCAATGACTTCTCCTTGCTTGACATAAACTCCAGGGCGTATACCTGATTTTATTTTGGACATGTGTAAATATTGAGTGCTGTAAGTACTGTTGTGTCTCACCTTAACGTAATTACCATTGTTACGTTTGTACCTCGCCTCAGTAACGGTACCATTGGCAGTCGATAAAATTGGTGTACCTGTAGGAGCAGCATAATCAGTACCCAAATGAGCTTTTATACGACCTGTTACTGGGTGCTTTCTTCGCTTACTAAAACTTGAACTGATTCGAGAGTAATTTAATGGTGCTCTAAGAAAAGCCTTTCTTAGAGCGGCACCTTCATCATCGAAATAATCACCATAGTTTTCTTCTTCTTCAAAGTAAAATGCATAAAAATCTTCATTGGCATGATTGAATAATGCAGCATATACACGACCTATGCCTATGTATTCTCCTTCCACATATTTTTCTTCATAAACTACTTTGAAGTAATCACCTTTTTGTATTCTAAAAAAGTCTATGGTCCAAGCGTAAATGGAGGATAATTCCATAACCAAAGCAGGACTCATTTTGTTTTCAACCAGTGAATTCCACAAGGAGGATTCTATCTTACCACTTGCGTTTTTTGTTTTATACACAACTTCTTTTTGACCTAAAAATACGCCTATGGTGTCTCTTATGTCAAAAACAACATAGTCTATACTAGACATTTCATAAATAAAATATTGGGCTTTCTCAATACTGTCATTTGAACACAGAACTGTAAACTTCTTACCCGCTTTCGCTTTTCTGAAATCAAAAATTCCTTTGGAGGCTCTTACTATTTGGTCAATCCTTCCGTGGTCTATGTGGTTGAGATAAAGAACTGCACCTAAAGTTTGGCCACTCTCAAGCTCTCCCTTGTAAACTTTATAGTCGTCAGTACATATATCATAAAGTAATACACAGGGGTTTGAAAGGTTTTTATTTTTTTGAGAATTACAACTTGGAAAAACAATTGAAATGGAGATTGCCAACAGCAAAAAGCCTACTACATTACTCCGTTTATTTTTTTTCATTCTGTACTATCAACTTTCGTTAAGGGCACTTACCACCCATTGTCTACCCCAATTTTCCATTTCATCTTTTGTCCATAATTCTGGAAAGAAAATACGTTTCTGAAAGCGAGGGGGCAAATATTTTTGCCAGTTTGTTCCACCTGTTGCATCAGTATCACCGTCTTTTGATGACAAATAGCGAACTGCTGATTTGTAATGCACCAATGGCCAATTCACATTCACATTCAAATCTAATAAACGTAATTGATGTACCAAGTCTTTGTCTTGCTGGTCTTCAACACTTAATTGTTGATATTTTGCAAGTATGTTTTTATCTGAAAAATCATGGGCTCTTTCAATAAATTGAGTCATATATTTCTTTTCAAAATTTTCTAGCATCAAAGTTTTTTTACCCGTTTTCATATCTATGGCACCGTCTTTCCAATAAAAGTGCTGAGCCATATCATCAATATTAGAGTCTCTCAAATCTTCTCTTTCATCCTTGTGTGTGAGATTAATAAGATGTGTACAAGAAATTTCTATCAGTCTGTATTGTGCAGACTGAAAGCCACTAGAGGGCAATAAGGACATTCTGAACTTTAAAAATTGTTTCTTTTCCATACCATTGATCATAATATCAAAGGAAGAAATTAACACTTCAAAATAACTATTGATTCTTTTTAAGCGATCTGTAAAGAAATCAACCGATAGAGTATCATTCCATCCCATATCTTGACCATCTTCTGACATTAACTTGCCATTACGTGCTATTTGGTCAAGCTCAAGCATTGCCAACTTAAAGTATAGTTCTGTAATTTGATGATAAATGATAAATATTTGTTCGTCTGGAAAGTCTGTTTTGGGGTGTTGAAGGCTCAATAATGTATCAACATAAGTATAATCCCAATAGTGTAAAGGATTAGCATACAGTAAACCATCTAAATAAGCTGGTAAATCTTGTCCAGTAGAAGCGTACTTAATGTTTAACTTCTCTATTTTGTCTTTAATCTCTTTAGTCCATTTCATATTAGTAATTTTTTGAGACAAATTGAATATTAATATTTATGATATACCACAAATCATATCACGATATTAACAATTTTCTTAGGAACTATAATAATACGCTTTGGGTTTTTACCTTGCATATATTGTTTAGTCTTATCACAAATCATGACTTCCTTTTCTATATCTTCCTTACTCAAATCAGCACGAAGCTTTAGAGTAAAACGCATTTTACCATTAAAAGAAATAGGATAAGTGAAGGCGTCTTCTTTTAAATACTGTTCATCAAATTTAGGCCAATTTGCATATGTGACCGATTCTGTATAACCTAACTTTTCCCATAGTTCTTCAGCAAAATGAGGAGCATAAGGTGATATTAAAACAATTAAATCTTTGAGAATATGTCGTTTATTGCATTTCAAATCATTCAACTCATTGACTGCTATCATCAAATTACTAACTACCGTATTGAACGCCTGTCTGTCTATATCTTCTGTTACCTTTTTAATAGCTTTGTGCAAAGACTTCAATTCTGATTTTGTTGGCTTCTCTTCGGAAAGATTGATTTGATTATTTTCATTGTGTGCTAAACGCCAAAACTTTCTTAAAAAATTATGTACCCCATTGATACCTTTTGTATCCCACGGCTTAGATTGCTCTAAAGGCCCTAAAAACATTTCGTACATTCTTAAGGTGTCAGCACCAAATTTCTCCACTAAATAATCAGGCGTCTGAACATTGTATTTGGACTTAGACATTTTTTCTACCTCAAAACCACAGATATATTTACATTCATCATTAAGGATGAATTCTGCATCTTTGTGTTCTTCTCTCCATCTTTTGAAGGCTTCAATATCTAAAACGTCCTTTTCCACAAGTTCAATATCAACATGTATGCGGCTGGTTTTATAGTCTTTTATCTTATCAAAACTGACGAAAGTATTGCTGTCTTTAATTCTATATACAAAATTGGAACGACCTAAAATCATTCCTTGGTTGATCATTTTTTTGAAGGGCTCATCAAAATTAATAAAACCTCTATCATACAAAAACTTAGTCCAAAACCTGGAGTATAGCAAGTGCCCAACAGCATGTTCTGCGCCACCAATGTATAAATCCACTTGCCCCCAATAATCGGCTTTTTCTTTAGAAACAAACTCAGTGTTGTTTTGTGGATCCATATACCTTAAAAAATACCAAGAGGAACCTGCCCACCCTGGCATAGTATTAAACTCCATTCTATCGCCTTGGAAAATATTCCAATCTTCTTTTTTAGCTCTAGCTAAAGGAGGCTCACCTTCTTCTGTTGGTAGATATTTATCTACCTTTGGCAATTCTACGTAACTATCATCATTTGTCAGTCTTGGTATATCATTTTCATAATAAACTGGAAATGGCTCCCCCCAATACCTTTGACGACTGAATATAGAATCTCTTAGTTTGTAGTTTGTTTTACCATTACCTATCTCTTTTTTTTCGATGGCTAATACGGCTTGTTGTATGGCTTCTTGGGCGGAAAGACCAGATAGGAAATCCGAATTAACAAGGATGGCCGCTTTGTCTTCGTATGCCCCTTCACTAATATCTGTGTCTTTAAAGATGTTCTTTATCTCAATACCAAACTTATTAGCAAAATTCCAATCCCTTTGGTCACCACAAGGAACTGCCATAACAGCCCCTGTACCATAAGATGCTAAGACATAATCCCCAATCCAAATAGGTATTTTTTCATTGGTAAAAGGGTGAATAGCACAAGCTCCTGTAAAGGCTCCTGTCACACTCTTCACATCGGACTGCCTGTCCCTTTCGGACTTCAAGGCTGCTTGTTGGCAATAGCTTTCTATCTCATCTTTTTGTGAAGCAATAGTGATAGACTTTACAAGTTCATGCTCAGGCGCTAATACCATAAATGTAACGCCATATATTGTATCTGGTCTAGTAGTAAATACTTCTATTTGCTCGCAACTATTTTCTACAGAAAACCGAAGTGATGCACCTTCAGATTTACCTATCCAGTTGCGCTGAATTTCTTTGATAGAATCATTCCATTCTACTTTTTCTAAACCTTCAAGTAAGCGTTCGGCATAGGCAGTTATTCGCATAGACCATTGCTTCATGAGTTTTTGTTCAACAGGAAAATTTCCTCGTTCTGAACGACCATCTTTGACCTCATCATTAGCTAAAACAGTTCCTAAACCCTCACACCAATTAACCAAGGTTTCGGATAAAAAGGTCATTCTGTATTTTAATAAAATGGCTTGTTGCTTAGCTTCACTCCATGCCATCCATTCTTCAGCAGTAAACAGTGGCGTGTCTTCATCGCATGCAGATTGGACTAAAGCGTTTCCATTACGTTCTAATTCTTCAACCAGTTCTGAAATGGGTAAAGCCTTGTTATGTATTTTACAATAGTAAGAGTTAAAAAGTTGCTTAAAAATCCACTGTGTCCACTTATAATAGTTGGGCTCTGAAGTACGGATTTCTCTATTCCAATCGTATGAGAAACCTATTTTATCCAATTGTTCTCTGTAACGTTTAATATTATTTTCAGTTGTAATGGCAGGATGTTGACCAGTCTGTATGGCATACTGTTCTGCTGGCAAACCAAAGGAATCGTATCCCATTGGATGTAAAACATTAAACCCCAGGTGGCGTTTATAACGGGCATAAATATCAGAAGCTATGTAGCCTAATGGATGACCAACATGTAAGCCTGATCCGGATGGATATGGAAACATATCTAATACATAAAACTTTGGTAGCGTAGAATCTTCCTTGACCCTGTAGGTTTGCAATTGTCTCCAACGGTCTTGCCATTTTTGCTCAATGCGATTAAAATCATATTCCATTACTAATAAATTTAAAAGCAAAGTTAATCAATCATCACAACTAAGCACTAAAAATTATTACCTTAGCGAATGCTATGAAAAAAGCCCAAGAAAGGCATATAAAAAGGAGGCTATGGACATCGTCTTTTTCTACAATGATAAGTATTTCATTGGTTTTATTGATGTTAGGTACAATGGGATTTATATACCTTAACACACAACGATTAACTAATTATATAAAAGAAAATGTCGGCTTTAGTCTTATATTAGATGAAAATATTAAAAAAATAGATCGACTTCAACTACAAAAAATTTTAGATGCTTCCCCAAAAGTTAAAAGAACAGAATTTTTTAGCAAAGAAGATGCGGCTAAAATTTTAGAAAGCGATTTAGGTGAAGATTTTGTTGCCTTTCTTGGCTTTAACCCATTGTCAGCATCAATTGATGTATTTATGAATGCCGAATTTGCGGACGAAAATCATATTGAAGTAATTGAAAAAGATTTGCAAAAAAATCCAATAATAAAAGAAATAATAATACAAAAAGATTTAATAAATGCTATAAATAATAATGTTAGAAAACTAAGCATTATTTTAGTGTCTTTTTGTACTTTATTATTAATCGTTGCCATTGCATTGATTAATAATACTATTCGATTATCAGTATACTCACAAAGATTTAACATACAAACTATGAAACTAGTAGGAGCAACAAATGCTTTTATAAGAAAACCTTTTTTAAAGAATAGTATGCTACAAGGCGTTTACTCTGCCCTAACAGGTTTCGTATTTTTAATTATTACTTTATTTAGTATACACAAAGAAATACCTGAACTATTAATACTTGAAGATATGCCAATTTTAGGAATAATTTTTGTTGTAAATCTTATTTTCGGTGTACTTATTAGTGCTATTGTAACCAGCTTATCAGTGGGCAGGTATCTTAAAATGAATGAAAACGACATATATCATTAAAATTATGGAATTCAATTTTGGAAAAAGAAATTACCAACTCATGGTACTAGGGTTAATATTTATTACAACAGGTTATATATTGATGTCAGGGGGGAAGTCCGAAGACCCTAATATTTTTAGCGATGCTATCTTCAGTTTTAGAAGGATGACACTGTCTGTAATATTTCTTATAGTTGGACTAGTAATCGAAGTCTTCGCTATTTTACATAAGGATAAAGATGAGTAGTGTTTTGGCAGCTATCCTACTAGGAATTGTTCAAGGACTTACCGAATTTTTACCTGTTAGTAGCAGTGGTCATTTAGAAATTACGAGATTTATACTAGAACACTTCGGAAGCAAGGGATTACCTGAAGAAAATATTTTGATGACTGTTGTGCTGCATGGAGCTACAGCGTTAAGTACAATCTTTATTTTTAGAAGTGAAGTCATTTTTATTATAAAAGGATTATTGCAATTTAAATGGAACGAAGAATTTCAATTTTCATTAAAAATCATAATTTCAATGATTCCTGCAGCGCTAGCTGGAGTACTTTTTAATGCTCAAATAGATGCTCTTTTTAGTGGTAAAATTTTATTGGTTGGCAGTATGCTAATCGTTACTGGTTTACTTCTTTTTGTTGCTGACAAAACTAAGAATACAGCTCAATCTGTTAGCTTCGGACAATCATTGATTATTGGTATAGCTCAAGCTATTGCTATTCTACCTGGTATTTCAAGGTCGGGAGCTACTATTTCTACATCTGTTATTTTTGGTGTTGATAGAGAAAAGGCGGCACGATTTTCTTTTTTAATGGTTGTTCCTCTAATCTTTGGTAAGATGGCAAAAGACATTTTAAATGGAGATATGGTATCCGAAAGTGCTGCTCTAATTCCTTTAATAGCTGGATTCGTAGCCGCGTTTATTACTGGTCTAATCGCTTGTAAATGGATGATATCACTAGTCAAAAAAAGTAAGCTTAAGTATTTTTCTTACTACTGTTTTACCATAGGAATTTTGGCTATTATTTTCACTATACTTTAAATGATTGATTACATACAAGGTCACACTTTACTTATCAATAAGCCGTTACGATGGACTTCTTTTGATGTAGTAAAAAAAATACGCAATACACTACGTTCGGCTTTAAAAGTTAAAAAGATAAAAGTAGGTCATGCTGGTACACTTGACCCTTTAGCCGATGGACTTCTCATAGTTTGTACTGGAAAATTCACCAAACGCGTTAATGAATTTCAAGCTCAAGAAAAAGAATATATAGCCGAATTTACATTAGGTGCAACAACTCCCTCGTATGATTTAGAAACCAAAATCAATGACACTTTTAACTATAATCACATTAATCTAAAAATGCTACAAAATAATGTAAGATCAATGACAGGTAATTTATTACAATCACCTCCTATTTTTTCAGCTATAAAACAAGATGGAAAACGTCTTTATGAATATGCAAGGACAGGAGAAAATGTTAAAATCAAAAAAAGAATGGTTTATATTTCAAAATTTGAAATTATTAAGGTTGAGATGCCAAAGGTTTGTGTGAAAATTGTTTGTAGCAAGGGAACTTACATCCGGTCATTAGCACATACATTTGGTAAAAACTTAAAAAGCGGCGCATATTTAAGTAAATTAACAAGAACTCGAATAGGAAATTTTGAATTGGCTCAAGCTACTGATATTCAAGATTTTATAGATTCTTTTTCAAATTCAATAGAATCAGACGGTAGAATATTAATTTAGTATATTTGCGAACTTTTTTATTTAAAATATCAATAACATGATAAAAAGAAAGCTATCGCAATTTAACTTTGAATTACCAAATGAACTTTTAGCAGAAAGACCTGCTTATAATCGTGATGAATCAAGATTAATGGTAGTAAATAAAAAAACAGGAAAGATTGAACATAAACAATTCAAAAATCTGTTAGAATATTTCAACGAAGGCGATGTCATGATTTTCAATGACACAAAAGTTTTTCCTGCTAGAATGTATGGTAACAAGGAAAAAACTGGAGCTAGGATAGAGGTCTTTTTACTTCGAGAACTTAATAAAGAAAATTTGTTGTGGGATGTTCTAGTAGATCCCGCTCGTAAAATTAGAATAGGTAATAAATTATATTTTGGCGAAGATGATTCCTTAGTTGCTGAGGTAATTGACAACACAACATCAAGGGGAAGAACCTTGCGTTTTCTTTATGATGGAAGTTATGATGAGTTTAGAGAAAAACTAAAAGAACTTGGCGAAACACCATTGCCGAAATATATCAAAAGAGAGCCTGATGCTGAAGATGAAAAGCGCTACCAAACCGTATATGCAAAGTCAGAGGGAGCAGTTGCAGCACCTACTGCAGGTTTACACTTCAGCCGTGAACTTTTAAAGCGCCTAGAAATAAAAGGCTTAGAATTTGCCAACCTTACTTTACACATCGGACTTGGAACTTTTAGACCTGTAGAAGTAGAAGATTTAAGTAAACATAAAATGGATTCTGAACAAGTGATAATTAGTAAAGAAACAACTAATATTATAAATACAGGTATAAAAGAAAAAAGAAGAATTTGTGCTGTTGGGACAACTTCTATGAGAGCAATTGAAACATCTGTAACTACACAAGGTTTAATGACTCCTTTCAATGGATGGACTAACAAATTTATTTATCCTCCATATGATTTCAGTATTGCAAATAGTATGATTACCAACTTTCACACTCCAAAATCTACACTGCTGATGATGGTAAGTGCTTTTGGTGGTCATGAAATAATAATGAATGCATATGAAGAAGCCATAAAAGAAAAATATAATTTCTTTACTTATGGTGATGCAATGCTGATATTGTAGCAGTGAAAAAATATATTATTATAGTTGCTGGTGGCAGAGGAAGTCGTATGGGTTCTACTATTCCAAAGCAATTTTTAAACCTCAACTCAAAGCCAATTTTGATGCATACCATTGAAAAAATGCACCAAAGTTTAGACCATTCTGAAATCATTTTAGCATTACCAAAATCTGAGTTACATAATTGGAAAAAACTTTGTAAAAAACACCAATTTAAAGTAAATCATCATATTATCGAGGGTGGTAACACACGTTTTGAATCGGTTGGTAATGCTTTGAAAAAAGTCAATGAGCAATCTGTTATTGCCGTACACGACGGCGTTCGTCCTTTCGTTAAAAATAGTGTGGTTAATGAATGTATAAATACGGCTAAAAAGAAAGGGACTGCTATTCCAGTCTTAGAAATTGAAGAAAGCTTGAGACAAAAGACCAATAGTGGCAGTGTTGTTGTTAATAGAGACGATTACCTTATTGTTCAAACACCTCAATGTTTTAGAAGTGAAGTATTATTAAAAGCCTATCAAAAAGACTATTCGCCTAAATTTACTGATGACGCTGCAGTTGTGGAATCTATGGGAATAGAGATACAACTCGTTCAAGGGAATAAAGAAAATATTAAAATCACAACACCAGAAGACTTAAAGAAAGCTCAAGTTTACATCAATTTAATGTTAGAATAACTTTTTGACTTGACTATCTGCTGTTAACTTACTATCTACGATATGATTGATGTAATTGATGCCAGGCATTTTACCTTTTTGAAAAGTTCCTAAAGCATCAATTCCAAGAAATTCAGCCCCGTTTTTACAAGCCCATTCCATCAATAGCTCCAAAGAAACATGAGTTTGTATCGTTTTCATTTCTTCCAAAATAGATAACGTATCGTTAGAAGCTAAACTATCTGTTCCAATCGTCATTTTGGCTTGAGCATCAACAAACTGCTGATAGTTAGGCAATTGATTTTCTATATATAAATTGGCTTTGGGACAAGTGCACCAATAAAGGCTATCAAAATTGGATATGGCTTCTGACATGTCTTCTTCTTTGGTAAAGGTATTATGGACTAATAAAATAGGAGATTCTGGCAATAAAGGAAGGGTGCTTTGAAGTGCTGTCTTGCCTGTATACTTGAAAAATTCTTTGGCAATAAGTTGTGACAATAATTGACCACTGCCTGTCAAAAACATAGTGTCTTCATCAGGCGTTTCTTGACTGTGTATACTGATAATTTCTCCCCTATTGTGATATCTAATCTTTTCGAAAAGCGGTAAAGAAACGGAATAGTTAGCATGAGGTGTTAAAGAATTGGGTGTGCTACATTCTTGGCTTAATTGCAGTCCTCGTTCAAATACTTCTTCAGCTTTTTGGGGGTTAGAGGCAAATAATTCGATGAAGGTATAATAGTATATGGCACTATTAGCTTTTACAGAAAAAGAATCTGCTGTATTACTAATGTCTGCAACAGCCACAATGCCATTGTTATACATCTGTCTGTCTGCTAACTTAAAGGCATGGTTTTTTCGTCGCTGACTAGCCTTTCTAATTTGACCAATTGAATTAATAAAATGAGCTAATCCTGTTTTTGAAGCTAACTCTCCCTGCAAATGTGACAACTCTAAATGACAATGAGTGTTAATAAATCCGGGGCAAAGTGCACCTCTAAAATATTCTAAATTGGCATTATCTATCTGTCGCTTATTATTTAGTAAATCTTCAATTCTTCCATCATCATCAACAACCAAAACACCATCATAAATGGGACTAGAAAAAGCCGTAAAAATGATATCTGATGTTAAGTAGCGCATAGAGCGTACAAAGATACTATCTTTGTACGCTCTATGCATTTAGATAAAAAAAATATTCGCAAACTTAACTTAGACGAACTTAAGGACTTTTTCAAAGAAAATGATATACCCACTTTTCGAGCCAAACAAGTATATGAATGGCTATGGAAAAAGTCGGTGTCTTCCTTTGAAGAAATGCGAAATATTTCTAGAGAAACAATTCAACTGTTAGATGAGCACTTTGTAATTCTACACGCCAAAATTATAGAATCACAAAAAAGTGCTGACCGCACCATAAAATCTGCTTTTGGCCTTTATGACAATAATAAAGTTGAAGGAGTACTAATCCCTACCAAAAGGAGAATAACAGCTTGTATATCTTCTCAAATAGGCTGTAGTTTAACATGTAAATTTTGTGCTACAGGTAAATTAGACAGACTGAGAAATTTAAATGCTGATGAAATTTACGATCAAGTATTTATGCTAAACGAACAAGCGCTAAACAATTACAATCAAAAGCTGAGCAATATTGTTTACATGGGTATGGGCGAACCTCTGTTAAACTATAGAAATGTTCTAGAATCTATAGATAAAATTACCTCTAAAAACGGACTTGGTATGTCGCCAAAACGTATTACAGTTTCTACTGCTGGGATCGCAAAGCTGATAAAAAAGCTAGGCGATGATGAAATCAAATTTAATCTGGCACTCTCCTTGCACGCTGCAAATGATAAAAAGCGAAACTACATAATGCCTATTAATGAACAAAACTGCTTAGAAGCATTAAAAGAAGCCATTGTCTATTTTTATGAAAAAACTCAAATAAGAGTAACCTACGAATACATCATTTTTAAGGACTTCAATGATGAAATTAGCGATGCTCAAGAGCTAGCTAGCTTTGCGAAAATTACACCCTGTAAAATCAATATTATTGAATATAACCCTATCGACGATGGCGAATTCCAACAAGCTAAAAAAGAAAAAGTAGATGCTTTTGTTAACTATCTTGAAATCAAAAACCTTATTGTAAATATCAGAAGAAGTAGAGGTGAAGACATTGACGCTGCTTGTGGTCAACTTGCCAATAAACTCGTAAAATCCTAGTATCTTTGTACCCCTTCTAAATACTGCAGATGAACACCATAAAAGCGATTAAAAAACCTATTCAACAAGAGATGCTCTTGTTTGAAAAGAAGTTTAAAGACTCCTTAATTAGTAAGGTTTCTCTTTTAGATAAAATATTGCACTATATCGTAAAAAGAAAGGGTAAACAGATGCGTCCTATGTTTGTTTTTCTTAGTGGAAAACTTTTTGGTGAAATCAACGAAAGTAGTTTCAGAGCAGCCTCACTCATTGAACTTTTGCATACAGCCACATTAGTACACGACGACGTTATTGATGATGCGAATATGCGAAGGGGTTTTTTCTCTATTAACGCCCTTTGGAAAAATAAAATTGCAGTACTTGTTGGAGATTACCTTTTATCAAAAGGACTACTAATGTCTTTAGAAAATGAAGAATATGATTTACTTCAAATTGTTTCTAAAGCGGTCAAAGAAATGAGTGAAGGAGAGCTTTTACAAATAGAAAAAGCCCGTAAACTTGATGTCGAAGAAGACGTATATTTTGAAATTATAAGACAAAAAACAGCAACACTTATTGCGGCTTGTTGTGCTTGTGGTGCTGTCACTGCCAAACAAGACCAAGTAATTGTCGAGAGAATGCGAAAATTTGGTGAACTGATAGGTATAGCTTTTCAAATGAAAGATGACCTATTCGATTACTACAACGATGATGTTATTGGCAAACCTACAGGTATTGATATCAAAGAGCAAAAGATGACCTTACCTCTTATTTACACCTTAAGAAATTGCGATAGAAAACAAAAGAAATTCATTATTCAAACTGTAAAAAATCACAATACCAATAGTGATCGAGTTTCTAAGGTATTAGAAATAGTTAAAAAAAGTGGTGGAATAAACTACACGGTTGAAAAAATGAAAGCCTACCAAAAAGAAGCCTTGAGTTTGTTGAAAACTTTTGATGATAATGAAAGCCGAAAGTCTTTAGAACTTTTAGTAAATTTCGTTATCGAAAGAAAAAAATGATTCCGAAGGAAACCATAGATACCATTTTTGAAACAGCCCGAATAGAAGAGGTTGTAAGAGACTTTGTTAACCTCAAAAAAAGAGGTGCAAATATGATCGGTAATTGCCCCTTTCACGACGAAAAAACTCCTTCTTTTACCGTTTCTCCTACAAAAAACATTTATAAGTGTTTCGGTTGTGGTAAAGGTGGTCATGCCGTGAACTTCGTTATGGAAATTGATCAACTATCATATCCCGAAGCTCTCAAATATATCGCCAAAAAATACAATATTGAAGTTCCGAAAGAGGAGCAAACACCTGAGCAGATAGAAAAATATAATCTTAGAGAAAGTTTATTTATTGTAAATTCATTCGCCAATGATTACTTTCGAAATAGCTTACACAAAACCGTAGAAGGTAAAGCTGTAGGCTTAAGCTACTTCAAAGAAAGAGGTCTTTCGGAAGAAATTATAAATAAATTCCAGTTGGGTTACAACCCTGACAGTTGGGACGCTTTTACAAAGTCTGCTTTAGAATCATCCCATAAGCAAGAATTTTTAGAAAAGACAGGGCTTAGTATTTTCAAAGAAGACAAGACTTTTGATAGGTTCAAGGGGCGAGTTATTTTTCCTATTCATAGCATTTCTGGTAGAATACTCGGATTTGGTGGACGAGCCTTAAAAAAAGACGAAAAAGCAAAATACCTCAACTCTCCAGAAAGTGAAATTTATCACAAAGCAAAAGTCTTGTATGGTATGTACTTTTCCAAGTCTGCCATAGTAAAAAATGACAGTTGCTTAATCGTTGAAGGCTACACAGATGTTATATCCATGTATCAATCAGGCGTTGAAAATGTGGTAGCATCATCTGGTACTGCTATTGGCTCAGAGCAAATAAAAATGATTAGTCGATACACCAAAAACATTATACTTCTATTCGATTCTGATTATGCAGGAATTAATGCAGCGACAAAAGCCATTGACCTAATACATACCGAAAATATGAACGTCAAAGTAGCACTTTTACCTGAAGGCGAAGACCCCGACAGCTATACCAAAAAATATGGACCAGAAGGATTAACTCAATACATCAATGAGCAAGTTCAAGATTTCGTAGAGTTCAAAATTAACTTACTGGACGAAAAAAGTAAAAATGATCCAATCAAAAAAGTAAATCTTATCAGTGAAATTATGCAATCGATTGCTAAAATTCCTGATGGTATTACACGGGAAGTTTACATTGACAAATGCAGTAAACTATTAGAAATTGGAAAACAAAAATTAGAGAACAAAGTAAACGAGTTAATTCTTAATGGTAAAGCTGCTAAAAAAGTAATAAAAGAAGTTGTCAAAAAAGCAGAAAATTCAACTGCTCTAACAAAAAGACTTGCTAAGTCAGAATTTCAAGAAAAAGATGTTATTCGCTTTATGTTACAATATGGCGATTACAAGATAAATCCTTATGACGAAAAGGAAAAAAATACTGAGGATGATAAAATATACGTCACACAATATATTCTAATTGAGTTTAAAGACGAAAACCTTTTTTCAAACCCTAATTATGCGTTAATCTATAAAACATACGAAGAAGCTATAAATCGAGGCACACTGTTAACGGAAGAGTATTTTACTCAACATAAAGATCCTGTTATTTCTCAAGTTGCTGTTGATATTATTAGTAATCAATATTCTGTAAGTAAAAAATGGCAAAAACATGGGATTTATACAGAAACTGAAGAAATGCAGTTAAAAAAGGCGGTTGACACAGCTATTTACTCTCTAAAAATTGCCAAAATATCAGAACTCATAGAGACTAAAAACATAGAGTTATCTAAGGGAGACAATGATAATATAAACCTACTTGTTGAAATCAATAATATGTTAAAAATAAAACGAGAAATTTCTGAAAAACTTGGAAGAATTGTCTTAAGGTAAGGTGTTTTTCCTTAAATCTTTAATCCTCAATTGTAGCTTAGAAGTCCCATTCCATTCATTTAAATCAAGAACAAAGCACACATCAAATGGTTGCTTCTTCTTAATAGAAGAAAAATATTCAGACATGCCAAAGCCTATCCCGTCTAATGTCTTTGAATTATCGATATCAGTAATGGCCAATTTGAGATGATTTTTATGTTGGCCTATTAACCGACCAGAACCATTATCAATGACTCCTTTTGTAATAAAAACAGGTCTGCTATTAGAAGGTCCAAAAGGAGCCATTTGTTCAATAATTCGGTACGTTTTCATACTAATTTCATGCATAGGTATTTCAAGGTCAATATTAATCTTTGGCATTTGTAGCTCAGCAGTAATTGTAGAGCTAACCACTTCTTCAAAACGCTGAATAAAAGCAGTAAGGTTTTCTTTTTTTAAGGTTAATCCTGCGGCATATTTATGACCTCCAAATTGCTCCAATAAATCGGAACATGCATCAATTGCGTTATAAACGTCAAAGCCACTTACCGAACGTGCTGAGCCAGTTAATTTACCATTACTTTCAGTTAAAACAATTGTCGGTCTATAATGTGTTTCAATAAGTCTTGACGCTACTATACCAACCACACCCTTATGCCATTTTTCACTATAAACAACTGTTGAATTGGCATATGGTATTATCATAGCTAAAGCCTCTTGTGTAATACTTTTGTCTAATTCTTTTCTAGTAAAGTTATGATTATCAATATAATATGCCTTTTCTTTAGCTATAAAAAAGTCCTGCTGTACAAGTAACTCAACTGCCTTATTGCCATGCTCTATTCTACCCGCAGCATTGATTCTTGGAGCTAAGCCGAATACAACATCGGAAATTTTAAAGGAATTTTTTCTATTGGCAACATCCATTAGAGCCTTTAATCCAATTCTTGGGCTTGCATTAAGTTGTTGTAGCCCATAAAAAGATAGCACTCTGTTTTCATCAATAATAGGAACAATATCAGCAGCTATACTAACCACCACTAAATCTAATAGTGGTACTAAATCATCAAAAGGTAAATTGTATTGTTGATGATAAGCTTGAGCTAATTTAAATCCTACACCACATCCACAAAGCTCTTTAAAAGGATAATCGCAATCGCTTCTTTTAGGGTTTAAAACAGCTGCGGCTAATGGCAACTTATCTCCTGGTCTGTGGTGATCACAAATGATAAATTCAATGTCTTTATTTTTAGCGTAAGCCACTTTTTCAACAGCTTTAATTCCACAATCTAAGCATACAATTAATGAGAAATCATTGCTTTTAGCATAATCTATACCCTTATAAGAAACACCATAACCTTCATCGTATCTATCAGGAATGTAATATTCTACATACTTACATTTCTCCTTTAAAAAAAGATACATCAATGAAACGGCAGTAGTTCCATCTACATCATAGTCGCCATAGACAAGTATCTTTTCATTAATGCTTATAGCCCTATGCAAACGCTCCACAGCTTTATCCATATCCTTCATCAAAAAAGGATTGTATAGGTCTGATAATTGTGGTCTAAAAAATTGTTTAGCTTCCTCAAAAGTTTCTATCCCTCTTTGAGCAAGTAAAGTCGCAACAATTTCAGAAACTCCTAAACTTTGTTGTAAAGTACTTACAATATCCATATTAGGCAAAGCTTTTAAAGTCCATAAATTTTGCATGTCACTTATTTAAAATATGTGTTTGAGTAAGGACGGAATGTTTGTGAATAAGCTCAAATAATTCGCCAACCATTTGAGGGTCTAAATTGGTGTCATGACCCCAATCTTTTCTAGATTTTAGTATTTCGAACCAACGCTCTATCTGTAAGATGGTGACTGCATTTTCTTTTTTATAGCGACCTATCTCTCTAACTATTTCGGTTCTTTGGCCTACAATTTCAATCAACTTTTTATCAATAGCATCAATTTCTGTACGGAGGTTGTTGAGTAATGTTCTGAACTCAGTGTTGGTGTTTGTTGATGATCTCAAAATTAGATTATCTATTAAAACCCCTAATTCATTAGGCGTAATTTGTTGTTGTGAATCGCTTAATGCAACGCTTGGCTTATAGTGAGTTTCAATCATGAGTCCATCCATATTCAAATCCATGGCTGTCTGCGAAACTTCTTTTAACATTTGTGGTGCTCCGGAAATATGGCTAGGATCACAAATAATTGGTAGTTCAGGGACTAACCGCTTGAGTTTAATGGGTATTTCCCATTTTGGCTCATTCCTAAATGCTGATTTTTCCAAAGTGAAAAAACCGCGATGGATAGCCGATAATTTACTTACACCAACTTGATTCAGTCGCTCTATGGCACCCATCCATAAGCTCAACTCTGGATGTAAAGGATTTTTAATCATTACTTTTACGTCAACACCTCTTAAAGCCTCTGCTATTTCTTGAACATAAAAAGGGTTTACTGTTGTCCTTGCTCCGAGCCACAATACGTCTATATTCGCTTTTAAACATACTTCAACATGCTGAGCATTGGCAATTTCTGTGGCTACTTTCAATTTAGTTTCTTGCTTAACTAAATTTAACCACTCTAAAGCCTTTTGACCTATACCTTCGAATGAGTTAGGACGTGTACGGGGCTTCCACACACCCGCCCTAAAAATAGTTGCTTTACCTTTTAACCCTTTTGCAGTAGTTAGTAGCTGCTCTTGACTTTCTGCACTGCAGGGCCCAGCAATAATAAGTGGCTTTTGAAACTCTTGTTTTTTTATCTCTATCATTTATTTCCCCTCTAATACTATCACAAACTCTCCTTTGGGTTCTTTTATTTCAAAGTGAGCTAATACTTCCGCAACACTTCCCCTGATTGTTTCTTCAAATTTCTTACTAATTTCTCTAGAAATAGAAATGTTTCTATCCTCTCCCATATATTCGACAAGTTGCGTTAATGTTTTTTTAAGCCTATATGGAGATTCATAAAATACCATCGTTTTGGTTTCTTCTGCCAAAATTTTTAAGCGAGTCTGTCTTCCTTTTTTATGAGGTAAAAACCCCTCAAAAACAAACTTTTCACAAGGCAGACCAGAATTAATAAGTGCAGGAACAAAAGCTGTAGCTCCAGGCAAACAATCTACCTCAATATCGTTTTTCACACATTCCCTAACCAATAAAAAACCAGGGTCAGAAATAGCTGGAGTTCCAGCGTCTGTAATCAATGCAATAGTTTTACCGTCTAACAAAAAATCAATCCATTTCTTTACCATTTTATGCTCATTATGCACATGATGTGAACGCATGGGAGTAGATATTTGGTAGTGTGCCATTAATTTAGCACTAGTGCGTGTGTCTTCAGCCAAGATTAGATCTACTTCTTCAAGTATACGAACCGCTCTGAAAGTAAAATCTTCTAGATTTCCAATTGGTGTGGGAACTAAAAACAATTTTGTCATTACACAAATTTAAAAGAAAATAGGGTAAAACTTAGTTTCAGGACTGATTAAGATGGCTGGCGCAGGGATTTTTATATAATTCAACCAATGTTTTACACGCTTTGCTGTCGGTGTATCCCAACGTTTTAGCACACGTTTTAAATCATAGTCTAATGCAATATAAATTTCATTGTTACCTCCAACTTTTGTATTTTTTGAGTTGAGATACTGGGTGGCATCTAATCCAAAGCCAATAGAAAGTCCAATATCTATATTCCTATCCTTTAATGGATAAACAGTTAGCCAGTAGTTTTGATTTACATAATCATCATGATACGCATGTGGATGTGGTGGTGCCCAAGGTTTTTGTTGTTCGCCAAGCTCCCAATACCGATTGCTTCTTTTGTAATAACTCATTTTGAAATCGATATATTTCATAGTTTTCCAGTATCTTTCTACAAAAGGAACTAATGCCCCAATTGAGCCTGTCCCAAAATCCCAAACGCTAAAACCCCAATAAGGAGCATAAGCATCTTTGAACTCTATTGCCAACTGTATAAAAGAACCCATAGCTGCTCCGTACCAATACGATTTCTTTTCACTCATACCTGCCCATTTCAAATTAGAATGAAAAAGATCTGCTACAAGTGCGCCACCAAAAAAATGACCACCTTTGTCTATGTTTCTAGCATATCGAAGGTCTGAGCCGTCGTCAAAATGAAATGATGTTGACTGATCGCTCCACCAAGAATTTTGAATATAAATGTAAGATCCTGCTAAAACAGGTGTCCCGCTTGCTAAAACAATACCTAATCTACAGGTATTAATTTTAGAAGTATCAACCTGTGAATAAGCACTAAAAATAGTACTAAAAAAGAAAAGTTTTATAAGAAAATAATTTCTCATGTTATAAGATGTAAATCAATGCTTACATTTGTTTACAAAGTTAATCGAATGTTTTTAGAAAAGAATAAAATTAGAAAAGGAAGCATCGAAGTCATTTGTGGCTCTATGTTCTCGGGTAAAACAGAAGAATTAATTAGAAGACTTAGACGAGCTAAAATAGCTAAGCAAAACGTAATTATTTGCAAACCATCTATTGAAGAAAGATACGAGAAGGATAAAGTTGTCTCCCATAATATGAGGGCAATAGATTGTGTAGCTATTCGTGATGCAACTGATATTATCAAATTATGCCAGAATAAAGAAGTAGTAGGAATTGATGAAGCACAATTTTTCAATGATAATTTAGTTGAAGTATGTAACAAATTAGCAAATCAGGGTGTTCGTGTTATTATTGCTGCTTTAGATATGGATTATCAAGGCAATCCGTTTGAACCTATTCCACAGTTGATGTCTATTGCAGAAGATGTAACCAAAGTTCGAGCTATTTGTGTTCAATGTGGCGATTTAGCTAATTATTCATTTAGAATAGTAAACAAAGACGAACAAATACTGTTGGGAGAAAAAAAAGAATATGAAGCCCGTTGCAGAAATTGTTTTAGTAAATAATGACCAATTCCCACGAAACCATACTGCATGTTAACCTCGATACTCTTGAGGCTAACTTTAACTTTCTCAAAAGTAAACTTCCTAATGCTGTAAAAACTATTGCAGTAGTTAAAGCTTTTGCTTATGGTTTGGGTGATATAGAAATTTCAAAATACCTTGAAAAATTGGGCGTTCACGCTTTTTGGGTGGCAGACTTTGAGGAGGGCGTTCAGTTACGAAAAAAAGAAATCACTAAGCCAATAATTGTAGCCAACGCTGGATATAAAAGTGTAAATACGATTATTCAATATCAATTAGAGCCTGTAATATTTAATCATAGACTACTTAAATTATATGCCAATTGTAAAAAAAAGGTTTCTATTCATTTAAAATTTAATACTGGTATGAATAGGTATGGTTTTGAAACAACTGACATACAAGACATCGTTTCAACACTTAAAAACAATCCTCAGCTCAACATAGAGAGTGTTTGTTCACATTTATCATCTTCTAATGACTCGAACAAAGATGGTTTTAGCGAACAACAAATTCAGCAATTTAAATACTTATGTAAAAATCTTGAAGACTCTCTTGGAATACATATTCCATTTCATATAATGAATAGTAATGGAGCTATGCGTTTTAGTGTTGACTCTAACGAATGGGTTAGGTTGGGAATAGCTTTATATGGAGGATTAGATCATCCTAATTTAAAGCAAATTTTTAGCTTAAAGAGTGTAATCAGTCAAACAAGATTTGTCAAAAAAGGACAGAAAGTAGGTTATCAAAACTCATTTGTTGCAGATAAAGACATGCATATTGCAGTTATACCTGTTGGATATGCCGACGGTCTCAACAGAAAATTAGGAAATCAAAATGGGCAAGTCTTCATCAAGGATACTGCATGTCGTATAATTGGTGATATAAGTATGGATAGCTTTGTAGCTGATATCTCCGAAGTCAGTGCTCAGGAAGGGCAAGAGGTAACTATTTTTAGCCCCAAATACAGTGTTTCTAAATTAGCTGAGGATTTGGATACCATTCCCTATGAAATAATAGCAACTCTCAATCGAAGAATAAAACGTATTTACTCGAAGGAGTAAGTCGAAAAAATAAAGGACAGATAACAATACAAAACTGCTGTGTTGTGATTTTGCAAATATGTATCTGTCAACATTATTACTAAAAAAACTGCAGGAAAAATCATCCTAAAATACCCTTGATTTAAGGAGTTATAAGCCTTAAGCTGAAAAAAAAATATACATAAAAAAACCACTAGTCCCAACAGTCCCAGTTCAAACCAAATGAAAAGGTAATTATTATGAGGGGTTTTGTGAACTCCAGCAATAGTTTTGGTTGCGTGTTCACTGATTGAGGAAAACTCTTTTACAAAGCTTCCGGTACCATAGCCTAATAATGGTTTTTCTTTAATTTTTTCAAACGAGTACTTGTAGAGATAATAACGAGTATTTAAACTATTGACCTTATTTTTTCCCAACTGTGTAAGTTGTATTGGAATACTATCCATTCGTTTCTTAAAATTTGAAGATAAAAAATAAGCAGACATATTAATTCCTGCTATAGCTAAAACAGATAAAAAAATAATACTTTTCTTGTGCCAAAAAGCAATTAAAAAAAAGAATAAAAAGATAAATGAAAAAGCAAGCTGTCCAGATCTGCCTTTTTCAGTGTAAAGACTCAATAAAAATAATATTGAAATAAAAATTAATACAGCTCTTAACTTTTTTTTGGGATAGCCATAAAACAAGAGTAAAAAGGTTATGAGTAATGAAAAAGCTAAATATATATTGTGATCTATATAATTCATAAAGGCCGGAATTTGCCAATTTTTAACGAAAATTGAGGAGTATTTAAAGAGATGATTTATCAATCCAAGGTTAATCAAATTGGCAATGAGAGCAGAAAGTGTTGTCGCTGAAAGAAAGGCAACTAAAGAATATTTCACCTCTTTTTGACTAAAGTTAAAAGTGTATAAAATAGGTAAAATTAAAAGTAATGCACTCTTTTGAAATAGCCAATCAGCACCCTGATGATTGGTTCCCCACAGCATCCCCACCATGTAAAGAAAAAACAAAGCTAATAAGGAAAGTATCCACGGACTGGATTTAATCTTATTCCACTTTGACTTAAACTGACCTTCAAACAACCATATAATAGCTAGAAAAAAAATAGCTAAGTCAGTTACAAAAATTGATATAGGAGCAAAAAATGCTAATATAATTAGTGCTATTCCTTTAGGTTTCATTTCTGAATGCTATCGCCTCGAAGAATGGCATCATAAAGGTCCATATTGTTCAATACGTAAATGGCTTTTGATATTTCTTCATCATGCTTTATCGTTGTTTCAATTTTTCCTTTTTGATAAAAATATCGTGTTACTATTTCCATTTCTAAGAGTTCGCTTATCTCGTCTTTGAAGCGTTCAATATCGTTATTTTTACTTTCTTCCATTTTTGAACTTAATACTTCTAATTGAGATTGTAACTCTTCAATATATTTTTCACCCTCAGCGTCTTTTTTAAGTTTTTTAATCGCTTTCTCAGTTTTTGTTTCGTACTCATATTCCTTATCATTTAGAAACTGTTTGAACTTATCATAAATATCATCACTTATTGTAAATGATCTTGCATCATCAATTGACTGATTATTTCTTCTGTACTCATTGGCAAAATTAAAAATATGTCGTTTTGAAACTAAGCTTCTTAAAATGTTACTAAATTTCTCTGGTTCAATTATTATGTCTGGAGTAATTCCTCCCCCATCAAAAACAGAACGCTCATTAACTAAAGTCTTGAATTCTGTTCTCAGACTGTCTGGCACTTTACCCACACTTCCATCGTCATCTCTGTTGGAGTAGTCAAGTGCTTGAATACATCTTCCACTTGGAATATAATATTTTGCAGTAGTTACCTTTAACTGAGCGTTATAACTTAATTTTCTAGTTTGTTGAACCAGGCCTTTACCAAAACTTCGTTGGCCTATTACAACACCTCTATCAAAATCTTGTACAGCGCCAGAAACTATTTCAGAAGCTGAAGCTGAACTTCTATTTATAAGCACTACTAAAGGAATTTCTGTATCAATGGCCTCATTTCTTGCTTTATAACTTTTATCCCAATCTTTGATTTTACCTTTAGTATAGACAATTTCTTTGCCTCTATCAATAAAAACGTTAGCCATGTTAATAGCCTCGTTTAGAAGCCCACCAGGATTACCTCTTAAATCTAGAACTAAACCTTTTAAATTTTGATTACCGTTTATGTCTTTATATGCATCAATTACTTCTTTAGTAATGTTGCGAGTAAATGAACGTGTTTTAATGTATCCAATACTATCAGAAATTAGCCCATAGTATGGAACAGAGTTGAGTTTTATTTCTTGCCTTATTATTTCTACTTCAAACGGTTTGGCAAGACCTTCTCTTTCAATTAACACTTTAACGGGTGTATTAGGTTCACCTTTTAACACTTTACTAACATCTTCAGTTGATTTATTTTTAGCAGATTCGCCAGCAATTTCAACAAACTTATCACCAGCAATTAGCCCAGCTTTATCAGCAGGGAAACCCTCATAAGGCTCACTAACATAAACCCAATCTCCATTTTTGGTGATAATAGCTCCTATTCCTCCATACTGTCCGGTTGTCATAAACTCAAAATCTTCCTTTTCAGATTCTGGAATATAAGTTGTATAAGGGTCGAGAGACTCCAACATAGCATCAATACCTATTTTCATCAGTTCACCAGCGTCGGTTTCATCAACGTAATAAATATTTAACTCTTTATACAGAGAAGTAAAAATGTCTAGATTTTTAGAAATTTCAAAGAAATTATCTACAAAGCCAAGAGATAAAATACTGGCTAACGATAAGCCAATAATTAGCGTATATTTTTTAATTTTTTTCATTATATGGATTAAATTTTAAGGCACAGGGTCATATCCATGGCCACTACAAGGATGACATTTTGATAAACGTTTAATGGCTAGCAGAAAACCTTTCCAAGGCCCGTGTTTTTTTACTGCTTGAAGTGCATATTCCGAACAACTAGGAGTGTATCTACAACGAGGTGTAAACAAAGGTGAAATTGCACCTTTGTAAAATAAAATTATTGCTTGTAAAAATACTGAAATTACTCGACTCATATCTCTTCTACTAAACGTTGTAAAGTTACACTTATTTTATCTTCAATTTCAGTAGATGATAAAATGCTTGGCAATGTGTAAACTAACATTAAATTCATAGACTTATTTTTTTTTAATAATTTTTCTACCAAAACAAACTTTTTTTTTCTGTAAGCTTCTCTTATCAAACGTTTTATGTGATTACGTTTACTAGCATTACTAACTTTTTTTTTGGGAATACTTATTGCAATTTTCAGTGGTGATTGTGAGTTGTAATTTTCTTTCCACAAAACTTGAAAAGGGTACTCGTACATCTTATCTCCCTTCAAAAAGAGAGATTTAATTTCAAGTGAACCACAAAGTCTATCATTTTTTGGAAAACAGTTAGATAACATACATTTAATAAAAGAGCTAACGTTTATTAACTTTTTTGATGTATTGTTCAAGCGCCATAGTCATAGATGGGTTTTCTGGACTTGGCGCTTTAATATCAAGATTAAGACCAGCGTCCTTTACAGCTTTTGCAGTTGTAGGTCCGAATGCAGCTATTCTTGTACTGTTTTGCTTAAAATTTGGATAGTTTTGGTACAAGGATTTAATACCTGAAGGTGAGTAGAATACTAAAATATCGTAAAATACATTTTCTAAATCTGAAAGATCGCTGCACACAGTTTTATACATTATAGCTTTAGTAAAATCAAATCCATTTTTTTCCAAAAAAGCAGGAATGCTATCTTTCAAAATATCAGAACAAGGCAATAAAAATTTACTTTCTTTATTTTTTTTTAGAACAGGAAGTAAATCTTCAATTTTTTGCCTTCCTATAAACACTTTTCGCTTTCTGTACGTTATGTATTTTTGGAGATAATATGCAATAGCTTCTGAAACGCAAAAGTATTTCATTTCTTCTGAAACTGTTATACGAGTTGCATCACACATTCTGAAAAAATGGTCCATTGAATTTTTACTTGTAAATATCACAGCATTGTGGCTTAAAATACTTATTTTTTGTTGACGGAATTCTTTAGCGGTTAATCCTTCAACGTGTATAAATGGAAAAAAATCAATTTTAACATTACATTTTTTAGCTAAGTTGAAGTATGGTGACTTATCAGTATCAGGTTTTGGTTGAGAAACCAAGATGGTCTTAACTCTATTCTCTTTCAAAAGACTGTTTTTTTATATTTACACTAGGCCAAGAATAATTCAATAAAGATTTTTTGTCAAAATTATTAATGGCAAAATTTCTACGGAACAAAGATATATAATTATATGGGCTTTGAGAAGTGAACTATTAAAAAAACTTAAATATAGCATCCTTAACCATTTGTAAAATGCAGCAAAAATTAAAAAAATGGTTATAAAATAAAGAACAAAATCAGATTTTAAATTTGAATAAAACAAAACAACATTTAGTGGAAGTAGTAATAATCCAACTAACTTTTCGTACATAAATGAGTGGAAAATAACTTCTTCAAACAAATATTCTTTTTCAAAGACAAAACCAACACAAAAAATACAAAGATATTTTATACCTAAATATAAGCTAATCCAAAAAACGTCTACTAAAAACACCTTAATAGATGAGTTTTGATAACTCAGAAATAGCGCAAATGACAGAACAAAAATTGGAAGTAAAAACACTTTTTGTTTTGAATTTATTTCTTCTCTGAAAAATTGATTTTGAAACTTTTGACTAAATGATGATTTTAGTATTAACAAAAAGTAATTCCAAAAATTAAACTTAATTAATGAGATGTATAATAATTTTAAAAGAAAAAATATAAATACCCATTGTGTAGGTTTAGTGGGGTTTAAATGTGCGATTAAATCCATTTATTGTATATATCCGGTATTAATCCAATCGATTAAATTTTGCTTATCGTAATCTAGTAAACTTAGTGACGGTGGCATTCGATAAAACTCATCATCTGATTCAAGTCGTTCAATCACTGTATTAGTTCCGTCTAAATAATTTTTTATTAAGGTATAATTTGTTAAATCAATTATGTAAGGGTTTTGGCTATAATTACATCCAACACAATTGGAATCGAAAATTATTTTAACGTTTGTATATGTTGAAAAATTTGGATTAAAATCTATTGAGTTATCAATTTCATTCTTTTTACATGATGAAAATATAATTGAAAATAAAATTATAAAAAAAAATTGCCTCATTAGCACCGATTTCTATGCAATTTAACCAATTATCATAAATTATTCAATAATTTTGCCCTAACCTAAATAAATTATTATGTCAAAAGATTTATATCAAGCCCATGACTACTTTCAATTAGATGATTTACTCAGTGACGAACATAAATTAGTACGTGAAGCTGCAAGAGACTGGGTGAAAAGAGAAGTTTCACCTATAATTGAAGATAATTGTCAAAAAGCAATCTTTCCCAAACACCTTATTGGCGGTTTAGCTGAAATTGGAGCCTTTGGTCCTTACATTCCGGAAGAATACGGAGGAGCGGGTCTAGATCAAATTTCCTACGGTCTTATTATGCAAGAATTAGAGAGAGGCGATAGCGGTATTCGCTCTACGGCCTCAGTTCAATCATCTCTTGTCATGTATCCAATTTACAAATACGGAAATGAGGAACAAAGGAGGCGTTTTCTTCCCAAGCTTGCTAATGGTGAAATAGTTGGTTGCTTTGGATTAACAGAGCCAGATTTTGGTTCCAATCCTGGAGGAATGACAACACAATTTAAAGATATGGGAGATCATTACCTGTTGAACGGTGCCAAGCTATGGATATCAAATTCTCCTTTTGCTGATATTGCGATTGTCTGGGCAAAAAATGAAGACGGAAGAATCAAAGGGCTGATTGTTGAAAGAGGAATGGAGGGTTTTACAACACCTGAGACACACAATAAATGGAGTTTGAGAGCTTCTGCCACCGGTGAACTAGTATTTGATAATGTCAAGGTACCAAAGGAAAATTTGTTGCCAAATAAGGATGGCCTCGGAGCCCCATTAGGTTGTTTGGATTCGGCTCGTTTTGGTATTGCATGGGGTACTATCGGCGCAGCGATGGACTGTTATGATACCGCTTTACGCTATTCGAAGCAGCGTATTCAATTTGGCAAACCAATTGCAAGCTTTCAATTACAACAAAAGAAATTAGCTGAAATGATTACTGAAATAACTAAAGCTCAATTTATTACTTGGAGGTTAGGAGTTTTAAGAAATGAAGACAGAGCTACCTCAGCACAAATATCTATGTGTAAAAGGAATAATGTTGATATGGCATTAAACATAGCTAGAAATTCTAGACAAGTACTAGGGGGCATGGGAATAACCGGAGAATATCCAATCATGCGACATATGATGAACCTTGAGTCGGTAGTCACTTACGAGGGAACACACGATATACACTTATTAATTACAGGCCTAGATATAACTGGAGAAAATGCTTTTGTCTAAATCATCGATAATTGATTAAATAAAGGATTAACCTTCACAACTTTCACATTCTTTTTTCTGCTTAAATTTTTGAGCAGCATTCATGCTGTGTTGATAGTACAAAGATTTTATGTTTAACTTCCAGGCAGTTACGTGAATTTTATTAATTTCTTTTGGTGACATATCAGGGTGAATCATTATATTTAATGACTGGCCCTGATCGATATGATTTTGCCTGTTGGCAGCTTGATATATTATGTCCATTTGATCAATTTCAGAATATGTTTTAAATACATTTTTTTCATGGTCTGTCAATATTTCTAGATGCTGTACGGAGCCATCATTTTCTCTAATACTGTCCCAAATTTCTTTATTGTTACAGCCTTTTTCTACTAGCAGCTGCACTAAAAAAGGGTTTTTTATGGTTGTTTTAACTTTAGCTATATCCTTTACGTATACGTTTGACCAAATTGGCTCAATTCCCTGGGATACCTGCCCCAAAATAAAAGCAGAAGAGGTAGTTGGTGCTATAGCATTCAATGTGGCGTTACGCCTTCCATAACCTTTTAGTGTTTTTGGTTCTCCTAATTTTTGGGATAATTCGGATGATGCTTTATAGGAATTGTCTTTTATTAATTTGAATACTTCACTATTTAAATCAAAGGCATCTTGAGAATCGAATGAAAGAGATTTAGACTGAAGTAAAGAATGCCAACCTAAAACACCCATACCAAGAGCACGATTATCTTTCGCAAAATTATAAGCGCGTTCCATAAATAAAAACGTTTGCTTGTCGTCACTACTATTAGAGTCCCTATATCGTTCGAGTTTTGTTAAAAATTCAGTAATTACTGCATCTAAAAAGTAAATCATTGTTTCAACAGCATCAGTGTTTTTCCATTTATCGTAGTGGAGAAGATTGACAGATGATAAAACACAAACAAATGACCAATTGGTGTTTGAAGGAAGCATAATTTCAGTACAAAGGTTACTTGCGTTTATACTTAGATTTTTATCTCTAAATACATCTGGAGCACCATTATTGGCTTTGTCTTTGAAGAAAATATAGGGGTATCCTATCTCGCATCTTCTTTGTATAATCTTTGCCCAAATTTTTCTTTTGTTTTCATCTCCATCTATCATTTCTTGCATCCAATCATCGGTTATTGAAACACCATGTGTTAACTCTTGAATTGGATTACCTTCAGTTCCGATATCTAAAAATTCTTCAATATCTTTATGCTCAACAGGTAAATACGGTGAAAACCGTCCTCTTCGTACAGAACCCTGACTAACGACATCAACCATTGATTCAAATAATTGCATAATGTGAACAGCTCCTGATGCAAAACCATTATCTTTGACTTCAGCTCCTCTATGACGAACATGGCCGAAATAACCTGAGGTGCCGCCACCAAGCTTTGACATCATTCCAACTTCAGATTGAGTGTAAAGTATATTACCCATGTCATCATCAATGTTAGACCCGAAACAACTTATAGGCAACCCTCTTTCTTTACCAAAATTTGACCAAACTGGGGAGGCTAAGGAATAAAAACCCTGAGACATATAATTATAAAATTTGTCGGAAAAGCCTGGAATGTTTAAAATCTTTTCAGCGTTGTCTGCAATTGCTTTAACCCTTTCTTCAGGTGCTTCATCATTTGACAAATATCCTGCGGCTAAAAATTGTCTGCTATGCTCTGTAAGCCAAGAAAAGTTTTTACTTTCACTTAAATTTGAAGTTTTGTTTGATTTATTTAATTGTTGGTTACTACTTATATCTGCAACTGGATTTAATTGTGATGGTGTTTTCATAGTGTATTTTTTAAAATAAATCGTCCGATGTTATACTTTGTGTTCTCTTACTGTAATTTATGGATCTTTTAACGAAGAAATCACCATGTTTTGTGCCAATTATTTCATCATTAAACCACTCTGTATCTTGTAAAATTCTTTCATCTACTTCAAATAGTTTTGGAAATCCAATACTGACAAGAGATTTATTAAATCTGTCTTTTAAAAATTCATCAATTTGATTTATGGGGACAAAGTCTAATTCTCCGTCTTCAAATATCCAATTTACGATATCAATTTCTGATTCATAGGCTTCCCTACACATAGCATGAATTTTATTTACATAAAGTTCATCAAACCAGTCAGGATTTTCTTTTTTTATGATGTTTATTACGTCAATACCAAAGTCACCATGAATTTGCTCTTCCTTTGATGTTGCTTCAACAACATTAGAGATTCCTTTTAGCATATTTCTATGTTTGTTAAAGGCCATAATAATTAGGAACTGAGAGAATAAAGAAACGTGTTCTATAAACAATGAAAAGAGAAGTATTGACTCAGTGTATTCTTGGTGATTTGAACTTTTGGAATTCATTAATGAGGCTTCAAGATATCTTACTCGTCTTGTTAAAACTGGATTGTCTTTGATTTTTTCAAATTCTTTATTGAGACCTAATATTTCTAACAAATGAGAATAGGCATCAGCGTGCCTTACTTCACTTTCTGCAAATGTTGCCCCAACAGAACCGATCTCCGGTTTAGTTATGACTTTATGAATATCACCCCAAAAAGATTTAACGGCTACTTCTATTTGCGAGATTGCTAACATTGCATTTTTTATTGCACTTCGCTCTCTGTTAGTGAGCTTGGCTTTAAAATCTTGAATGTCGCTGGTGAAATTAAATTCTGTGTGAATCCAATAAGAGTGTCTTATTGCAGGAACGTACTCATATAATTCTGGGTATTCAAAAGGTTTAAGATTAATTCGCTTAGCAAAAATATTTCTTTCACGCTTTGTTGCCTGCTTATTTCTATATAGAATGTACGCTTTGGCTGTTTTTAAAAAGTTGGTTAACATTAATTCATTTTCAACCATATCTTGAATTTCTTCAACATTAGGTATGTATCTCGGGTTGCTTTGTTTTTTTATGTCTAACTTTTCAAGAACGTTTGTTGTTATTTTTTTTGCGTCATCAATACCTCCCTCTTCTGATGCTACCATAGCATATGAAATGGCATCTGTAATTTTTTGTGGGTTAAATTTTTGTTGTGATTGATCTCTTTTAAAAATTATTCTATCCATATTTTTTTTTTAAAAATTAAGCGAAAGGGATTGTGTTACGACATTTTAACAATGCCGCTACCTTTCTTGGTTAGCTTAATGTTTTTGGTATTTACTCCTGTAATTAACCTAGTAGAATGTTATAAGACACTTATTGACTCAACAAGGTGTAGGAATTTTCCACCACAAATGTTTCAAAAAAAAAAATGTAAAGCAATTCAATTTTATTCACAATAATTTCAAGTTTTTAACACTCGTTGAGTTTTTTAGTTTCAAATTATTTAATCTTAATCAGGGAATGTAATTTTTGATGTTTTCAAAGCTAATAAAGAAAAAAAAATGAACGTCAATACACAGCTTGAGATTTATAAAATTAATTAAAATTATGCATAATTTAACTTTCATTTAATAAGCGAGCTGCAATTAACAACTGCTGAAACCACTCAAAACCATAATTTCTAATAAGTGGTTCTTTAAGGAATAAATAAACTGGCACTTGTAAATTTTTTCCGCATTCACAAGCAGATTGACATATATCAATGGACTCGTAATTAACAGCTTCAAAGTCTCTATACTTCTTAATTCTTATCGGGAAAAGATGACATGAGATGGGCTTTTTAAATTCTATTTTACCGTCATTATACGCTTGTTCAATGCTACATTTAGCTGTTCCGTTATGGTCAAAAGAAACAAAAGTACACTCTTTATTGTTGACTAAAGTAGTCGTATTGTCTCCATCAGCATCTACCACATACATGCCTTGTTGCTGTATTGCCGTTATGCCCTCTTGACGCATGTAAGGTTTCACTTCATTAAATATTTTAGAAAGCACATCCAGCTCATCGTCAGCTAGTGGAGCACCAGCATCGCCGTCAACACAACAAGCCCCTTTACATGCTGACAAATCACAAACAAATTGCTTTTCAAAAACTTCAAAAGAAACAATTTTATCCTCTACCTGAACCATAAAACAAAGATAACGAAACAGCATGTAATAATTTAACGAATATGTTTATTTTTGCTACGTGGCAAATTATGAAGAAGTTTTTAAGAAAGTAGTTGCTCATGCAAAAGAATATGGTTTTATTTTTCAGTCTAGTGAACTTTATGACGGATTAGGTGCGGTGTACGATTATGGCCCAAATGGGGTAGAGTTAAAAAATAATATTCGCAACTATTGGTGGAAGTCAATGATCAATATGAATGATAATGTAGTAGGCTTAGACACTGCTATTTTTATGCATCCCACAACTTGGGTAGCTTCTGGCCATGTTGATGCTTTTAACGACCCATTAATAGACAACAAAGATTCTAAAAAGAGATATCGTGCCGATGTTCTTATTGAAGATCATGTAGCTAAAATAGAAGGTAAGGTTGAAAAAGAAGTAAAGAAAGCCGCTAAACGTTTTGGTGATAGTTTTAACCGTGACCAGTTCCTCTCTACAAACCCCAGAGTAGTTGGCTACAAAAAAAAATGCTCCTCAATTATTCAACGCTTTACTAAAGCAATAAGTAATAATGACTTAGCAGACGTCAAAGCACTTATTGAAGAATTAGATATTGCATGCCCTGTTTCAGGAACAAAAAATTGGACTGATGTGCGTCAATTTAACTTGATGTTCAAAACACAAATGGGTTCTACTTCTGATGGGGCGACAGATTTATACCTAAGACCAGAAACGGCTCAAGGTATATTTGTCAACTTCCTCAATGTTCAGAAAACAGCCCGCATGAAGTTGCCTTTTGGTATTGCTCAAACCGGTAAAGCCTTCAGAAATGAAATAGTAGCTCGACAGTTTATCTTCCGTATGCGAGAGTTTGAACAAATGGAAATGCAATTTTTTGTAAGACCTGGTCAAGAAATGAAATGGTACGAACATTGGAAAAAAAATCGCATGCGGTGGCACCTCAGCTTAGGTATTGATAAGGAACAGCTCCGTTTTCATGACCACGACAATTTAGCCCATTACGCTAATGCCGCATGTGATATTGAGTTTAAGTTTCCATTTGGATTTAAAGAATTGGAAGGTATTCACTCTAGAACAGATTTTGATTTGAAAAGTCATCAAGAACATTCTGGAAGAAAAGTCCAATACTTTGACCCTGAAATTAATGAAAGTTATGTGCCTTATGTGGTAGAAACGTCTATTGGACTTGACCGTATGTTTTTAACTATACTTAGCCATTGCTTTAAAGAAGAAAAAATCAATGATGAAAAAAGATTAGTGTTGAGTATTCCTCCGATTTTATCGCCCGTAAAAGCTGCTATATTACCACTAACTAAAAAAAATAACTTTACAGAAAAGGCTAAAGAAATTTTAAAATCCTTACAATACGATTTTAATTGTCAATATGAAGAAAAAGACTCAATAGGAAAGCGATATAGACGCCAAGATGCAATTGGCACACCATACTGCATTACAGTCGATCACCTAACTTTAGAAGATAAAACGGTTACCATTCGTGATAGAGATACTATGAAACAAGAACGTGTTGCTATTGAGCAACTGCATAGTCTTATTTCAAAGAAAGTAGGTTGGAACCGTGATTAAATTATCTTATATAAAATGCTACTTTCCGTTAAAATCACTCATTGTTCGAACCAAGCCAATGGTGCCGAAAGCTAATACCATCTTTATAACCTGTTGAATGCGTTCTGACATGTCCTTTACTTCATCTGATGTCCACTCAGACAAGACGTACTGAGCTTGTTGCCCTTTCAAAAACTTATTACCTACACCAAAGCGTAAACGGGCATATTTAGTATGCCCTAAATAATAATTGATATCTTTTAAACCGTTGTGTCCACCATCTGAGCCTTTACCTCTAAGTCGCATGACCCCAAAAGGCAAAGCGATATCATCGCTTACCACGAGAATATTTTCAACATTGACTTTTAGATGTTGCATCCAATAGTTTAAGGCTCTACCACTCAAATTCATAAAAGTTGTAGGCTTAATAAGGTGATAGATTCTGGACTTATACTTAATATAAGTATAGTAAGCGTGTTTTTCCTCTACAAAAGAAGTATTGGACGACTCGGCTAGAGCATCCAATACTTTAAATCCTATATTGTGTCTTGTATTTTCGTACTTGACACCAGGGTTACCTAATCCAACAATGAGGTATTTCATTGTTTAAATATAGAAAATATTATTCGTCAGAAGGTTCTGCTGGAGCTGCTGGGGCATCTCCTCCTTCTGCTGCACTTTCTTCAGTACCTTCTTCTTCCTCCTCATCTTCAATAGCGCCACGAGATGTTTTCACACCAACAATTACAGATTTATCGCCTGCTAGGAACGTATATCTTTCATCTCTAATATCTCCAATGTAAAGAAAATTTCCAATTTTCAATTCTTCTATGTTAATGTCGATAGCATCTGGTAGGTTAGCTGGAATAGCACGAGTTCTAATCGCTCTTTTTCTTACCAATAGGTTACCACCGTTACGAACACCAATAGGTGTACCAATAAAATTAATAGGGATATTCACAGTTACTTCTTTTTCGTCAAATACTTGTAAGAAGTCGACATGAATGATTCTATCTGTTAAAGGGTGAAATTGAATATCTTGAAGTATCGCTTGAAAGCTTTCTCCGTTTATATCAATGTTCAACAAATATACATCCGGAGTATTGACAAGCTTGTTTAGGTCATTCTCAGTAGCAGAGAAGTACACTTGCTTTTCTCCCCCGTAAAGTACGCATGGTACTTTACCCTGATTTCTTAGTGCTCTATTAGCTATTTTATTGGTTTCTCTAATGCTAGCACTTAATGCAAATGTTTTCATTTTAAATAAAAATAATGGGTTAATAATTAACTTATAAAGTTTGAGCTAATGGATTGTTTGGCGTATACTCTCTTAATAGTATCTGCAAACAAATTGCCAACCTCAATAACTTTAACTTTATCGCTTTTATGTTCTTTTTTTAAGGTATCTGTAACGATTAGCTCAGAAAGCTGAGAGTTATTAATTTTTTCTATGGCACTTCCTGATAGAATACCATGAGTACAACAAGCCCTTACGCTGTTCGCGCCATTTTCCATCATAAGGTCTGCCGCTCTAGTTAAAGTTCCGGCTGTATCTACCATGTCATCTACCAACACAATGTCTTTGGCTTGTACATCACCAATCAACATCATCTTACTAATCTCATTGGCTTTATCTCTATGTTTGTAACATACTACAACATCGGTTTGTAAATACTTAGCATATGTGTTGGCCCGTTTTGTTCCTCCCATATCAGGAGATGCAATGCACAAGTTATTTAAATTTAAACTTTGTATATGCGGTACAAAAAGTGTAGAAGCAAACAAATGATCCACAGGAACCTCAAAAAAACCTTGTATTTGGTCGGCGTGTAAGTCCATCGTAATAACTCTATCCACACCTGCGGCAGTCAATAAATTAGACACTAATTTAGCTCCTATCGGAACTCTAGGTTTACCTTTTTTATCTTGTCTAGCATAGCCGAAATAAGGCATGACTGCCGATATTTTGTAAGCTGAGGCTCGTTTAGCAGCATCAATCATTAATAATAATTCCATCAGATTATCAGATGGAGGCGGTGTAGATTGTACTATAAAAACGTGGCAACCTCTAACAGTTTCATCAAAGGATGGCTCAAATTCACCGTCATTAAAATATACGATAGAAGTATTACCTAGTGATTGTCCAAATTCTTCAGCTATGGTAGTGGCTAATTCCTTACTCCCTGAAGCAGCAAATATTTTAACTTTAGACGACATAATATTTTATGGGTGGCAAAGATAGAAAAATTGATTTATCCCAAAACTATTTTATAAACTTTGATTGGTGTATGCAAAAAAAGACTTTAAATTTGCTGTAGATAAAATTTGCCCGAGTGGCGGAATTGGTAGACGCGCTGGATTCAAAATCCAGTGATAGCAATATCGTGCCGGTTCGACCCCGGCCTCGGGTACTACAAACCTCCTCAGCAATAGAGGGGGTTTTTTGTAGTTTTGTACACTTCAGTTTAGAACAAATGAAACAAAAAAAGTACGATAAGGCATATTTGAAAATGGCACAAGAATGGGCTAAACTTTCGCACTGTGAAAGAAAACAAGTAGGCGCTCTCATCGTAAAGGATAAGATGATTATTTCTGACGGCTACAATGGTTGTCCCTCTGGTTTCGAAAACAACTGTGAAGATAAAAAAGGTAATACTAAATGGTATGTCTTGCACGCTGAGGCAAATGCAATAATGAAAGTAGCTCGTTCCACCAACGACTGCAAAGGTGCTACTCTATATCTAACTCTTTCGCCTTGTAAAGAATGTAGTAAACTGATACATCAATCTGGCATTAAAAGACTGGTCTATCTAGATGAATATAAAGATACCACTGGCTTGGATTTCTTAAGAAAAGCTAATGTAGAACTCTTACACTTTAATGATGCTGAATAAAAAATCGAATTTTGGCCCCATTGCATTTGCCGTAGTTTTTGTAATCGGTATTTACCTGGGTAACTCCCTAAATTTCAACACATTTCAACAAAGCGAATTCAACAAGTTTAACTTAGTGTTATCCCAATTGGAAGAAGCTTATGTCGATAGCATAGACAGACAAAAACTAATAGAAAGAGCCGTCACTAACTTATTAGAAGAACTTGACCCTCACTCTTATTATATAAAAGCTAAAGATTTATCTGCCGTCAACGAACCTATGGAGGGTAGTTTTGATGGGATCGGTGTAGAATTTAACATACTGAAAGATACCATTTTAGTGGTTGCCCCTATCTCTGGAGGTCCATCACAAAGTGTTGGTATTCTGTCTGGCGATAAAATTATATCGGTTAATGGAGATACCATAGCAGGTACTGGACTAGAAAATGAAGATGTCTTCAAATTATTGAGGGGCAAAAGAGGAACTAAGGTAAATATTGGGATTTTGAGAAAAGGTCAACAAGATTTGTTAGGCTTTGAAATTACTAGAGATGAAATTCCTATTTATAGTGTCGATGTATCGTATATGATATCGGACAAAATGGGATATATCAAAATCAATCGCTTTGCAGCCAATACCTACAATGAATTTATTGAAGCTACCCAAAAACTTTTAAATAAAGGTATGAAGGAGCTAATTCTTGACCTCAGAAATAACCCCGGCGGTTATTTGGGGGCTGCTATTAACATCAGCAACGAATTTTTAGAAGACGATTTACTCATAGTTTACACCCAAGATCGTTTAGGCAGTAAAGAAGAATACTTTTCGAATAGAAAAGGTTTGCTAATCAATACTCCTGTAACTGTCATTATAGATGAGGGCTCAGCTTCTGCTAGTGAGATTGTTGCTGGTGCATTACAAGATAACGACAAAGGGACTATAGTTGGTCGCCGTTCATTTGGTAAAGGTTTAGTCCAAGAACAATTTGAACACCCAGACGGCTCAGCATATCGCATTACTACCCAGCGATATTACACGCCAACAGGACGATGTATACAGCGCCCATATAATAAAGGTGATGGTGATAATTACGCTGATGAACTTTTACAAAGAATCAATAAAGGCGAACTATTTTCTAGAGATAGTATAGAGTTTAATGACAGTCTAAAATTTATTACTCCAAAAGGCAGGGTTGTTTATGGAGGTGGTGGAATAATGCCTGATATTTTTATTCCTTTGGATACCAATTCTTACCACAATGCCATTTCTGAGGCAATCCGAAAAGATTTAATTAGACAGTTTGCATTCAATTACACCAATCAAAACCGAAAAGAATTAGAGGGTCAAAAACTATCCAACTTTATTAATTTATTTGAAATAAATACAGAAAATTATAATGATTTAGCCAGATACTGCAAGTCTTTTGAAGTTTCACTACCACTTAATGAACTTGATGAATATGATAAACTTATTTTATCCACTCAACTAAAGGCTTATATTGCACGAAATATTTGGAACGATGATGGCTTTTTTCCTGTTATTCATAAAATTGATTACACATTCCAAAAAGCTATAATGAAGTAATTTTTTAAATTTGTATAAATATTAACTTAAGATTATAAAAATATGTCATTTGAATTACCTAAACTATCCTATTCTTACGATGCTCTTGAGCCACACATAGACGCTAAGACTATGGAGATACACCATAGTAAACATCATGCCGGCTACACCGCCAAACTAAATGTTGCACTTGAGGGAACTGAATTAGCTACACAATCTATCGAATCTATTCTTGCTGGTGATGTTTCAGCTGGCATAAGAAATAATGGAGGCGGATACTATAATCATTGCTTATTCTGGAGTATTATGAGTCCCAATGGAGGCGGACAACCAAGTGGTGACTTAGCTAATGCTATAAACACTAGTTTTGGATCTTTTGAAGATTTCAAAACTATTTTTTCTAATGCAGCGGCCACTCAGTTTGGTTCAGGTTGGGCTTGGTTATGCGTAAAAGAAAGGGTGTTAAGCGTATGCTCTACACCAAACCAAGACAATCCACTAATGAAATCGGGGTGTGGTAGTACTCCAATTTTAGGTATTGATGTGTGGGAACATGCTTATTATCTTAATTATCAAAACAGAAGACCAGATTATATAGAAGCCTTTTTCAATGTAGTTAATTGGACTGAAGTAAGTCGTAGGCTTAAAAATGCCTAAGTTGTAATAAAATATTTTTAATTCTAAACGAATTTTTAAGATTTTTAAAAAATTAAAAAAAGTTTAACCGCTTTAAAATCAATCTTGTAAAATTGCTATTTAGTATAATAAATGTTGTTTTGTTTTGTTTAACCAACCCGATTGATTTGGATAATCAACAAAAAATATTTTTAAATCTGACTGATTAGAATATTCAACAAAGAAAACCTTCTTGTTTGATTGATTTGGATAGTCAACAAAATACCAATGACCTTTGTTGCCTTTGGATTGATTTGGATATTCAGCTTTATAAACCTTTAAATCTGCTTGATTTTCATATTCAACAACAAAGACCCTCAGGTCAGCTTGATTTGCATACTTAACTGAAAAAATTTTTTGTGAAAAACATAATAAAGGAACAAATGCGATTATCATTAAAGAAAAAAATTTCATAAAAGAAAAAAATATTTAAAAAATTAAGTTTTGTACGATGATAAAGATATTGTTTTAGAATTTAAATTAGAAATTTATCATTGAAAAGTATACCATAAACACGGTTACGATCTAAATATGAAAACAAATTTATTATTTACCTTACTAACTATTGTAATCACACTATTTTCTTGTGAAAAAAATATTCGTATGAGTCTATTGTTTATGAAAGTACATTTGAAACAAGTTATGAATAGGTAGAAAATAGTAAAGAACTTACAAATTAATGTTATAAAGATACTGTTTGTAGTACATTTTTAGATTCGAATTGAAACATTTCATATGTAAGAACTGTTTTGGAGTGTAATTAATAATCAATAAAAAAAATTACACGTCTCTTTTGATTTTAACGTATTGAGTTACTAATCGACAACTCCCCCATAAGTTTGGGTTTGTTTGATTAAATCGAATATAATAACGGAAATATCATATGTATTAATTTAGTAATATTTGAAAGATAGTACTTGTTGGAACCGTTGTATTCTAACATTTAATATTGAAACCAGTTCATAGTGTTTGATGGAAAATAGAAAGTGACTTGTGACACTTAAAAATCAATAACAGTAATATAAAATTTGATTAAGGAAGCTATCAAATCTAAGTGTTGTCCCTATGCCAATTTAACAGTAACTGGCTGTTTTTCTACCATCGATTCTATTCCTATTAATTCTTATAAGAAAGAAGTTGAAAGCATTTTATTCTCATTTGACTTAATTATTGGAATTGACAGGTCTTTCATAAACATAAAACTTTTTAACCTTTCCATCTACGATCCAAGCGTCGTGAATTTGAGCTATCTTTGTTTGGTTAGTATCCACTGTTATAGTCAGTTCATGACATGATGTTACATATTGTTTTAATGTGTCATTTTCAGTTAATTCATTTGCAATCATGTAAAAGGTTTTCCAATTTGGATTGTTCTCAGAAAACCATCGGTCTA